>NZ_JBMSED010000001.1:0-718119 GCF_049446195.1 Paracoccus sp. KR1-242
CGTTAAGTGCCGTCGCGCCAATGGTACTGCGTCAAAAGACGTGGGAGAGTAGGTCACCGCCAGACCTGGAAAGAAACGGATATCTCTCGAAAACGATAAAAAGCACCGCAAAAACCGCGATGCAAAATGGCGCGGGATAGAGCAGCCCGGTAGCTCGTCAGGCTCATAACCTGAAGGTCGCAGGTTCAAATCCTGCTCCCGCAACCAAATCTCCTACACTCTCCACAACCTCCTGTTCGCAGGAGGCGTTCTGCTGTCCGGACACCAGTCCGCATTCAGGCTCAAGGACAGAATCCCCGCAACGCGAAGCAATGCGCCGGGCCAATTCCGCCGCCGCCAGAAACCACGCGGTGATGCCAGCAGCCCTTGAGCCATCCCTCCGATCCTCCCAATATCCAGATCGCAAGGCGGAGGATGGGCATGGCGGAATGGGGAACACGTGGCGACGCACTTTATGATGGTGGGTTCCTGCCCATGTTTGTCGGGGGCAGATGGATACCGGCGCTTTCGGGCGCGGTGATCGAGGCACGCAATCCCGCGAATGGCAGGCTTCTTGCCACCGTGCCACGCGCCGACGGGGCCGATATCGATCAGGCGGTCGCCGCGGCCCGACGCGCTTTCGAAGGGCCGTGGTCGCGCTGGACCCCGTTCGAGCGCCAGGCTCTGCTGCTGCGCATTGCCGAGCGCTTCGAGGCCGAATGGGAAAGCCTGTGCCTGTCGGATACCCTGGACATGGGCATGCCGATCACCCGCACGCTGGCCAACAGCCGGCGCGTCCTGGGGATGCTGCGCTTTTATGCCGGACAGGCGGTCGCGCTGCACGGCGCCACAATTCCGAACTCGTTCCCCGGAGAGATCCTGTCCCAGACGGTAAAGGAACCGATCGGCGTGGTTGGCGCGATCATCCCTTGGAATGCCCCCATTGCGGGTTCGGTCTGGAAGATTGCACCCGCGCTTGCGACCGGCTGCACGGTGGTTCTGAAACCCTCGGAGGAAGCCTCGCTGACCGTGCTGATGATCGCCCGCCTGATGGCCGAGGCCGGATTGCCCGATGGCGTGCTGAACATCGTCACCGGAACCGGGGCCGAGGCGGGCGCGGCGCTGGCCGCCCATCCGGGTGTCGACAAGATCGTCTTCACCGGATCGACCGCGACCGGGCAGGCCATCGCCCGCGCGGCGACTGGAAATCTCAAGCATGTCTCGCTGGAACTGGGGGGCAAGTCGCCGGTCATCGTCTGCCGGGATGCCGATCTCGACAAGGCGGTTCCGGTCGCCGCCATGTCGGTCTTTGCCAATTCGGGCCAGATCTGCATCGCGGGGTCGCGGCTGTTCGTCGCGCGCGAGATTCATGACGAATTCCTGACCCGCCTGGCGGCATTTGCAGGGGCATTGAAGATCGGCGATGGGGTGCTCCCCGAAACCGAGCTGGGGCCGATCATCTCGAACCGCCAGGCCGAGCGTGTCGAGCATTTCCTGGGTGTGGGCCGGGACGAAGGCGCGCGGCTGGTGACCGGGGGCGCCCGCTTGCAGGGTGAAGGCTATCACGGCGGGAATTTCATTGCCCCGACCGTCTTTGGCGATGTTACCGACGAGATGACCATTGCGCGTCAGGAAATCTTTGGGCCTGTCATCTCGGCCCTGCCCTTCGATGACCTGGAAGAGGTCGTGCGGCGCGCAAATGATACCCCCTATGGCTTGGCCGCGGGGATCTTCACCAACCATCTTGGCACGGCGCATAAGCTGGCGCGGCGGATCAAGGCGGGGACGGTCTGGGTCAACATGTATCACGCCATCGACCCCGCCGTTCCCTTTGGTGGAGTCCGAATGTCAGGCTATGGCCGCGAGGGCGGGATCGAACACATGCAGGAATACCTGGACACCAAGGCGATCTGGATCAACACCGACTAGCGGTCGTGCCGCGGCCAGGTGGTGATCGGGCCGCGCCATTCCTCATAGGCGCGCGCCACCCGCATCACGCCCAGATCGTCGAAGCGGTGGCCGACGATCTGCAGTCCGATCGGGATCCCGGTCGAGGTCATACCACAATGGATCGAGGCAGCCGGTTGCTCGCCCATGTTCCAGGCCACCGTGAAGGCGATATGCTCGAAGGGTCGCGCCGGATCGTTGGTGGGCGAGGGCCAGTCGGCCGGATAGCTTTGCATCGGGTTGACCGGGGACAGGATGAAATCCAGCCCGTGCAGCGCCTCGTTTGCGGCACGGCGCATGGCAAAAGTCTGGTCGAATCCTTCAGCCACCGCGACCGGAGAGGCGCTGGCCCCGACCTCGGCCCATTCGCGGATATAGGGCAGGATCTTCTCGCGCGCCTCGGTGGGCAGCTTCAGCATCTGGCCCCAAAAGCGCGCGCGCCACGCGATGTCCAGCCCATCCAGCATCTCGCGCGTCAGCACGCCCGGAATCGGGATGATGATTGCGCCATTCGCCTCGAACTGCCGCGCGGCGGCGGCGATGGCGGCGGCGACCTCGGGATGGACCGGCAAGCCGCAGCCGGCATCGACCATCAGGCCGATCCTCATGCCTCGGACATCGGTGGGACCGGCATCCCAGTCGATCTCTTCGGGTTTGACAGCGGTGGCGTCGCGCCAGTCGGGGCGGGTCACGGTCCGCATCAGCAGCGCCGCATCATCCACCGTGGGGGTCATCGGCCCCACCACGCGCCCGGTGTAATAGGGATCGATCGGCACGCGACCCAGCGACGGCTTCAGCCCGAACAGGCCCGTCCACCCCGCCGGAAGCCGGATCGAGCCACCGATATCGGTTCCCAGGTGCAGCGGTCCGTAACCCGCCGCGCCAGCCGCAGATGATCCCGAGGACGAGCCGCCGGGGTTCTGGCTCAGATCCCACGGGTTCCGGCTGAGATGGTGGAACGAGGACAGGCCCGAGGTCAGCATCCCGTAATCGGGGCAGGTGGTCTTGGCGAACATGATCGCCCCATCCTCGCGAAGGCGCGCGGCCGATGGCGCGTCTTCGGCAGCCGGACTGTGCGGCGTCGCCGCGGTGCCCAGGGGCACATGATCCCCCTCCGTCGCGATCAGTTCCTTGACCGTGACGGGCATTCCGTCCAGCGGGCCCAGCGGCACCCCCTGCGCATAGCGCCTCTCTGACGCCCGCGCTTCGGAGAGCGACCGTTCGGGACGGAACAGCCACAGCGCCTGCACCCAAGGCTCGGACGCCTCGACCCTCGCGATCAATGCCTGCATATATTCCACCGGCGACAACTCGCGCGATCTGAACGCGTTCAGGATCTGGCGCGCGCCAAGGTCCAGGATCTGGGACATGTGGGTATTCTTCCTGCTGGTTTTTGCCCATGAACGGCCAGCGCCGGGCGAAATGGAAGTCGCCATGTTGTGCACACGCTGCTACGCTTTCCGTTGCACTGGGGCGCGCCATGGATCTGAACAGCATTGCGACTTTCAACGAACTTGTCCGGTCCGGCTCGATCCGGCAGGCGGCCGAGGGGTTGAACACGTCGCCCACCGCCGTCGTCCGTCAGCTCGACAAGCTGGAACATGCGTTCGGGACCGCACTGGTCGAACGCTCACCCAGGGGGATCCGGTTGACTGCGGCGGGCGAAGTTCTGGCCGAACGGGCGCGGTTGGTGGCGCGCGAGATGACTGCGGCGCGACGTCAGATCGACGATCTGCGCGGGCTCAAGCGCGGTTCGGTCTCGCTGCACCTGCCGGGGGTCGCGGCAAGTTCGATGCTGGCACCCGCGCTGGCCGAATTTTCGGCGCTGCATCCTCATATCCAGATCGAGATCACGGTGACTTCGGCCGCCGCGGCCTTCGAGGCGGCGGCGACGGGCGTATCAGAGATTGCGGTCGCGATGTTCATGCCACCCGATCCGCGGGTCGAGGTGCTGTTGCGACTTCCCATGCGGCATGAGCCGGTCATGGCTTCGACCCATCCGCTTGCCGCCTGCGAAATGGTCACGCTTGAGGATCTGCTTCACCATCCCTTGACCCTGCCGGACCGGGCCTTTGGCGTGCGCCGCGCCTTTGATGCCCGCGTGCGCGCGGCCGGGCTGGACGCGCCCGAGATCGCATTCACCACCTCATCGCTGGAACTTCAGAAGGAATTGGCCTGCCGTGGGGCGGCGGTGATGATCCTGCCCCGCCAGACCGTCGCGCGCGAAATTCTGGCCGGTCTGCTGGTCCTGAGGCCCTTTTGCGCCCGCGACCGGATCGAGACCAACCTGGAACTGTGCCGCCCGCTGGGCCATCACCAAAGCGCCGCGGCCCGCCAGCTTTCCGACTTCCTTGTCGATCACCTGCGCCGCCTGAAGCGGGACTGAAAGGCGTGCCCGCGCACGCTTCTTGACAGAATTGCGACTCTGTGTGAGCATTTGCCCATCGAATTGGCAAATGCCGATCCGCAGGGAGGAAGATCAGAATGAGCATGATGATGCGCGGCCTGCTGGGGGCATGCGCCCTTTCGGCCCTTGCCGTGCCCGCCACGGCCGAGACCCTGACCATCGCCACCGTGAACAACGGTGACATGATCCGCATGCAGAAGATGATCAAGCCCTTCACCGACGCGAATCCCGACATCCAGCTGGAATGGGTCACGCTGGAGGAGAACGTCCTGCGCCAGCGCGTGACGACCGACATCGCCACCAAGGGCGGGCAATATGACATCGTCACCGTCGGCAATTACGAAGTGCCGATCTGGGCCAAGCAGGGCTGGCTGATGCCCTTGGACGACATGGGCGCGGATTATGACGCCGATGACATTCTGCCGCCGATCCGCGACGGGCTGTCGCAGGACGGCAAGCTTTACGCGGCGCCTTTCTACGGCGAATCCGCGATGATCATGTATCGCAAGGACTTGTTCGAGAAAGCCGGTCTGACCATGCCAGAGCGTCCGACATGGGATTTCGTCTTCGACGCTGCGCGCAAGATCACCGACAAGCCGAACGAGGTCTATGGCATCTGCCTGCGCGGCAAGGCCGGCTGGGGCGAGAACATGGCCTTCATCACCTCGATGGCGGCCAGCTATGGCGCGCCGTGGTTCGACATGCAGTGGAAGCCGCAATTCGGGTCGGAGGCGTGGAAGAAGGCGCTGACCGACTACGTCACCATCATGACCGAGGCCGGACCGCCCGGCGCGTCCTCGAACGGCTTCAACGAAAACCTCGCGCTGTTCCAGACCGGCAAATGCGGCATGTGGATGGATGCGACGGTCGCCGCCAGTTTCGTGTCGAACCCCAAGGAATCGACGGTGGCCGACAAGGTCGGCTATGCGCTGGCACCCGAGGGTGAAAAGCCCGCGATGTGGCTTTGGGCCTGGACGCTGGCGATCCCTTCCTCGACCGATGCGCCTGATGCGGCCAAGAAGTTCGTCGCCTGGGCGACTTCCAAGGTCTATACCGAACAGGTTGCGGCAGCCGAAGGCTGGGCCAACGTGCCCCCCGGCACCCGGACCTCGCTTTACGAGAACCCGGAATACCAGAAGGCCGCGCCCTTCGCCAAACCGACGCTGGACAGCATCATGTCGGCCGATCTGAAGAACCCGACCACGGTCCAGGTTCCCTATATCGGCACGCAATGGGTCGGGATCCCCGAGTTCCAGGCGCTTGGCACCGCGGTCGGCCAGCAGTTCTCGGCAGCACTTGCCGGGCAGGCCAGTGTCGAGCAGGCGCTGCAAATGGCCCAGCAGATTTCCGAGCGTGAAATGGCGAAGGCAGGCTACCCGAAATAGCCTCCCCGGCTAGGCGGGGGCGGCGACGCCCCCGCATCCCATTCCCCCGCGACAGGGAGGCGCGGTCATGGCGACGAGACACCAGAAAACCCTTGCGCGCTTCATGGTTGCGCCTTCGGTCCTGCTGCTGCTGGGCTGGATGATCGTGCCACTGGCGATGACGCTGTGGTTCAGCTTTCAAAGCTACAACCTGCTCTCGCCCGGCATGGAGCAGTTCATCGGCTTCACCAACTACAAGTATTTCCTGTCCGACCCAGCCTTCTGGACGGCGATGGCGAATACGCTGATGATCGTGGGCGGCGTCCTTGCGATCACCGTGATCGGTGGCGTGGTGCTGGCCCTGCTGCTGGACCAGCCGATCATGGGGCAGGGGATCGTGCGGATCCTGATGATCGCTCCCTTCTTCATCATGCCGACCGTGTCCGCGCTGGTGTGGAAGAACATGTTCATGAATCCGGTGAACGGGCTTTTCGCGTGGATGGCCAAGGCCGTAGGCGCGCAGCCGATCGACTTTTTCGCGCAATACCCGCTGATGTCGATCATCCTGATCGTCGCCTGGCAATGGCTGCCCTTCGCGACGCTGATCCTGCTGACCGCGCTGCAATCTCTGGACAGCGAGCAGATGGAGGCGGCCGAGATGGACGGCGCCGGCGCATGGTCCAAGTTCACCCATCTGGTCCTGCCGCATCTGTCCCGCGCGATCACCGTGGTCATCCTGATCGAGACGATCTTCCTGCTTTCGGTCTTTGCCGAGATCCTGGTCACCACCAATGGCGGGCCGGGCTATGCCTCGACCAACCTCACCTATCTCGTCTATTCGCAGGCGCTTCTGCAATACGACGTGGGCGGTGCATCCGCCGGCGGCATCATCGCCGTCATTCTGGCCAATATCGTCGCGATCTTCCTGATGCGGATGATCGGAAAGACGCTGGAGTAGCGCCATGACCCGCCGAGTTTCCGAACGCCGCCGCTGGTCCTTCACCATCCTCGCGTGGCTGGTGGCGCTGGTGATCTTCTTCCCGATCCTGTGGACCATCCTGACCAGCTTCAAGTCGGAGGCCGACGCCATCGCCAGTCCACCGAAGTTCCTGTTCTTCGACTGGACGACCGAGAATTATGCCGAGGTTCAGGCGCGCTCGCCCTATTTCCGGCACTTCACCAATTCGGTCATCATCTCGATCGGATCGACGCTTCTGGGCCTGCTGATCGCGATTCCGGCGGCATGGTCCATGGCCTTCCAGCCCGGCAAGCGGACCAAGGATCTGCTGATGTGGATGCTGTCGACCAAGATGATGCCGGCGGCGGGCGTGCTGATCCCGATGTATCTGCTGTTCCGCTCCTCGGGGCTGCTCGACACGCGCTTCGGGATCACCTTCGTCCTGATGCTGATCAACCTGCCGATCATCATCTGGATGCTCTACACCTATTTCCGCGAGATCCCGTCCGAGATCCTTGAAGCCGCGCGCATGGACGGGGCCAGCCTGAAGAACGAGATCGTTCACGTCCTGACGCCGATGGCGGTGCCCGGCATCGCCTCGACCATGCTGCTGAACGTGATCCTGGCCTGGAACGAGGCCTTCTGGACGCTGAACCTGACGACCAGCAAGGCGGCGCCGCTGACGACTTTCATCGCCAGCTATTCCAGCCCCGAAGGGCTTTTCTACGCGAAACTTTCGGCGGCGAGCACGATGGCCATCGCCCCGATCCTGATCCTTGGCTGGTTCAGCCAGAAGCAACTCGTGCGCGGCTTGACCTTCGGCGCGGTGAAATAGGGGGAGAATGATGGGTAGCATCACCTTGAAGCAGGTCCGCAAGGTCTTTGGCGAGGTCGAGGTCATCCCCGGCGCCGATCTCGAAATCAACGACGGCGAATTCGTCGTCTTTGTCGGCCCCTCGGGTTGCGGCAAATCCACGCTTCTGCGGCTGATCGCGGGGCTGGAGGACGTGACCTCGGGGCAGGTCCTGATCGACGGGCAGGACATGACGCAGGCGGCGCCGGTCCGACGCAAGCTGGCGATGGTGTTTCAGTCCTATGCGCTTTACCCGCATATGTCGGTCCGGAAGAACATCGCATTTCCCCTGAAGATGGCGGGAATGGCCGCGGACGAACAGGCGCGGCGCGTCGCCCATGCCGCGGGCATCCTGAACCTGACCGACTACCTCGACCGCAAACCGGGGCAGCTGTCGGGCGGGCAGCGACAGCGCGTCGCCATCGGCCGTGCCATCGTGCGCGAACCGGTCGCCTTCCTGTTCGACGAGCCGCTGTCGAACCTTGACGCTGCCCTGCGGGTGAACATGCGGGTCGAAATCTCCGAACTGCACAAGAAGCTGGCGACGACGATGATCTATGTCACGCATGACCAGGTCGAGGCGATGACGATGGCCGACAAGATCGTCGTCCTGCGGGCGGGACGGGTCGAGCAGGTGGGCAGCCCGCTGGAACTTTACCGCAGCCCCGCCAACCGTTTCGTGGCCGGTTTCATCGGCAGCCCGAACATGAACTTCCTTGAGGGCGAGGTGGCGGCCCGGCATGGCGCCCATGCCATCGGCGTGCGTCCCGAGCATTTCCAGATGTCCACATCCGAGGGGCTGCTGCCCGGCACCGTCGGCGTGGCCGAGCATCTGGGCTCGGACACCTTCCTGCATGTCGATCTGGACAGTGGCGAGCATGTCGTCGCCCGCGCCGCCGGAGAGTTCCCGATCAGCCACGGCGACCGCATCTGGCTGACGCCGGTCGATGGACGGATCTATCGTTTCGATCAACAGGGGCTCGCGCTATGAGACTTTCTGGCAAGTCCGCCATCATTACCGGGGCCGCGCGCGGCATCGGACGCGCCTTTGCCAAGGCCTATATCCGCGAGGGCGCGACGGTCGCCATCGCCGACATCAACGAAGCCGCGGTGCGCCAGACCGCCGCCGAAATCGGCGCGCATCCCGTCGTCATGGACGTGACCCGGCAGGACAGCATCGATGCGGGCGTGGCCGAGGCGGTGCGGCTGATGGGTGGCATCGACATCCTGATCAACAATGCCGCGTTGTTCGATCTGGCCCCGATCACCGGCATCACGCGGCAAAGCTATGACACGCTGTTCGCGATCAATGTCGGCGGCACGCTGTTCGTGATGCAGGCGGTCGCGCGGCACATGATCGACACCGGTCGCCGCGGCAAGATCATCAACATGGCCTCACAGGCCGGAAGGCGGGGCGAGGCGCTGGTCGGGGTCTATTGCGCGACCAAGGCCGCCGTCATCAGCCTGACCCAGTCGGCCGGGCTGAACCTGATCCAGCATGGCATCAATGTGAACGCCATCGCGCCGGGTGTCGTCGATGGCGAGCACTGGGACGGGGTGGATGCGAAATTTGCAGAATACGAAGGCAAGCCGCGCGGCCAGAAAAAGGCCGAGGTTGGTGCCGCTGTGCCCTTCGGCCGCATGGGCACTGCCGCGGACCTGACCGGCATGGCGATTTTCCTGGCCACGCCCGAGGCCGATTACATCGTCGCACAGACCTACAACGTCGATGGCGGGAACTGGATGAGCTGACATGACCAGATTGAACCAAGCCAACCTGTCCCGCCTTCCCGTCGCCGCGCCCGGCTATGACCGTGGCGCGCTGTCGGGGGGCATCGTCCATTTCGGGCTGGGGAATTTCCACCGCGCGCATCAGGCTGTTTACCTGGACCGGTTGATGAACCTGGGCAAGGGCCATGACTTCGCCATCGTCGGCGCGGGCGTCATGCCCTCGGACGCGAAGATGCGCGAGGTGCTGGCCGCGCAGGATTGGCTTTACACGGTGGTCGAGCAATCCGCCGAGGCGTCCGAGGCGCGGGTGATCGGCGCGATGATCGACCATCTGCCCGCCGCCGATGCAGTCGCCATCGTCGCGAAGCTGGCAGACCCGGCAATCCGAATCGCCAGCCTGACCATCACCGAGGGCGGCTATTTCATCGACGCCACAACCGGTCATTTCGATCCTGCCCATCCCGCGATTGCCGATGATGGCAGGAACCCCGACACACCGAAGACGGTCTTCGGCATGTTGGTCGCGGGCCTCAAGGCGCGCCGCGATGCGGGCGTTCCGCCTTTTACCGTCATGTGCTGCGACAACATCCCCCATAACGGCGTTGTCACGCGCGAGGCGGTGGTCGAGACTGCGCGCCTGTCCGACCCCGCTCTGGCCGAATGGATTGCCGCGAACGTGGCCTTTCCGAACGGCATGGTCGACCGCATCACACCCGCGACCAGCGACCGCGAGCGCCGCATGATCCGCGAGGATTTCGGAGTCGAGGACGACAGTCCGGTCTTTGCCGAGGATTTCATCCAATGGGTGCTTGAGGACAACTTCCCCCAAGGCCGCCCCGCGCTGGAAGAGGTCGGCGTCGAGTTCGTCGAGGACGTGACCCCGTGGGAACTGATGAAGATCAGGATTCTGAACGGCGGGCATGCAGTCATCGCTTATCCCTCGGGGCTGATGGACATCCATTTCGTGCATGAAGGAATGGAAAACCCGCTGGTTCGCGCATTTCTTGACAAGATCGAGGCCGAGGAGATCATTCCTGTCGTGCCGCCGGTTCCGGGCTCCGACCTGCATGGCTATTACCAGAAAGTCGCCGAACGCTGCGCCAATCCCAAGATCGGCGACACCATCCGCCGGCTTTGCCTTGACGGGTCGAACCGACAGCCGAAATTCATCATCCCGACCATCAAGGACCGGCTGGCTCGGGGACTGACGGTCGAGGGGCTGGCACTGGAATCGGCGCTGTGGTGTCGTTACTGCGCGGCCACGACCGACAGCGGCGCGGTGATCCAGCCGAACGATCCGAACTGGGACCGCCTGACCGCTGCCGCCCGGGCAGCCCGGACTGATCCCGGAGCGTGGCTTGGCATGGCCGAGATATATGGCGCGACGGGGCTGGACCCTCAGTTTGCCGAACCGTTCGCGCGCTGGCTGGGGATGCTGTGGCGCGAGGGTACGGCAGCGACCCTGACTGCCTATCTCAGGGGATGACAGGTGGCGGGCGCGGTGATCTTCGACTGCGACGGCGTCTTGGTCGATTCCGAGCCGCTGGCCGTGATCGAACTGGTCTCGATGCTGGATGCAATCGGCGCGCCGGTCGATGCGGCGCGGATCTATGACGAATTCCTTGGCCGCTCGGTCCAGACCATCATCGACACGGTGTCGCGCGATCACGGCATCGATATCCGCCCGGCCTTGCCCGGATACGGTGACGCCCTTGCCCGACGCTTTCGGGCCGAGCTGCGCGCCGTGCCCGGTATGGCCGAGGTGATCGGCGGTATCGTCGGTCCGCGCGCCGTCGCCTCGTCCAGCGCGCCGGAACGGTTGGCTTTGTCGCTGGGGCTGACCGGGCTGGCGCCATTGTTCGGCGCGCATGTCTATTCCGCCGCGCAGGTGACGAACGGCAAGCCCGCACCCGACCTGTTCCTGCTGGCGGCGCGAGGCCTTGGGGTGCCGCCCGGTGACTGCGTCGTGGTCGAGGACAGCCCCGCGGGCATCCTTGCCGCGCAGGCGGCGGGAATGCGGGTCATCGGCTTTCTGGGCGGCAGCCATGCTGCCCCGGCGCGGCTGCGGGACCGGCTTGCCGAATTGCGGCCCGACGCGCTGATTGAACATGCGCGCGATTTGCCCAACACTCTGGCTCGACTGGGCTAGGGGGATTTCGTGCTGATTGCTGCCGTTGATGTGGGCTCGGCGCGGGCGCGCGCGGGATTGTTCACGACCGATGGGCGCCTGGTCGCACGGGCCAGCCGCGGTTTTGCGACGCTTTCGCCTGAATCCGGCCAGGCCGGGTTCGATTTTGCCGAGATCTGGCAGGCCGTCGCCGATGCCCTTGCCGAGGCGCGGCGGATGGCGGGCGCAAGCCCCGCGCAGGTGCAGGCGCTGGCCTTTGATGCGACCTGCTCGCTTGTGGTCGACGCGCCGGGATTCGCCCCTGACGTGATCGCCTGGCATGATCACCGCGCCGTGGCCGAGGCCGAGGAACTGGGCCGCCTGCCGCATGAGGTGGTGGTCCGGGCCGGTGGCTCGGTCTCGCCCGAGATGCAGACGCCGAAGCTGATGTGGCTGGCCCGCAGGCGTCCCGATGCCTGGCGGATGCTTCGCGGGGTGCGCGACCTTTGCGACCACCTTGCGTTTCGCGCGACCGGAACGCCCGCCCGGTCGCTGTGCGCGACGGCGGCGAAATGGCCCTATCTGCCCGATCGCGGCGGCTGGGCCGAGGATCTTTTGGCGGCGCTGGGGATCGCGGGCTTCCCGCATGACGATCCGGTCCTGCCGCCGGGCGCGGCCATCGGCCCCCTGTCCCGGCAGGGCGCGGCCGAACTGGGTCTGGACCGCGAATGCGTGGTCGCGGCCGGGTTGATCGACGCCTTTGCCGGTGCACTGGGTGCGGCCCCCGACATGCCCGCGTTGATCGCGGGAACATCGAACTGCGTGATGGCGGGCGGGGTCGCGGCGGCACCGGCGCTTTGGGGGCCCTATCCCGGCGCGATTATGCCCGCCGAGGCGGTCAGCGAGGGCGGCCAATCCGCGACCGGCGCGCTTTTGGAATCGATCCGGCGGCAATATTCCCAGCCAACGACGCATGACGAGATCGTGGCCCGCATTGCCGCCGCGCCAGAGCCGGGGCAGGGGATGCATGTCCTGCCTGATTTCAAGGGCAATCGGGCGCCCTTTGCCGATCCCCTGATGCGCGGCGTCGTCCACGGCTTGTCGCTGGAGCGCGGGGTCGCGGCGATGGATGCGCTTTACTGGCGTGCCGCGGTGGGGATCGCGCTGGGCACGCGGCAGGTCATCGGGCATATGCGCCTTTGCCCGCCACGCATCGCGATGGCTGGCGGGCAGGCGCGCGCGCCGCTTCTTCGCCAGCTCTACGCCGATGCGACCGGGGCCGAGATCCATTGGCAACCCGAGGATGCGGTCCTTCGCGGCACCGCCATTGCCGCCGCCGCCCCGCAGGCGGGCGGGCTTGCCGTCGCGCGGGCGCGCTTTGCCCGCGACGTCGAGATCACGCGCCCCGACCCGCAGGCCAGACTGCGCCGCGAACGGGACTGGAGCGTCTTTCTGCGGATGCAGGAACAGCGCGAGGAAATCACCAAACTTACCGCAGGGGATTGAGCATGTATCTGGGCATCGATCTGGGCACCTCCGGCGTCAAGGCGACGCTGATCGACGACAACCAGCAGGCCTTGGGGTCCGAGACTGCGGGCCTGACCGTCAGCCGACCGCATCCGAACTGGTCCGAGCAGGATCCCGCGGACTGGATCCTTGCGACCCGGCATGCGGTGGGCGCGCTTGCCCGGTCCCATGACCTGTCATCCGTTGGTGGCATCGGGCTTTCCGGGCAGATGCATGGCGCAGTGGCGCTGGATGCGGCGGGCGCGGTCCTGCGCCCCGCGATCCTGTGGAACGATACCCGCTCTCATGCCGAGGCGGCAGAGCTGGACGCGAAGCCCGAGATGCGCCGCCTGTCGGGCAATATCGTCTTTCCGGGCTTTACCGCACCCAAGCTGGTCTGGATGGCGCGGCACGAGCCCGATCTGTTTGCCCGCGTGGCCTGCGTCCTGCTGCCCAAGGATTATCTGCGGCTGTGGCTGACGGGCGAGCGGGTCAGCGAAATGTCGGACGCCTCGGGGACAAGCTGGCTGGATGTGGCCGGGCGCGACTGGTCCGGGGCGCTGCTGTCGGCCAGCGGCATGAGCCGGGCACAGATGCCCGCGCTGGTCGAGGGGTCCGAGGTCTCGGGGGTGCTTCGCCGCGAACTGGCCGCGGAATGGGGCATCACCGGGTCGGTCGTCGTCGCGGGCGGCGCCGGGGACAATGCCGCGACCGCCATCGGCGCGGGTACCGTGGCCAAGGGGCAGGGCTTTGTCAGCCTTGGCACGTCAGGCGTGGTCTTCGCCGCCTCGGACCACTTCCTGCCAGCACCGGAAACGGCGGTCCATGCCTTTTGCCACGCGCTTCCGGGACGCTGGCACCAGATGGGGGTGATCCTGTCGGCCTCGGCTGCGCTGGAATGGCTGGCCGGCGTTCTGGACACCAGCCCGGCCGAACTGACTTCGGATCTGGGACCGCTTCAGCCTCCGGGCAGCGCGATGTTCCTGCCCTATCTCTCGGGCGAGCGCACGCCGCACAATGACGCGCTGGCCAAGGGGCTGCTGGCGGGGCTGACGCCGCTAACCGACCGCGCCGCGCTGACCCGGGCCGTGCTGGAGGGCGTGACCTTTGCCCTTGCGGACAACCTGACCGCCCTGCGCGCAGCGGGGGCGGAACTGGACGGGCTTCTGGCGCTTGGCGGGGGTGCGCGGTCGGATTACTGGCTGCGGCTGATCGCCTCGGTCCTTGACCTGCCGGTGATGCTGCCGGTCGGGGGCGATTATGGCGCGGCCTTTGGCGCGGCGCGGCTGGGGATGATGGCCGCGACCGGGGCAGGCAGCGACGAGATCTGCGCCATGCCCGCGATTGCTGCCGAGATCCGGCCCGATCCCGCGCTGGTGCCCGCCTTTGCCGAAAGCCATGCCCGTTTCCGCGCGCTTTACCCCGCCAGCCGGGCCTAGCCCTCGCGCATCAGGCGTTCTGCGGTGGCGGCATCCGTGATCAATCCGCTGATCAGTCCGCCTCGCAACGCGCCCAGCAGGGCTGGCAGCTTTTCGGGGCCAAAAGCCGCGCCGATCACCAGGGTCGTGTCGCGCGGGGGGATCGGGGCCGAGGCAACGCGGTCATTGGTCAGGCCCTGGATCACCCTGCCGTCGCGGTCATAGGCCCAGCCGGTGATCTCGCCCACTGCGCCCGCGGCGATCATGCGGTCAAGGTCGGGGCGCGTCATGAAGCCGTCCAGCATCAGCGCGGCGCTGTCATTCATGGTCCCGATGCCGACGAAGGCCACGGCGGCCTGTGACGACATCTCGATCACGCGCTGGATGCCGGGTTGCCGCATCATGGCGTGACGCTCCTCCTCGGTCGGGACAAGCACGGACAGCGGCAGGGGAAAGCTGCGCGCCGTGACCAGTTCCGAAAGCGAGAAGAGCACGTTGTAATAGGCTGTCGACCCATCTGTCGCGATATTGCCGGTCAGCGACACGATGCGATGCTGCGGGCAGTCGATATGCGGAAGCCGCGCCACGCCGGCGCGCAGCGTCCGTCCGGTGCCGATGGCCAGCGTCAGGGGGTCTTCGCGCCGCAGCCAGCGTTCCATCGTGTCGGCAAGGTGATGGGCGACGCCGGCCTCGGGTGCATCGGCGGGTGCGATTTCGCAGAATTGCAGTCCCCAGCGGGCGCGCAATTCGCGTGCAAGCTCCATGCAGTCGGCAAAAGGGTGGTCGATGCGGATCTTCACCAGCCCTTCGGCCATGGCCTGCGCCACAAGCCGCTGTGCGGTCTGGCGCGAGACGCCCATGATCCCCGCGATCTCGTCCTGGGTCCGGCCCGCGACATGGGCAAGCCATGCGGCGCGTGCGGCCTGTTCCAGCTTGCGGCCCTGATCGGACATCCGCCCCCCAATGCGTTCATCTGGATCCGGTCTAGTCCGGCCCGGCCCACCCTGTCCAGCAGCGCCGATCTGGACCTATAGATGAACTGATTTTGGATCTATTGCGTCCCCGCCGCCAGGCGTAGTCTCGGCCCGTCAATGAAGCCCCCCTCCTATCGTCAGAGGCCCAAAATGAACGACCTCAGCCCGGTCATCGCCGCCGACAAGGCCCATGTCTGGCACCACCTCAGCCAGCACAAGCAATACGAAACCATCGACCCGCGCGTCTTTGTCGAAGGCAAGGGGATGCGGCTTTGGGACGCCACCGGGCGCGAGTTCCTGGACGGGGTCTCGGGCGGGGTCTGGACCGTGAACGTGGGGTATGGCCGCGAAAGCATCGCAAATGCCGTGCGCGACCAGCTGCTGAAGCTGAACTATTACGCGGGAGCCGCCGGGACCGTCCCGGGCGCGATCTTTGCCCAGCAGCTGATCGAGAAGATGCCGGGCATGAGCCGCGTCTATTATTCGAACTCCGGCTCGGAGGCGAACGAGAAGGTCTACAAGATGGTGCGCCAGATCGCGGCGCGCCATTACGGCGGGAAGAAATGGAAGATCCTGTATCGCGACCGCGACTATCACGGCACGACCATCGGCACGCTTGCGACCTCGGGGCAGGACCAGCGGGCGATGCAATACGGTCCCTATCCCGATGGGTTCGTGCGCGTCCCGCATTGCCTTGAATACCGCAAGCAATGGGATGTCGAGAATTACGGCGAGCGTGCAGCGGATGCCATCGAAGAGGTGATCCTGCGCGAAGGCCCCGACACCATCGGTGCCATCGTGCTGGAACCCGTGACCGCAGGCGGTGGCGTCATCACCCCGCCCGAGGGGTATTGGCAGCGCGTGCAGGAAATCTGCCGCAAATATGACATCCTGCTGCATATCGACGAGGTCGTCTGCGGCGTCGGCCGCACCGGCCTGTGGTTCGGCTATCAGCAATACGGGATCGAACCGGATTTCGTGACCATGGCCAAGGGCGTCGCCTCGGGCTATGCGGCGATTTCCTGCACGGTCACGACCGAGCGCGTCTTCGACATGTTCAAGGACGATGCCAGCGATCCGATGGGCTATTTCCGCGACATCTCGACCTTCGGCGGCTGCACCTCGGGTCCGGCGGCCGCGATCGAGAACATGCGCATCATCGAGGAAGAGGGCCTTCTCGACAATTGCACTCGCATGGGCGCGCGGCTGGTGGGCAACCTGAACGCGCTGATGGAGCGGCACCGGATCATCGGCGACGTGCGCGGCAAGGGGTTGTTCTGCGGCGCGGAACTGGTCGCCGACCGCGCGACCAAGGAACCCGCGGACGAAAAGAAGGTCCAGGCTGTCGTGGCAGATTGCATGGCGCAAGGCGTCATCATCGGGGCGACCAACCGCTCGGTTCCGGGCTTCAACAACACGCTGTGCCTGTCGCCCGCGCTGATCTCGACCGAAAGCGACATCGATGCGCTGACGGATGCGATCGACGGGGCGCTGACCCGGGTCTTTGGTTAAGGCAGGATGGCGGCCGACAGCCATGGCCGCCATGCAAATCCCGCCCGAGACATTCCTGATCGACCGCAAGTCGGTCTTGCCGCTGCAAGTTCAATTGCGGCGGCAGATCGTCCTGGCCGTCCATGAGCGCCGTCTTCAACCCGGCGAGCGGATGCCGTCAAGCCGCGCGCTTGCGACCCATCTGGGGGTCGGGCGGATCACCGTCACGCAAGCCTATGGTGATCTGGTTGCGACTGATTACCTGAGCGCGCGGGGCAGGTCGGGCTATTTCGTCTCGGACCGGGTCGAGGATCTGGCCGACGACCCGGACCCCGCGCCGCCTCTTGCGCGTTTCGACTGGGCCGCGCGGCTGGATGGCCGCAACCTTGCCGCGCGACGAAAGGACCGCCCGACCGACTGGCGCAGCTATCCCTTTCCCTTTCTTTACGGGCAGACCGACGACCGGCTGATCGATCTTGCCGCCTGGCGTGAATGCGCGGTGCGTGCGCTGGGCCGTCGCGATTTCGGCGCGCTGTCCCATGACCAGTATGACGGCGACGACCCGGAACTGGTCGATTTCATCATCCGCCACCTTCTGCCCCGGCGTGGCATCAAGGCCCGGCCCGAGGAAGTGCTGCTGACCATGGGGGCGCAGAATGCGCTGTGGCTGATCTGCGCGATCCTGCTTGGTCGCGGCGAGACGCTGGCGATGGAGGAACCGGGCTATCCCGGCCTGCACGAGATATTGGCAACGCTGCGCGCCAATCTTGTGCCGGTGCCGATCGATCAGGACGGCCTGCCGCCCGAGGCCGTGCCCGAGGGTGTCTCGGTCGTCTTTACCTCGCCCAGCCACCAGTGCCCGACCAACCGCACCATGCCCCGCGCCCGGCGCGAGGCGCTGCTGGGGATGGCGGCCGCGCGCGGCTTCGTGGTGATCGAGGACGACTACGAGTTCGAGATCTCGTTTTCCGGGGCGACCTCACCCGCGCTGAAGGCGATGGATCGCAGCGGCGCGGTCATCTATATCGGCTCTTTCTCGAAATCGGTCTTTCCGGGGCTGCGGCTGGGCTACATCGTCGCCGATCCGGCCTTTGTCGCCGAAGCGCGGGCGCTGCGGGGCATGATGCTGCGCCATCCGCCCGGCCATGTGCAGCGGACCATGGCCTATTTCCTGTCGCTGGGCCATTACGACCGGCAGTTGAAGCGAATGCGCGAAGCCTATGCCGAACGCCGGCAGGTCACGGCGGCCGCGCTTGACCGGCACGGTCTGGACAAGGGGACGCCGGGTGGGCGCGGTGGATCCAGTTTCTGGCTGCGAGTGCCGACGGGGCTGGACAGCGACGTGCTGGCACGCACGCTGAAGCCGCAGGGTGTGCTGATCGAGCCGGGGCGGCCCTTTTTTCGCGGGGGCGAAGCGGGGGCCGCGTTCTATCGTCTGGCCTATTCCTCGATCGCGGCGCAAGAGATCGACGAAGGCATCGCCCGCATCGCCCGCACCTGCCGTACGCTTGCCGCGGACTAGGCCAGTCGCGCGAAAGCCTGCAGCACGACCCGTTCGGACTGCCCGAGATAGTCGTCCAGCATCGCCGCGGCGCCTGCGGGATCTCCGCCTTCAAGCCGGACAAGAATATCGGCGTTGCGGTCTATATAGGGTTCATGCAGCAGTTCGGGACTGTCGAGCAGTCCAAAGGCAAGGCGCAGCTCGGCGCTGACCTGCGCGAAAAAGCCCATCAGCCGCGGGCTGTCGGTCAGCGCGACGATGGCGGCGTGAAATTCCATGTTCGCGCTGCCGATGCCGCGCCAGTCGCCCAGTTCGCGCAAGTTCTGCGCGCGTTCGACCGCCGCCCGCATCCGCGCCACTGCCGCGTGGCGGTGCCAGGCCTGGGCCAGCGCCGGAACCTCTATCAGGCGGCGGACACGATAGATGTCCAGAATCGAGGCCATCGACGGTTCTGCCACAAAGACGCCGCGATTGGGTTCATGGCGCAAAAGCCCCTCGCGCGTGAGCAGCCGGAACACCTCGCGCAGGGTATTGCGTGAAATGTCGAGATCGCCGGCAAGCCGGGCCTCGGACAGGCGCTGGCCGGGGATCAGCACGCCTCCGGTGACATGATCGCGGATCCGCGTCGCGATTTCTTCGGTCAGGCTGGGACTGGGTGCTGATGACATTGATGATCCGTCCAGAGTGCCGTGCATCATGTCCGAGGGGCGGGGCGCAGACAAGCGGAAGCGGGCCGGTCTCTGCCGCCTTAGGGGCAGTCTGTGCGATTCATGCCTACAAATTGCGCATATTGCCCGGCGCATCGGTAATAACTGTTCAACAATCTATACGATGATGTCAGATAATTATTGACGAAACCGCCTGTCAAATTCACAGTCCCGTCATCCAAAAATCAGAATCCCTCCAGCAGGAGCATTTAGATGAGCGCATCCGCTCCCACCGCCGCCAATGCCAGCCTTCGCGGCGGGTTCCTGGCGGCGATCTTCCTGATGGCCACTTCGGCCATCGGCCCCGGCTTCATCACCCAGACCGCGACCTTTACTCAGAAACTGGGCGCGGCCTTTGCCTTTGCCATCCTCGCTTCGATCGTCATCGACTTCGTGGTGCAGTTGAACATCTGGCGCATCACCGCGCTGACCCGCCGCAATGCGTCCGAGACGGCCAATGCCGCGATTCCCGGCGCGGGCTATCTGCTGGCCATCCTGATCCTGATCGGCGGCCTCGCCTTCAATATCGGCAACATCGCCGGGGCGGGTCTGGGCATGAACGCGATGTTCGGCCTTGATCCCAAGATCGGCGGCGCGATCTCGGCGCTGCTGGCCATCGGGGTCTTCCTGTCGAAACGCGCAGGGCTTCTGCTGGACCGGTCGCTGATCGGGCTGGGCATCCTGATGATCGTGATGACGCTTGTTGTCGCCATCACCTCGAACCCGCCGGTGGGCGATGCGTTGCGCCAGACGATCCTGCCCGACGTGATCGACTTCCCGACCATCACCACCATCGTCGGCGGCACCGTGGGCGGCTACATCACCTATTCCGGCGCGCATCGGTTGCTGGACAAGGGCCTTGTGGGCGAGGAAAACCTTGCCGCCGTCACCCGTGCTTCGCTGACCGGGATCTTCGTCACCGGGGTGATGCGCTTCGTCCTGTTCCTGGCGATCCTGGGCGTCGTCGCCTCGGGCGTGACGCTGGATCTGTCCAGCCAGGCCGCGAACCCGGCCGCGCAGGCCTTTGCCGCCGCGCTTGGCGACATGGGGATGCGGATCTTCGGCGTGGTCCTGTGGGCCGCGGCCATCACCTCGGTCATCGGGGCGGCCTATACCTCGGTCAGCTTCCTGAACGTGTTCTCGACCCTGACCGAGCGTAGCCGCAACATCGCGACGGTGATCTTCATCGCGATCTCGCTGGCGGTCTATATGGCGATCGGCACCGCGCCCGCAGCGATCCTGGTTTTTGTCGGCGGTTTCAACGGGCTGATCCTGCCCATCGGCCTGTCGATCTTTACCTATGTCGGCTTCGCCCGGCCCGACCTGATGGGCGGACATGTCTATAACCGGGCGCTGCTGACGCTTTCGGCGATCGTCTGTGCCCTGACCTGGTATATGGGTTTCAAGTCGATCGGCCCGATCTTCGCCTTCCTGGGCGCATGACGAATTGCGGCGGCGACCCTGCGGTCGCCGCCCCTTGGAATTTCGGAGGATAACATGACCCACAAGATCGACCTGAACAGCGACCTCGGCGAAGGCTATGGCGCCTGGAGCATGGGCGACGATGCGGCGATGCTGGGCATCGTCAGTTCGGCCAACGTGGCCTGCGGCTTTCACGCGGGCGATCCGCTGACGATCCTGGCCACGCTGCGCGATGCCGCCGCCAAGGGGGTCGCCGTGGGGGCGCATGTATCCTATCCCGACCGCGTGGGTTTTGGCCGTCGCCCGATGGATGTGACCTCGGCTGAACTGACCGCGGACGTGATCTATCAGATCGGCGCGCTTCAGGGGCTGGCGGCCTCGGTCGGGACGCGGGTCAGCTATGTCAAACCGCATGGCGCGCTTTACAACACCATCGCGAACGATGCCCGCCAGGCCGACGCGGTGATCGCCGGGATCAAGGCGATCGATCCGGCGCTGGTGCTGATGGGGCTGGCGGGTGCCCCGATCCTGGAACGCGCCCGCGCCGCGGGACTGACCACCGTGGCCGAGGCATTCGGTGATCGCGCCTATACCCCTCAGGGGCAACTCGTCTCGCGCCGCGAAGCGGGTGCGGTGCTGCATGACCCGGAGCTGGTGGCCGCACGCATGGTTCGGCTTGCGCGTGAGGGCGTGATCGAGGCCATCGATGGCTCGACCCTGACGCTTCACGCCGACAGCATCTGCGTCCACGGCGACAGCGCCGGCGCCGTCGACATGGCCCGCCGCATCCGCGAGGAGCTGGTCCGGGCCGGTGTCGCGATCGCGTCCTTCACGGAGGGTCTGTGATGCTGCGTCCCGATCTTGCCGCTGCCGCCGCCGCGCGTCTTGAGTGCCGCAAGGGGCTGGTCGCCCCGACCGCTGGCATGGCGCCCGGCTTTACCCAATGCAACATGATCTCGCTGCCGCGCGACTGGGCCTGGGATTTCCTGCTTTACGGGCAGCGGAACCCCAAACCCTGTCCCGTCCTTGACGTGACCGACCCCGGCAGCCATCGCACTGCGCTGGCCCCAAATGCGGACCTGCGCACCGATCTGCCGCTTTACCGGGTCTGGCGGGACGGCGTCCTGGCCGAGGAACTGGCCGACGCGACCGAGGTCTGGGCCGAGCATTCCGATCTGGTAACCTTCCTGATCGGCTGTTCCTTCACCTTCGAGACCCCGCTGATGCAGGCCGGGATCGAGGTGCGTCACGTCGCGCAGGGCTGCAACGTGCCGATGTACCTGACCAATCGCGACTGCCGCCCGGCGGGACGTCTGCACGGCAAGATGGTCGTTTCGATGCGTCCGGTGCCAGCCGACCGCGTGGCCGAGGCCGCGACGATCACCGGTCGCTTCCCCGCCGTACATGGCGCGCCCGTCCATATCGGCTCGCCCGAAACCCTGGGGATTGCCGATCTTGCGCGCCCCGATTTCGGCGATCCCGTCCAGATCCGAGACGGCGAGGTGCCGGTCTTCTGGGCCTGCGGCGTGACCCCTCAGGCCGCCGTCATGGCCTCGAAACCGCCCTTCGCCATCACCCATGCGCCGGGTCACATGTTCATCACCGACGTGCCGGATACGCAGTGGCAGATATGAGCATGAAATTCCTGCCCGTCGGACCGCGCACTTTCCTGGTCGAGCTGGCCGATCTGGACCAGACGCTGGCCCTGTTCGACGCGCTGCTGGCCGATCCCATCGACGGCGTGGCCGAAATCGTGCCCGCGGCCCGCACCCTGATGATCCGCACCGCGCCGAGCTTTGCCGCCGATGCGAAGCTTGCCGCGCAGGTTCTGGCGCGCCAGCCCGCGCCCGGCACGCGGCGCGAGGAAGGCCCGGTCGAGACGGTCGAGATTCCCGTGACCTATTCGGGCGAGGACCTGGACGATGTTGCCCGCCATATGGGCCTGACCGTCCCCGAGGTCATCGCCGCCCATCAGGCGACCACATGGCAAGTGGCTTTCTGCGGCTTTGCGCCCGGCTTCGCCTATATGACCTGCGACGATCCGCGTTTCGACCTGCCGCGCCGACCCGCGCCGCGCACCCGCATCCCGGCGGGCTCGGTCGCACTGGCGGGGCGGTTCTGCGGCATCTATCCGCAGGAAACCCCCGGTGGCTGGCAGCTGATCGGCACGACCAAGGTGCCGATGTGGGATCTGTCCCGCGACCCGCCCGCGCTGCTGCGTCCGGGCGTGCGCGCCCGCTTTGTCGAGGGTGCGGCTGATATCCACCCTTCGGCCGCGATTCCTGCACCAGTCACCGAACCCGCCCTGACGATCCTGTCCTCGGCCTTTCCGATCGTCTTTCAGGACGAGGGGCGGCCCGGGCAGGGCGGGCAAGGGGTTTCGGCCTCGGGCGCGCTGGACATGGGCGCGCTGCGGCGTGCGAACCGTGCTGTCGGCAACCCCTCGGGAACACCCGCTCTTGAGATCACGCTTGGCCCCGTTCGCTTGCGCGCCGACCAGCCGGTGACGCTGGCGCTGACCGGCGCGGCCACTGCCAGCGTCGCGGGGCTTGCACAACCCGCAGGCGTGGCCTTTGCCCTGGACTCCGGGGACGAGGTTACCATCCTGCCGCCCGAAGCCGGGATGCGCAGCTATCTGGCACTGCGCGGCGGTTTCGATGTCGCCCCGGTGCTGGGTTCGGCCGCGACCGATACGCTGGCCTTTGTCGGCCCCGACGCATTGAAACCGGGCGCAGCACTGGCCTGCGCGCAAAGTCCGGCCACCGCGGTGGCCGTGCCGCAGGACCAGCCTTCGCTGCCCAAGGCGGGCGATCTGGTCGAATTGCCGGTGACGCTTGGCCCCCGCGCGGATTGGTTCACGCCCGCGATGATCGCCCATTTCCTGACGCAGGAATGGATGGTCACCCCGCAAAGCTCGCGCGTTGGTATCCGGCTTGAGGGCGCACAGCCGATGACGCGCGAGGACGCGTTGGAGCTACCCTCGGAGGGCACCGAAACCGGCGCGATCCAGATACCCCATTCCGGTCAACCGGTCCTGTTCCTTGCCGACCACCCGCTGACCGGCGGCTATCCGGTGATCGCGACGTTGCTGCCGCAGGCGCTGGACCTTGCCGGCCAGATACCGCCCGGCGCGCGCATCCGCTTTACCGCCGCCCAAGATTTTGCCCTGATTACTCCTGCGAGGTCCGCATGACCCTTTTCGCCCCCGCCGATGCCGCCGAACAGCCGATCCGCCGCCTGCTGATCGCCAATCGCGGCGAAATCGCCGTCCGCATTATCCGCGCCTGCCGTGACGAAGGGATCGAGTCCATCGCCGTCTTCGCCGACAGCGACCGCGACGCGCTTTTTGTCCGCATGGCCGATCAGGCCCATGCGCTGGGGGGCGACCGGCCCGCCGACAGCTATCTGAACGCCGAAAAGATCATTGCCATTGCCCGCGAAGCTGGGGCGGACGCGGTCCATCCGGGCTACGGCTTCCTGTCCGAGCGCGCGGATTTCGCGCAGGCTGTTCAGGATGCCGGGTTGATCTGGGTCGGCCCCGATCCCCGTGTGATCGAGGCGCTTGGCGACAAGATCGAGGCGCGGCGCATCGCCGAGGCCGTGGGTGCGCCCCTTGTCGCGGGAACGCCCGGGCCCGTCGAGACCCCGGCCGATGCGTTGGCCTTTGCCAAGGCGCATGGCCTGCCCATCGCGATCAAGGCCGCTTTCGGCGGCGGCGGGCGCGGCCTGAAGGTCGCATGGCGGCTGGAAGAGGTCGAAGAACTTTTCGACAGCGCCACGCGCGAGGCGCTGACCGCCTTTGGCCGCGGCGAATGCTATGTCGAGCAATTCCTGGATCGCCCCCGCCATATCGAGGCGCAGGTGCTGGCCGACAAGCATGGCACCGTCAAGGTCATCGGCACCCGGGACTGCTCGCTTCAGCGCCGCAACCAGAAGCTGGTCGAGGAAGCCCCGGCTCCCTTCCTGTCCGACGAACAGCGCACCCGCATCCATGACGCTGCGCGCGCGATCTGCGCCCATGCCGGCTATTCCGGCGCGGGCACGGTCGAGTTCCTGTTGTCGGCGAACGGCACGATTTCCTTCCTTGAGGTCAATACGCGCCTGCAGGTCGAGCATCCCGTGACCGAGGAAACCACCGGCATCGATCTTGTGCGCGGCATGATTCGGGTCGCGCAAGGCGCCCGTCTGGCGGATGAAACGGTTCCAGCGCCCCGCGGCCATTCGATCGAGTTCCGCATCAATGCGGAAGATCCGGCCCGCGGGTTCCTGCCCACGCCGGGGCCGATTGAGGTCTTCGATGCGCCCTCGGGGCCGGGTGTCCGGGTCGACAGCGGCGTTGCCAGCGGCTCGGTCGTGCCGGGCAGCTTCGATTCCATGATGGCCAAGCTGATCGTGACCGGTGCGACCCGTGCCGAGGCGCTGGCCCGCGCGGCCCGCGCGCTGCGCGAGTTCCGTATCGAAGGCGTGGCCTCGGTCCTGCCATTCGACGCGCTGGTGCTGGAGCAGCCCGATTTCCGGGCCGAGGATGGCGAATTCCGCGTCCATACCCGCTGGATCGAGACCGACTTCGCCGAGACGCTGGCGGCCGCGATGGAACCTCATGCCCGGGTGACACCGGCCGCGCCCGCGAAGATGCTGCGCCTTGCGGTCGAGATCGACGGCAAGCGGCATGAACTGGGCCTGCCCGCGAACCTGCTTGCCGCACTGCCCACGGGCGGCGGATCCCTGGTCGATGACAGCACGCCCGAGGCCGACGACGCCACCGTCACCGCGCCCGTGGCTGGGACGCTGACCCTGTGGCAGGCCGAGGAAGGGGCCGAGGTCGAGGCCGGTCAGGTCATCGCGGTCATCGAAGCGATGAAGATGGAGACCCGGATCGAAGCTCATCGCGCGGGCAAGCTGTCGCGGCTGGTCGAGGCGGGTGCGACGCTGGGCTTTGGCGCGGCCGTCGCCAGGATCGCCTAGCCCGAGATAGCATAGGCCTCGCGCATGGCGCCATTCGTCGACGGGATCTGGCGCTTGCCGATCCAGCCGACATGGCGCGCCAGCGTGGCGCAGGCCTGCGTCACGTTGCCCCGGCGCAGGGCGGCAAGGATGGTCCGGTGATCGTGGTCCGTCTTTGCCTCCCAGTCCGAGCGCCAGGCGGCGAACAGGAAGCGGGCCGAGGCCGTGTGCAGGTCGTCAATCGAGGACAGCAGCCGCGGCATTTCGGACGGGGCCAGCAGCATCCGGTGAAAGCCGCGGTTCGCCGCCTCCCATTCGCGGACGCTGGCCGCATTGTCGACCCTGACGGCGGCATCCGTGGCGCGGTCAAGCAGCGTAGGCGTCAGGCGCGGGGCGGCGTGGCGCAGGGCAAGCGCCTCAAGCGCGGATCGCATCTCGGCGACTTCGCGCAGCTCGTCGATGGAAAAGGTGGTGACGCGCATTCCGCGCCGTGGTTCGCTGATCGCCAGCCCCTGCGCCTCAAGCCGCAGCAGGGCTTCGCGCACCGGGACATGGCTTGCGCCGAATTCTGCGGCAATATGATCCTGGCGCAGCTTCTCTCCGGGGGAAAGCTGGCCCTGGATGATCCGGTCGGCGAGGACGCGGGCGATGCGGGAGGTCAGGGTTTCGTCAGCCATGGATCATAGATAATTTCGATCGTCGGCGGCGTCGAGGGGGCGATTTGACATCCCGGCATCTGCGCGGGACAAGGCAACGCCTTGTTTCGGAATGCACGATGACCCTGACCGGACGACGAATCCTGACCTGCGCGCTCGCAGCGGCCGGTGGCGCGCTGTTCCTTGTGGCGGGATTGCCGCTGCCCCTGTTGCTGGGTCCGATGCTGGCCTGCCTGCTGGCCGCACTGTCGGGCGCGCCCCTTGCCGATACGGGGTGGCTGGGCACATTGATGCGCACGATCCTGGGGGTTGCGGTCGGGGCGTCGATCACGCCGGGGGTGCTGGCTGGCCTGCCGGACATTGCTGCCTCGCTGGCCTTCGTGCCGGTGTTCATCGGTGTCATCGCGCTGATCGGCTATCCGCTTCTGCGCCGGGCCTTCGGGTTCGACCACGCGACGGCATGGTATGGCGCGATGCCGGGTGGGTTGCAGGACATGCTGGTATTTGGCGAGGAGGCGGGCGGCGACATCCGCGCCCTGTCGCTGATCCACGCGACGCGGGTGCTGGTGATCGTCACCGTCGCGCCGCTGATCATGACGAGTTACTGGTCGGTCGACCTGTCGCAGCCCCCGGGCCAACCGCTTAGCTCGGTCGCCCCGCACGAGCTTGCGCTGATGGCGGCCTGCGGCGTGCTGGGCTGGAAGCTGGCCGAGCGGGCCAAATTGTTCGGGGCCTCGATCCTGGGGCCGATGATCCTGACTGCCGCCCTGTCGCTTTCGGGGTTCATCCAGCACCGCCCCCCGGCCGAGATGATCCAGGTCGCGCAATATTTCATCGGCATCGCCGTCGGGTCGAAATATGTCGGCATCACGCCGCGCGAATTGCGGCTGCATGTCACGGCAGGGCTGGTCTATTCGCTGGCGCTGGCGGCGATCAGCCTGGTCTTCATCGAGATCATCGTGCAGCTTCGACTGGCGCCGGGGCTGGGCGCCTTCCTGGCGTTCCTGCCGGGCGGGCAGGCCGAGATGATCGTGATCGCGATCATCGCAGGCGCCGACCTGGCCTATGTCGTCAGCCACCACCTGCTCAGGATCGTGCTGGTGATCTTGCTGGCGCCGGTCGTGGCACGGGTCTTTCGCCGCTAGATGTTCATCTGGCTGCCGATCTCGACCACGCGCCCGGCCGGGATGCGGAAATAGTCCGAGGCGGCGGCGGCATTGCGCGACAGCGTGATGAAGAGGTTCGCCTGCCAGCGCGGGATGCGGCTGCGGGTCGAGATGCGGATCCGGCGCCGGGACAGGATGAAGGAGGTCGCCATGATGTCGAATTTCCACCCCTGCCGGCGGCATTGCAGCAGCGCCTGCGGCACGTCGGGATCCTCGGTATAGCCATAGCGCAGCTCGATCCGGCGGAAGCGGTCGTTGAGCTCCTCGATCCGCACGCGCTGATCGGGCTGGATGCGGGGCACGTCGGCGGTGGCGATGGTCAGGATCACGTTCTGCTCATGCACCGACTTGAAGTGCTTCAGGCTGTGCAGAAGCGCGCCGGGCGTCAGGTCGGGGGTCGAGGTCAGGAAGACCGCCGTGCCGGGCACCGTGGCGATCGAGCTGGATTTCTCGATCTGCTCCAGCAGGGTTTCCAGCGGCAGCTCGGCCTCGCGGTCCTTGGCGGTCACTGCAGCGGTGCCACGCACCCAGCTGCCCATGATGACAAGAGATACGCCGGCGATTCCCAGCGGCACATAGCCGCCCTCGGCGATCTTCATGAGGTTCGCGCCCAGGAACACCAGGTCGAGCAGCAGGAAGGGCAGCATGATCGTGACCGACAGCCATAGCGGCAGTTTCCAATGCTTGTGCGCGACGATCATCGCCAGCGTCGCGGTGATGACCATCGTCCCGGTGACACTGATCCCATAGGCCGATGCAAGGCTGGAGGAAGAGCCAAAGATCAGCACCAGCGCCAACACCGAGATCATCAGCCATTGGTTGACGCCGGGCATGTAGATCTGGCCCTGGTGCTCGTCCGAGGTATGACGGATCTTCATGCGCGGCAGCAGTCGCAATTGCACCGCCTGCTGGGTCAGCGAATAGGCCCCGGTAATAACCGCCTGGCTGGCGATGATGGTGGCCAGCGTCGCCAGCAGCACCACGGGCAGCAGCGCCCAGTTCGGAAACATCAGGAAGAAGGGGTTGTCGATCGCGGCGGGGTTGGACAGCAGCAGCGCGCCCTGTCCGAAATAAGTCAGCAGCAAGGCGGGGAAGGCCACGAACAGCCACGCCATCTGGATCGGCTTGCGCCCGAAATGGCCCATATCGGCGTAAAGCGCCTCGGCCCCGGTCACGGCCAGGAAGACCGCGCCCAGCACGACCAGCCCAAGCTGGCCGTTGGTCGCGACGAAACGGACGGCATGGACCGGGTTCAGGGCCGCCAGCACCTCGGTATCCTGCACCAGCCAGTGACAGCCACCCGCCGCCATGACGAAGAACCAGATCAGCGTGACCGGGCCAAAAAAGCGCGCGACCGCGTCAGTGCCGCGGTTCTGAACCAGGAAAAGGCAGATGATGATGGCGATGGCCAGCGGTTCGATGAAGGGATCGACGCCGTCGGTCACAAGCTTCAGTCCTTCGATCGCAGACAGGACCGAAATCGCGGGCGTAATCGCGGCGTCGCCATAGAACAGCGAGGCCCCGATCATCCCGAGGATCAGGATCGCCATGTTCGGCCGCCCCATCGCGCGTTGCGCCAGCGCCAGCAATGACAGGGTCCCGCCCTCGCCCTCGTTGTCGGCGCGCATGAGGATCAGGACGTATTTGACCGTGACCACCAGCACCAGCGCCCAGACGATCAGCGACAGCACGCCCAGCACGTCTTCGCGGTTGACGCCCCCATGACTGGCGCCTGCGGCCAGCATCGCCTCGCGGAAGGCGTAAAGCGGCGAGGTCCCGATATCGCCATAGACCACCCCGATTGCCGCCAGCGACAGTGACAAAAGCCCGGCGCGCCGCGGCTCGGCATCGGAAATGTGAGTATCCAGAGTGGTCATTTCATGCTTCCTAGGTCGCGGCACGACTCGCCGCAGACCCGGGACATTGCCGCAGAGCAGCATAAAGGTTCGACCGCGATTTCACGCGGGTGTGTAAGTTTTTCATAAAGGCAATGGACAAGCATCGCGCCAACCCGCCAGAATCCCATTATGAACCAAATGGATACTTCCCAGCTGAAGAATGACCGCCGATGGATGACGGCGCCCAGCCTGAGCGGGCTTTTTGCGGCTGCGGCCATCCTGATCGTGGTCGCAATGATCGTCGGTTCCGCGCGCGACGTGCTGCCGGAATCGGTCGCTATCCTGTTGTTTTTGACCGCTGTTCTGATCTGCGCGGCGGGCTTCGGGTTCTGGGTCGGCATCGCCAGCGCCTTCGGTGCGCTGGCCGGGTTCAACTTCATGTTCGTCGAGCCGCATCTGACGTTGCGCATCGCGCAGCCGCAGGATGTCATCAAGCTTGCGGTCTTTCTGCTTGCGGCGGCCATTACCGGACTGATCTCGGGTCGCCTGCGTGAACAGGTGGACGCCGCCGAGGCGCGGGCCGCCGCGCTTGAGGCCTTGTCCCGCGTCTCGTCCGAACTCTCCGGCGCAACCACCGCCTCGGAGGTGACGCGGATCGCGGTCCGTCACCTGAACGATCTGGCGCAGGGGCCGGCGCTGGCGCTGGGGCCGGTCGATGGCCAGCTTCGCCTGCTGGCCGCCGCGCCCGAAGGCTATCTGCCCGACGCCAGCGAGCTTGAGGCCGCGGATGTCGCGCATCGCCGGGGTCGCCCCGAATTCGCCTCGGCCCAAGGGTGGAGCGGGTCGCGGCTGACCTTCTATCCGGTTGCCGGATCGGGCGGGCGCGGCGATGGTCTGGTTCTTGGACACAGGCGCATCCCGGCGGATCGGCGGGATCACGGCTGGCGCGACCTGGCGATCACCGTGATCGTGCGACAAAGCGCGCAGGCGTTGCAGCGTCTTGCCCTGACGCAGGAGGCCGAGGCCGAACGCCGCCGCGCCACCAGCGAAGAACTGCGCTCGGCGCTGCTTGCCTCGTTGTCCCATGACCTGCGCACGCCACTTGCGACGATCCTTGGCTCGGTCACGACGCTGCGCCAGCTTGGCGGCACCCTGTCGCCCGAGGCGCAGGACGACTTGCTGGCGGCGATCGAGGAAGAGGCCGAGCGTCTGGCCCGCTATGTCGAGAAGCTGCTGCAACTGACCCGGTTGCAGGCGGGGATGCAGATCCACACCACCTGGGTCGATGCAGGCGATGCCGCGCTGGCCGCGGTGAACCGGGCCAGACGGTCCTGGCCCAATGCGCGGATCGAGGCGGCGATCCCGGCACTGCCGATGATCCGGGCCGAAGCCGGGTTGCTGGAGCAGGCGATCTTCAACCTGATCGAGAACGCGGTGAAGTACGCGCCGGGTGTCATCCGCGTATCGGGTCGCGTGCAGCCTCCGCCGGCGGTTGGCGCTGAGGCGGACGGCGCTGAGGCGGATGGGGCCGCACCGGGCGGTTCGATCATCCTGTCGATTTCGGACCGCGGCCGCGGTTTGCCCGGACCCATCGGGGATTGGCTGTCCTCGGACAGCATGACGCGCGGCCCGCAGTTGATCGGGCTGGGCCTGCAGATCAGCAAGGGCATTGCGATGGCGCTCGGCGGCTCGATCTCGGCCAGCCATTCCCCGGTGGGTGGCGCGGTGCTGGACATCCGGCTGCCAGTTCCGCAGGACGGCGGATCGTGAACATGCGGCAGACCATCCTGATCGTCGATGACGAACCCCAGATCCAGCGCTTCCTGAGCCACGCGCTGACCGCTGCCGGCTATGACACCCGTCTGGCCACCAATGGCTCCGAGGCGCTGGCGAGCGTTTCCTCGCAGGAACCCGACCTGATGATCCTGGATCTCGGCCTGCCCGACATGAATGGCAAAGAGGTGATCGAGCGGCTGCGCCTGCGTTCGGACCTGCCGGTGATCGTTCTGTCCGCGCATGATCAGGAGATGGAAAAGATCATGGCGCTGGATCTGGGCGCAGATGATTTCATCGCCAAGCCCTTTGGCATTGGTGAGCTGCTGGCCCGGTTGCGGGTCAGCCTGCGCCCGCGCCGCGCCGCCCGGATCGAGGTCATCCGCCAGGACGGGCTGGTGATCGACCTGGACGCCCATCAGGTCAGCCGCGACGGCGAACAGCTTCGCCTGACCCCGAAAGAGTTCGATCTGCTGGCAGTGCTGGCCTCAAACGCGGGGCGGGTGATGACGCATCGCCGCCTGCTTCAGCAGGTCTGGGGCCCGGCGCATGTCGAGGACGTGCCCTATCTGCGTGTCTTCATCGGCCAGTTGCGCCAGAAGCTGGAAACGGACCCGGCACGGCCCGCGCTGATCCTGACCGAGCCCGGCGTCGGCTATCGCTGGGCACAACCCGAGGGAGGCAGGGCATGAGCATCGCGATCCTGTCCGCGACCGGCCATCGCCGGATGCCGTGGAAGAACGGCCGCGGCGTGACAACCGAGATTGCGGTCCACCCGCAGGGCGCTGGATTGGCCGATTTCGGCTGGCGCGTCAGCATGGCCGCCGTGGACGAGGATGGCGATTTCTCGATCTTTCCTGGCATCGATCGCAGCCTTGCGGTGCTGAGCGGGGACGGCATCGCGCTGAGTATCCATGATGAGCCGCCGCAGCTTCTGGGACCGGGCGGTGCGCCGCTGTCCTTTCCGGCGGATGTCCCGGTTTCGGCGCGGCTGCCGGGCCGTCCGATCACCGATCTGAACGTGATGACGCGGCGCGGCCATTTCTGGCACAGCCTCGCGCGGGTGGATCAGGCCGAGGATCTACCCGGCGCAGACTGGCGGCTGGTCCTCGCGACCGAGGCCACGCGCCTGCAGCTTGGCGCCGAGGCGCTGGCGCTGGGGCCGCTGGATGCGGTGTTGTGTCAGGGGCAGGACGCGCTGAGCCGGCTTTCCGCGACTGCGCCGGTCTGGCTGATCCGCATCGGCCAGATCTAGGACGCGCCGCGGTTTCCCAGGATCAGGTCGCGGCCGGCAAAGATGCCGCCGACGCATTCCATCTGGAAACGCTGCATGTCACGGGCGCGGATCCCGGCGATGACTTCGTCGGCTTCCTCGGGTTCGTCGCCCAGTTGCAGCAGCGCCTCGCGCCCCATGCTGAACGCACTTTCCAGCGTCTCGCGCAGCTGGAAATCGACCCCGGCATTGGCCAATTCCAGCGCATGTTCGCGGTCAAAGGCGCGCGCCATGATCGGGACCAAGGGGAATTCGTGCTTCACCAACTGGGTGATGCGGGTGACGGCGTTCTTGTCTCCGGCGACCGCGATGATCAGGCTGGCCTCGGCCGCGCCGGCGGCGTGAAGGACATCCAGCCTCGCGCCGTCGCCATACCAGATCTTGAAGCCGAATTCGTCGGCGTTGCGGATCGTCTCGGGATCCTTCTCGATGATCGAGATGGAATGGCCCCGCGCGATCAGCGGCTGGCTGATGATCTGGCCCATGCGGCCGAAACCGATCATCAGCACCCGCGCGCTGAGGCCGTCGGCCGCCTCGATCCCGTCCAGCGAAGGGATCTCGTCCGGGGTCATCCGGTCGTGCAGGATCATCATCAGCGGTGTCAGCGCCATCGACACGATGACGATAGCCGTCAGCACGGCGTTGTCCTGCGTCGAGATGATGCCGACCTGCATGGCGCTGGCATAAAGGACAAAGGCGAATTCGCCGCCCTGCGCCATCAGCACTGCGCGCTCCAGCGCCTCGCGGTGGTCGGCACGCCAAAGCCGGGCGACGCCATAGATGACCAGCATCTTCAGGATCATGTAGGCCGGGACGCAGATCGCGATCAGGGCCCAGTTCGAAACGATGGTCTGCAGGTCCAGCGCCATGCCGACGCCCAGGAAGAACAAGCCCAGCAGCAGCCCGCGAAAGGGTTCGATATCGGCTTCCAGCTGGTGGCGGAAGGTGCTTTCCGACAGCAGCACCCCCGCCAGGAACGCGCCCATCGCCATCGATAGTCCACCGGCCTGCATCAGCACGGCTGCCCCGAGCACGACCAGAAGCGCGGCGGCGGTCATCACTTCGCGCCCGCCGAACCGGGCGAGCAGGCCGAACATTGGGTTCAGCAGATAGCGTCCGGCCACGACCAGCGCCGCGATGCAGCCCAGTCCGATGGCGATGCTGACAAAGCGTTCGGCCAGCGTGACCTCGCCCCCGCCGGGGGCAAGGAAGGCGACAAGTGCCAGCAGCGGGACGATGGCCAGATCCTCAAGCAGCAGGATCGAGATGATGCGCCGCCCCTTGGGCAGCGACATCTGGTTCCGTTCGTCCAGCATCTGCATGACGATGGCAGTCGAGGTCAGCACGAAGCCCGCGCCCGACACGAAGCTTGAGGCGACCGGAAAGCCCAGAGCCAACCCGACGCAGGTCAGAAGGCCCACCGCCAGCAGCACCTGGGCCAGCCCAAGGCCGAAGATCTCGCCTCTCATCGCCCAAAGACGCGAGGGCTGCATCTCCAGCCCGATGATGAACAGGAACAGGACGACGCCCAGCTCCGCGACATGGATCACGGATTGCGGGTCGTGGAAGATGCCCAGCCCGAAGGGCCCGACGGCCAGCCCCGCCGCAAGATACCCCAGCACCGAGCCAAGGCCCAGCTTGCGAAACAGCGGGACCGCGATCACCGCCGCGGCAAGCAGGATGACCACGCTGTCAATGCTGGTTCCGGCCATATGGGCGGCCCCTGCCGCGGCTTCGGTCGCTGCCATCTGTGCCGTCCCTCTTTTTGTGTTGTTCGCGGCAGACTAGCGCAGGCAATGCGCCCCTGCATCCTGCGATTGTCGGAAATGCCGGCCCCGGGCGGGACCGGCGACGCGGTCAGCGCCAGCCAAGGGCCGGGGCGACATGTTCCAGGATCGAGCCGATGACATGGGCGTTGTATTCGACGCCCAGCTGGTTTGGCACGGTCAGCAACAGGGTGTCGGCCTCGGCAATGCCTTCGTCGCCACGCAATTCCTCGATCAGCCTGTCGGGCTCACCGGCATAGCCGCGGCCAAAGATCGCGCGCATGTTGTCAATCTGGCCGATCTGGTCGTCTTCCTTGCCGCCGCGCCCGAAATACATGCGGTCGCGGTCGTTCATGATCGGAAAGATCGACCGGCTGACCGAGACGCGGGGCGCGCGCTCATGCCCGATCTCGACCCAGGTCTCGCGATACAGCCGGATCTGCTCGGCCTGCTGGACGTGGAATGGCTTGCCGCTCTCATCCTCTTTCAGGGTCGAGCTTTGCAGGTTCATTCCCAGCGTCGCCGCCCATTTCGCGGTCGCGTTCGAAGCCGCGCCCCACCAGATCCGGTCGCGCAAGCCCGGCGAATGCGGCTCCAGCCGCAACAGGCCGGGTGGGTTCGGAAACATCGGGCGCGGGCTTGGCTTGGCGAAGCCGTGGCCCTGGATCACGTCCAGGAACACCTCGGCATGGCGGCGGGCCATGTCTGCATCGGTCTCACCCTCGGCCGGGGCATAGCCGAAATAGCGCCAGCCATCGATCACCTGCTCGGGCGAGCCGCGGCTGATCCCCAGTTGCAGCCGCCCTTGCGAGATCAGGTCGGCCGAACCGGCATCCTCGGCCATGTAAAGCGGGTTTTCATAGCGCATGTCGATGACGGCCGTGCCGATCTCGATCCGTTTCGTGCGCGCGCCGACGGCGGCCAGCAGCGGAAACGGGCTGCCAAGCTGGCGGGCAAAGTGGTGGACGCGGAAATAGGCGCCGTCCGCGCCAAGTTCCTCGGCCGCGACGGCAAGGTCGATGGATTGCAGCAGCACGTCCTGCGCGCTTTGGGTTTCCGAATGGCCATCGGGCGACCAATGGCCGAATGAGAGAAAGCCGATGTTTTTCATTCTATCCTCGGGGGGCTTGCGTGGCAGGGTCCTGCCACGGGGGATCCTTCAGCTCGGCCGCGACATGGTCGATGAAGCGGCGCAGCTTGGCGGGCATGGGGGCGACCGGCGGCCAGACCGCCACGATGGGCATTCGGCGCGTCGGAAAGCCGGTCAGGATACGTTCAAGCCGCCCATCCGCGACGGCCGAGGCGACGATGAAGCCGGGCAGCATGGCCAGCCCCAGCCCCTGAACCGCCATGTCGCGGATCGCCTCGCCATTGTTCAGCGAGATGCGCCCCTCGACCAGCGGCGCGACAAAGCGATCGCGGTCCTGGAACTGCCACAGCTGGCTGTTCGGCATGTGGCTGTAGCCGATCACCTGATGGTCGCGCAGATCCGCCAGACTTTCCGGGCGGCCGTGCGCGTCCAGATAGGCGGGACTGGCGCAGGCGACGCTTTCATCCTCGCACAGCTTGCGCTGCATCAGGGCCTTGTCGCGCAGCTTGCCCACGCGGATGCCGATGTCATAGCCTTCGCGGGCAAGGTCGCGGGTCCGGTCATCGTAATCAACCTTGATCTCAAGCTCGGGGTTCTGCGCGGCGAAACGCGCGATGATCGGCCCAAGATGCAGGATGCCAAAGCTCATCGGGGCCGAGATCGACAGGCTGCCGCGCAGGGGTGCGACGCCATCCATGTCCCAGGCGGTGCTTTCGGCGGCCGCGACCAGTTCGTTCAGGGCAGGGCGCAGACGCTCGGCCAGGTGCATCGCGGCCTCTGTCGGGGTGATACGCCCGGCATTGCGGCGAAACAGCGCGGCGCCCAGCGTCGCCTCAAGATCGGTAATCCGCTTGCTGACCACCGATTTCGACAGGTTCATGCGGGCGGCCGCCGCAGTCACGGTGCCAAGCTCCATGACGGTCAGGAAGGTTTCAAGGTCGTTCAGATCATAGCGCATGGCGGGAAGATAGCCGGTGGCCGCCGCCGCGCAAGCCCAAGACCGTTCGTCAGCGCAGAACGCAATGTTCGACACTGCCTCGGTGGCGGAAACGGCTGACCTGTCCGATATTGGCTGGCAGAGAAAAGGAGGCCCACCATGGAGCTCACCGGAATTCACCACCTGACGGCCATCACCGCCCAGGCCCGCGAGAACAAGCAGTTCTATACCGACGCGCTTGGCCTGCGTCTCGTCAAGAAGACGGTCAACCAGGATGACACCAGCGCCTATCACCTGTTCTATGCCGACGGGCTGGCACAGCCCGGCACCGACCTGACCTTCTTCGACTGGCCGGCTGCCCGCGAACGCCGCGGCACCCATTCGATCAGCCGCACGGGTCTTCGCATCGGCAAGGACAGCTTCGATTTCTGGGCGGGTCGGCTTGCCGATCGCGGTTTGACCGCGGGCAAGGTCATTGACCTTGACGGCCGCACCAGCCTTGATTTCGAAGACCCGGAAGGCCAGCGTTTCCGCCTGACCGAGGATGCACCCGGCGTCACCGCCGCGGCCTGGGAAAAAAGCCCGGTCGCCGCTCAGCACCAGATCCACGGGCTGGGACCGATCACCATTTCGGTTCCCGATCTTGCGCCGACCGAACTGGTGCTGACCCAGGTGCTGAACATGCGCAAGGTGCGCGAATATGCCAGCCCGGACGGGCAGGGCAGCGTGCATGTCTTTGAAATGGGCGCGGGCGGTCCCTCGGCGGAACTGCACGTCGCGGTCCAGCCTGACCTGCCCATCGCACGCCAAGGTGCCGGAGGGGTCCACCACGTCGCCTTCCGCGTGCCGAACAAGCCCGCTATCCACGACTGGGCGCAGCGCCTGAACGAACTGCGCATTTCCAGCTCGGGCGAGGTCGAGCGTTATTACTTCCGCTCGCTCTATTTCCGCGAGCCGGGCGGCAACCTGTTCGAGCTGGCTTCGGACGATCCGGGCTTTGCCGTAGATGAGCCGCTGGAAACGCTGGGCCAGTCCTTGTCGCTGCCGCCCTTCCTGGAGGGGCGCCGCGCCCAGATCGAAGCCGGACTGAAGCCGCTTGACTGATCTATCGGGGCCGCCGGTTCAACCGGCGGCCCCTTTCCGTTCGGCAGCAAGGTCGCGGGGATGGCCATGCAGCTGATCGATTTCCTGCGCCACCAGCTTTTGAAGGGTCCACAGGTTCCGGTCGCGAATCCCGAATTCCTGCAGATGCAGCACCGTGTTGAACAGGTATTCGGCGCAGGACCCGGCAGAGCCGCAGGCGCGTGCCAGGATATGCGCGACCTCGTGCAGCGGCAGCTTGCTCAGGATCCGCTCTCCGCTCGGCCCGGCCCAGAAGACCAACGCGCGCATCCGACCGCGCGCGGTGTGGACGGGGATCCAGCGCATCATGTCGATATTCTCGTGATAGCGGATCTCGCGCGTGACCATGCGCCGGATCTGCGCCAGCCGGTCGCCTTCGCGCACGCGATAGATCACGCCATCGCATCGCCCGCCGCGTTCCAGCGCCATCATCAGACCCAGCTGCTGGGGCGAGCCGCGCCAATGATGCATCTTGAGGCAGAACGACCGGTGCCAGCCATAGGCGCTGGCCCGGCAATGATCGACAGCGTCGAAATCGGGCTTCCAGATCAGCGAGCCATAGGCAAAGACCCAAAGCGGATCGCTGCCCAGATCCTCGTGATACTGGCGCGACAGCGCCTCGATCGCGCCTTCGTCCATCTGGCGCCAGCCCGGTTCGGGTCCAAGGTCGGGTTCGTCCCTGAGCGACAGGGCGACATGCTGGGCTGTCAGCGACATCGTCCGGGGGGCCGGCATGGGGGCGGGGGTCTTCATCGCTTGTCTTCCGTCTTCCTGACCTTCGCTTTCGGCATGTGTCGATCAGCTTCAGGGAACGCCATCCCGCCCGCGGCCGCAAGCCGGATGATGGCTTGGACCGCTCTGGCGGCGCCAGGTAAGCGGTTGAGGGCGCAGGCGACGCTTTGTGCGCCAGGTCGCTGACGCGCAAGGCAGGGGTAGTTCGGCCTTTCCACGAGGATCGTGACGATTGGGCCTTGTTTTTGCCATCGCTCCGCTGCTAGACCGCTCGGCGGAGACGTGGCCGAGTGGTCGAAGGCACACCCCTGCTAAGGGTGCAGACGGGGAACCGTCTCGAGGGTTCGAATCCCTTCGTCTCCGCCATTACCTCATGTAACTATCAGATTTTTCTAGATATTCCGAACAATGTTGTGTCGGGACCCACTTCCTTACCAACAACATTCTGGCGCTTGGCTGACCTCTCAGCACAGCTTTCGCTCATTAAGATTTTTTCTCATCCCACAGGATGAACAGTTCAGTCCTCCGTATGAGTGAGTTGGGCGGCAACTTCGGCGCCACTGTCTATTGGAGAAGACTATGACTACATCGCTCGAAGCCGAAAACCTGTTCCTCTCGGTGGTGCAGGTTGCGAAACGTTATGGCGTGTCCACTGACAGCATTTGGCGCTGGACGAAGCAGGGAAATTTCCCCGCTGCCGTCCGTGTGGGACCGAACTGCACCCGGTGGCGCTTGGCGGACCTGACTGAATACGATCAGCAGTTGCAGGCATGTTGTGTGATGAGCGCGTCGTGGGCCCTTGCGGCCTGATCGGTCGCGCCTGCTCCTCATAGATCTGGACCACTCAGCTGCAGCATCACGGCTGCCGGGTGGTCGGGGTCACATCGTCGTCCTGAAACCTATACCTCCACTTGTTGTGGCTTTCTTCCAAGAGTATATACAGACGAGCATACAAGGAGGCCGGGATGATCGAGACAAAGATCCGCAAGGTTGGCAACTCCGCCGTGATGACACTGACGACCGAGATGCTGACGCTGCTCGACGCCAAGGAAGGCGACACCCTCTATGTCGTCCGCACCGATGACGGTGGACTGAAGGTCATGGTCGAAGATCCGAACCTCAAGGCCGCACTGGCGGCCGCCGAGATCGTGATGGACGAGAACCGGGATCTGCTGCAGGCCCTCGCATGACCGACTGGATATGGGTGCCTCTAGGGGCGCTCACGGTGATCCATGACCGGCAGATCTCTCGACATGGCGGTGCTTCCGGCATGCGCGATCTGGCGCTGTTGGAGATGGGCTGCGCACGAGCGATGAACCTGGCAGCTTACGGATCACCGGACGTTTTCGACATCGCCGCCGCTTACGCGTTCGGGATAAGCAAGGCGCATGCCTTCGTCGATGGCAACAAGCGCACCGCGTTTGTCGCGAGCTTCACCTTCCTGCGGCTGAACGGGCTGAACCTGCGCCCGGAGTCGCGTGAGGGTGTTCGGATGATGGAGGACCTCGCCTCGGGCGCCGTTACCGAGACGAGCTTCGCCAGTTGGTTGCGTGCGTTGCTGGCGCAGCAGGAAGGCAAAGCAGGGAACGGCTGACCATTCCCTGCTCGACGCCTCATCCCGCATCCAAAAGCTCGCACAGCGCCTGCACGCGGGTCGGAGAGGGCTTCGGGTCACGTCCACCTGAGATCACCCTGATGAACTCGATCCAAGCCTTCTCGTTCGCGCTCAGCTGGTCCCACGGCCCCACCGGACCCATGGGGACAGTAAACAGGTCCTCACTCATTTTCCGAATATCCCCCTCAGAGTGGTGCGTGAGCGCGAGGTCAGCCGGGGATCAGAGTTCTGCGACGCGTCACGGATCTCGTCGAGCCAAGCGCGCTCGTTCTCAGTCGCGGGTGTGCCGAAGATCTCGGTGATCGCCTTCGCGGCGGTAGTGCCGACAGCCTGGTCGAGCGCCAGCCGCATCAGGTAAGCCGGATCAACCTCGAGCGCCTTCGCCAAGGACGGCACGCGATCCAGAGGGATCTTGTTCTTCCCGGTCTTGAGGAAGTTCATCATGTTCGGGTTGGCGAAGCCCGCTTCGCTGGCGATCTCTGCCTGCGTCTTGCGGTGGGAGAGGTCGCGGATGCGGTCAGCGACAAGTTTCGCTGCAGGGGTCAAAGCGTGCGGTGCGGTCATGATCGATCTCATCTGTTGTTGACTGAGACCGACCGTAGAGAGCGCTGCGCACAGCGTCGGGTGGGGACTTCACCGGGTGCGAAGTCTTAGAAAAAATGTGACTAGGTGATGGGGATGCAGCCAGTGCCCGAGATGTTGGGATGGCAGAACCCTCCGGGTCAATTGTCACAAAGCGGACGAAGCGGACGGTTGCAGGCGCAGCAACAAGGAAGGTTGTCCCTGCCAGACGATCGTTCAACCTAGCTGAGAGCTGTGATTCGCTGCGGTATACTCGGACGACCGGTTCATCGCCGTCAGCGACCAATCCGCATTGGGTATTGGAGCGGGTTTGGCGCGGCAGCCAAGACTGCCATAGTTCACGCCGCTGCCCGGCGTTGCGTCTCGACCGAGACGCCGCGCCAACATACCTTCCAGAACGACTTCACGCGTTCGCATCTGGGGCAGCGAACCCCTCGAGGGCGGCTACAGCGCCTGCAGCTAGCGGCTTGAAGGCAAACTGCGTCTCGCATTTGTCGTGTGCGCACACCGGCTTGCTAAGGCCGATCGGCCGCTGATATTTGGTGCGCCCACAGATGCATTCGAACTGCCCGCGGAACACCTTGAACTCGTTCCACCTGGTCTGTTCGTCCCCGATTGAACCGTCGCCATAAGGCGCATCCTGAAAATGGCTTCCGAAATTCTCGATATCGCCCTTGATGAGGCTATTGATGAAGCGATTGTTAACTCCCGGCACGTCGAAGGGCGTTAGCTTGAGTTTGTCAAGGAACGCACCAATCGCCGAAGCCAGTTCGGCGCGATCGTAGGAATAAGCCTTCTCGAGTTGCCGGATGCGGACATTGACGCCGAAGCCGCGCGCAATACCCAGCAGCCATTCTTCCTCGGCTTGGCGCATCTCGTTGGCAGCGGACTCTCCCTTGGCCCAGCGGTCGGCGATCATCTCATCGGTGACCTTGTGGTCGGCGAAGCGCGGCCCAAACGCCGGGTCCAGTCCGATGATGCGGGTAAACTGCCAGTCCTTTGGGGCTAGCTGGTCCTTCAGGTGATTGAAGAAACGCTCGTCATGGGTGACGAGGATGATCTGGCAGTCAGTAAACATCTTGGCGATCAACGCACCGATCGCGCGACGATGATCGGCATCGTAGGATGTGACGACATCGTCCAGTGCGATCACCGGTGCGGCACCGTTGAATTTCTTGATTGCCGCGAGGCGCAGCGCGAGCGCGACCGAATGGATCTGGGAGTCGCTAAGATATCCGCCCGGCGCGACGCTTGGACGGTTTTCCGCGAAATCGATCACCAGCTGCATACGCTGCTGGTTGGCGTCGTCCTGGCCGGGCAGTTCCAGCCGGATCGGTTTGGCGTTGGCGCCCTGGATCTCCTTATAGATGTCGTTCATCGGCGCCTGAAGCGTGTCGAGCAGCGACTGGACCTTTTCCCGAATCTTGCCCGAGACGAGCGTGGCTTGTGCGCCGAGCGCTTCGTGCAGCGCGGTTAGCTCTTCGACGGTGCGCGTTGCCAACGCCACCTCCTTCCGAAGCGTCAGCAGCCGGTCGATGCTGGCCTTGGCCTTGATCCAGGTATGCTGCCCCTGCTTCGCTTCGATGTCCGCGATGTCCTTGTCGAGACCTGCCAAACGGGCCTCCAGCTCGGCGACAATGGCGGCGGACTCAGGCGCAGCGGCGGCCGGCCATTCGGAAACGCCGGTCTGATAGAAGACGAGCGCGATCTTGAACCAGTCGCCATCATCGTCGGGCAGATGCTCGATCATCGCGGGGAGGCGCGCCACTAGCTGGTGATGCGCTTGGGTAGTGGCAGTTTCGGCGTCGTCCAGCGCAGTCTTTGCGTCGTTGTAGCTTTGAAGCTCCTCGAGATGGGTCTGCAGCAGATCGCGGATCGCGGGCACGCTTCCGGCAGCGGTGTCGCCGATCACTGTGGCGCATACCGGGCAAGCGTCAGGCGCGGTCGCGACGTCGGAAAACAGCTTCTCAGCTTCCTTCCACACCGATCGGAAAACGGTGCCGGACGCTTTGTCCCGCTCGTCGGCCTCAGTAGCCTGGGCATCAGCCTGATCGACCAGCGCCTTACCGAACGCCGCGATTGCGCCGGAAAATTCGACGTCACCACCATTCTCGGGGACGGTCTTCTGCCACAGGGCGACAATCGAACTGCGGATCTGTTTGAGGCCGGCGAGTCCGACCTGTTTTTCCTCCGTCTCGACACGATTGCTGACCTCGACATAGCCCTCGTCTTCAGCGACGAGTGTTTTGAGCGTCAACGTCGGATCGAGAGGCGCGATGACGCTTGCGTTGATAAAGGCGAGCACGGCCGCGTCCTCCCACGCCTGAACTGCCTGGCCAGTTTCAGACCGCAACAGTCTGTCAACGCGATCATGTTCGGTGGTGCTCTCTGCAGCGGCCCTCACATCACGGCGCAGGAGGCGGAGGTTCTTTTGCACTTCCACCAGTGGTGAAAGCTGGAGCCAGTCTGCTACCTCACTATAGCGATTCTCGGGGCTATGGGCTTCAACAAAGGTGCGCAGCGTATATCCGCGGATGATCGGTGGAACAACGAAACCGGCCTTCATTGCGGTCGCAGCCGCGTGAATTGGGCGCGAGTTGCCTACGGCGGCACGGCTGCCCTCGGCCGTCATTTTGCCAGTGATCGTCGTAAATCTAACCGCGGGCGCGATGCCGGCTGCCTGCGCGCCATGGTGCATGAGCGCTGGCGGTCCGGCTTGGTTGTTCTGGGTGCGCTGCCCGAGCCGTTCGAGCGTGCCATGTTCCGAGAAGAGGAATTCGAGCGCGTCGATGACGCTCGACTTACCCCAACCGTTCGGCGCGAAGATTGCCAAGCAGGGCTTCTTGCTGAAATCGAAGGTCTTGGGCTGAAGATAGGCGCGGAATCCTTCCAGCGTCAGCGAGTGGAAAAGCGTCGGATCAGCCATTGGGCTGCTCCTCAGCAGAAACCGCGCGCTTCGCCGCCAACGCGACGATTGCAGCCTTCGCATTGGTCACGGCATTGGCATGCGGCGTGGCGGTCAGCAGATGATCCGAGAGGATGCTGGCAAGATCGGCGTCCACGTCGACCGTCTCCCTAAGAGTCTTGGACACGACTGCCAAGAACGCGTTCGGCGTCTCCGCTGGTTCGACTTCTGGCAGAGCAAGCGCCGCGAGCATACCCGGCGCTTTCGTTGCGTCATTTTCCACTAGTCCCTCCCTCACCGACTTCTTTGCGCCAAATAGCGCAGTGACACACCAAATACTTTTTGCCGGTCCGCCGGTGATAGACCAAGCTCTCGTCTTTCGCCGCGTTGATCGCCTTCGCACCCGTCAAAGACTGCTAAGCGGGCGCAAATGCGGACGCTAAGGGAGGGACTTTCGAACGGCAACTATGGGCGGTGATTAATTCCGTGCGTGCGAACCACAGAGCTCAGCTGCACAGCGATCGAACGTCGGCGATGGACTCGAAGGCCGGGCGGAAATGCTGCATGGATTTCAGGACCAGCACGCGGCGCTCGGTCGGATCGATTCCTGCGACGCTCGACTTTTCACAAGGGATGGTTGATCACCATCGCGTCGCGCTCGGGGATCTCGATGTCCATCTTCAACGCGTGAACCAATCCACCAGCCTGCTCAGCGATGGCGTCTCCGATCCGCTTGCGCCCGGGTCCGCCCATCTCAGGGATCTTTGCGACGACGGCCGCCACCCGCACGCGCAAGCGCTTCAGGAGCCCCGGAGTGGCCCGTGGGAAGCCGAGCGCCACGATGAAGCGGGTCAGGTCGTCGGTGGTGATCTCATCGGCCATGCGGGCCGCTCCGACGTCGAACGACAGTTGGTGGGTCACCTGAAGGACTCGCCGCACTGGCACTTAACATCGGTTAACAAAATGCCCTAAAAATGTAACACGACCGTCCAGCTCGTGTTATGTTTTGGGCTGTTTTCGTCGGCTTAAGGGAACATTCGCGCCCAAAAACGTAACATCAGAGCCCCAAAATGTAACATCCGTGGACCGAAATGTTACGCCCAAACCCAGCAAACGCTGGGGCTTCTGGGACGACTTAACACGATCTTTACGTTTTCGAGCCACAAAATGCGTTTTCCACTACGAGAGACGGACCTCGGGATGGAGCCGAGCAAACGAAATTCGCAGATCCACAATCGAAACTCGGACCGACGCGGACGACGAAGGGGATGCCGAGGACGATTGAACCGAGGTTACCGACATTGTGTTGAGACCCGGACTTCAGCCGGATAGACACCGAAGTGGATGCCGCAGACGATTGGACCGAAGCAGCGAGGGCAGGTCCAAGCACCCGCAGAGGAGATCCTTTCATCCCGATCCGTCGCTCGTCTTCTTAGTAAGTATCCTCTAGTAATAGCTATATAGTATATACGAAAGACGGACTGGGATGAGCACCGTCCTCGGCTGTCAAGCGAAGCGCTCAGTTGCTCGTAGAGAGCTTTCCCGGTCTCCCGCTACCTCGCCACCAGAGAGCACCACGGACGCGCTCAGCGCGCGTCCTAGCGAGTCTCAGCTTCTGTCTGACCGCGCAGTGACTGAGACGCTGCACGCCCTGAGCAGCCCGTCTTCGGCCATCGCGCGGCATGGACCGCCGAAATAGGGAGTCCCAACAATTACGGCAGGGCGGAGGCTGTGGCAGGTCGGAAGGCGCAGGGCTTCGTAGAAAATCTACCAACGCCCTCCAGGTTTGGCTGATTTCGCATGGAAGCCGAGGAAGCTGTGTTGCTTTCTGGCAGATAGCATGTCCTTCGCATCGCTGCGATGCTTTGCTGAGGCTTGACTTGGCACAGGCTCCCGAGCAACAAGTCAATACTTGTTGAGGAGTTGAGTCGATGGATGAGCAGCAGGCGCTCATTGCCTTCACAGCCATGTCCCAGGAAACCCGGCTGCGTATCGTTCGGCTGCTGGTGCAGGCCGGGCCGGAGGGCATGGTAGCCGGAGCCATCGGCGAGGCCTTGGGCGCAACCACGTCGCGACTGTCGTTTCACCTCAGCCATCTCGAGCATGCCGGCTTGGTCCGGTCCACGAGAGACGGCCGTTTCATCATCTATACCGCGGTCTATTCATCGCTGGCCGAGCTGATCGCCTTTCTGATGAAGGACTGCTGCCAGAGCCATCCAGAGATCTGCGCGCCCGCTGGCACCGCTCTGAGCTGTGCCTGCGACCCCGACGCGATCGAAAGGACCTGAGCATGGACATCGTCATCTACCACACCCCGATTGCGGCACCTCGCGCAATGTGCTGGCGATGATCCGGAATGCGGGTGTCGAGCCGCATGTCGTCGAATACCTCAAATGTCCTCCGTCGCGCGCGATGCTGGAACAGCTCATCACCCGGATGGGGATTACGCCTCGCGAACTTTTGCGCGAGAAGGGCACACCCTACGCGGAGCTCGGCTTGGGCGATCCGTCCTTGTCCGATGCCGCGCTTGTCGATGCGATGATGGCGCATCCGATCCTGATCAACCGTCCTTGTCCGATGCCGCGCTTGTCGATGCGATGATGGCGCATCCGATCCTGATCAACCGTCCTATCGTCGTCAGCCCGAAAGGGGTGCGGCTCTGCCGTCCCTCGGAACTGGTGCTGGACCTGCTGCCGCCCCAACTGGCCGCCTTCAACAAGGAAGATGGCGAACAGGTCGTGGAGGCCCATGGCAATCGCGCTCACTCTGCCTGATCAAGGACACATTGCCATGACCGCCATCAGCCCGGCCAGCCGCCTATCCTTCCTCGACCGATACCTGACGCTCTGGATTTTCGCCGCCATGGCGCTTGGCATCCTGCTTGGCACGATCTTCACGGGCTTGCCGGACGCGCTCAACGCGATATCTGTCGGCTCAACCAACATCCCGATCGCGATCGGTCTGGTCCTGATGATGTATCCGCCGCTGGCCAAGGTCCGCTACGAGGAGCTGCATCAGGTCTTTGCCGACAAGCGGGTGCTGGTGCTGTCACTGGTCCAGAACTGGCTGATCGGGCCCGTTCTCATGTTCGCCTTGGCCGTGATCTTCCTGCGCGACCAGCCGGAATACATGACTGGCTTGATCCTGATCGGGCTAGCCCGCTGCATCGCCATGGTGCTGGTCTGGAACCAGCTTGCGCGGGGCGACAACCAGTATGTCGCGGGGTTGGTGGCGTTCAACTCGATCTTCCAGATCCTGTTCTTCTCAACCTATGCATGGCTGTTCCTGACCGTGCTGCCGCCACTGTTCGGGCTGGAAGGCAGCGTGATCGACGTGAGCTTCTGGACTGTTACCGAGGCGGTGCTGATCTATCTGGGCATTCCCTTTTCCGCCGGTTTCCTGACCAGGCGCCTGCTGATCTCGCGCAAGGGCGACGTGTGGTATAGCGAGGTGTTCCTGCCCCGGATCAGCCCGATCACCCTGCTGGCGCTGCTCTTTACCATCGTCGCCATGTTCAGTCTGAAAGGGGGCGATGTGCTGCGCCTGCCCCTGGATGCGGTCCGGATTGCCATTCCGCTGGTCTTGTATTTCGCCATCCAGTTCATGGTGAGCTTCGTCATGGGCCGGCTGATCGCCCGCGACTATCCCCGAACCACGGCCATCGCCTTCACCGCGGCGGGCAACAATTTCGAACTGGCGATCGCGGTGGCCATCGCCGCTTATGGCCTCGCCTCGCCGGTGGCATTCGCCGCCGTCATCGGCCCCTTGGTCGAGGTTCCGGTCCTGATCCTGCTGGTGAAGGTCGCCCTGCGCCTGGGCGACAGCTGGTTTCCGGAAGACGCCGCGTTGAAGGAGGCCCACGTATGATCCCCGACCTGCCGAACCTGTCACCCGGTGCTGACCGGATGCCGGAGCTACCAACCGTGCCCCGCTCCAACCATCCGCCGCGCATCCTGCTGCTTTACGGCTCGCTCAGGGAGCGCTCCTACAGCCGCTTCGCCACGCTGGAGGCGGAACGCCTGCTGCGCCATTTCGGCTGCGAGACGCGAGTCTTTCACGCCAATGGCCTGCCGCTGCCCGATGATACAGCAGCGGATCACCCAAAGGTGCAGGAGTTGCGCGATCTCTGCCTTTGGTCCGAAGGCCAAGTATGGACCAGCCCCGAGCGGCATGGCGCAATGACCGGCGTGATGAAGTCGCAGATCGACTGGATTCCGCTGGCCATGGGGGCGATCCGCCCAACGCAGGGTCGCACGTTGGCCGTGATGCAGGTCTCGGGCGGCTCACAATCGTTCAACGCCGTAAACCAGATGCGGGTGCTTGGTCGATGGATGCGCATGTTCACGATCCCCAACCAGTCTTCGGTCGCCAAGGCCTATGACGAGTTCGATGAGGCCGGGCGGATGCGCCCATCGAGCTACTACGACCGCATCGTCGATGTGATGGAGGAGCTGGTCCGCTTCACGCTCTTGACCCGCGATCTGTCCGACGTCCTGACCGACCGCTACAGCGAGCGCAAGGAGGCCGCGTCGAAACTCGAAGCAAGGGTGAATCTGAAAGCGGCGACTTGATGGCTGCTGTGATGGGTTGGCCGGATGTTAATGCGATCGTAGCGCAGGATCGTCAGCGCCTCGGGAGCGTTTACCATGCTCTCACAAATTCGCTCCTACCATGATTGACCGGGAATTGGGTCTGCATCTCATCGGGACGTCTTGCTGTAAATGTTCCGATACCGTAACATTTACAGACGCAAACCAGCGCGACCGTCTGTAATTGTTACGCCCTAAACCACGACATAAACATCCATGAACGACCTTACTGACCATCCCAAGACCGCCATAGGCTACATCAGAGTCTCAACCGAAATGCAGGCGCAGGACGACCGCGCGCTCGAACGTCAAGCAGACCTGATCCGCAAGTTCGCGGCCGCACGCCGCATCCGTCTTGATGCTATCTACGAGGATGTTGGCTCTGGTGCTGATGCCTACACCCTGAGCCGGCGGCCGGGTCTCCAGGATGCGTCTCGGCGTGTGGTGTCGGAAGAAGTTGCGTGTCTGATCGTCCCAGAACCTTCCCGGCTGTTTCGGAACGTTGCCGCTGCGGAGCAGTGGCTTCAGACCTATAATGTCCCTGTCCTCTCGGTCCGCGACGGCGGTGTTCTGACGGACCAACAGTTTCTCGATGCGGTTCGTCAGGGTGAGGAAGTGGCACAGCGGATCCGGGAAGGCACGTCTGCAGCCTTGGAGACGCATCGCGCTACTGGACGAGTCGTCGGCCCCTCTGGTGGCAAGCGCGCAGCCAACAAGGCTTCAGTGAAAGCGCGTGCGGCGCGCTCGGACGGCATCGTTGACATGATCGCGCACATTCTGCTCGAGGATCCGGCCTATAGAGACCTGTCGCACAGGGCGCTGGCGGACCTACTGAACCGAAGGAACGTGTTGTCTGGTTGGGAACGTCCCTGGACCCCGGCAGGGGTTCGTCGCGCGCGCTACGAGGCCGAGAAGCGCATAGCGGAGCGCCAAGCGCTCGACCTCGAAGATGACAGCACGCCCGTGGACGAGGAGGCCGTGATGCAGGCGTTGCCCACTTTTGGCATGTTCGGTAATGGCAACTAAGGATCCCAAGGCACGAAGTGCGCTCACCTTCAGTTCGTCAGCGATGTCGTGGGCACGGTAGACGTTCTACCGCTCGATCGGGTCAGAGGCGGACGTCGATCCCCAGACCTCACTAGAAAACGGGGAACGGCAGCGAAGCGGGACCGATCGGTGCGGCATGGCGTTCCCCGGCTACGTTGATGCGCCGTTGGCGATCAGCCATCGTTCAAGGGCTTCGAGCAGGTCCGGCTGGAGTTGGGTGCCACGCGACAGTGCCATGCCCAGAGATGCATCCAGCGCCTTGAAGCCCATTTCGCGCATTACCTGTCCTGGCTTCATCTTCCGGCGTGCGATGATGTCGCGGATGGCGGTGGCTTCAGCCGGGGTAAGCGTGCGGTTGGCGGGCGCTCTCACTGGCCTCGAAGCTTGTGCCTGTGCAGTTGGTGACGAGATGCTGGGCACGGCGGCAGAGCATCCGATCAGCGCCTTGAACGCATCCCGCTCGGCCTGGGACGCTTTCTGCCATGCAGCCGTCAGAACCTTCAGGCGGCTCGTTGGCTTGCGAAGTCCGGCAGCGATGATCGCCGCGGATGCGTTCTTGAACTTTCTTTTCTGGTAGTCGTCGAACACATCCGGACGCTCGGCCTTCATCCGATCGAGGTAGTAGGCATGGTCACGGCGTTGCTTCGGGTTTGTCATCGGTTGGTCCGCGTCGAAAGGAGAGAGTAGAATTTCTACTCCCAAATGGGCATGTTTTCGGCGGCAATGCGCCTACACTTGACTGCTATCTGGCTGAGCTGCCGCCCGTCGGGAGTTCGGGATGGCGGTTAGTTGTCAGCCAACGCTCTTCGACCGCGATCACCAATGCTGACATTTCCATCCCAAGCCCTGCACTGACAGCAGCCAAGGCGCTGAGCGAGGGCTGACGCTTTCCGGTCTCGAGGAACGAGACGAACCGCACCGATACCTGTGCCCGATCGGCCAACTCCTCCTGGGTCAGGCCGGCCCGCCCGCGCGCATCTCGCAGGACTTCCGCAAACGCGGCGACAAGGGGTTCGTTGCTCCGATCCATGCGGCGAGCCATCCCGCACGCCTTGACATCGCACCACGAACAGTTGTTCTAGTTAGCGGCCGAAAAGCTCAGGATGTGGAACGATTACAAAGAGAAACTCCTGCATCCCGACGCTCGTGAAACAGCGCAAAGCCACTCAGTCCGATGTCATGATCGCGAACAGTTCGCGAGCCATGCGCCGCGCGTGACCGTGCAACATCCCGTCCATTCGAGAAGACCTATTTCATGCCCTATGCATCCCGGACCATCGGCGCCGTCATCGACGACGTAAATCGAAGCTACTTTCTGCCCGCGATCCAGCGCCCGTATGTCTGGTCCTCGTCCCAGGTCATCGCGCTGTTCGACTCGCTGCTGAAGGGTTATCCGATCAGCAGTTTCATGTTCTGGGCGGTGGACGACCAGACCAAGGTCGAATTGCGTTGCTACCGGTTCATCGAGAACTACCGACCTGACGGCGCGAACGAGCCAGCAGGTGCCGAGGGAAGGCAAATCACTCTTGTTCTGGACGGCCAGCAGCGGCTGACCTCGCTGCTGATCGGTTTGCGCGGGACATTTTCCGAGAAAGCAAAGGGCGCGCGACATAGCAACGCTGCCGCCTGGTCGGCGAAGACGCTGTTCATCGACCTTCTCAAGGATCCCGATCCAAACAACATAGACGAGGATGATGGCAGCAGCCTGGGCGTCACTTATGGTCTCGCCTTCCACGATCGGCGGCCGTCCAACAGCAACCGCCACCACTGGTTCAAGATGGGCTCGATCCTAGACTACGAGTCCGAGGAGCGTCTGGAAGCGCTGATCGCCAAGGTGAAAACCGAGTTCCATCCTGGGGTCTCGGACTGGGAGCGCGGCATTGCCGAAGACACGCTGCGTCGGCTGCACCGGGTGGTCTGGCGCGACGAGGGCATCAACTTCTACACTGAGCACGACCAGTCGGCCGATCGTGTGCTCGACATCTTCGTCCGTGCGAACGACGGGGGCACCAAGCTGTCGAAAGCCGATCTGCTCATGTCGATGATCACCTCGAAATGGTCGAGCGGAACGGCACGCGAGGATATCGGCGGTCTCGTCGACAGGATCAACAAGGGCATCGGCACGCCCAACAAGATCACGCGGGATCTCGTGCTGAAGGCATGTCTCGTGGTCTGCGATTATGATGTGGTCTACAACGTTCGTAACTTCACCACCGAAGCCATCGCCGAGATCGAGCGCAACTGGGACCGAATCGGCCAGTCGATCGAGAACACCTTCCGGCTGCTGAACCGGCATGGCCTGACCGGTGACAATCTTGGGTCGTTGAACGCGGTCCTGCCCCTCGTCTACTATATCTACCACACACCGGGCTTTGACTTTCGCGGCTCGACCGAATTCGAGCGCGTCAACGCCTCCGCCATGCATTATTGGCTTCTGAACAGTCTTTTAGTCAGCGCTTTTGTCGGGCACTCGGACCAGACGATCACTACGGCACGCGCGACGGTTCGTGATCATCTTCGGGTGGCGCGCGATTTCCCGGCACAGAAGCTGTTCGATGCCATGGCGAAGGGCGGTCGTCTCTCACAGGTCGACGAGCGCACCATCGAGGAGTTGTTGGAAATGCAGTATGGCAAGCCGCGCACCTTCGTGGCCTTGTCTTTGCTCTACCAAGGTGTCGATTGGGGCGGCGCAAGCTGGCACGTCGATCACATCATCCCGCAGGCTGACGCCCAGAAGAATGTGTTGCGCGGCAGAAATCTGCCAGAACACCGTATCCAGGAGATCGTCGCGGCTTCGAACAGCCTTGGAAATCTTCAGCTTCTGCGCGGCGACGAAAACATCGAGAAGGGGGCTATACCGTTTCGGTCATGGATCACGGGACGCCGTGTCGATTTCTACGCGCAACACATGATCCCGGAACGGCAGGACCTGTGTGACGTCACCTCGCTGCCAGAGTTTGTCCGCGAACGCGAAAAACTAATCCGTGGCCGCATCCTCGAACTGCTCGGGCGGATGCCAGCATGACGACAGTGACGATGAACCGCGCGGATCTGAAGGCCGTCTGCCTGACAATGCTGGAGGCGGCCGCGATCGAACACCCAGCTGGCCATCAGGGCAAGCTGGCAGCACGCTACATTATCCGCACTACCAGCGGGGAGCGTGTTGGTCTGATGTTCGAGAAGGGCGAGCGGACCAAACCATATGTTTGGGTCGAGCGGCGCTTTGCGCGGGATCTGCTGGATCTCGACATAGAGTTCCGGCTCTCGCTCGCCTCATCGCTTTACCAAGAAGCAGAGACGGGCGGCAAACGCACCTACGGTCGTCACGCTGCCCTGAAGTCCATGCGTGACCTAGCCAACGCGGATCTGATCCGGTTCACGATCGACCGGCCCGAGCAGATGGGGATGATCCTGCAAACACTGATGGCGATTTGACTGGGGTTGGTCAGAGCAGCCCGCACTATAGGATGTTCTGACGCGTCCGGCTGACTCCATCAGTTCGCCATCCGATCGGGGCAACGGGGAACGGCAGCGTAGCGGGACCGACCGGCTGCAGATGGCACAGTCCCTGCCACAAGCCGCTGGCCCCAGCGCGCCACCACCGCTGGCATCAGTCCATAAGATAGGCGAGGGTCTGCTTGTATTGCTCCTTGGTGCGCGCCATCGCCTCGGCCGCAGACAAGCGCTTGCGGGGCGCGCCTGCGGGCACCAGCCTTCCATTGAGGTTCGCCGGGAGAACAGGCGCGCCGCTTTCGGCGAACGAACCAACGCTCTGGAAGCCGCCGCACACCTTCCCGTGCAAATACATCATCATTTCGGTCTCTCCACGGAATGGACGCCCTTCGGTTGGACCCCTCGATACCGATCAAGCCCCTCATCTGTCTACCGGAACATGCCCGCTTGCTCAGTGATCTCTTGGCCCGTGGCTCGCGCTGAACGACGGCCTCGGTATCTCCGGCTCACGCACTGGCACATAGCGAACTTCGTCGCACGTCCCACCCGACGATCGCGGTTCAGAGCAGTAATAATCAGGTGTAACAACCAAGAGTTCTGCATGACCAAGCTCGTTCTGGACGTCGAACGCATCAAATACGAAAGATGCAAGGCGATGCTCTTCAACCTCGCCGCCATCGGCTGCATCTCTCTCGGCGGCGCGGTCCTCTTCCTCTATAACCACGGATGGACCGGGGATCTGCTGCCTGTGGTCTACACGGTTGTGGGCTTCGCCCTCTTCGGCCTCAGGCACTACCTCAAGGGTCGGTGGCGCGAGGCGCTACGGTGGAGGCCTGATCACGAAGGTAGGTGATGCCTGTGTCGGGCATTCAAGTGGTCAGCAGCCTCGTGCTTGCGCCCCTCTCGCTGCATGGCTTACCTGCTGCCTGTATCCTCGGATCGCACCCGGCACGTGGCAGATTGTCGAGACGAAACATCGAACATATGGTCACCGTGAAGAAATTTTCACGGTGATCTTTATGACCTCCTCGCTCGATGACCTTCTCCACAGCTATCGCGAAGCTGCCGTCACCGAACGCGAGAAGGGCACCTATTACGAGCGGCTCTGCGCGGCCTTCCTGAATCATGACCCGGTGCAGGCCGAGCAGTATGAGCAGGTCTGGCCGTGGGCGGAATGGGCAGCAGCGAACGGCTGGGGTGCCAAGGACATCGGCATCGACCTAGTCGCCAAACTGCGTGGGCACGATGGCTTCGCCGCGATACAGTGCAAGTTCTACGCCGCCGACCACAAGATCGCGAAAGCCGATATCGACTCCTTCATTTCGGCGTCGGGGAAGGAGCCGTTCGCGCGCCGGATCATCATGGACTCGACCGAGGGCGAGTGGTCGGAGAACGCCGAGGCCATGATGGTCGGACAAATGATCCCGGTTCTGCGGATCGGACTGGTCGATATGCGGGCCTCGCCGATCCAGTGGGGCGTCTTCGCGGCCAAGCAGGAGGTGGTGCTCGAAGCCAAGAAGGAGTTGCGCCCGCACCAGCAGGACGCACTCGATGCCGTGCGCAAGGGTCTGGCGGAATATGCCCGCGGCAAGATCATCATGGCTTGTGGCACCGGCAAGACCTTCACCGCGCTGAAGATCGCCGAGAATCTTGTTGGTGCCGATGGCACTGTGCTCTTTCTGATCCCATCCCTAGCGCTGATGGCGCAGACGGTGCGCGAATGGACCAACGATACCGCGACGCCGCTCCGGTCCTTCGCGGTCTGCTCCGACAGCCAGGTAGGACGACGCCGTGTCGCCAAGGATGACGTGGCCGAGATCACCAGCCTCGATCTCGCCTTCCCGGCGACCACCAAGCCCGCGACGCTGGCAGCCGGTGTAGCTGACCATGCGCCGGGCAAGATGACGGTTGTCTTCGCCACCTACCAGTCGATCCAGACGGTCTCTGACGCGCAGCTCAAGCACGGGATGGGCCGGTTCGACCTGATCATCTGCGATGAGGCGCACCGCACCACCGGCGCGACCATCGACGGGCAGGAGGAGAGCAACTTCGTCAAGGTCCACAGCGACGCGGTCGTGGGCGGCGAGAAGCGGCTCTACATGACCGCGACGCCGAGGATCTATGGCGATGCCGCCAAATCCAAGGCGAACGATCTGGGCGTCACCCTCGCGACTATGGACAACGAGGAGCTGTTCGGCCCGACCCTGTTCTACCGCGGCTTCGGCTGGGCGGTTCAGGAAGGGTTGCTGACCGACTACAAGGTTGTCGTGCTCACGATGGATGAGGGGCTGGTCGCCCGCTCGGTGCAGCAGCGCATCGAAGACCCGACCAGCGGCCTCGTGCTCGACGACGCCACGCGCATCCTGGGCTGCTACAAGGCGCTGACCAAGATGGACATCCAGGCCGATCTGGGTGCCGATACGCAGCCCATGCGCCGGGCGCTGGCCTTCTGCCGCGACATCGCCTCCTCGAAGCTGGTGCGCGACGAGTTCTCGGACGTGGTCAGCGAATATCTCGGTTCCGATGAGGTGAAAGAGCGCGAGGTCGATCTCGCCCGGCACCAGCTCAACTGCGAGATCAAACATGTCGATGGCACCTTCAACGCCAAGACGCGTGGAGAGCTGCTGGACTGGCTCAAGGCCGAGACCGAGGATCAGACCTGCCGCATCCTGTCCAACGCCCGGTGCCTTTCCGAGGGGGTCGACGTGCCTGCTCTGGACGCGATCATGTTCCTGCATCCGCGCAAATCACAGATCGACGTGGTGCAGTCGGTGGGCCGCGTCATGCGCCGCGCGCCGGGCAAGCGCATGGGCTATGTGATCCTGCCGGTCGGTATCCCGGCCAACAAGACGCCCGAGGAGGCGCTGAACGACAACGAGAAGTATCGCGTCGTCTGGCAGATCCTGAACGCGCTGCGCGCCCATGACGAGCGGCTTGACGCCACCATCAACCAGATGTCGCTGGGGCAGGATGTCTCGGACAAGGTCGAGATCATCAGCCTCGATAGCAAGGAGCTGAAATCGGTCACCGCAACTGTGGAAAACCTGCCGTCGAAGACCGCCGCCAAAAAGGCGAATGTCGGCGGCAACGGGCACGACAAGCACGATGATGATTTCGTCATCGAGGATGACAAGGAACCCGAACAGGGCACACTGGTCCTCGACGACTTCAGCCGCGCCATCAAAGCGAAGATCGTCAAGAAATGCGGCGACCGCGAATATTGGGACCGCTGGGCGGCAAGCCTGCGCGAGATCGCCGTTGCTCACATCACTCGCCTCGAAGCCATCCTATCGGACCCTGACAGCCCCGCACGGCAGGCTTTCGACGCCTTCCTTGCCGAGATCCGCGACGACCTGAACAGCGGCATCACCGAGGCTGAGGCGGTAGAGATGCTGGCGCAACACATCATCACCCGTCCGGTCTTCGACGCGCTGTTCGAAGGTCACACCTTCACCGAAGAGAACCCGGTCTCGCGCGCTATCCAAGGCGTTCTCGACACGCTGGAAAGCGCGCATCTTGAAAAGGAAAGCCGCGACCTCGACGAGTTCTACCAGAGCGTTCGCAACAAGGCGCAGGGCATCACCGACCCTGCCGCCAAGCAGGAACTGGTCCGGCAGCTTTACGACAACTTTTTCGGCGTCGCCTTCAAGGGCACGCGCGACAAGCTCGGCATCGTCTATACCCCGATCGAGATCGTCGACTTCATCATCCGCTCGGTCAACGATGTGCTACAGGACGAGTTCGGCCAGACCCTCGGCTCGAAGGGCGTCCACATCATCGACCCCTTCACTGGCACGGGCACCTTCATCACGCGCCTGCTGCAATCCGGCCTGATCCAGCCTGACGAGCTTGAGCACAAGTTCCGCTACGAGTTGCACGCGAACGAGATCGTGCTGCTGGCCTATTACATCGCGGCGATCAACATCGAGTCCGTCTATCACGGCCTCAATGGCGGTGATTACACGCCCTTCAACGGCATCCTGCTGACCGACACTTTCGCCATGAGCGAGGGGCAGGACGAGCTGGCGCTGGTGATGCCCGACAACTCCGAGCGTCGCCGCCGTCAGCAGGAGCTCGACATCCGCGTCATCATGGGCAACCCGCCCTATGCCGTGGCCCAGCACATCGACTATCCGCATCTCGACGGGCGCATCGCCGAGACCTATGCCGCCCGGTCCAGCGCAACCAACAAGAACGCGCTCTATGACAGCTACATCCGCGCTATCCGCTGGGGTGCCGACCGGTTGGGTGATAGCGGCGTGCTGGCTTATGTCAGCAACGGCGGCTGGGTCGATGCCAACACCGCCGACGGGATGCGCAAGTCGATGGCCGACGAGTTCTCATCGATTTACATCTTCCACCTGCGCGGCAACGCACGAACCTCGGGCGAACCCAGGCGCAAGGAAGGCGGCAACGTCTTCCAGGAGGGCAGCCGCGCCCCGATCGTCATCACCCTGTTCGTGAAGAACCCGCAGGCCGAGAAGCAGGGCCAGATCTTCTTCCACGACATCGGCGACTACCTGTCGCGCGAGGACAAGCTGAAGATCGTCAAGGACTTCCGCAGCATCCGCGGCATCACCGACAGGAAGGGCTGGCAGGAGGTCATCCCCGACGACCACGGCGACTGGCTCAAGCAGCGCGACGACAGCGTGTCGGGTTACATCAGCATCGGCGACAAGAAGGATAAGACCTCAGCGGTGCTGTTCGAGACCTACTCGCGCGGAGTGGCGACCGCACGCGACGCATGGTGCTTCAACTCGTCCCGCAAGGGGCTGGAGCGCAACATCGAGCGCACCATCGACTACTACAACGACCAGTTGGCGAAGTTTGAGGCATCGAGTCTGTCCGGTGCCACAGTTGCCGCCGACGAGTTCATGCAAGCCTCACGGAACAATATTTCATGGACGGCGGCGATCAAGACGCGGCTGGAGCGCCGTCGCTCGCTCGATGCGTCAGAGGGGGAGTTTGTTGGCGCGACGTATCGTCCTTTCATGCGTCAATGGCTTTACTACAGTGCCACCTTGAACGAACGGCGCTATCAGCTTCCTGCAATCTTCCCTGAAGACAAGATTGAAAATCGCGTCATAGCTGTCCCTGGTCTCAGTTCGAGAACCGAGTTTACGCCATTGATGGTGGCGAACATTATAGACCTGAACTCTGCCGACGGAGGTGTGCAATGCTTCCCGCTCTCCCTTTATGACCAAGAGGATGCGACCCCAGAGGGGGACCTCTTCGCGGTGATCGAGGACGACAAGCCGGCCTACCGCGCTCGCCACGGCATCACCGACGCCGGCCTCGCGTATTTCCATGCCGCCTATCCAGGCGAGGCGATCACCAAGGACGACATCTTCTACTACACCTACGGTCTGCTGCATTCCGAGGACTACCGCCGCCGCTTCGCCGACAACCTAAAAAAGGAGCTGCCGCGCATCCCTTGCGTGAAGAAGGCTGCCGACTTCCGGGCCTTCGTCGATGCCGGCCGCCGTCTGGGTGACCTTCACGTCAACTACGAAAGCGTCGAGCCCTATCCAGTGACGCTCAAGCAGGGCGACCTGTCCCTTGCCACCATCGACGATCCGGTCAAGTTTTTCCGCGTCGAGAAGATGGCCTTCGGCAAGGGCAAGGACCGCTCGACCATCGCCTACAACAGCAACATCACCCTGATCGACGTGCCGCTCGAAGCTTACGACTACATCGTGAACGGCAAGCCCGCGATCGACTGGGTGATGGAGCGCCAAGCCGTCAAGATCGACAAGGACAGCGGAATCGTCAACGATGCCAACGACTACGCAAACGAGACCTTCGGCGACCCACGCTACCCCTATGACCTGCTCCGCCGCGTCATTACCGTCAGCATCGAGACGATGAAGATCGTTCGCGCCCTGCCGCCCTTGGAGATCTAGAATTGAGCGAACTGAAAACTCTGTTCAAGCGCGTCGAGTATGATCTGGACGGTCTGCTTCACTTCATCGACCTCGGCGACATCGCGCTGCCCGATATCCAGCGTCCGTTCGTCTGGAGCAACGCCAAGGTGCGCGACCTTTTCGACTCGATGTATCGTGGCTTCCCGGTTGGATATTTCCTGTTCTGGGAGAACGCGTCCGAGGGCGCGACCAAGCAGATCGGTGTGGGTCTGAAGCAGTATAAGCAGGCATCTCGCCTCGTCGTGGACGGCCAGCAGCGGTTGACCTCGCTCTACGCAGTATTCCGCGGTCAGAAGGTGCTCGACGCGAACTACAAGGAACGTCAGGTCGAGATCGCGTTCCGGCCGCGCGACGGCAAGTTCGACGTGACCGACGCGGCTATCAGGAAGGATGTCGAGTGGATTCCTAACATCTCGGACCTGTGGGCCAGCGGCAAGTCCTCGTATTCCCTGGTCAACCACTACTTGAAGCAACTGCAAACCAAGATCGAGCTTTCCGAAGACGATCGTGAAGCCATTGCCCACAACCTCGACAGGCTGTTCGACCTTCGGAAATACCCGTTCACCGCGCTTGAGATCGCCTCGACCGTGGACGAGGAACAGGTCGCTGACATCTTCGTCAGGATCAATAGCAAGGGCGTGCCGCTGAACCAGGCGGACTTCATCCTGACGCTGCTCTCGGTGTTTTGGGAGCGGGGCCGACGAGATCTCGAAACCTTCTGTCAGGCGTCGCGAACGAAAGCCACGATCGGCGGCAAGGGATCACCCTTCAACCACCTGATCGACCCCGACCCGGACCAACTGCTTCGTGTGTCGATCGCCTACGGGTTCGGCCGTGGACGTCTTCAGAGCGTATATCAGATCCTGCGAGGCAAGGACGCCGAGACAGGAGAGTTTCTGCCCGAGAAGCGCGATGAGCAGTTCGAAGTCTTGAAGGCCGCGCAGGCCGAGGTGCTGAACCTGACAAACTGGCACCAGTTTCTCAGCGCGATCATCGGCGCCGGCTTCCGTAGCTCCGAGATGATTTCTTCCAACAACGCGCTGCTCTACGCCTACGCCTTCTACCTAATGGGCCGAAAGCGGTTTGCGGTGCCCGAGCATGTTCTCCAGAAGCTGATCGGTCGGTGGTTTTTCGCGACGTCGCTGACCGGGCGTTACACAAGTTCACCCGAGACCGTGATGGATGCCGATCTCGCCCGATTCAGGACGATCAGAACCGCCGACGATTTCTGTGCGACCCTTGACGACTTCATGGCGAGCAACCTGACGAACGACTACTGGACCATCACCCTTCCATCCAACCTCGACAGCTCCTCCGCACGCAACCCCGAGCTTTTCTGCTACATTGCGTCGCAGAACCTGCTGGGGGCACCGGTGCTCTTCTCGCACAAGTCGGTGCGAGACCTGATAGACCCGGCACTCCAGACGAAAAAGAAGCCGCTCGAACGGCACCACCTGTTCCCGAAGGCATATCTCAAGGGGATGGGTGTCGAGGACAGGCGCCTCGTCAACCAGATGGCGAACTACGCGCTGCTCGAGTGGCCGGACAATATCGACATCAGCGACGGTGCTCCTGCGACTTACTTTCCGCAAGTCGCGTCCCGGTTCGGCGAAGCGGCACTCAGCAGGATGATGCGCGACCACGCGATGCCCGAGGGTTGGGAGAACATGGCCTATGACAACTTCCTAGCATCGCGTCGACGGCTTATGGCTGCGATCATTCGTCAAGGATTCCTGCTTTTGGAGCAAGGCAAGGACAGCCATGCCCATACCTGACTATGAGACCTTGATGTTGCCTGTGCTCCAGCTATTCGGCGGAGGAGCGCGCAATGTCGCGGAATGTGTGCCTCGACTGAAGATGGAGTTCGCCATCACAGATGACGAAGCCGAGGAACTCCTGCCAAGTGGCCGGGTCACGGTCCTGCAGAGCCGAGCTCACTGGGCGCGCACATATCTGTCGAAGGCCGGACTGCTGGAAAGTCCGAAGCGCAACCAGCACGTGATTACAGAAAAAGGGCGGGAAGTGTTGGCATCGCAACCGACGCGGATCGACAACAATTTCCTCGACAGCTTTGAGGGCTTCCGCGACTGGCGGGCGAGAGCATCAGCCGCGGACGTCGCGTCGGATCAGCCGATCGAACCGGCAACCATAATCCGCCTGAACCCGGAGCCAACTCAGATCGAGAGCAGGCAGACGCCGGAGGATGCGATGGCCGCAGCCCACAAGGTCATGAACGCGGCGCTACGCGACGACCTGCTGGCGCTGCTGCAGACGATGGACCCGATCCGGTTCGAGCGCCTGATCCTCGATCTGCTCGGAGCGATGGGCTATGGCGGCGGCGATCTTGGCAATGGGCGCATGACCCGCGCATCTGGTGATGGTGGGATCGATGGCATCATCGACGAGGACGCGCTCGGCCTTGACGCCGTCTACATCCAAGCGAAGCGCTACGATCCGAGCTACAAGGTCGGACGACCAGACCTGCAGCGCTTCGTGGGCTCGCTCACGGGCGAGGGAGCGAGCAAGGGGGTGTTCGTCACCACCTCGGACTTCTCCCGTGACGCGGCCACATATGTCGATCGGGTCCAGCACCGCATCCGGCTGATCAATGGCCAGAAGCTGGCTGCGTTGATGATCCAGTATGGTGTCGGCGTCCGCGCGCGCAGCAGCTACACGATCCATACGGTCGATGAGGACTACTTCGCTGAAAGCTAGGCCTGTCCAACCGTCACCTCACTGCGATCGTAAATAAGCCGCCCAGTCTGTCATCATCTTTCTACGTTTCGCCAGCATGTCGCTTCGACGATAGGCACGTTCCACCGCGCTACCCACTTTATGTGCCAAGGCGAACTCCGCGAGATCGCCAGGGTAGTCGGTCTTCTCTGCGACCCAGTCTCGGAAGGTCGAACGCAGGCCATGTGGCACGGCAGGTCGCTTCGAGACCGGGTCGATCCAGCCGGGCTGTCCGTTCGCGGTCGCGCTTCCCTGCATGCGCTTCATGACAGCGGCTATTGTCATGTCAGACATGGGCTTGAGTTGGTTCGACGGAAAAATGAGCTCCGTTCCGACCATCTTGGGCAGGTCTTTCAGCAGCTCGAGCGCGGGCTGCGACAGGGGGACTCGGTGCTCACGCCTCGTCTTCATGTGGGCGGCCGGGACGATCCACATCTGCTCTTCGAAATGGATTTCTGACCACTCTGCCTTTCTGATCTCGCCCGACCTTGCTGCGGTCATAATGAGAAACTGTAGCGCACGAGCAGCAATGCCCTCGCGCTGTGTAAGCGCAGAATACCAAGCAGGGGTATCGCGGACCCGAAGCGCAGGCCGGTGGTCCTTGATGGCATTTACCTTGAAGGAAGGCATCAGCTCCTTGAGGTTGCCCTTCCAGCGCGCAGGGTTCTCGCCGCTGCGCATTTCGTTGACCGAGGCCCAGGAGAGCACAGCTTCTAAGCGGGATCGCACGCGAGTCGCAGTCTCGTGTTTCGACTGCCAGATCGGATCGAGAACCGCCTTTATGTCGGCCACATCGACCTCCACGAGCCGCTTTTTTCCGATAAGCGGGACCGCATAAGTTTCGAGCGTCGAGCGCCACTGCGCTTGGTGCTTGACGTTGCTCAGGGAGTCGAGTTTCCCGCTCATCAGATATTGCTCTATGGTCTCGGCCATTGTGAGCCCCATCTTCTGCTCAAGGACAAGTTGCCGACGGGCCTCCTTTCGCTCCTCAACTGGATCAACGCCACTTCTGATCTGCTCGCGCGTTCCCCTTGCCGCCTCTCTCGCGGCAGCAAGGGACACGTCGGGAAAGCCACCGAGCCCGATGTCGCGGCGCTTACCATTCACCGTCGACCGCAAGATCCAGGATCGACCATCGCCATCATTAATGCGAAGGTGAAGTCCGGGCACACCGCCAACCGCGTGAAACCCCGGCTCGACGAGGCGTTTCACCTCGATTGCTGACATCTCCTTGACCCGCCTCGGCATGCTCTACCAACATCCTTACCAACGAAAATGTTGCCATTGGATACGGTTCCGTGCAACGGGATGCAAGATGGAACGCAGTAAATGTTCACTAAAACAACAAGATACCTATGGAAAAACTTCAGGGTGCGGTCGGCTGCAACAGTCGGAAGGCGGACTTCGTCTCCGCCACCTTTCAACACCGCTAGCGCTTGATATTCCGGATGGGTCAGGCTTGCTCAAAATGGCGGTGGTCCGGTTACTTCCTGCCGGGATCAATCGGAGAATCTGTCTCGTGACTGGGCGCAATAGTCCCACATGAGCCTTCGCTATCCACTGACACTGTCGTCCCGAAAATTCAGATCGCTTGCATCGGTGCTTCGCCCGGTCGGATCGGCCCTCATGCCAGGGAGCGTCCTACCCTTGCGTACCGCGCCAGAGCGGGCTGTCGTGTCGCTTGGGACGCCCGTCCCGGCAGCGCCAAAAGGAAACCGGCCGCATGCTGTGGCATGCGACCGGCCGGGTTGGCGTCGGCGTGCAGACGCCGGTCGGAGGCCCGCGCCAAGGGCGCGGGCAGTTCCGGTCAGTTCTTGGCGCGGATCTCGGCCAGCGATTTCTGGACCGCGTCGACGACGTCGGCGCCGATCTCGGCCTTGTGCTTCTCGTAGACCACTTGCGACTTCTCAAGCATGCGGGCCTGTTCTTCGGGGGTGATCGTATTGAACTTCAGGCCGGCCGCCTCGACCTTCGCGAGCGAGGTCTTGTTCAGCTCCTGAATGACCGAGCGCTCTTCGTCACGGCCGACCGCGGCGCAGTCACGCAGGGCCTGCTGCTCTTCGGGCGCATAGGTGTTGAAGATCGCCTTCGAGAACAGGAACAGGAACGGCGTGTAGGCGTGCTTGGTCTCGCTGACGTAGTTCTGCACTTCGTAGAACTTCGAGGTGTCGAGGGTCACATAGGGGTTTTCCTGCGCGTCGATCGCCTTGGTTTCCAGCGCCGAGAAGACTTCGCCGAAAGCCATCGGGGTCGCGTTCGCACCGAAGTTCGAGAAGGTGTCGAGGAAGATGTTGTTCTGCATCACGCGCAGTTTCAGACCTTCGAAGTCTTCCCATTTGGTGATCGGCTGTTTCGAGTTCGAGACGTTGCGGAACCCGTTTTCCCAGTAGCCGAGGTTGACGAGGCCCGCCGCATCCAGCTTTTCGTTCAGAAAGTCGCCGAACTCGCCATCCATGACCTCATAGGCTTCCTCGTTGCTGCGGAACAGGAAGGGCAGATCGAAGACGCCAAGCGCCGGGACGATACCGACCAGCGGCGAGGAGGAGGTCACGACCGCTTCCTGCACGCCCGAGCGCAGGGCCTGCGTGGCCTGAAGGTCGCCGCCAAGCGCGCCGCCCCAGAAGCCGGTCATCTTCATCTTGCCGCCGGTCTTTTCGTCCAGGCAGACCTGCATGGCCTTCATGCCGTTGTTGACCGGGTGATCTTCGTTGATCCCGTTCGAGACGCGGAAGTTGCGGTCCTGAAAATCGGCCAGTGCCGGGGTTGCCGCCCCGAGCAGGGTCGAGACGAGAAGGGCGGCCTTGATTGCAGTGCTTTTCATTTGGTTTCCTCCCAGGAGATGGAAAAGCGAAGATGGAATGGTGTCAGTAGAGCCAGCTTGCCGGGACCGTCACGATCTGCGGGAACAGGACCAGCAGGAACAGGACGAGGGTTTCGGCGATCAGGAAGGGCCAGACACCGGTGATGACCTTGCCCAGAGGGATCTTGCCGACGCCGCTGACGACGTTCAGGACGACACCCACAGGCGGGGTCAAGAGACCGATGCAGCAGTTCATGATGAACATGACGCCGAAGTAGATCGGGTCGATCCCGGCCTTGACGACGATCGGCAGCAGCACCGGCGTCAGGATCAGGATGGTTGGCGTCAGGTCCAGTGCCGTGCCCACGATCAGGATCAGGACCATGATGGCGAACATCAGCAGTTTGGGGTTGTCGATCAGCGGCTCGATATAGCCCGTGATCTCGTTCGGGATATTCGCGGCGGTGATCAGCCAGGCCGACACCAGCGCGGCGCAGACGAGGAACATGATCGCGGCGGTGGTCTTGGCGGCCGAGAGCAGCACCTTGGGCAGCTCGGAGGGCTTCAGTTCGCGATAGACGAACATGCCGACGAACAGTGCGTAGAAGGCTGCGACGACGGCGGCTTCGGTGGGCGTGACGACGCCCATCTTGATGCCGCCCAGGATGATGACCGGCATGCCAAGCGCCCAGGCCGCGCGCGCCGCCGAGCGGCCGCGATCCGGCCAGCTGGCTTTCGGCAGGCTTTCGATCTTGTCCTTGCGAACGACCAGCAGCCAGGTGACGAGCAGCGACAGGCCCATCAGCACGCCCGGCACGATCCCGGCCATGAACAGCTTCGAGATCGAGACGTTCGCCGAGACGCCGAAGACGATGAAGGCCATCGAGGGCGGGATGACCGGCGCAATGACGCCGCCTGCAGCGATGAGGCCCGCTGAGCGCGGCACGTTATAGCCAGCGCGCGCCATCATCGGGATCAGGATCGCGGCCAGCGCCGCGGTATCGGCAGCAGCCGAACCCGAAATCGAGGCCATGATGATCGCGGCGACGATCGCCACGATGCCAAGGCCACCCCGGATATGTCCGACGCAGGCAATCGAGAAGTCGATGATGCGCTTGGAGAGTCCGCCCGCGTTCATCAGTTCGCCCGCCAGGACGAAGAAGGGGATGGCCAGCAGCGTGAACGTGTCTGCGCCGATCATCATGTTCTGGGCAATGATCTGGGTGTTGAACATGCCCATATAGGTCATGAGCATGACGCCGCAGAAGATCAGCGCAAAGGCGACCGGCACACCGATGGCCATGGCCCCGATCAGGGAAGCGATAAAGACGATCAGGGTCATACTGCGCGCTCCGCGAGCTCTTCGACGCTGTGGAATTCACCGGCGAAGGCGGCGATCTCGGCGTCGGTGATCTTGCCGGTCAGCAGCCGGACAAGGCGCTCAAGCGTGATCAGGATGATACAGGTGGCTGTGAAGATACCGGTTCCGTAGACCCAGGACATCGGGATGCCCGAGACTGGGGCAAGCATGCTGTTATTGATCGGAAGCTGTTTCCAGGTCCCGACAAACAGCACGCCCGAGCAGCCGATGATCATGAGGTCGGACAGCCCCATCATAAGCATGCGACCCTTGCGGCCGAGCATGGCGACAAAGGTTTCCATGCCCATGTGCAGGTTGTGGCGATGGGCGACGACGGCACCGATGAAGGTCAGCCAGACGAAGAAGAAGCGCGAGAGTTCTTCGGTGACAGGAATCCCCGAGTTCATCGCGTAGCGCATGACCACGTTGACAAAGACCATCAGCGCCATGCCCCCGATCAGGAGGATCAGCACACCGTCCAGAACGCGGTCGAAAAGCTTGATTGCGGTTTTCATCAGATCTTCCCTCCCAGTCCGCGCTTCACCAGGTTGCGCATCAGGTCACGGGTGCCGAAATCCCATTCCGGGCAGGCATCCGACCGGTCGACCCAGTTCACCAGGCTGCCAAGGCGCGGGGTCGAGATCTCGACACGGTCGCCGATCTCGTGGGTAAAGCCCTGGCCCTTGCCGCGGCGGTCCTTGACCGGGGCGAACATGGTGCCAAGGAACAGCACCGCGCCGTCGGGATACTGGTGCGAGCGGTTACGCATCTGCCCGACCAGATCGGCGGGCTTGCGGCTGATTGCTTCCAGCGGGCTTTCGCCGGTCATCTCGAAGCCGTCCTCGCCCTGAACCAGCAGGGTGACGACGACCTTTTCGACCACGTCCAGCGTAAATTCGCCGTCGAACAGGCGGATGAAGGGACCGATGGCGCAGGACGCGTTGTTGTCCTTGGCCTTGCCCAGCAGCAGAGCCGAACGACCCTCGACATCGCGCAGGTTCACGTCATTGCCCAGCGTCGCGCCAAGGATGGTGCCGTCCGAGCGTGTGACCAGCACCACTTCGGGTTCCGGGTTGTTCCATTCCGAGATCGGGTGCAGCCCGACCTTGTCGCCGCAGCCGACCGAGGACATGGGCTGGGCCTTGGTGAAGATCTCGGCATCGGGGCCAATGCCCACTTCCAGGTATTGCGACCACAGGTTCATTTCCTGCAGCAGCGACTTGACCTGACGGGCCTTGTCCGAGCCGGCCTGCACGCCACGCAGGTTTTCCCCGATGACGGGGGCCAGACGAGCGCGGATTTCCTGGGCGCGGCCACTGTCGCCGCGTGCCTGTTCCTCGATCACGCGTTCCAGCATGCTGTCGGCAAAGGTGACACCCGCGGCCTTGATCGCCTGCAGGTCCACCGGCGCCAGCAGCCGTCCGGCGCTGCCATCCAGGAATTCGTCAAGATGGCCAAGCCGGGGCAGATCCTCGGCGGCGACGCGCGCCAGAAGATCCGGGGTTTCCAGCAGCCCCGAGACGGTGGCGGAAATTCCGCTCAGATCGAAAACATCACCATTGCGCAGAATGACCGGGCAGGGGCCTTCGGCCGCCTGCGACCAGACCCGTCCGACCAGGACCGCGCGATCGGCGTCATCGGGCAATATCCCGACCGCCTTCAACGCTTGAGTTGAAGTCAAAGCAAACCTCCCTCCTACGCGGCGCCTCCGTGCCGCGTTGACACATGCGGTGTCAGACAACCTTATGACCGGATAACTAGCCGCCGAGCGACTTTCTGTCCACCGTCAAAGCAGAGTCGGGTAAAATTCGCTTAAAACTATGATTGTATTATGATTTAATTGTAAAACCGCAGGGCAAGGCCGACTCGTTGCGCCGATCCGGTCAGGTGAAATCGCATGGCCTGCCGTGCGGCAACCGGATCGCGGGCCCGGATCGCGTCGCGGATGGCGGTGTGTTCGGTGATGGTGATGGCCCGGATTTCATCAGGCATCGTCTGTTCCCGCGCCGCGATGATCACATGCCCGACCCGGTCCGCGATCGCGCCGATGAATTGAGGGAAATACTCGTTCCCGGTCGCCTGCGCGATGATGCGGTGGAAGTCCAGATCGGCGGCCACACCTTCGGTATTCCAGTCAAGCGGCAGGGCGATGCGGGCAAGCGAGTCGTCCAGCTGGATCAGGTGTTCGGCCCGGTGATGTGCCGCGGCGATCCCGGCGGCCTCGATCTCCAAGGGTACGCGAAGCTGGAAAAGGTCGCTGAAGGCGTGCTTGTCCATCCGCTGGCCATCCTCCAGCCGGATATGGCGGAACTGGCGCTCGACGACGAAGGCGCCGACGCCCTGGCGCGTCTCGACCAGTCCTTCGTTGCGCAGCTGCGCAATGGCCTCACGCACCACAGTCCGGCTGACGCCAAAGCTTTGCGCCATCGCATGCTCGGTCGGCAGCTTGTCGCCGGGCTTCAGCGCGCCGTCGTGGATCCGCTGCGCGAATTGCTTGGCAATCCGCGTCGGCAGATGCGTGTTGCGTTCGATCTGTTCCATTCCCTGCTGCATGTTTCGCCTCTCCCCCCTGCCTTGCCTTGTTCCCGTGACGGATCAGCGGGGATCAAGCTGGCAGCCGGGATTCATCCGGCCGTCCGGGTCGATCCCGCGCCGGATCGCCAGCAGAAGCTGGCGCTGCGCCTCGGGCAGGCGGGCTTCGAAATCGGGCTTCTTCAGGCGCCCGATGCCGTGCTCCGCACTGATCGACCCCTTATAGCCATCCAGAACCGTATTCACGATCTTCTTCGCCTGCTTGATCTGCGGATCGATGCTGTCCGCACCCAGCGAGGTGTCAGGCATCACGTTCAGGTGCACGTTTCCGTCGCCGACATGGCCGTAGGACACGCTGACGCAGCCGGGCATGTCTCTGGCGATCGCGGCTTCGGCCTCGGCCACGAAATCGGCCAGCTTCGACAGCGGGACCGAGACATCGGTGCGCAGGTGCTTGCCACGGCGGGCCTGACCCTCGTTCATGCCTTCGCGGATCAGCCACAGGTTCTGGGCCTGTTGGCGGGACTGGGCGACGACGCCGTCGATCACCAGCCCGTCCTCCATGGCGCCCTCCAGGAAGCGCGCCATCAGGTCGTCGATATCGACCAGACCGGAGCCCGAGATTTCGACCAGCGCATAGGCCGGGTGGCCGGTATCGATCGGGATCTGCAGGCCGGGAATCCCCTCCTGCGCCAGTTGGAAGGCCAGCGGCGGCAGGAATTCAAAGGCCGACATCAGGTCGCAGCATTGCTGCCGCGCGCGCCGATACAGCGTCATCACGTCCGGCAGGCTGCTCAGTGCCAGAAGCGCGGTTGCGACATGTTCGGGGCGGGGCAGTAGCTTGACCGAAACGGCGGTGATGACGCCCAAGGTGCCTTCGGCGCCGATGAACAGCTGCTTCAGGTCGATGCCGCGGTTGTCCTTGCGCAGTTGCGACAGCCCTTCGAAGACGGTGCCGTCGGGCAGTACCACCTCCAACCCCAGCACCAGTTCCCGGGTCATGCCATAGCGCAGCACGTTCACGCCGCCCGCATTGGTCGAGACATTGCCGCCGATCTGGCAGCTGCCCTGCGCGCCAAGCGCCAGCGGGAAAAACAATCCGGCTTCCGCGACGGCTTCCTTGAAAGCCTCAAGGACGACGCCAGCCTCGACCACGGCCGAGAAGTCCTCGGCGTCGATCTGGCGGATGCTTGTCATGCGCTCAAGGCTGAGAACCACCTGCCTTGCGGGTTGGTCGGGCACGCCGCCCAGGACAAGGCCGGTCCGGCCACCCTGCGGGACCACGTCCAGCCCCAGCGCAGCGGCGGCACGCATCACCGCCGAAACCTCGTCGGTGCTGCGGGGGCGCAGGACGGCTATCGCGTCGCTTTGCACATCGCCATGCCAGTCGCGGCAATATTCGTGCATCCCTTCGCCGGTCAGGACGATCTGCGGATCCAGCATTTCGGACAGGCGCTGCGCCAAATCCTTACGCCCGCCTTCGCCAGTGGCAAAGCCGGCCGCTTCCAATTGTCGATCCATCTCGCCTGACCCCTCCGGTCGTCCGTCGTGAAAACGACTTGCATCATACAGAGATCAGGTTATCAGACAACCAGATAAATCCGCCCCGGCATGTCGCCGCTGCGGTCTTCATTTTCGGGGGGAACCGGAATGCATATCCTGATCATTGGCGCAGCCGGCATGGTAGGGCGCAAACTCACGCAAAAGCTGGTCGCGGACGGCGCGCTGAACAATCGCCCGCTTGAGGCGCTGACCCTTGTCGACGTGTTCGAGCCGGAAGCACCCGCGGGCTTCACCGGCAAGGTGACCTGCCTGACCGCCGATCTGTCCGACGCGGGCATGGCCGAGCGCCTGATCGCGACCCGCCCCGACGTGATCTATCACCTTGCCGCGATCGTGTCGGGCGAAGCCGAGCTGGACTTCGAAAAGGGCTACCGCATCAACCTGGACGGCACCCGCGCGCTGTTCGAGGCTATCCGTCTGGCACAGAAGGAAGACGGCTACCGCCCGCGCGTGGTGTTTGCCTCGTCCATCGCCGTGGTCGGCGCGCCGCTGCCCTTCCCGATCCCGGACGATTTCCACACCACGCCCCTGACCAGCTATGGCACACAAAAGGCGATGAGCGAACTGCTGCTGGCCGATTATTCGCGCCGCGGCTTCTTTGACGGCATCGGCATCCGCCTTCCCACGATCTGCATCCGCCCCGGCAAGCCGAACGCGGCGGCCTCGGGCTTCTTCTCGAACATCCTGCGCGAGCCGCTGGTGGGGCAGGAAGCCGTGCTGCCGGTCCCGGAATCGATCCGCCACTGGCACACCTCGCCGCGTTCGGCGGTTGGCTTCATGCTGCACGCCGCCGGCATCGATGTCGATCTGGTCGGACCGCGCCGCAACCTGTCTATGCCAGGCCTGAGTGCCACGGTGGGCGAGCAGATCGAGGCGCTGCGCCGCGTCGCCGGGGACAAGGCCGTGAACCTGATCCGCCGCGAGCCGAACGAGATGATCATGCGCATGTGCGAGGGCTGGGCGCCTGGTTTCGAGGCGAAGCGCGCCCGCGAGCTGGGCTTCACCGCCGAGTCGAGCTTTGACGAGATCATCCGCGTCCATATCGACGAAGAACTGGGCGGCAAGCTGTGACCGACGGGAACATGAAACGCATCGCGTTTCTGGGAACCGGGCTGATGGGCGCACCGATGGTGCGCCGTCTGCTTGCGGCCGGTTTCCCGGTAACGGTCTGGAACCGTGCCCCTGAAAAGGCGCAGGCGCTGTCCGCCGATGGCGCGACGGTGGCCGAAAGCCCAGCCGAGGCCGTCGCCGGAGCCGAGGTCGTCTTCACCATGCTTTCGGACGGCCATGCCGTCCGCGACGTCCTGTTCGCGCGCGGCGTGGCCGAGGCGCTGGCACCGGCTGCGGTCATCATCGACACGTCCTCGATCGCACCGCAGATGGCGCGGGAACATGCCGGGCAATTGGCGGAGCTGGGCTTTGCCCATGTCGACAGCCCCGTCTCCGGCGGTGTCGTGGGCGCCGAGGCCGGGACGCTGGCGCTGATGGCGGGCGGTGATGCCGCAGTGATCGAGGGGCTGGCGGATGTCTTTGCCCCGCTGGGGCGCCTGACCCATGTCGGCCCTGTCGGTGCGGGGCAGGTCTGCAAGCTGGCGAACCAGCAGATCGTCGCCGTCACCATCGGTGCGGTGGCCGAAGCGATGATGCTGGTCGAAGCGGGCGGCGCGGATCGCGCAAAATTCCGCGATGCGATCCGTGGTGGCTTCGCCGAAAGCCGGATCCTTGAACTGCATGGCGGCCGCATGGTTACGCGGAACTTTGCCCCCGGTGGCCCGTCGCGCCTGCAACTGAAGGATCTGGATGCTGTCGCGGTGCTGGCCGAGGCGACGGGTTTGACGCTGCCCTTGACAGAGACCGTCCGCACCGAGTTCACCGAGTTCGTCGCCGCCGGAAATGGTGACGCGGATCACAGCGGCTTGCTGCTGCATCTGGAAACGATGAATGCGGGCGCCCCCGCACAGGAGAGCAAATGACGACCGGTCATCAGCCACCTCGCCGCCTGCGTTCGCAGGACTGGTTCGACAACCCCGACCATGCCGACATGACGGCGCTCTATCTTGAGCGGTTCATGAACTACGGCACCACCCCCGAGGAGCTACGCTCGGGCAAGCCCATCATCGGGATCGCGCAATCGGGCAGCGACCTGAACCCCTGCAACCGCCACCACCTGGATCTGGCCAAGCGCGTGCGCGACGGCATCCGCGATGCAGGCGGGATTCCGATCGAGTTCCCCTCGCATCCGCTGTTCGAGAACTGCAAGCGTCCGACCGCCGCGCTGGACCGCAACCTTGCCTATATGGGTCTGGTCGAGCTGCTTTACGGCTATCCCTTTGACGGCGTGGTGCTGACCACCGGCTGCGACAAGACCACGCCCTCGGCGCTGATGGCGGCGGCGACGGTGGATATTCCTGCTATTGTCCTGTCGGGCGGGCCGATGCTGGACGGCTGGCATGATGGCGAGCTGGTCGGTTCCGGCACCGTCATCTGGCGCTCGCGCCGGAAATACGCGGCAGGCGAGATCACGCGCGAGGAATTCCTTGAGGCGGCGCTGGATTCGGCCCCCTCGGTCGGCCATTGCAACACGATGGGCACGGCGAGCACGATGAACGCGATTGCCGAGGCGCTTGGCATGTCGCTGACCGGCTGCGCCGCCATTCCCGCCGCCTATCGCGCCCGTGGCCAGATGTCCTATCGCACCGGCCGCCGCGCCGTGGAACTGGTTCTGGAAGACATCCGCCCCTCGGACATCCTGACGCGCGAAGCGTTCCTGAACGCGATCCGGGTGAACTCGGCCATTGGCGGGTCGACCAACGCGCAGCCCCATATCATGGCGATGGCCAAGCACGCGGGCGTCGATCTGCGCCCCGAGGATTGGCAGGCGCATGGCTATGACATTCCGCTGCTGGCGAACGTCCAGCCAGCCGGTGCCTATCTGGGCGAGCGCTTCCACCGCGCCGGCGGCGTCCCCGCGATCATGTGGGAATTGCTGCAGGCCGGGAAACTGAATGGCGATTGCCCGACGGTCAGCGGCAAGACCATGGCCGAGAACCTTGAAGGCCTTGAGGCGACCGACCGCGAGGTCATCAAGCCCTATGCCGATCCGATGATGGAACGCGCGGGCTTCTTCGTCCTCAAGGGCAACCTGTTCGATTTCGCGATCATGAAGACCTCGGTGATTTCCGCCGACTTCCGTACCCGCTACCTGTCGGAACCGGGCCGTGAAGGGATCTTCGAGGGCAAGGCATTCGTCTTTGACGGCTCGGAAGACTACCATGCCCGCATCAACGACCCGGAACTGGGGATCGACGAGCGGTCCATTCTGGTCATCCGTGGCGCGGGTCCGCTGGGCTGGCCGGGCTCGGCCGAGGTGGTGAACATGCAGCCGCCGGATCATCTGATCAAGCGCGGCATCACCAGCCTGCCGACCTTGGGCGATGGGCGTCAATCCGGGACAGCCGACAGCCCCTCGATCCTGAACGCCTCGCCCGAAAGCGCGGCGGGTGGCGGTCTGGCATGGGTCCGCACCGGCGACGTGATACGTCTGGACCTGAACGCGGGCACCTGCGACATGCTGGTCGATGACGCCGAGATCACCCGCCGCAAGGCTGATGGCATCCCGGCCGTGCCGCCGTCGCGCACCCCGTGGCAGCGCATCTACCGCGAGACGGTGACGCAGCTTGAGGATGGCGCGACCATTCGCGGGGCCGAGGATTTCCAGCGCATCTCCTCGACGCCGCCGCGCCACAACCACTGAAACCGGCAACGACGCCGCCCCCTTCGGGCGGCGTCATGCCTTGCGCGGAAGATGCCGCCTCAGCGCCGGTCGCGGCCCAGGGCGAAGGCGCCGGGGCCGGTCGTGACCAGCATCAGGAAGACAAAGCAGAACAGGATGGCCGCATCGCCGCCATTGGCGACCGGGAAGAAGCTTTTGGGCGCGTGCACCATCCAATAGGCAAAGGCCATGTGACCGGCCAGGATGAAGGCCACGGGCCGCGTGAAAAGTCCCAGAACGATCAGAATCCCACCGCCGAATTCGAGAATGCCCGAAAGAAGGGTCAGGCCAGAAAGCGTCTCGGGTCCGGGAATGGGGAAGCTCAGAATTTTCTGCGTGCCGTGTTCAAGATAGAGCAGGCCGGCGATGATCCGCAGAAGTCCGATGGCATAGGATTGCAGGCTGTTCAAAGTGCTGACCATGAATGGTCCCCGCATGAGGTTGGCATCATAGCCAGTCAACCGCCCGATTCCGCAAAAATCAAGCGTCCCGCGTACAAGCGGGCACACGGAAGTCGATGGAATCCAAATGGAAACGCCGTGACAGAGGCCGCATCCGCGGGCCAGCACCTGTCGTTCCACCCTGTTCAAGCCCGCGCACGCCGGAACACGAGACCCTGCTCTGGGTGAAATCCGCATTGCGGCTGGCGTCCACAGGTCTAGGTCCGCAGCCCTGTTTTCTTGCAGAGCGCGAACATGACCACCCATGCCGAGGACCTGCCCGTCGTCGATTTCCTCGAAGGGCAGGGCTATGATCCTGACAAGGCCGAGGTTACCGTTTCGATCGACGACCGGTATATCGCCAATGACCAGGACTTGGATGGCGACGGGAATCCCGCTGCCTATATCACGTCCCGCCGCGCCTGACGCCCAGGATCAGGCAGGCGCGGCAGCGGTTTGTCATGCGGATCGCTTGCGCCCGCCGGGCAGGCCCCGGCAAGCCGCTGCGGATCAGGCGTTGAACAGGAAATGCAGGACGTCGCCGTCCTTCACCTCATAGGACTTGCCTTCGACCCGGAACTTTCCGGCTTCGCGTGCGCCCGCTTCGCCCTTGTAGGTGACGTAGTCGTCATAGGCGACGGTTTCGGCGCGGATGAAGCCGCGTTCGAAATCGCCGTGGATGACGCCCGCCGCCTGCGGGGCCAGCGTGCCCTGATGGATGGTCCAGGCGCGGGCTTCCTTGGGACCGACGGTGAAATAGGTCTCAAGCCCGAGCAGCTTGTAGCCCTCGCGGATCAGTCGGTCGAGCCCGGCCTCGTGCAGGCCCATTTCCTCAAGGAACATCGCGGCTTCGTCGGCGGGAAGCTGGCTGATTTCCTCTTCGATCTTGGCCGAGATCACGACATGGCCCGCGCCCTGCTCGGCGGCCATCTGCGCCACGCGCTCGGACTGGCTGTTCCCCTCGGCCGCCTTGTCTTCCTCGACGTTGCAGACGAACAGGACCGGCTTCGCGGTCAGGAGCTGCAGCATACCCCAGGCCTTCTGATCCTCGTCATCGACCTTGACCGTGCGGGCGGGCTTGCCGGCCTCAAGCGCGGACTGCGCCGCCTTCAGCAGCTTTTCCTGAGCCACGGCTTCCTTGTCGCCGCCTTTCAGCTTGCGCTGGATGTTGGCCAGCCGACGCTCGATGCTTTCGAGATCGGCGATCATCAGCTCGGTCTCGATGGTCTCGGCATCGGCGATGGGATCTACGCGGCCCTCGACATGGGTGACGTCACCATCCTCGAAGCAGCGAAGGACATGGGCGATGGCGTCCACCTCGCGGATATTGGCCAGGAACTGGTTGCCCAGGCCCTCGCCCTTGGACGCGCCCTTCACCAGCCCCGCGATGTCCACGAAGGTGATGCGGGTCGGGATGATCTGCTTGCTGCCCGCGATCGCGGCCAGCTTGTCCAGACGCGCGTCGGGTACCGCGACCTCGCCGACATTCGGCTCGATCGTGCAGAAGGGGAAGTTCGCGGCCTGCGCGGCTGCGGTTTTGGTCAGCGCGTTGAACAGCGTCGACTTGCCCACGTTCGGCAGCCCGACGATCCCCATACGAAAGCCCATGATGCACCCCTTTTCCCGGAAATCTCGCGCCTTTTATGGGCGGACGCGCCCCAAGTCCAGTGCGGGCCGTTGATCTTTACCGGGCGTTGGGGATAACGCTGGACGGCGGAACGAACTGGCTGACGGGGACCGGGGAAAAATGAGCAGAATCGACGACACCTTCGCACGGCTTGCCGAAACCGGCGGCAAGGCATTTGTCGCCTACATGATGGGCTGCGATCCCGATTTCGACACCTCGCTTGAGATCATGCGCGGCCTGCCGGATGCGGGCGTCGACGTGATCGAGCTGGGCATGCCCTTCACCGATCCGATGGCCGATGGCGCGACCATCCAGGCCGCCGGCCAACGCGCGCTGGAGGCGGGTGGCAGCGTCTCGCGCGTGTTCGACATGGTGCGGGCCTTCCGCGCGGGGGACGATCGCACGCCGATCGTGCTGATGGGTTACTACAACCCGATCTATGCCCGCGACGGCGGGGTTGACCGCTTCATCGCCGAGGCGGTCGAGGCGGGCGTCGACGGCCTGATCGTCGTCGATCTGCCCCCCGAGGAAGACAGCGAGCTTTGCCTTCCTGCCAACAAGGCCGGGATGAATTTCATTCGTCTTGCGACGCCGACGACCGATGACCAGCGCCTTCCCGCAGTCGTGCGGAACACCTCCGGCTTCGTCTACTACGTCTCGGTCACCGGCATCACCGGAGGTCCCGCCGCCAATGCGGCCGAGGTCGCACCCGAGGTTGCGCGCATCCGCGCCGCGGCCGGGCTGCCGGTCGTGGTCGGCTTCGGCATCTCGACCCCCGAGGCCGCGGCGGCGGTCGCAAGCGTCGCGGATGGCTGCGTCGTCGGCTCGGCGATCGTGCGCCTGATCGGCGAGCGCCGGTCGGTGCCCGAGATCCTGGGCTTTGTCTCGGATCTGGCCAAGGGCGCGCATTCCGCCGCCTGAGAACGGGTCGTTCGCGCCGACCAAACACCGGGTTGCGCGCGGGGGCCGTGGGCAAGTCCGTTCTTCGTGCTAAGTAACCTGCACAAGAAACGGAGATTGCCCATGCCTACCCTGTTCTTCCATGCGGGCGCCTGCTCGCTGGCGCCCCATATCGCGCTGGAGTGGATCGGCGCGCCCTATCAGGCGGTGCCGGTCGAATTCGGCTCTCCCGAGCTTCTGGCGGTGAACCCCGCCGGTGCCGTTCCCGCCCTGCGCGAAGACGATGGCTGGCTGCTGACGCAATGCGGCGCGATCCTGCATCACCTTGCCCGGATCCACCCCGAGGCGGGTTTGGGTGGCGGCGACGATCCGCGTGCACAGGCCGATCTGGACCGTTGGTCCAGCTTCTTCACCGGCGACCTTCACCCCGCCTTCTTCCCGCTGTTCATGCCGCAGCGCTACACGACCGGCCGCGAAAAGGCCGATCTTGAAGCCGTGCAGGAAGCGGGTCGCAAGCTGGTCCGGCGCAAGCTGGCGCTGCTTGATGACCACCTGAAAGGGCGGGAATGGGTGCTGGCGCAGCGATCTGTGATCGACGCCTATGCCTTCCCGATGATCCGCTGGGCGGCAAAGCTTCTGCCCGAAGGCATTTCCGGCTGGGCCAATGTCACGGCTCTGCATGACCGCATTGCCGCCGACCCGGCGGTTCAGAAAGTCCTGGCCCATGAGGAGGGCCCGAAAGGAGAATAAACCATGACAACCGGCATCCACCACGTCACCGGCATCACCCGCCGGGTCCAGGCCAATGTCGACTTCTATGCCGGCTTTCTGGGCCTGCGGCTGGTCAAGCGGACCGGCGGGTTCGAGGATGCCGAGCAGCTGCACCTGTTCTATGGCGATGCGCTGGCCTCGCCCGGTTCGCTGGTCACTTTCCTGGTGTGGGAAGACGGCGCGCCGGGCCGGGTCGGGCATGGTCAGGTCTCGGAAATCGCGCTGGCGGTTCCACCCGACAGCATCGGGACCTGGCTTGTCCGCGCGATGACCGCACACGTCCCGGTCGAAGGGCCGACCCGTGAATTCGGAGAGACGGTGCTGCGGCTGAAAGACCCTGACGGGGTGACCGTGAAGCTGGTCGGCATCGACCTGCCCGCGGCCGCGCCCCTGCCGGATCCGCTCGCGCCGACGCGCCTGCGTTCGGTCACGCTGATGACCGAGAAGCTCGCGGATTCAGCGGCGTTCCTGGGGCAGTTCGGATATCGTCCCGGCACGGTCGAGGGCGCGGTCCGGCGCATGGTTTCGGACACGGACGTGATCGACATCCGCGACGGCTCGGGCTTTTTCGCGGGCATTCCTGGGACCGGAATTCTTGACCATGTCGCATTGCGCGCCGTGGATGCGGATGCGGTCCGCCGGATGCGTCTGGCATTGAAGGACACCGACGTGACCAGCGTTCACGACCGGAAGTATTTCCTGTCGCTTTACGTCCGTGATCCCGCTTCGATCCTGCTGGAATATGCGACCGACGGTCCCGGCTTCACCCTGGACGAGGCGCCCGACCAGTTGGGCACCACGCTGTTCGTTCCCCCCCAAGACGCGGCCCGGGCCGAGGATCTGCGTGTCCTGCTGCCGCAATTCGCCCTGCCGGGCGAGGAAAGGAGTCCCATGCGCGACCTGCATTTCGTCCACCGCTTCCACCGACCGGAAAACCCGGATGGCAGCACCATCGTCCTGCTGCACGGGACCGGCGGGAACGAGACCGACCTGATGCCGCTGGCCCATCGGCTGGCCCCGAACGCCACGCTGCTGGGGGTTCGCGGACGGTCCACCGAAGAGGGGATCAACCGCTGGTTCCGTCGTTTCGATGCCGTGACCTATGACCAGGAAGACATCCGCGCCGAGGCCGAGGCCTTTGTCGCCTTCATCGAGGACGCAGTGCGGTCCTATGGCCTTGATCCCGCGCGGATGACCTATCTTGGCTATTCGAACGGTGCGAACCTGATCGGTGCGATCTTGCAGCTTCACCCGCAGGCGATCCGCAGCGCCATCCTGCTGCGGGCCGTTCAGGCGCTTGAAAACCCGCCGGAACCCGCCGAAGGGGCGCTTGCCGGGCATGGGGTGCTGATGCTGAACGGGGCGCGCGACATGTTCGGCCGGATGGCACCGGCCTTGGAACAGGCGCTGCGCCGTGGGGGTGCCGAGCTGGACAGCCGCACCCTTGCCGCGGGACATGAGCTGTCCCCCGACGACCTGACCCAGGCCAGCGCCTGGCTGGCCTGACCGGCCCGCGCCCGGATCCTTCCGGGCGCGCCACCCCGGACAGGATTCGGCAACCTTTCGCGTCGCCGGGGTGTTTCCAAAATCCGAACATGGCATGTCATTCGTGGCGACTTGCCGAAACGCGGCACCCGCAGCAATCTGCACCCCGGAAGTGGTTGACCTGCCATGAACCATGCTCAGGAAAAGAGGATTGGGAAGATGAAGAAACCGCATATCGCCGTCATCATCGGTTCGACCCGCGCGACGCGATTCGCCGACAAGCCCGCGGCCTGGCTGTTCGAGAATGTCTCGAAACGCGAGGACATGACTTTCGAACTGGTCGATCTTCGGGACTACGACCTGCCGTTCTTCAACGAGGTGGCGTCGAACGCCTGGGTTCCCTCGCAGGATCCCCGGGCCGTGAAATGGCAGCAGAAGCTGGCAGAGTTCGACGGGTATCTTTTCCTGACCTCGGAATATAACCGCTCGATCCCCGGCTCGCTCAAGAACGCGCTGGACCAGGCCTACAAGGAATGGAACCGCAAGCCCGCCGCCATCATGGCCTATGGCTCTCTGGGCGGTGCGCGCGCGGCCGAGCATCTGCGCACCATCGCGATCGAGCTTCAGATGGTCCCGGTCCGCAGCGGCGTGCATCTGGGCGGCACCGAGTTCTTCAAGGTCTCGCCCCTGGGCGCGAATGGCGAGATGTCCGAGGTCGACGGCGTCCTGCAGCCCTCGCTGAAAGCGACGCTGGACGATCTGCTGTGGTGGTCCGAGGCCACGATCGCGCAGCGCGCGAAATCCGCCTGAACGGGCCAGTTCGGGGCGGTGAATGAACCGCCCCGGAACCCGGCATCGATCGGCGCTAGTTGACGATGAATTCGGCGTGAAGCGCGCCTGCGGCATGGACCGCCTTCAGGATGTCAATCATGTCGCGCGGGCGGACGCCAAGGGCGTTCAGTCCGGCGACGACCTCGGACAGGGACGATTCCCCGCTGACCTCGGCGAAGCCGATTCCCGGTTCCTGGGTGATCTCGGCCTGGCTGCGCGGCACGACGACGGTGTCCCCCGGCGCAAAGGGATTGGGTTGCGAGACAATGGGGGCTTCGCGCACCCGCAGCGTCAGGTTCCCCTGAGACACCGCGACATGTGAAATGCGCACGTCCTCTCCCATCACGATCGTGCCCGAGCGATGGTCGATGACCACGCGCGCCGCGATTTCCGGCTCGACGGTGATGTTTTCGATCTGGCCGATCAGGCGCGCCGGATTGACCTTGCCCAGCACGGTGGAGTCGATCTCGATGGTGCCGGAATCCAGAAGGTTCGCCAGTCCGCTGCCCAGGTTGCGGTTGATCGCCGCCTCGACCCGCGCGGCGGTGGTGAAATCCGGGTTGCGCAGCGCAAGGCGCAGGCTGGTCATCTGCGAAAAGTCGAAGGCCACCTCGCGTTCAACGCGCGCGCCGGACGGCACGGTTCCCGTCGTCGGCACGCCCTGGACGACCGAGGCTGCCTCTCCGCTTGCCTCGGCGCCTCCGGCCAGAACCGAACCTTGCGCGACGGCATAGATCTCGCCATCGGCGGCGTTCAGGGGTGTCATGACCAGCGTGCCGCCCAGCAGGCTTTTCGCGTCCCCGATCGCGGCGACGTTGACGTCGATCTGCGATCCCGCACGGGCGAAGGGGGGCAGGGTGGCGGTGACGATCACTGCGGCCACGTTCTTGGGGCGAAAGGCATCCTCGGTGACGTTGACGCCCAACCGCTCCAGCAGGCTGGACATGATCTCCTCGGTGAAGGGGGCATTGCGCAGGCTGTCGCCCGACCCGCTCAGCCCGACGACCAGACCATAGCCGACCAGGTCGTTCCCGCGCACCCCGTCCACATTGGCCAGATCCTTGATGCGCACGGGCGCGGCCCCGGCAGCGCCGGCCCAAACCAGAAGCCCGATCAGAAGCCAGGCGAGCCGCATCACAGATAATCCGCCAGGCTGAGCTTCGACAGCCGCGCGGTAATCGCGTAAAGCGTCTCGATCTGGGCCTCGGCCTCCTGCAGGGCGGTCGCGGTCTCATAGGGATCGGCGGCGATCAGGCCATTGCGCGCGACCTGCAGCGCCGAGCGTTCGGCCTGGTTCGAGGTGATGGCCTGCGCGACCTTCTCCTCGCCGACGCCGGTCAATGTGCGGGCCTCGGTCAGGTCCATCTCTCCCTGCACCAGAAACCCGCCCGCCGCGCGGGACAGTTCGCGCCGGGTGCTGTGGTCCAGGCCGCCGGCTTCCGCGGCATAGGCCATGATCGCGAACCCTTTCAGCGCGGCCCGCAAATCCTGCGAACTGGCGGTGATCGGCGGCGCTATCCGTGTCTCGGGGCTGATGGCGATGGCGGCATTGCCCGTGTCATTGCCAAGATAGCCGGTGTCGGCAAATCCGCCGCCCCCCGCGGGGGCATCGAAATAGGCGTCGATGCCGGCCAGGATGTCAGCCGCCGTGGTCGCGCCGCCGACGGCAGCCGAAATCTGCGCCATCATCGCATCATAGCCGACGACCGGCGCCTGCTCGGTCCGGCTTCCGGCAAAGACATAGCGCCCCGCGACCGCCGAGTTCAGGGAGTCGATGACCGCCCGCAGGTCGCCCGGCGCCTTGTTCAGATAGACATTCAGCGAGGCTTCGGACGACACCAGCGCATCCGACAGCAGCACGGTGCCGGTGGCGCTGGCGCGCGACTGGATGTTTTCCAGCCCGGATTGCGCGGCGCCCAGAAAACTTTGCGCCTCGGCCAGGTTGCGGGCATGCGTATCCAGCAGCGTCAGCCGGGATTCGATCTGGGTGATCCGGCCAAGGTCGCCCCCCAGCGCCTTGGGAATGTCGGCCTTGACGCCGGTCGCGGATTCCTCGGACAGGGTCGCCACCCGCGCCTTCAGCGAGGACTGGCCAAGGCGCATCTGGAAGGCACGCGAAAGGTCGCTGATCGAATTGAAATTGGTCATCACAGCCTCAGGATCTGGTCGAGCATGTCGTTGACGGTCTGAAGCACCTTTGCGTTCGAGGCATAGGCGCGTTCCAGGGACAGCAGCCCCTCCATCTCGCTGTCGGTATCGACGCCCTCGGCCAGCAAGGTCGTGCGCAGGGTGTCGGAATGGGTCTTGTCCTGCAGGGCCGTCGCCTCGCTTCCCAGCCGGAAGGTCGAGGCGCGCGACACGATGTCCGTGGCCAGCGTCAGCATGGTGCGGGGCGTGGTCGACATCGCGGCCGAAGCTGGGGCGCGGTTTTCCGACAGCGCCGTCGACATGCGCAGCAACAGGCCGCTTTCGCCAAGGTCGCCCGGACCCGCCGCGTTTTGCCCGGCGCGAAGCCGCCACAATTCGCCGCCCCGGTCGGGGTCATAGGTGTCCGAAACCGCAATCCGCCCGGCAAACCCCGTTTCGTTCGCTGGGTCCAGATCCGCCTGCAGGTCGCTGAACAGACCGTGGCCCCCGCCCAGTGTCGCATCGACCGCCGGATCGGCAAAGCGGTCATAGAGTTCGCGCGCGAAGCCATCGATCTGCTTCTGGTACTCCGGGGCAAGCTGGTCGCGGATCTGGAAATTCGCCCCGATCGAGCCGCCGGCAAGGACCGCCATCTCGCTTTGCGAAAGCGCCTTGCCGTTGATCGTCAACGTCCCAAGCGCGCCGTTCTCGACGCTCATGTCGGCGGTGACGCGCCCGGCCGCTGCGAACCCGATCTGCGCCGGGGTCGTCCCGTCCAGCAGGGTCGCGCCCCCCTTGGTGAACAGTGCGACGCGGCCATTTTCTCGCGTGACCTCGACCAGGGGAACGATGCCGCTGATCTCGTCGATGGCCGCCTGTCGCGCATCCATCAGCGATGACGGATCGCCGCCCTGCGAACTGGTCACGGTGATCTGCCGGTTCAGCGCCGCGACGCGTTCCAGTGCGGTGTTCAGCTTGTCCACATCCGAGGCGATGGCCTTCTCAGCGCCTGTCCGGGCGTCCTCGATACCCTGAGACACGTCGCCGATCTTGGCGGCCAGGTTGCGCGCGCTGTCCAGCACATCCTGAAGCCGCACGTCGCTGTCCGGTCGAGATGTCGCCGCCGCGATGGCCGCGTCAAAGGCGGTCAGCTGGCTTGTCAGCGAGGATGCGTCATCCGCAGTGCCGAAGTTGGCCTCGACGCTGGCATGGAATGTCGCCAGCGTTTCCGACCCGGTGGCGCGGGCCAGCGCCAGGCGGTTTTCGGCCAGAAGCCCCGCATTGACCATGCGCTGGACGCCGTCGATGGCCACGCCGCCGCCATTCGCCGCGTAAAGGCGCGAGGACAGCTCCAGCTCTCGCCGGGCATAGCCCGAAACGGATTTGTTCGAGATATTGGTCGAGACGACCTCGGTCCCGCGCGATGTCGCGGCGAGGCCGGAAAGGGCGTTCGAGATCGCCGATGAAAGGCTCATGCCGTTGCTCCTGTGTCAGTCCGGCGGTAGTCAGCGCTTGATGTTGGTCGTCTCCTGCAGCATCTCGTCGACGGTCTGGATGATCTTGGCATTCGAGGAATAGGCGCGCTGGGTCTGGATCAAGTCGGTCAGCTCGGACGCGACATCGGTGGTCGAGCTTTCGCGCGCATATCCGGCGACCGAGCCGGTCGGACCGTCCCCCGCATTCCACAGGAAGAACGCGCCCGAATCCTTCGAGATCTTGTAGGTCTGGTTGTCCAGCGCGGTCAGGCCGTTCGGGTTGGGCACATCGACAAGCGGGACCTGGTACAGGATGCGGGTCACCCCGCTGTCATAGGTGCCGTGCAGATAGCCGTTCTCGTCGATTTCCACTGCCGTCAGCACCCCCGCCGCGGTGCCGTTCTTGGTGATGTTGGTGGGCGAGAAATCGGCGCTGATCTGGGTCAGCCCGCCGGTGCCGCCGGGCGCTCCGATATTGATGGTGATCGGGCCATGCGCGGCGTTGACGGTCAATTCGCCCGTGGTGGGGTCATAGGCGCCGCCACTGAGCGTCGTTACCGCCCCTAGGGGACCGCCGGGGGCGTCGTTGAAATCCAGCGTATAGGATGCGACCAGGGATTCGTCGGCCGGGGTAGCCGGGTCGTCGAAAGTCGCGGAATCTCGCACCTCCATCGTCCAGCTATTGGACCGCCCGGTACCCGAGGCGCCGACCGTCGGCACGAAGCTCATCGTCAGGGAACGCGAGGCGCCAAGGTTGTCGTAATATTCGATCGAGGTTGAAGAGGTTGTTCCCGCGCTTCCGCCCACCGTCGCCTCGGCGGGAAGGTTGAAGCCGACGCTGATCCGCGTCGTCGGCTCGGCATAGGTGTCGTTCACGTTCAGGACGATCGGTTGCAGCCCGGCGGTGGAATCGCGCGCCATCGTCGGGATGGTGCCGTCGCGGTTCGCGGGCCAACCCAGCAGCACCAGTCCCGAGGACGTGCGCAGGATCCCTTCGGCATCGGTGCGGAATGCGCCGGTGCGCGTCAGGGACAGCGGCACGTTCCCGGTCTGAAGCCCGTCCAGCTCGGACAGGTTCATGACCGGCAGCATCCCGCGACCGGTGATCGCGATGTCGAGGGGATTGCTCGTCCCGACCAGGCTGCCGCGCTGATCGACCACGCGGCTGGATTGCGACAACACGCCCCCCGCCGAATATTGTCCGCCACCATTCGAATTGCCGATCACGACGCTTTCGAATTCTGTCGTGACGCGGCGATAGCCATAGGTGCTGGAGTTGGCGATATTGTCCGAGATGCCCGCCAGCCGGGCCGAGTTTGCGGACAGGCCGGACACGCCGGCGGCGAGGGCGGAGGAAATCGACATTCTGGATCATCCTGTCTGAGTCGAACTGGTTCAGTCTGTCCGGCGGCGGGTTAAGATCGCCCTAATCGCCGGGAAAAGTGGCGGGTCATCTGAGTAAAATCACTTCGATGCGGTTGTTCTCGGGATCCATCGGATTGACCGAACGGTTGCGCCGGTCCGCCAGCGCGGTGACACGCTGGATCCGCCGCGCCTCGGTCCCCGCGCCTTCCAGAAGGTTGCGCACGGCATGGGCGCGGGCATCCGACAGCGCCCAGACCGGAGAGTGGATCAGCAATTCGGGATAGGACCGGACATGGCCCGAGATCGCCAGCTGGTTGCGGACGCGGCCCAGGACACCGGACAGGATTCCGGCCAGGTCGCGCAGGGCGGGACTGGGCTGGGCACTGTCATCGATAAAAAGCGGCTCGTCCAGCAGGTCGGTCAGCTCGATGACCAGCCCTTCGTCCGTCATCCGGGTGACGACGTGTTTCAGCAGGTTCTGGCGCTGCATGGATTCCGCGCCGCGCCCGGTCAGCTCGTCCTGGACGTGACGGGCCATCGCGTCGAAAGCGGTCTCGTTCGGGTTTCCGCCCTTGATGTCGCGGGACGAACCGATGCCCTTGCCCGAATTGGCATCGGCATCCTGCAGGTCGCCGCCAAAGGGACCATGAGCGCCGCCCTTGGTCGATTGCACGATGGTGGGGTTGAAATACTCGGCCAGACCCTGACGCTGCTTTTCCGTGGTCGCGTTCAGCAGCCACATCAGCAGGAAGAAGGCCATCATCGCCGTGACGAAATCGGCATAGGCGACCTTCCAGGCCCCGCCGTGATGGCTGCCGCCGCTGCCGCTGCGGTCGCGGATCTTCCGGATGATGATGGGTGCGCCGCGTTCTGCCATGGCCAGTCCCTTGCCGCTGTTCCCTGTTGGTCTAGGCGCGTGGGGCCTAAGATCGGGTTAACGGATCAAATGCCGCGCATTCGGGGCGGTGCCCGCTGCGCCTTGCAAGGCGCGGGGCATCCCCTATTCTGGGCGGATGCAGATCGAAGGCACATATGACCTGACAAGCGGACGCGGGCTGATTGCCTGTCCGCGTTGCGACGCGCTTCATGTGGAACATGACCTTCATGCCGGGGAAACCGCCCGCTGCGTGCGCTGCAATGCGGTTCTGGCCAGCCCGCGCGCCGGGGCCTTCACCCGGATCATCGCCCTGTCCTTCACCACCATCGTCCTGATGCTGGCGGCGGTGTTCTTTCCGTTCCTGCGCATCTCGCGTTCGGGGTTCGGGAACGAGACATCGCTTTTCGACGTGGCACTGGCCTTCTCGCACGGGCCGCTGATCCCGCTGACGGTAGGGCTGCTGGGGGCAATCGTCGGCCTGCCGGTGCTGCGGGCCTGCCTGCTGGTCTATACCCTGCTGCCGCTGTCGCGCGGGCGGCCCCCCCGCGCCCATGCCGTTGGGGCCTTTCGCTTGTCCGAAACGCTGCGGCCGTGGTCGATGGCCGAGATCTTCGTGATCGGGACCACGCTTGCCCTGGTCAAGGTCGGCGGGCTTGCGACCATCAGCTTCGGGCCGGCCTTCTGGGCATTCTGCGCGCTGATCCTGGTCAACGCGGCCAGCAACGTCTTTACCAGCGCCACCACGATCTGGGACGCGATCGAGGATGGCGGGGCGCATACCGACGGGCGCGAACTGCTGAGGGAGCGGCCGGAATGAACGACAGCCCGACGAATCCCGGCCATGACCACAATGCCGAACATGACGCGCCGATCCTGACGGCGCATCGCGCGGGGTTGATCGGATGCCGCGGCTGCGGTCGTGTCTGGCCCGCGGCCGAGGAAACCTGCCACCGCTGCGGCGCGGGGCTGGTGCCGCCCGATCGACGTTCGCTGAATGGGGTCTGGGCCTGGCTGATTGCGGGCTTCATCTTCTATATCCCCGCGAACCTGTTCCCGATGCTACGGACCTCGACCTTTGGAGGGCTGGCGGGAAGCAGTGAATCCACGATCTTCGGCGGCGTCCTGGAACTGCTGCATTACGGCAACTGGTTCGTCGCCGCCGTTGTCTTTACCGCCTCGATCATCGTGCCCATCGGCAAGTTCATCTCGATTGCCTGGCTTGCCCTTGTCGCGGGGCGCCCCGCCACGGTTCATGACGCGCATCGCCGCCTTGTTCTCTACGAGGTGGTCGAATTCATCGGGCGCTGGTCGATGATCGACGTCTTCGTCGTGGCGATCCTCTCGGCACTGGTCCAGCTGGGATTTGTCGCCTCGATCCATCCCGGACCGGCGGCGGTCGCCTTTGCGCTGTCTGTTGCTTTCACAATGCTTTCTGCGCAAAGCTTTGACCCAAGACTGATCTGGCGGGGGCTGCCGCTGCGAAGCCGCAAGGACCAAGACCACCTATGACCGACACACCCCCGCCCGCCGAGCCTGGCCCGGCGCTGAAACCGGCCGAGCCTGTGCGCAAGACCGCGGCCCGCGCCGTGCGTGCAGGATCGTCGCTGATCTGGCTGGTTCCGATCATCGCGCTGATCGTGACCCTGGGGGTGGGTTGGAACGCCATCGCCAGCCGCGGCACGCTGATATCGGTGAACTTCAAGGATGCGACCGGGATCACGCCCGGGGAAACCGCGCTGAAGTTCCGCGAAATCACGGTGGGCAAGGTCGAATCCGTCCGCTTCACCTCGGATCTGCAACAGGTCGAGGTGAATATCCGCGTCGACAAGGATCTGGCCCGCTTCATCGACAGCCAGTCCCAGTTCTGGATCGTGCGGCCACAGGTCTCGGCGCAGGGAATTTCGCGCCTGGACACCGTTCTGACCGGATCCTTCATCGAAGGATATTGGGACGGACAAGCCGATGAGCAGCAGACCGAGTTCCAAGGCCTGGAAAAGCCGCCCTTGACCAGCTTTGGCGCCAAGGGAACCTGGATCGTGCTGTCGGCCGAGCGGTCGCGGGGCATGACCGACGGCGCTCCCGTCACCTTCCGCGGCTTGCAGGTCGGGCGGATGCAGAACCTGCGGCTGGCCGAGAACAACGAAGGCGTGCTGGCCGATGTCTTTGTCGCCGCCCCGCATGACGCGCGGCTGACCAGCAACACGGTATTCTGGGATACGTCGGGATTCTCGATCTCGTTCGGGGCGCAAGGTCTGGCAGTCAACGTGAACTCGCTGGCCTCGTTGCTGCAGGGCGGGGCCGAATTCGCGACCCTGACATCAGGCGGTGAGCCGGTCGAGAATGGCCATGTCTTCGCGCTGCAACCCAGCGAGGCCTCGGCACGCGAGAACCTGTTCATCGACGCGGCCAACGTCCTGCGCCTGACCATGCTGATCGACGAATCCGTCAAGGGGCTCGAGACGGGCGCGAATGTCCAGTACATGGGCCTGACGGTCGGACGCGTCACCGACCTTGCGTCGCGCACCGTCGACGGCCCGAACGGCGAACGGATCCAGCAAGAGGTGACTCTGGCCATCACGCCCGAACGGCTGGGCCTGTCCGGCGATGTTACGCGCGAACGCGCACTGGACTTCGTGGCCGAGCAAGTGGGCAACGGGCTTCGCGCGCGCATTGCCAGCGCCGGGTTCTTTGGCACCTCGCTTGAAGTCGAACTGGTCTCGCTGTCCGACAGCGCGCCCGCGGAACTGGATCGCGACGCCAAGCCAAATCCGGTCATCCCGACCGCGCCGGGCGAGATCTCGGACTTCTCGGAAACGGCGCAGGGCTTCCTGTCGCGGGTTGGCAACCTGCCGATCGAGGAGGCGCTGAAATCCGTCACCGACATGATGAACTCGATCACCTCGCTGGCCAGCAGCGAAGACACACGGGCCATTCCGGGCGCCCTGCGCGGCACGCTGGACGACGCCCGGACCACCAGCGGCGAGATGCGCCAGATCGCGACCGAGCTGCGCGAATCCGGTGCGGCGGGTCAGCTTCGAAAGATGATCGACGAGGCTTCGGCCGCGGCCGAGGCGGTCAAGCTGGCCGCTGCCGATGTCCCCGCCATGGTCGAGGAAATCGACAAGGCCGCGACCTCCGTGGCCGAAGTCGATTTCGCCGCCCTTTCCACCGAGGCGCAGGGAATCCTGAAGGATGTCCGCGCCATGATCGGCTCGGAGGACGCCGCGCAGCTGCCGCGCAACCTGTCCGACACGCTCGAGGCGGCATCGGGGCTTCTCAATGACCTGCGCGACGGCAATGCCGCCGGCAGTCTGAACGAGGCGCTGAGTTCCGCCAAGCTGGCGGCGGACAGCATCTCGGACACCGCCCGGCAGCTTCCGCAGCTGACCGCGCGGCTGGAATCGCTGGCAGCGCGGGCGGAGAGCGTGATTGCGGCCTATGGTGACCGCTCTGCCTTCAACACCGAGACGATCAATTTGATGCGCGAGATGCGGCGCGCGGCCAATTCCTTCGCCAACCTGGCCCGCACCATCGAACGCAATCCACAAGCCTTCATCCTGGGACGATAAGATGCGCCACCTTTTGATCGCCTCTGCACTGCTGGCTGCGCTGGCCGGCTGCTCGAATGGCGAAAAGACCGCCCGCTACCTGATCGACCCGCCGGCTTCGGGCGAGCGGTTGCCGAACCGCCTTGGCACCGCCGAGCTGAGGGATGTGTCGCTGCCCGAATACGCCTCGGCGGGTGAGGTCAGCTGGCAGGGGGTGGATGGAGCGGTGCGTTCGAACACGCGCCAGCTTTGGGCGGACCAGCCGCAGCGCGCCTTTACGCTGACGCTGGCGCGGGCGATTTCGGACATGTCGGGCGCGACGGTCATCGCCGAGCCCTGGCCGCTGGCCGAGCCCCCGCGCCGCACCGTCGAGGTCCGGGTGGAAAAGGCTCTGGCCCAGTCCGATGGCAGCTTCCGGCTGAGCGGGCGCTATTACGTTGCCGACTCTGCGGCTGGTGGCGCGAACCACGCACGCAGCTTCGACATTTCGGTCCCGATGGGCGTGCAGGGCGACAAGGCGGGTCCCGCGACCATCGCGCGGGCGCAGTCGCAGGCCATCGCGCAGCTGGCGCGCCAGATCGCGACCTTGGGCGGGGCGGGAAATTCGCTGCGCACTTCGCAAGCGGCACCGGGGCGGATCGACGACATCTTCTCGCAACCGCTGCCGCCTCTGGACGGCAGCTGAGGGGTCAGCCCGCCGCCGGGTCGAACTGGCCAAAGCGGCCCGCGGCAAAGACCAGCGGGTGATCGCCGGGTCCGGCGACGGTGACCCGCAGGACGCGGCCGATCATCACCGTGTGGTCGCCCGCATCATGGGCGGCGTGGCTTTGGCAATCGAACCGCGCGGCGGCACCGGGGATCAGCGGCACGCCCTGTTCGCTCAGCCCGTGGGGGAGGCCCTGGAACTGAAGCCCGCCACGCGTGAAGCGCAGGCAGGTGTCAAGCTGTTCGGCCCCCAGGATATGCACCGACCAGAAGGGCGCATGCACGAAACCTTCGTGCCGGGCCGAGGCTTTGGCCGGGCACCACAGCAGCAATGGCGGCTCCAGCGAGACGCTGGTGAAGCTGTTCACCGTCATGCCCATCGGACCGGCATCGCCCGTGGCGGTGACTACCGTGACGCCGGTGGCAAAGCGCCCCAGCGCCTCGCGCAGCAGGCGCGCCTCGGCGGTCGCGGGATGAAAGGTGATTTCGTCCGCGAGCCGGTCGCGGGTCGCGGGAGGAATGCGGCTCATGCGCGGAACCCTGTCATCTGCGGTCGCCCATTCATAGCCGCGCCCCGGCAGGTCATCAAGCCGAGCCAGCCGGGCCGAGCCCCGCGATCATCTGGCGGTGCAGGCCGGGTGGCGCGACGACCAGCCCGTCGCACAGCGCACGGGCAGTGTTGAACCGCAACGGGCGTCCCGAAAGCTCTGTCGCAAGGCAGCCCGCGCGCTCGGCGATCAGGCTGCCCGCGGCGATGTCCCATTCCCACGCGGCCCGTGTCGACAACGCGGCGTTGAACTGGCCCTGCGCCACGAGGCACAGCCGCCATGCGAGCGAGGGGCGGAATTCCCGCCGCACCGGCGGAACCACTCCGCGCCAGAACACCGGGTCGAGGCTGGGTTTCCCGGTCAGCACGCGTGCCCCGTCAAGCGCACTGTCCGCCGGGGTCATCGGTTTGCCGTTCAGCAGGGCCGGTCCTTCGGAATGGGCCAGATAGGTCAGGCCGCGCGCAGGCAGATGGACCACCGCGGCCGTGATCCGGTTCCCGGTGGCGATGGCCAGCGAATGCGAAAACCCATCCTGCCCGGCCAGGAAGGCACGGGTCCCGTCGATCGGGTCTAGGATGAAGCAATGTTCGGCGTCCAGCCGGGCGGGTTCGTCCGCGGATTCCTCGCTGAGCCAGCCGTAATGTGGCCGGGCTGCGCGCAGCACCTGTTCCAGATGCGCATTGACGGCGAGGTCGGCCTCGCTGACGGGGCCGGCGCCGTCGCTTTTCTCCCAAGCCTGGGGATCCTTGCGCCAGAACCGCAGGGCGATTTCCCCTGCCTCGCGCGCGGCATCGGTCAGCAGGTCCAGGTCACTCGCCGGCAACGGTCATCCCTTCGATCAGCAGACTGGGCACCCGGGAGGCGCGCCAGTCGCGGACGTCATTGGCGGCGGTCAGGCGCATCAGCATGTCGCGCAGGTTGCCCGCGATGGTGCATTCGTTCACGGCATGGGTGATCTGGCCATTCTCGACCCAGAAGCCGCTGGCCCCGCGCGAGTAATCTCCGGTCGTCGAGTTGATCGAGGCCCCCAGCATCGACGTCACCAGAAGGCCGCGACCCATGTCCCGGATCAGGTCTTCGCGGCTTTTCTCTCCGGGTGTCAGCACCAGGTTGGTGATGCCGGGCGAAGGCGGGCTGCCCGCGCCACGCATTGCGTTCGCGGTTGATGGCATGCCCAGCTTGCGTCCGGTCGCAAGGTCAAGCGTCCAGCCCTGCAGGACACCGTCGCGGACGATGGCACGCGGGGCGGTGGCCAGCCCCTCGGCGTCGAAGATGCGCGATCCGCCCATGCGCGGCAGATGCGGATCTTCGATCAGGTCGAAACCCGGCGGCAGGACCGCTTCGCCCAGGGCATCGCGCAGCCAGCTTGCGCCGCGCGCGACGGCCGCACCATTCGCGGCCGAGACCAGATGTCCTATCAGGCCCGAGGCGATGCGTTCGTCATAAAGGATAGGAAATGCGCCGGTCGGAGGCTTGCGCGCGCCCCGCCGTTCGACCGTGCGTTCCCCCGCCTGCCGCCCGATATCCTCGGGCGAGGGCATGTCGGATCCGTGGACCCGGCTTTCTCCGGCCCAGTCCCGCTCCATCCCCGTGCCTTCGCCCGTGATCGCGATCGCCGACAGGCCATGCCCGCTGCGGGCGACACCGGCGGAAAAGCCGTTCGTCGCCGAAATCCACATCCTGCGATGCGAGAAAGAGGCACCGGCAGCCTCGATCTTGGAGATACCGTCCACGGCCAACGCTGCGGCTTCGGCCCGCAAGGCGGCGTCCTGCAGAAACGCGGGCTCGGGTTCGGGGCCGTGGTCGAACAGGTCCAGCCGCGTGCTGTCGGTGTCGCGGGTCAGCTCGTCCGGCTCGGCAAGGCCCAGCGTGTCATCGACCGGCGCTTCGCGCGCCATCGCGACTGCGCGCTGGGCCATGTCGCCGATGGTCCGCTCGGACCGGTCCGAGGCCGAGACGCAGGCCTGGCGTCCGCCCAGCAGCACGCGCAGCCCGATCTCGACACCCTCGGCGCGTTCGGCGTGTTCCAGTTTGCCCGCCCGCACGTCGACCGAAACCGCCGCGGCCTCGACCGCCACGGCATCGGCCTGATCCGCCCCAGCCCGGCGCGCGGCCGCCAGAAGCTGCTCTGTCAGGGACTGAAGGCGCGCGAATTCGGACATGGTCTCTCCTCGGGTCGACGGCGGCGGCGGAATGCCTTGCGCCCCGGACGGGCCGGGGCGCGGCAGGATGGCGTTGTGGCGCCGGACTTACTTGATCTGCTGCCCGTTGGCAAAGATCGCGCCGCCGTCCTTGAATTCAAGTTCGGTGGTCAGCTTGTCGTCGCTGCCCTCGACGGGTTTGGCGAACATGGCCAGCATCATGCGCACGCCCATCATCTGGTCCTGAGGGATCAGGCCGATGCTGCCCAGCTTGTCGAGCAGGCCGTTGATCCCCTGGAACTCGGCATGAACCTGGCCCACAGGGGCATCCATCGAACCGGATTCAGGCGTCTTCAGGCTGCCGGTGGCGGTTGCGCTGGCGCCGAGCAGGTTCAGCGCGATCTGGTTGATGTCCAGCTGGACGGGTTCGAAGCCCGAGGGTTCGGCGCTTGTTTCATCGTCCATTTCGTCCATCTGGGCCTGGGCTTCGGCGTCATCGGCGGGGGCGTCGGGCGACATGCTTTCGGCGGTGGCGTCGTCGGTCGCATCCGCCGGGGGCGTCTCGTCGCCGGTATCGGGCTCGGGCAGGGCGAAGAGATCCGTGGTGACCTTCATCAGCCCGCCCAGGTCGATTTCAAGCGAAGCCGGGTCGCGCGGCAGCTTGGCTTCGGGGTCGAACATGTTCCAGATCGCATCGCCCAGCGAAACGCCTTGCAGCGAATAGGCGAATTTGAACGGCTGCGGCGCGTCCTGCTGGGTGACCGGAAGCTGCATGTTGAAGCTGCCGCTGTTCACCGCATAGTTGATCGGGAAGGGCAGTTGCGGCGAGGTCATGTCGAACTGCATCGCGTCCGAACCAAGCTGATAGCCCATGCCCGCGCTGGACAGCGTGAAGCTGCCGTCGAAGCCCTTGCCGTCATATTTGCCCGCGCCGCTGCTGGGCTGGCCGCTTTCGTCAGTGCCCGAGAATTCGAAGGTGGCGTTGACCGCCCCCGCCTTCATCCGACCGTCCATCGCCAGGCCCGCCTTCAGCGCCTCGCTCATCTGCTCTTCCAGGTTGGCGATGCCCTCGGGCGCGGTCATGCTGCCATCGCCCTCGATCCCGTCCATGCTGCCCGCGAATTTCACGCTGCCTTCTTCTTCGTCGCTGACATCGCCGCTGAAGGTGACCTTTTCGGTCTTCAGGTCATAGTCGTATTTCGCCGGATTCCCCGACACGACGTGGAAGTTGCCGGTCGAGTTCTGCAGCGCGAAGTTCATCGGCAGCGGGCGTTCGTCGCCGTCGCTGGTCATCGTGGTCAATGCCAGCTCGATCGTCGGGTAGTTGAAGGCGTGGGTCATGTCCTCGGGCGCGCCCGAAGTCACCATGCCGTTCCCCGGCAGTGAGACTTTTACCGGGATCGTATAGGTCCCGCCTTCGGGCTCGGCGCCTTCCAGGGTCAGGTCCATGTTGTCCGAGAAGACGGTCTTGACCTTGCCGTCGCCCTGGCCGGTCAGCAGCGCCTGCGGCAGCTTGACCTCGACCCGGCCGGTTTCAGGACCGCCCGCGATCAGGATGTCGCGCACGGTCAGCGTGTCGCCGGACATGTCGCGCCCGCCCTCGGTCACGGTGTAGCCCATGGACTGATAATATTCGACCCAGGACTGCCAGACCTGTTCCGGGGTGACGTCGGCAAAGGCGGGCGTGCCGATGGCGGCAAGGGCCAGGGCAGAGCTTGTCAGTTTGCGGAACATTTCATTACCTTTCATGGGCGGAGCAAGTCATCGTCGAAGCAAGGAAAGAACATTTGCCTTGGGTTGTGCCATAGCATGCGCGGGGCTCCAAGGAGTGTTGGCATGATCTTGAGCGATTTCTCGGACGGTTTGGGGCGGATCACCATTTCGCGCCCGGACAAGGCGAACTCGTTGACCGGGGCAATGCTTGCCCAACTGACCGGGGCTTTTGCCGCAATGGCCGAACGGACCGATCTGCGCGCGGTGGTCCTGACCGGCGCGGGGCGGGTGTTTTCCGCGGGCGCCGATCTGGACGAGGCACGGGCGGGGCTGGCGCTTTCCCCGGAATGGGAACGGCTGTCGGCCCGCGTCGCCTCGATGCCCTGCCTGACCATCGCGGCCCTGAACGGCACGGTCGCGGGCGGTGCGATGGGAATGGTGCTGGCTTGCGACATCCGGCTTTGCGTGCCGGGGGCCAGCCTGTTCTATCCGGTCATGCGGCTGGGTTATCTGCCGCAGCCAAGCGATGCGCGCCGACTGTCGAAGTTGGTCGGACCGTCGCGGGCGCGGATGATCCTGCTGGCGGGACAGAAGATTTCGGCCGACGAGGCGCTGGCCTGGGGGCTGGTCGACCGGCTGGTCGCCCCCGAAACGCTGCTGCCCGCGGCCGAGGCGCTGACGGCTGATGCGCGTGTCGCACCAGCCGGTCATGTCGCTGCGATCAAGGCCCTGATGGCCTGACCCGTTGCCTGGCCGTTCAGGCGTAGGCCGACTGTCGCGAGAAATGCTGGCACAGCATGTAATAGACGACGGCGCGATACTTGTTACGGTTGGCGCTGCCGTATTTCGCGACGACCGCGTTGATCGCATCCATCAGCTCGGGGCTGTCGCCCAGTCCCAGCTTCTTGATCAGATAGTTCTGCTTGATGCGCTCCAGCTCGGCCGGATCCGAAGCCGCGACGGTTTCCGCATCGCTGTTATAGATCGATGGCCCGCATCCGACCACGACCTTGGTCAACAGGTCCATGTCCGGCGCGGTGCCCAGTTTGTCCTTCATATCGGCTGCGTATTTCGCGATCAGGTCGTCCCGTTTGCTCATGGTGCATCCCCCGAAATGTGAACTTCCGGGGGAAAGCCTAGCGGGACGGGGCGAAATATCAACCGCAAGCATGGGCTTGCCGGTCGGCGCGGCCCGTCAGTAGCGGTAATGCTCGGCCTTGAACGGCCCTTCGGGGGTGACGCCGATGTAATCGGCCTGCTCTTTCGACAGGGTCGTCAGTTTGACACCGATCCGGTCCAGATGCAGGCGTGCGACCTGCTCGTCCAGATGCTTGGGCAGGATATAGACGCCGGGCTGGTAGTCGTCGCCCTTGGTCCACAGCTCGATCTGCGCCAGCACCTGGTTGGTGAAGCTGGCCGACATCACGAAGCTGGGATGGCCGGTCGCATTGCCAAGGTTCAGCAGGCGGCCCTGCGACAGCAGGATGATGCGGTTGCCCGAGGGCATCTCGATCATGTCCACCTGGTCCTTGATATTGGTCCACTTGTGGTTGCGCAGCGCGGCGACCTGAATCTCGTTGTCGAAATGGCCGATATTGCCGACGATCGCCATGTCCTTCATCTCGCGCATATGCTCGATGCGGATGACGTCCTTGTTGCCGGTGGTGGTGACGAAGATGTCGGCCGATGCGACCACATCCTCAAGCAGCACGACCTCGAAACCGTCCATCGCGGCTTGCAGCGCGCAGATCGGGTCGACCTCGGTCACCTTCACGCGCGCACCGGCGCCGCGCAGGCTGGCCGAAGAGCCCTTGCCGACATCGCCATAGCCGCAGACCACGGCGACCTTGCCCGCCATCATCACGTCGGTGGCGCGGCGGATGCCGTCGACCAGCGACTCCTTGCAGCCATACTTGTTGTCGAATTTCGACTTGGTGACGCTGTCGTTCACGTTGATTGCCGGGAAGGGCAGCAGACCCTTCTTGTGCAGGTCGTAAAGACGGTGGACGCCCGTGGTGGTTTCCTCGGACACGCCCTGCAGGGCCTCGCGCTGCCGCGTGAACCAGCCCGGAGACTGCGCGAGGCGCTTCTTGATCTGGGCGAACAGGAATTCTTCCTCTTCCGAGGTAGGGACGGCGATCAGGTCGGTTTCACCGGCTTCGACACGAGCGCCCATCAGGACATACATGGTCGCATCGCCGCCATCGTCCAGGATCAGGTTCGCGGTGCCTTCGCCGAACTGAAAGATCTGGTCGGTATAGGACCAGTATTCCTCAAGCGTTTCGCCCTTGATGGCAAAGACAGGAACGCCGGACTTGGCGATCGCCGCCGCGGCGTGATCCTGGGTCGAATAGATGTTGCACGACGCCCAGCGGACCTCGGCGCCAAGCGCGGTCAGCGTCTCGATCAGCACGGCGGTCTGCACGGTCATGTGCAGCGACCCGGCGATGCGCGCACCCTTCAGCGGTTGGGTCGCGCCGAACTGGGCGCGAAGCGCCATCAGGCCCGGCATCTCGGTTTCGGCGATGTCCAGTTCCTTGCGGCCGAAATCGGCCAGGCTGATGTCTTTGATGATGTGATCGGTCACGGCAATGCCTCAAGAATGGGTGTTTGCCGCGCCATAGCATTTGCAGGCATTTCCTGCAAATGGCGGGTCAGCTGTTGAGCCCGACCTTGACGAAATAGGTCTGGGGACTTTCGCCCGAGTTGAATCCGATGCCCGAGGCGATGATGCAGCTGGTGGCGTCGGGACGCTCCAGCACCACGGTCCATGTGCCCATCAACTCGGATCCCCACAGCGCAGTGTCGCGGGAATTGGTTGCGACCTTGTGTTCGTCGAATTCGTCGCGCAGGGCGGACTCGATCTCGGCATTGCGGTCGCACCAGGGCTGGCCGGGACCGGCATCGGCCGAAACCGGCAGCGAGCGGGCCATTTCGCGCACGGCGCGCGGATCCATGCCCGCTACGGCGGACCAGCCGCGCGGGTTGCCGGCGTTTTCTTCGCGCGGGGTGATGGTGGCGCCAGCCTGACCGGCGGGCAGCGCGACAAGCGCGGCAAGAGTTGCGGCAAGCAGGCTGCTGGTCATGGAGTTCGGCATGGTTTCAACCTTTCGATTTCGCGGCGATCCCAAGGAAGAAACACGACGGAAGCGAGCCGGGTTCCGGTCTTTCCGCATGGTCCCGGTGTTGTGAGCGCTAGCACCACCGGCGGCGATCTTCTAAAAGGACCGGGACAACAGGGGGAAAGGAATCCGCGATGGCGATCTTGCTGGCAGATGTGGGCGGCACCAATGCAAGGCTGGCGCTGGCGCGTGCCGAAGGCATCATGACCGGCAGCATCTCGCGTTTTCGCGGCGAGGATCATGCCGATTTCGACCAGGTCGTGCGCCTGTTCCTGGAACGGCAGGGCAATCCCCGGATCGAGGCCGTATGCGTCGCGGTGGCCGGTCCCGTCTCGCAGGGGCAGGCGCGGTTGACCAACCGCGACTGGGACTTCAGCGAAGAGCGGTTGCTGGCGCTGACCGGCGCAGGACGGGCACGACTGATCAACGACCTGACCGCCCTGGGGTATGCCACGCCCGCGCTGTCGGGCGACGCGGCGGGCTTCTTGCGGCAGGCGCCCACGGATGGCGCGCGCAATGGCCAGCGGCTGGTCGTCAACGCGGGCACCGGCTTCAATGTCTGCGCGGTCAAGGTTCTGCCCGGCGGCGGCATCGCCTGCCTTGAGGCGGAAGAGGGACATACCCGGCTGCCCGTCTCGGTCGCCGTTCCGCTGGCCGAGGCGCTGGGCGACAAGGCCCGCGCCTTTGATTCCGTCGAGGAACTGTTTGCAGGCCGCGGCCTTGCGCGGCTGCATGCCGTTCTGCACGACCTTGCCCCCCAGCGCGCCGAAGAGGTCGTCACCGCCGCCGAGTCCGGGGATGCCGCGGCGGTCGCGACCTGCGATCTTTACGCCAGGCTGTTCGGGCTGATCTGCCGCGAGCTGGCGCTGCGCTTCATGCCGATGGACGGGATGTTCCTGGCAGGCAGCGTGGCCCGCAGCGCGACGCGGCGCATGCCGCTGTTCGAGGCCGCGTTCCTGTCCGATCCGCTGATGGCGCAGATCCCCGCCGCGGTTCCGATCGGCGTGATCCTGGATGACATGGCGGCCCTGCATGGCTGTCTTGCCGCAGTTGGGTGAACATCCGCCGATCACGGGTGCTTGACACTGGCTTTTGAGGGCTCCTCCTGCAAGACTGCCACGAAAGCCAGAGCAGGGCAGGTGGAATGGGACGGATTTTGAAGGCTGGCGCTGCCGCGGCAATCATGCTGGGGGTGGCAACGGGGGCTGTGCTGGCCCAATCCGGCAGTTCTTCATCCGCATCCTCATCACCCTTCTCGGGCTTGTTCGGCCGCAAGGACAATAACGAAGGCTCGGCCGTTGACCTGAGCTTCCAGATCGGTGGCCGCGACGACGACATCCTGCCCGCGGTGCGCAATACCTCGCTGCTGCTTGGCGCGCAAAAGGACGGGCGCGTCACGGGACAGGACATGCTGGCGGCGGCGCGTGGTGATTACGCGCGCATTTTGGGCGTCCTTTACGACGAAGGGTATTTCTCCGGGATCATCAATATCCGGCTGGACGGGGTCGAGGCTGCCTCGATCGCTCCGCTTGATGCACCGCGGAGCGTGCGCAAGGTCGAGGTCGTGGTCGATCCGGGACCGCGATTCCGCTATAGCCGCGCCGATATCGGTCCGGTTGCGCCGGGGACCAATATTCCCCACCAATATCGGACGGGCGAAGTCGCGCGCACCGGAGACATGAAATCAGCCGCAACCACGGCCGTCGATGGTTGGCGCAATGTCGGCCATGCCAAGGCTGCTGTCGCGCAGACCGATATCGTTGCCGATCACGCGACGAATCTGGTCGACAGCCGCATCATGCTGGCCCCCGGCCCGTCGCTGCGATTCGGCCAGCTTAGTATCCGCGGCTATCAGCGCATGGATCCGCGCCGCCTGCGCAAGATCGCGGGCTTTCCCGAGGGCGAGCGCTACGATCCCGAAGAGCTGGAGGACGTGCGCAAGCGTCTGCGGCGTTCGGGTGTCTTTTCCGCGATCACGCTGACCGAGTCCGATTACATCGGCCCGAACGACACGCTGGATGTCGACCTGCTTGTGGTCGAACAGAAGCTGCGCCGTTTCGGGGGTGGTTTCGAATATTCCAGCGTCGAGGGCTTCTCGCTGACCGGCTACTGGCTGCACCGCAACCTGATGGGCGGGGGCGAGAGACTGCGCATCGACGCCAGCATCGAGGATGTCGGCTCCAGCACCTCGGGCACGGATTATCGGCTGGGCGCGCGGATCGACCGTCCGGCGACCCTGCATCCGGATATCACCGGCTATGTCATGGCCGAGGTCAGCAGCGAGCAGGAAGAGGATTACGACCAGCAGGCCGGTACCTTTGGCCTTGGCTTCACCTATCAGCCCAGTGACGAGCTGACGGCGGATATCGCGCTGCAATTCCGCGCGCTGCGGGTCGATGACGATTCCGGACGCACGAACTTTCGCCTGTTCGCATTCCCGATGTCGGTCACATGGGACAAGCGGGACGAGCCGACAGATGCCAAGCGCGGATACTGGCTTTACGGCTCGGCCACTCCCTTTGTCGGGTTGCAGGACGAAACCGGGTCGGGCGCGCAGCTGATCGGGGAAAGCCGCGGCTATTACAGTTTCGGCACCGATGATCGGGTGACGCTGGCGGGGCGGGCGCGGCTTGGCACGGTGCTTGGGCCCGAAATCGACGAAGTGCCGCGCGACTACCTGTTCTATTCGGGCGGTGGCGGCACGGTGCGCGGCCATTCCTTTGAATCGCTGGGCGTGAACGTGATCCGCGGACCCGGCGGCACGGTCAAGACCGGCGGTATGAGCGTTGTGACCCTGACGGCCGAGACCCGCTATCAGATCCGCGAAAAGATCGGTCTTGCCGTCTTTACCGATGCCGGTCGCGTGTGGGAGGAAAGCGGCTTTTCGGGAAGCAGCGACTGGCAGGCCGGGGCAGGGGCGGGCATCCGTTATCGCACCCCGATCGGGCCGCTGCGTTTCGACATCGCAGTGCCCGTCGGCGGCGGCTTCGAGGACGACGACGACGATGGCGGCGTTCAGGTCTATATCGGGCTGGGGCAGGCATTCTGATGAAATTGCATGATCTGACCTTTCGCATCCTGCTTGGCATCTGGCTGGCCACGACGGTTCCGCTTTGGGGCACCGCGCAGGAGGCCGAGCCCGACAGCGCCGCCGAGATTTCCGAACAGGTCGAGGATGACCGCGGCTTCATCACGCGCTTCCTTGAGGAAAAGCTTTCCGGCGCTGGTCGCCAGGTGGTGCTTGAAGGGTTCCGCGGTGCGCTGTCGTCCAGGGCGACCTTTACCCGCCTGACCATCGCCGATGACCAGGGCGTCTGGATCACGCTGGAAAACGGGGCGCTGCAATGGCAGCGCTCGGCCCTGCTGGGCCGTCGCGTCCAGATCGAGGAGCTTTCGGCAGAACGCGTGATCCTGCCGCGCCGGCCGGGCGGCGGCCCTGCGGGCGCGCCGCAGGCCGAGACGCGTGAATTCTCGCTGCCGCAGTTGCCGGTGTCGGTCAATATCGACAAGATCTCGGTCGGACGGGTGGAACTGGGTGCGCCAGTCATGGGACTAGAGGCGGTGCTGGCCGTGCAGGGCTCGATGAACCTTGCCAATGGCGAGGGCGCGACGAACCTGACCATCAACCGCGTCGACGGGCCGCGCGGGCAATTTGGGCTGGTCACGTCCTTTTCGAACGAAAGCCGCGTCCTGAATCTGGACCTGAATCTGGACGAGGATAAGAACGGCCTGTTCTCGAACCTCGTCAACATGAACGGGCGCCCCGCCGTCAAGGCCGAGATCAAGGGCAATGGTCCGCTTTCGGATTTCGCGGCCGAGATCCAGCTTGCGACCGACGGCCAGCCGCGCGTCAAGGGCAAGGTCGAAGTGATGGCCCAGGCCCAGGACGGTGCGCCGGGGACAGCTTTCCGCATGGATCTTGACGGAGACATCGCCCCGCTTATCAAGCCGGACCGGCAGGAATTCTTTGCCGGTCAGTCCAGGATCCGCGCGAATGGCTGGCGCGGGCAGGACGGCCGGCTGGACGTCCCCGAACTGAAGGTCACGACCGGCGGTCTGGACCTGCAGGGCGCGGTCAAGGTGAACGCCAAGGGCGCGCCCGAAAGCGCGAACCTGACCCTGCTTCTGGGGCAGGACGCGGGGGCGACCCAATTGCCGGTCGCGGTCCCCTTCGGCAAGATACCGACAACCGTGCGCTCGGGCAGCGTCCTGCTGACCTATGACGCCGCGCAGGATTCCGGCTGGCGGCTGACGGGCCGCATCGGCGATCTGTCCCGCCCCGATATCAGCCTGTCCGAAGTTAGGCTGGACGGCCGCGGCCGGGTTGTCCTGACCCCTGAACAGGCCCTGTCCGAAGTGCGCGGCTGGGTCGCATTCGGCATGGACGATCTGGAACCCAGCGGTCCCGGCCTGGCCGAGGCGCTGGGGGACACGCTGAACGGCGGTCTGAACTTTGCCTTCACCCCCGGCAATGCCCTGAAGCTGTGGGGCATGAACATCAATGGCGACGATTTCCGCGTGACCGGCGACATGGACGTTTCCGGCCTGCAAAGCGGGATCGCGCTGGCGGGCGACCTGAATGCCGAGCATCGCAACCTGTCGCGCTTTTCGGTCCTTGCGCAGCGGAAGCTGGGGGGAAGCGCGACTGCGGCGATCAAGGGGCGCTATGTCCTGCTCAGCAAGGCCTTTGACGTCGACACCCGGATCGAGGGGCAGGATATCAGCATCGGGCAGGTGAATGCCGACCGCATGCTGGCAGGCGCTTCGCGCATCGAGCTTAGCGCCCGGCGGGACACGACCGGGATCGATCTGCGGCGGCTGTTCGTCAATGCGCAGAACCTGACGGCCGAGGCGCAGGGCAAGCTCAGCAGCGCCGACAGCAATGTCTCGGCCAAGATCACAATGCCGGACCTGTCGGTCGCCGATCCGAAGTACTCGGGGCTGCTCAGCGCAGATGCCCGCCTGACCGGTCCGGCCGGGTCGCGCCGGCTGGTGGTCAAGGGCGATGCGCAGGACCTTATTCTTGGCATCCCCGAGATTGACGGCGCCTTCAAGGGCGAGACCGGCCTGACGGTCGAGCTGATGCAGTCCAAGGACAGCTATGAATTGCAGCGCTTCCAGTTGGTGAACCCCCAGCTTGACGCGCAGGGTCTGGGGCATTTCACCCCGCAGGAACTGAACGGCGAGCTTTCGGTGTCGATGCCCGACCTGGCCGTGCTGGGGCGCGGCTTCTCGGGCGGGCTGACGGCGCAGGCGACCGCGACCCAAAAGGACGGCGCGCGCCAGATCCGCATGACCGGGCGCGGGACCGATCTGCGCCTTGGGCAGCAGGACGTGGACGGCGCGCTGACCGGCATCACCGAGCTGAAGCTGTTCGCCGAACAGCGCGGGGAAGAGATCACGGTCCACGAATTCGACCTGAAGAACCAGCAGATGCAGGCCAATGCGCAGGGCACCTTGGGCAGGGCCAAAACCGACATGAGCGGCCAGCTTCAGGTACGTTCGCTGTCCAGCTTCGGGCGCGGCTGGCGCGGGTCGCTGGATGCGCAGGGCAGCTTCCGCGACGATGGCACCGGCGCCCGGCGGCTGGACGTGACCGGCACCGGCAACAACCTGTCCTTTGGCCAGGCGCAGGTCGATGGTGCGCTTAGCGGGGCGACAAGGCTTTCCGTCCGCGGCGTCGAACGCGATGGCGTTTTTTCGATCGAGACGGCGCAGGTCGACAATCCACGCCTGAACGTCACGGCCGAGGGGCGTGTGGGGGCCGGGGCGACGGATCTGCGCGCGAACCTGCGCGCCGACGACCTGCGCTTTCTGGGCAATGGGTTCCGGGGGGCGGTGCAGGCGCAGGCGCGTGTCATCGACCAGCAGGGCGGTAGCCGCGCGATCACGGCGCAGGGCACGGCGCGCGGTCTGGCCATCGGCAAGCCGCAGGCCGATGCGGTGCTTGCCGGCGAAACCCGAATCGACCTTGCCGCCACCCAGCGCGCGGATGGCAGCCTGACCGTCAGCCGGCTTGAGGCCGGGAACGGGCAGTTCCGCCTGACCGGCAATGGCAGTCCGGCCGAGGGGTTGAACCTGGACGGGCGGCTGAACGATCTTGCGCTGGTGGTTCCGGGCTTTCCCGGCCCGGCCGAATTGCGCGGTCGCATCCGCAATACGGGTGCTGCCTATGACGTGAACCTGACCGCGACGGCGCCGGGTGAGACCAGCGCAACCATCGTCGGACAGGCACGCACCGACTTTGCCAGCATGGATATCCGGGTCCAGGGCCGCAGCAATGCGGCCGCTGCGAACCCCTTCCTGCGGACCCGCAGCGTCGAGGGGCCGCTCAGCTTCGATATCCGCATGAATGGCGCGCCCTCGCTTGAATCGCTGAACGGCCGGGTCGAACTGTCGAACGGACGGTTGGCCGAACCGAAGCTGGGGCTCAGCATTGCATCGCTGAATGCGCGCGCCGATCTGAATGCCGGGCGCATCGCGGTGGATGTCAGCGGCGCGGTGGAATCGGGCGGCACCATCACCGTGCGCGGGCCGATCACGCTGACCGGCGACCGGCCCATGGACTTGGACGTGCGCATCCAGAATGTCGTGCTGCGCGATCCCACGCTTTACGAGACGCGGGCGAATGGCAACGTGCGCATCTCGGGGTCGCAGGCGGCGGGGCCGCTGGTAACGGGCCGCATCGACCTGGGCACAACCGAGATCCGCATCCCTTCGACCGGGCTTGGGGGCGCGCGTGCCATTCCCGACATTACCCATCTGAACGAACGCCCACCGCAGCGGCAGACGCGGGCCAAGGCCGGCCTGCTGGAATTCCCAAGCGAGGATTCGCGCGCGGCCGGCATGACCACACCACCGGCCACGCCTCCGGCCGTCCCGGCCCGGTTCGATCTGGTCATCTCGGCCCCCGATCAGGTTTTCATCCGCGGGCGCGGCGTCGATGCCGAACTGGGCGGCGAGATCAGGCTGACCGGCAATGCCCGCCAGCCGATCCCCATCGGCAGGCTGGAACTGATCCGCGGTCGCGTCGACCTGCTGGGCAAGCGCTTCGACCTGACCGAAGGGATCATCGAACTTCAGGGCAGCCTGATCCCGGTGATCCGCCTTGTGGCCGAAGCGGTGCAGGATTCCGTCACCACGCGCATCATCATCGACGGCGAGGCGCGGGACCCCGACATCACCTTCGAATCCTCGCCGGAAATGCCGGAAGAAGAGGTGCTGTCCCAGCTTCTGTTCGGTCGTGGCCTGGACAATATCAGCGGTCTTCAGGCAGCCCAGCTTGCGACCGCCATCGCGACCCTGGCCGGCCGGGGCGGGGACGGCATCATCGGCCGCCTGCGCGCCTCGACCGGGCTGGATGATCTGGACCTGACCACGGACGATCAGGGCCGTGTGTCGGTCCGCGCGGGCAAGTACCTGTCCGAGAACCTTTATACCGACGTTCAGGTCGGGGATGAGGGGACGACCAAGCTGCAGCTGAACCTTGACGTCTCGAACAGCCTGACGGCGCGGGGATCGGTCGCCAGCGACGGGGAAAGCACGCTGGGCCTGTTCTACGAACGCGATTACTGATCCCGCACGTCCCTTGGAATCCTGCAACAGGCCCCGTTGTCGATGACAGCGGGGCTTGAAAATTTAGCCGACTTTCATTAGCTAGCTAACATTATCATTAGCAAGCTAACGTGTCCTCATGGCAGATCGCCCGCTTACCCTTTTCGATGAGCTACTGACGCTGACCCGCACGGTCCGGCAGGGGTTCGAACTGCGCGTGCGCCAGCTTGGTCTGACCTATGCCAGGGCGCGCCTGCTGACGACGATCGGTCGAAATCCGGGGGCGAGCCAGGCCGAACTGGCCGCTGCGCTGGAAATCGAGACGCCGACGCTGAAACGCCTGCTGGACGCGGTCGAGGCACAGGGCCTGGCCGAGCGCCGCCCGCTGCCTGAAGACGGGCGCAAGCACGCTGTGCACCTGACCGACACCTGCCGCATCGATCCGTTGCTGCGGTTCCGCGACGAGGTCGATGCCGCGCTGGTCGACGGTATCACGGCCGAGGATCTGGAGGCCGCGCGCCGCGTGCTGACGCGGATGACCTCGAATGCGGAAAGGTTGCGCCGGGAATGAGCGACGCGGCATCCCCAACGTCGCAGGGGGCCGAGCAGGCCCCGACCCCGGCCGCCCCCCAGCCGCCGGTTTTCCAGCCGATGCCCTTGCCGCGCGCATTGGGATACATGTCGGCCTCGATCGTGATCGCGCTGACGCAGGGCATGGCGCAGGGCTTTGTCAGCACCAACATTCCCCAGATCGCAGGGGATCTTGGCGCCACGACCACCCAGGCAAGCTGGCTTATGGCGGCCTTCCTGATCCCGCGCGCCTCGATGCCGCTTTTGCTGATCAAGCTGCGCGCGCAATACGGCCTGCGCCGCTTTGCCGAAGTCGCGATCGTCATCTACGTTGTCGTGGCGCTGCTGTCCTTTGCGGCGCTTGACCTGCGTTCGGCCATTACCACGCAGTTTTTCGCGGGCATGGCCTCGGCCCCGCTGTCGACGCTGGCCTTTCTTTACGCGCTGGAACCTCTGCCCCCGGCCTGGAAGATGCGGCTGGGTCTGCCCGTCTCGCTCAGCATGATCGCGGTCGGGCCGCATCTGGCGCGGGTGATCTCGCCCGCGCTGATGAACGACCAGGGCTGGGGCGCGCTGCACCTGATGACGCTGGGCATGGCGGGGATCTCGCTGGCGCTGGTCTATCTGCTGCCGCTGAAGTCGCCGCCCCGCGTCAAGGCCATTGCGCCGCTTGACCTGGTCAGCTGGCTGCTGATCGCCTGCGGCTTTGGTGGGCTTATCACCGGCTTCGTCATGGGCCCCACGCTGTGGTGGACCGAGGCCCCGTGGCTGGGCAAGGTCGTGGCCGCATCGGTCGTGTGCCTGACCCTGGCGGTGGTGATCGAATTGCATCGCAAGGCGCCGCTTCTGGATATCCGCTGGCTGGCAAGCCCCGCAATGCTGCACCTGACCGTGACGCTGCTGGTCTTTCGCCTGATCCTGTCCGAGCAAAGCGCGGGCGCGCCGCGCATGTTCCAGATGCTCAGCATTACGCAAAGCCAGCTAGTGCCGTTGTTCGCCGTGATCTCGGTCGCGACGGTGCTGGGCGGACTGGCGCTGATTCCCTGGCTGAAGCCCGAGCGCGTGCCGGTCATCCACCTGATCGCGCTGGTGCTGATCGCGGCGGGGGCCTTTCTCGACAGCCGCTCGACCCTTGACACAAGGCCGGTCCAGATGATGTTCAGCCAGGGTCTGATCGCGTTCGCCGGATCGCTTTTCATGGCGCCCGCGATGATGCGCGGGCTGATGGCGGCGTTGGCGCGGGGTCCGAACTATCTGCTGTCCTTCGTCATCGTGTTCCTGTCGACGCAAAGCATCGGCGGGGCGGCGGGGTCGGGGATGTTCACGACCTTCATCAACCACGGCCAGGCGCTGCACCTGCAGGTCCTGCGTGAAGAGCTGATGACCGTCGATCCGCTCGTCGCGCGTGAACTGGCGGCCCGCGTCGCCCAGCTTGCCCCGCAGATCGCCGACCCTGCCCAAAGCCGTGCGCAGGCCGCCGCGCTGATCGCGCAGGAGGCGTCGAACCTGGCCTATGTCCTGGCCTATAACGATGCCTATTTCCTGACCTTCCTGGCCGCGATTGCCGCGGCGTCGGCGCTGGTCCTGCACATGGGCCGCGATTGGCTGGCGGCGCATTGGCCGCGCGGCCGCAACCCTTCCCCCTCTGCCGAGTCCCTGCAATGACCAAGACGCATATCCTTCCCACCGTGATCGCCATCCTTGTCGGAATCGCCGGCCTGTTGATCGTGCTGTTCGCCTGGCACCTGCCACCGTTCAGCTCGACCCATCCCCGGACCGAGAACGCCTATGTCCGCGGCCGCATGACCACGCTTGCCCCGCAACTGTCGGGCTATGTCGCCGCGGTCGAGGTGCAGGACTTTCAGCAGGTGACCAAGGGCCAGGTCATCGCCCGCATCGACGACCGCCAGTATCGCCAGAAGCTGGCCCAGGCCGAGACCTCGCTTCAGGGCGCGCAGGCGAGCTTGCAGATCCAAGAGCAGACCGTCCATTCCGCCGAGGCCCGCGTCAAATCGGCCGAAGCAGCGTCGAAATCAGCCGAGGCGCAGCGTGACAATGCCCAGCTTGGCTGGCAGCGCGCCAGCCAGCTGCGCCAGCGCGGCGCGACCGCTCAAAGCGCGGCCGAGGAAAGCGAACTGGCCCTGCGTCAGGCCGAGGCGCAGGTCGTGCAGGCCGAAAGTGCCATCGATGTCGCGCGCGAGGATCTGAACGGCGCCCGGGTCGGGATTGCCGCCAGCAAGGCCGACATCGCCTCGGCCGAGGCGGCGGTGGAACTTGCACGCATCGACCTGTCCAATACCGAAATCCGCGCCCCCTCGGACGGGCGGCTTGGTCAGGTCGGCGTGCGCGAGGGCCAATATGTCACCGCCGGGACCGCATTGGTCAGCCATGTCGGTCCCGATGTCTGGATCATCGCGAACTTCAAGGAAACCCAGCTTCACGGGATGCGGCTTGGCGACCGCGCGGTCTTTACCGTTGACGCGATGCAGCACCGGGAATTCACCGGCCGGATCGAGTCCTTCTCGCCCGCCACGGCGTCCGAGTTCAGCCTGCTTTCGGCCAGCAACGCGACTGGCAACTTCACTAAGGTGGCGCAGCGCCTGCCCGTGCGCATCTCGATCGACCCAGGGCAAGAGTTGGCCGGTTATCTTGCGCCTGGCCTATCGGTTGTCGTGACCGTCGATCAGGGCACGGGCGAGGGCGCGACCGAAGACGCGACCACGCAACCTGCCAAGGGATCGCCAGTCGTCGCGGCAGAGTGATACGGCCCGATTCCCGTCAGCAGCTTGTGCGCCGGCACCCCTTTCAGCCGCGCCAGTGAAAAAGGCCGAGGCTTGATGCCCCGGCCTTTTTTCCGCGCCCGCTTCCCGAAACTCAGACCTCGGGGACCAGAACCTCGCGCTTGCCGACGTGGTTCGCGGCGCTGACGACGCCCTGATCCTCCATCTGTTCGACCAGACGAGCGGCCTTGTTGTAGCCGATCGCCAGTTTCCGCTGGATATAGCTCGTCGAGCATTTGCGATCCTTGGCCACGATCGCGACCGCCAGGTCGTAAAGCTCGGCGTCGCCACCCTCTCCGGTGGAAAGCCCCAGCACCTGGTCGATGCTGTCCGCGCGTTCCTCGTCCGGCCCCTCGACGACGCCCGACATATAGGTCGGCGGGCCGAAGCTCTTCAGGTGATTGACGATCTCCTCGACCTCCTCGTCGCTGACGAAGGGACCGTGGACGCGGGTGATCTTGGACCCGCCCGCCATGTAAAGCATGTCGCCCATGCCCAGAAGCTGTTCGGCACCCTGTTCGCCCAGGATGGTGCGGCTGTCGATCTTCGACGTCACCTGGAAGCTGATCCGGGTCGGGAAGTTCGCCTTGATCGTGCCGGTAATGACATCGACCGAGGGGCGCTGCGTGGCCATGATGATATGGATGCCCGAGGCCCGCGCCATCTGTGCAAGCCGCTGGATGCAGGCCTCGATCTCTTTCCCCGCGACCATCATCAGGTCGGCCATCTCGTCGACGATGACGACGATATAGGGGAAGGTTTCGGGCTGGAACTCCTCGGTCTCGAAGATCGGCTCGCCAGTATCCTCGTCGAAGCCGGTCTGGACGGTGCGCTTGAACATCTCGTCCTTGGCCAGCGCCTCGCGGACGCGGCCGTTATAGCCCTCGATGTTGCGGACGCCCATCTTGGACATCTTGCGATAGCGCTCCTCCATCTCGCCCACCACCCATTTCAGGGCGACGACCGCCTTCTTGGGATCGGTGACAACGGGGGAAAGCAGATGGGGAATGCCGTCATAGACCGACAGTTCCAGCATCTTCGGGTCGATCATGATCAGCCGGCATTCCTCGGGCGTCAGCTTGTAAAGCAGGCTGAGGATCATGGTGTTGATCGCGACGGACTTGCCTGAACCGGTGGTCCCCGCGATCAGCAGGTGCGGCATCTTCGCCAGGTTCGCGACGACCGGGCCGCCACCGATGTCCTTGCCAAGCGCCAGCGGCAAGGGCTGGGTGCCGTCGGCATAGGCGGGGGCGGCCAGGATTTCGCGCAGGACGACCTTTTCGCGGCGGGCATTCGGCAATTCGATCCCGATGACCGAGCGGCCCGGCACGGTCGAGACACGTGCCGACAGCGCCGACATCGACCGCGCGATGTCGTCGGCCAGCCCGATCACCCGGCTGGCCTTCAGCCCCGGCGCGGGTTCCAGTTCGTAAAGCGTAACGACGGGACCGGGCCGGACATCCGTGATCTGGCCCTTGACGCCGTAATCGTCCAGCACCGCCTCAAGCATCCGGGCGTTTTCCATCAGCGCCTCGGGCGGCAGTTGATGGCGGTCCGAGGTCGAGGGCGCGGTCAGAAGCGACAGCGGCGGACGTTCGTAATGGCCGAAGGATTCGGCCGCCGCACCGCGCCCCGACCCCGACACGGGGGCCGGAATGCGCGGCGCGACGTGAACCTGCCGGGCCGCGACCGCGGGGCCGCGGCCGGCGGGCAGGTCGTCCTCATCCTCGTCATCCTCGTCGGCAAATTCGGGTTCGATCCGGGGGGCGGCACGGCCCCCGGTCAGCTTGGCGGTCACCGCCGACAGGACCGAGCCCTTGTCGCCCGGGCGATCCGTGCGGTGATGGATGGCCTGGTTGATCCGGGCCGAGATCTCGACATCCGAGGGGCCCTCGTCATCCTCGTCGTAATGCGTCTCGGGTTCGACCAGTTCGGGCTGGGGAGAGAAGGCTTCCCCCGGTCTGGGGGCGGTCGGCACATAGCGGCGGGGCGTCGCGCTGCCCGGTGCGTGGATGCGCGGCTCGGGCAGGGCGGCAGAGCCGGCACGGGCGACGCGTTCGCGTCGCGCATCGGCCCGCGTCTTCAACTCGCGCGCCGCGCCCGAGGACATGCGCGCGCTTTTGTCGACCGCATGCAGCAGCATCAGCCGCGCCGTCGCCAGCCCGCGGCGCAGGAAGCCGCCGATCGCCGAAAGCTCGACCCGGTCGAAGCCCAGAACGAAGGACAGGAAGGCCAGCGCACCGGCGGCGGTCAGCAGCGCCAGGACCTTGATCGCAATCGAGGCCTTGATCGGCATGATGGACAGCATCGCGCCCATCAGCATGTCGCCCAGATGCCCGCCCAGCCCGAAGCTTTGCGTCCAACCCGGAGGCGGTGTCATCGAGGTCGCGTAGATCGAGACAAGGACCATCGCGATGGGCAGGAAGATGCCCCGCATGATCCGTTCCTCGCCCCGGTGCAGCATCAGGCGCAGGCCCCAGACCGCCCCGCCGATCACCAGCACCCAGCTGCCGTGGCCGGTTATCATGTAAAGCGCCGAGGCGACATAGGCGCCGATCCGGCCCAGGTAGTTCTGGGCCGGCTGGTCGGTCGCCGACATGAAGCTGGGGTCTTCGGGGGCATAGCTGGCCAGCATCATCGCGATCAGGACCCCCAGAACCACCAGGCTGGCGCCCAGCACCTCCTTGCCGCGCCGTTCCAGCGCGGCCTGGGTGGACTGATCGAACAGCGGATCGCGGTGTTTGGCTTGCCAGCTCGCCATGCTTTAGCCCCCTTCGTACAAGCAGTTCTTCAGGCGGATCAGCGCCGCCTCGGTCGGTCCGGCCGGATCGACCAGGGCGACCCGGATATAGTCCCGCCCTGGATTTCCCTGGGCGGTGTCGCGCGACAGATAGGCCCCGGGCAGGACCTGGATGCCCGCTTCGGACCACAGCTTTTTCGCCGCATCCTCGCCGGTGCCCAGATGTGCAGGCACGCGCAGCCACAGGAAGAAGCCGCCCTGGGGCGAACGATAACCGGGCGTATTCCCCAGGATCCGGTCGGCCACGGCGTATTTCTGGTGATAAAGCGCGCGGTTTTCGTCCACATGTGCCTCGTCCGCCCAAGCGGCGGCGCTGACGCGCTGCGCGGGCAGGGACAGGGGCGCGCCGGAATAGCTGCGCAGCCGGCGCAGTTGCGCGATCTGCGCCTTGCCCCCCGCCGCGAAGCCAGAGCGCAGCCCGGGCAGGTTCGAGCGTTTCGAAAGCGAATTGAACATCACCACCCGATCGGCCAGCCCCATGCGGGTCGCAACCGCAAGCGCGCCGGGAGGCGGGGCATCGCGCCAGATCTCGGAATAGCATTCGTCCGAAAAGATCAGGAAATCATGGCGATCGGCCAGAGCGATCAGCTCTTCCAGATAGGCTTCGGGGGCGACCGATCCCTGCGGGTTCGCGGGCGAACACAGATAGGCGATGGCCACCCGGTCCAGCAATTCGGGCGCAAGTTCCGAGAAGCGGGGCAGGAAGCCCGATTCCTCGGTCGCGGGCACGAAGACCGGCTCGGCACCGACGGCTGCGGCGGCGACCGCATAGACCTGATAGAACGGGTTCGGGATCAGGATCGCCGGCCGCCCGCCAGCCTTGGTTTCGGGGCAAAGCGCCAGTGCGGCGTTGAACAGCCCCTCTCGCGTGCCGTTGAGCGAGGTGATGCGCGCGGGCTCGACCTCGATCCCATGGCGGCGCCCGATCCAGCCCGAGATCGCGGCCAGCAATTCCGGGGTGCCCTCGTTCGGGGGGTATTTCCCGAACTCGGCGATGCTTTCCGCCATGATGCGACCGGTGAATTCGGGAACCGCGTGGCGCGGCTCTCCGATGGTCATCACGACGGGATCTGCCGCGGGGGAAATGCCCGCAAGCAGCGTCCGCAGGCGCGGGAACGCATATTCCGGCAGGTTCGAGAACCGCTCGGGTATTGCCATGACTGCCTCTCAATCGGGGTCGTGCCGCCCCGTTTCCGGGAAGGATACCGGCAAACCCCCTTTGCGTCCAGAGTTTCGGGCCGCAGCCCATTGGTATCGCGGGATTGTCCCGCGGATTCAGGGGCTAGCGCAGTGCGGCTTCGGCCGTGGCGGCGGCGACCAGAAGCGCCAGGTCCTGGCCCGCCTGACCCATCATCATCAGGCCGCAGCCGGGATGCCCGGTCGGCAGGCTGATGGCGGGCAGGCCCAGAAGATTCGCGATCCGGGTATTGCGCAGGGTCAGCAGGTTCTCGGTCGCGAAATAGTCGGCATCGTTCAAAAGCCGCTGGGCGTCCGGGGGCAGGATCGGAGAGGTTGGCAGGATCACCGCGTCGTGGCCCGCGACCAGCCGTGCCCAGTCGGCGCGCAGGCGATTCAGCTTTTCCCAGCCGGCGATGTAATCCGCCGCCCCAACCTCGCGTCCACCCCGGAACCGCTCGAGGATGGCCGGATACATCAGTTCGGGCGCGTCCTCGATCTGGTCACGCCAGATGCCATAGGCCTCGGGAGCAAACAGGATCGGGGCCAGCGCCATCGCCTCGGCCACGCAGGGCAGGTCGGCATGGGTGATGCGGACATTCGCCTCCGACAGGCGGCGGACCGCATCCTCGAAGGCCGCGACGGGCGCGTCGCGCGCGGCGTCAAACGGGACCCCGTCCAGCACCATCAGCCGCAGCGGACGGTTCGCGGCATCCCCAAGGTCGGGGGCCGGGGCGCCGCGCAGCACCGCGAACAATTCGGCGCAATCCTCGACCGTGCGGGCGATGGGGCCGGCGATGTCAAAGCGACGGCACAGCGGCAAAAGCCCGGCATCGGGCAGCGCCCCGTGGGTGGGTTTGAAGCCGACCAGCCCGTTCCAGGCGGCAGGAACACGGATCGAGCCGCCGGTATCCGACCCGATCGCGGCCGCGGCCAGTCCCAGCGCGACCGAGACCGCGGCGCCAGAGCTCGACCCGCCGGGTGCCAGCGCCGGGTCGATGCTGTTCGGAGGGGTCCGGGTCATCGGGTTCAGGCCCAGCCCCGAAAATGCCAGTTCGGTCAGGTGGGTCTTGCCCAGACAGACCAGACCCTGAAGCGTCGCGCGGGACAGGATTTCGGCATCCTGTTCGGGCGTGCGGCCAGCCAGCAGGCGCGATCCACCCTCGGTCGGGATGCCGGCGCTGTCGATATTGTCCTTCCAACTGATCGCGACCCCGTCCAGCAGCCCGCGCCGCAGCCCGGCGCGCGCGCGGTCATGCGCCGCGATCGACTCGGCCCGCGCCCGGTCGTGGGTAAGACGGGCATAGATGTGACCGCCATAGGGATGGCGCGAGGCGGCCTCGATATAGGCCTCGGTCTGTTCGGCGGGGCTGATCAGCCCGGCCAGAATCGCCCGCCCCTGTTCCGCGGCCGATGCCTTGAGCCAGTCCATCCCGGATTCCTTCCTGTTTCGTCTTGGGGCACAGGCTAATCACCCGACCCCGTCGCCGCAATGGCGTGCGACGGCGAAGCGCATGGACATTGATGCCCGGGGCAGCATAGTGCTGGCCCATGGACAAGGAATTCGACATCGTGATCGCCGGCGGCGGCCTGAATGGGCCGACGCTGGCGCTGGCACTTGCGGATGCGGGCATGAGGGTCGCGGTCGTCGATGACCGCCCCGCCACGGCCCGCGCTGGCGACAGTTTCGACGGACGTGCCTATGCGCTGGCGCTTGCGTCGCAGCGGCTGCTTGCGGCGCTGGGATTGTGGTCCGGGTTGTCCGGGCAGGCCCAACCGATCCTGAAGGTCGAGGCGACGCAGGGCGACGCGGGCGAAGGAGCGGGGCCGTTTGGCCTGCATTTCGACAGCGCCGAGATCGAGGAAGGCCGCCTTGGCTTTATGCTTGAGGACCGCTTCCTGTATCGCGCCCTGCTTGAGGCGATGCGGGACCGCGTGACCCATCTGCCGGGGTTGTCGGTGACAGGTCAGATGCCGGGCCCGACGGGGGTCGAGGTTGCGCTGTCCGATGGCCGCAGCCTGTCGGCGCGGGTGCTGGTCGGGGCCGACGGGCGGCGCTCAGGCGTGGCGGCGCGGGCCGGGATCCGGCGCATTGGTCATGATTATGGTCAGATCGCACTGGTCGCTGCCGTGGATCACGACCTGCCGCATCAGGGCACCGCGCATCAGTTCTTCATGCCGGGCGGGCCGCTGGCGATCCTGCCATTGCCTGGCAACCGCAGCTCGATCGTCTGGTCCGAGCCGCGGGACGAGGCGCAGGCGATCCTTCAGCTGGATGACGAGGCCTTCCTGCAGGTGCTGCGCCCGCGATTTGGCGACTTCCTGGGCGAGATCCGCCTTGCCGGGCCGCGATTCTCGTACCCCCTGAACCTGACGCTGGCCGAAAGCTATGTCGCGCCGCGGGTCGCGCTGGTGGGGGATGCGGCGCATGGCGTCCATCCCGTCGCGGGGCAGGGGCTGAACCTGGGACTGCGAGACGTGGCCGCCCTTGCCGAAGTTCTGATCCTGGCCCGCCGCCGGGGCGAGGATATCGGGACCTCCCCGGTTCTTGCCCGCTATCAGGAATGGCGGCGACCGGACGCGACCTTCCTTGCGCTTGGAATGGACAGTGTGAACGCGCTGTTTTCCAACGGTAATCCGCTTCTGCGGGCGGCTCGGGAACTGGGTATGGGACTGGTCGACGCGCTGCCGCCACTTCGGCGCGGCTTCATGCGTCAGGCCGCGGGGCTAAGACTGGACCCGATGCCGCGGCTGCTGACCGGCCAGCGGCCCTGATCCGGGCCAAGCGAGGAACGGTCACGGTGTTGCGAGCGTTGGTTCCTGCACATCCAAGCGAACGTGAATGTGCAAGCAACCGCAGACCGGATACATTCGCCGCATGAACATCAGATCGCTCGCCCTTGCACCCGTCCTCGCTTTGGCCCTGGCCTTTCCGGCCCTGGCTGACAAGATCCCGTTGAACGACATCTCGCGCTACCTGAACGGTCTGAGGACCGCGCAGGCCGAGTTCACGCAGGTGAACGCCGACGGCACCATCTCGACCGGGGTGCTTTACATCCATCGTCCGAACCGGGTGCGCTTCGAATACAAGGGCAACAAGTCGCTGGTCCTGGCCTCGGCGGGGCAGGTTGCGGTCTATGACGGCAAGACGCGCGGCGGCCCGCAGCAATATCCGCTGTCGAAGACGCCCCTGTCGCTGATCCTGGCACCGAACATCAACCTTGGGCAGGCCAAGATGGTGACGGGCTATGCCGAGAAGAAGAACACGACCGTGGTGACGGCGCAGGATCCGCAGCATCCCGAATACGGCAATATCCAGATGGTCTTTACCGCGAACCCGACCCAGTTGCGGCAATGGGTGGTGACGGATGACGCCGGCAAACGGACGACCGTGATCCTGGGCGACATGAAGACGGGGGTGTCTATTCCGCCTTCGAAATTCGCGATCCGTTGATTCCGCGCGCGACCGGCGTGCCTGTCACCTGCGACAGGACGCCAGTTGCAGGCGGTAAAGTTCGGACCGTGCGCTGACCTTGCCGGCGACGTCCATCAGCCAGCCCTTGCTGCGATGCGAGCCATTGGCAAAGCCCGAGCGGCCTTCGTGATAGGCAAGATATTGCGAGGCCGCGTCCTGTTTTGAAATTCCCAGGATGCGGGTGGAATCGTTCATGTACCAGCCCATGAAGTCGGTGGCGTCGGCGATGTCGTCGCGCTGGGCGCGGCGGTTTCCGGTTTCCTGCCGATAATCGTCCCAGGTCCCATCCAGCGCCTGACTGTAGCCATAGGCCGAGCTTTGGCGCCCCATCGGGATGATCCCCAGCGCATAGCGGTGCGGGGTGCGGGCGTCGCCGATGAATTTCGACTCTTGGTGGATGACAGCCATCTGCACGTTGACCGGGACGCCCCAGCGCCGTTCGGTCGCCTTCATCGCGCGCATATAGGTCGGGCGTTCGGCCGCGATCGCGCAGGCATTTTCCAGATTCCGGGGCGCCTTGTAACTCCCGCCGCCGCCGCAAGAGGCCACCAGCCCGACTATGGCGAGCTTCAGAAACCTGTTCATACTGCCCCTCATGCTCTTTTTTGGGCGAAGCATAGGAGAGTTGGCCCCTGCTGCGCAAATGACAAAGGCACGATTTCATTCTAGCTGGGCAGAATGGACACGGATTTGATGATGGCAAAGCAGCTGTTTCCTGCTTTCAGATCAAGGCTTTGAATGGATCTTGGCGTGACTTGCGCAAGCATCCGCTCATCCCCCACCCGCAATTGCACCAGCCCGTCGCGGATCGCGACAACCGTCGCGGGCAGCACGTTCAATGCCGAAAGCCCGACCGGCGGGTCACGGGACAGGATCACCTCATGCGCCAGAACGCGCAGGCGCAGCACCTCGCCGGGGCGGGCGGTCCCGCCTTGCAGCAGCATCGGCCCCGAACCCGTGGAGACGCGCAGCATTCCGTCCTGCTCGACCGCCTCGACCCGGGCGCGGATCAGGGCGCCGGCTTCGCGCGAGCCAAGAGCGGGGGCAAGTTCCGGATCGGCAAGGATGTCGCTCAGCGTGCCGGAATGGGTGACGCGACCGCGTTCCATCAGCACGACCGTGGTGGCAAGGCGCACGATTTCGGGGACGGAATGGCTGACATACAGGATCGGCAGGCGGACCTCGTCGCGCAGGCGTTCCAGCCAGGGCATGATCTCGGCCTTGCGGGCATCGTCCAGTGCGGCAAGCGGTTCGTCCATTACCAGAAGATCGGGGTCCGACAGCAGGGCACGGCCGATCGCGGTGCGCTGCTTTTCCCCGCCCGACAGGCTGTGGGGATGGCGTGCCAGCAGCGGACCCAGCGCCAGCATCGCGGTGATACGGTCGAAATCGCGTGCCGCGCCCCGACGCCAGCGCGAGGGATAGCGCAGGTTTGCCTCGACCGTCATGTGGGGAAACAGGCGGGCATCCTGGAAGACGCAGCCGATCCGCCTTGCCTGCGGGGGCAGGTGGGTGCGCCCGTCCAGAAGCACGCGGCCCGACAGCTGCACGCGCCCCGAGGCGGGGCGCATCAGCCCGGTGATGACGTTGATTGTAGTGCTTTTGCCGCAACCCGAGGGGCCGAACAACGCCGTCACCCCCTCTGGCGCGTCGAAGGCGACGTCGAGATCCAGGCCGGGGAACGGGTGGCGGAAGGAAACGGACAGCGTCATCTGTGCCGCGCGGCCCTGCGGGCAAGGGCTTCGGACAGGAAGACGGCGGCCATTGCGATCACGATCGAGACCAGCACCAGCCGCATCGCCGGGCCTTCGCCTCCCGGCGTTTCCAGAAAGGCATAGATGGCCGACGGCAGGGTCTGCGTCTGGCCGGGAATGTTGGATACAAAGGTGATGGTGGCCCCGAACTCTCCCATCGCCTTTGCGAACCCCAGGGTTGCGCCAGCCAGCAGGGCGGGACCGATCAGGGGTAGCGTCACGGTGAAAAAGATCCAGAATCGCGGCGCGCCCAGGGTTGCAGCGGCCTGTTCAAGCCGGGGATCGACAGCCTCGAACCCCAGCCGGATCGCGCGGACGGTCAGGGGAAAGCTCATGATCGCGGCGGCAAGCGCGGCACCGGTCCAGCGGAACGCAAAGACGATGCCCAGCGGTTGCAGTAGCGATCCGACCGGACCCTTCGTCCCGAAGGTGATAAGAAGAAGGTAGCCGGTCACGACCGGCGGCAGGATCAGCGGCAGGTGGACGATGCCGCTGATCAATCCGTGGCCCGGAAAGCTGCGCCGGGCCAAAAGCCATGCGACCGCGATCGCAAAGGGCAGGCTGGCCAGCGTGGCGACCAGCGAGACCCGCAGGGACAGGGTAACGGCCTGCCATTCCTGCGGGCCAAGCCAGTCGGAAACACTCATGGCAGGACGGTGAATCCTTGCCCCTCGAAGACCGATTTGGCCGGATCCTGCTTCAGGCCTTGCAGGAAGGCCGCGGCCTGGGGCGTGTCGGCGGTCTTGGTGACAGCGCCCGGATAGATGATCGCGTCATGGCTGTCGGCAGGGAAGGTACCGACGACGCCGACGCCGGGTTCGGCCACCGCGTCAGAGCCATAGACGATGCCCAGCGGCGCCTCGCCGGTGGCGACCAGCTGCAGCGCGGCGCGCACGTTGTCTGCCTGGGCGACCTGCGGTTCCACCTTGCTCCACAATCCAAGCTTTTCCAGCGATTGCTTGCCATATTGCCCGGCGGGGACCGAGTTGACCAGCGCCATCGCCAGCTTGCCGTCCTTCAGCAGGTCAGGCAGCGTCGTGACGTCGGCCGCGGCGGGCTTGCCTGTGCCGACGAGGACCAGCGTGTTGCCCAGAAGGTCGGTCCGGGTCGCCGGGTCGATGTCGCCCGACTTCGCCACTTCGTCCATCCAGTCGGTCGAGGCCGAGATGAAGATATCCGCCGGTGCCCCCGCCTGGATCTGCTGGGCCACCTTCGAGCTGCCCGCGTAGGAGATGACGACCTTGTCGTCATGTCCCTTCATCCACTCGGCCGCGATCTCGTCCAGCGCGGTCTTGAGGCTGGCGGCGGCGAAGATGGTGATCTCGTCGGCATGGGCGGCGGGGGCCTGTGCCACGGGCAGCAGGGCGATGACGGCGGCAGTAAGCCAAGGCAGGCGCATCGTTAAGGATCCTCCGTTATGTCCCGGCAGACATAACCCTCGGCGTGGCGGGGCATCAAGCGTTATTTCTGTTCGGATATATCGCCTTCAAGCGCCATGCGCAGGGTTGCGATCTGCGGGGCGTCGCGCAGCATCGCCTCAAGCGCGCGATAATCGGCCAGTACGCTCTGCCCCAGTTCCGTGACGCTTGCCCCGCCGCCCTTGGCGCCCCCGCGGCTGCTGTCGACCAGCGGCGCGTGGAAATGGCCGTTCATATCCTCGACCAGCGCCCAGGCGCGGCGATAGCTCATCCCAAGGCGTCGGCCCGCGGCCGAGATCGAGCCTTCTTCGGCAATGGCCTGAAGCAGGTCGGCCTTGCCGCGACCAAAGGTCAGGCCCTTGTTGAAGTGCAGGCGAAGGCTCAGGCGAGGGTCGTTTTCCATGCCCCCATTCTTCGCAAGTAACGCGGCGTAGGCAAGTCGATGCGGGGCTTTCGTCACCGACGGTCGGGGGATAGCGTCAATCCCGAACCTGAAAATTGGGGGTATACCATGTCCGAGAACGAGATCGTCATCCTGTCCGGCGCGCGTACGGCCATTGGCGGCTTTGGCGGCAGCCTTGCGGCCATCGCGCCGATCGACCTGGCCGCAATCGTCACCCGTGCCGCGATCGAGCGGGCGGGGATCCCCGCCGACCGCATCGGCAGCGTGGTCTTTGGCCATGTCCTGAACACCGAGCCGCGCGACATGTATCTGTCGCGGGTGGCGATGCTGAACGCGGGCGTTCCGCATACGACCCCGGCGATGAACGTGAACCGGCTTTGCGGATCCGGGGCGCAGGCCATCGTTTCGGTCGCGCAGGCCCTGATGCTTGGAGATGCGGATTTTGCGGTCGCAGGCGGCGCGGAATCGATGAGCCGCGCCCCCTATGCGGTTCCGGCCGCGCGTTTCGGTGCGAAGATGGGCGATGTCCAGATGATGGACATGATGGTTGGCGCCCTGACCTGCCCCATGGGCACCGGGCATATGGGGATCACGGCGGAAAACGTCGCCCGCGAACATGACATCAGCCGCGAGGCGCAGGATGCCTTCGCGCTGGAAAGCCAGCGGCGCGCTGCCGAGGCGATTTCCGCAGGCCGCTTCACCGACCAGATCGTCCCGGTCGAGATCAAGACCCGCAAGGGAATGGTCGCCTTCGACACGGACGAGCATCCGAAGGAAACCGACCTGCAGAAGCTGTCCGGGCTGAAACCGGTGTTCCAGAAGGACGGCTCGGTCACGGCGGGCAATGCCTCCGGGATCAATGACGGCGCGGGGGCGCTGGTGCTGGCCCGTGCCGATGCAGCAAAGGCCGCGGGCGCGACGCCGCTGTTCCGGCTGCTCGACTATGCCGTTGCGGGTGTCCGCCCCGAGGTCATGGGCATCGGACCCATTCCCGCGGTCGAGGCGCTTTTGAAACGCACCGGCCTGAAGGCAGCAGATTTTGACGTCATCGAGTCGAACGAGGCCTTTGCCGCGCAGGCGCTTGCCGTGAACAAGGCGCTTGGCCTTGATCCCGCCAAGGTGAACCCGAATGGCGGCGCAATCGCGCTGGGCCACCCGGTCGGGGCGACCGGCGCCATCATCACCATTAAGGCGATGTATGAGTTGATGCGCACCGGCGGCCGCAGGGGCCTGATCACCATGTGCATCGGTGGCGGTCAGGGGATCGCGCTGGCGATCGAGCGGATCTGATCCGCAATCCCCGAAATGACAAAGGGCGGTCCCCAAGGACCGCCCTTTTTTGCATTCCGCCGCGACGGATTTCATCATTGCGGCGAAAATTTGGAACGGGCCGCTTCCGAAGAAACGACCCGCGAGATCCACGGAGATGGTCCGGTTAGGGTTGGTGCCCACCGTCCCAGTCAGGGTTTACGACCCTTGGGGCTGCCCTTAGGCCACGGCCCCCCTGACTGTCCCGACACCTCTCTCCAATATCACTCTCGACACTGGACCACCTCCTTTCAATGTGTTGCCGTATGATCTTAGCGTGACACAGATCGAAGATCAGTCAATGAATTTGCGCACGTCGCTGGATCAAATTTCCGACGATGATCCTGAACGGAATGAGAGCGACAAGCGCCTGCGCCATTTTGACTGTCCAGTCGGCAACTGCCAAAGAAACCCACAACGGCTGCACGGGACCGTGTCCCAGCAGGGGAAGCATCTCGTTTGCCCAGGAAACATCGTCGCCCGGAAACAGCGGAGTCAGTGTGGCCGAAAAGGCGATGCTGAAGAAAACGACGGTATCGAAAATCGACCCGGCAACGCTGGCCGCCAGCGGCGGCAACCACCAGTTGTATTTCCGCAACGAGTTGAAGACCGAAATGTCCATCAGCTGCGCGGACAGGAACGCCGCGCCCGAGGCGATGGCGATGCGCAGCGTGGTCTTGTCCATGCCCGCCGCGATGAGCGAGCAGACAACGCCGGTCACGAAGCCCGCGTAGACAACCCGGCGCGCGGCCGAGGGACCATAGATCCGGTTCATGATATCGGTGACAAGGAAGGCGACCGGATAGGTCAGGGCCCCCCAGGTCAGCCAGCTGCCCAGCAGATGCTGGACCAGGATGTTCGAGGCCACGACAACAGTGGCCATGGCGATGACGCCAGGAAGAATGCGTGGCATGTCTGGTTCCGTTTTGACAAGGTAGCGGCGACTCGGCCCCGGATCACGGGGCATGGCCGCATAATCCCGCAACTGCAACCTGTCAATCCGATTGCAGGGCCGTCTTGTCCGACTGGGCCGGGGGCGTGGGGTCCGGCTGCTGCTCGACCACGCGGAATTCGACGAATTCGGTGCGCTGGAAGCGGCTGAAATTGTCGTCTGATATCAGGGTCAGCATGATGCCCTGCGGGCCTTGCCAGACGGACATCCCCTCAAGATTGTCATATTGCAGCGGCAGGCTGACCAGAAGTTCCTGTTCGTTCGTGACCCCATCGGGGGTCAGGTCGAAGCGCCGGACCCGGCTGCGAAAGCCCAGCAACCCCATGAAGTCGCGTTCCAGCAGGTAAAGCCGGCCATCCGGGCCGATATCGGCATCGACCGCCAGGAAATCGCCCCGGCGCGGGATCGAAAAGGGCTGGTCCCAGGCACCGTCGCGAAAGCGCCAGACCGGAAAGGGGCGGTTCATCCCGCCCGAGCGTTCGGGGATGGTGAGCAATGTGCCATCCGGCAGGATTGCCAGAGATTCCAGCGAAGAATTGCGCTGCATCTGCTTGAACGCCTCGGGGCGGGGCAGGACATGGGCAGGGGACTCGGGCGTGTCATGGCTGACAACGCGGGTCAGCCCTTCGTAGCTGATCCACAACTTGCCGTCCTTGCCGACCGCCAGCCCCTCGCTGTCGCCGCGCCAGCCGGGCCGCAGGGGGCGGCCTTCGCTGTCCTTGATGCGGGTATCGCCCTCGGACAGGACGCGCAGGATGCGCCCGTCCGGGTCGCGTTCGATCCGGCCCCAGCGCAGCGTGGCCCGGTCCGAAAGCGCGATGAAACGGGTGCCACCCTCGGACAGGTGCAACCCGGAATAGCCGCCGAAATCGGGCTCGTCGATCGACCAGACATGGGTATCCACGCGCTCGACCAGGGGGGCGACATCACGCGACTGCGTCGCCGGATCGGCGGCGCAGGAATGGGACAGCGTGGCCAGGACCGTCAGGAATGCCAGCGCGATCCCGCCAAGGGGGCGGCGGAATCCGTCGTCATGTCCTGTCGCCAGACCGCTCAGCGCGCGACGGCGACGGCTTGGCATTGTCTTGGCATCTCGCTGAGCCGGAAGCTGCGGGGATGGCGATAGTTCGGATCGGGCGGCACCGGCTTCACGCGGCTCGGGTCGATGCGGTTGCGGATCCATTCGGCCGCCTCCTCGCACCCGTCGCCCCGCGGAGGTGCGTCCTGCTGCTGGCAGGCCGACCCGGCCGGGCAGCTCAGCCGGACGTGGAAGTGATAGTCATGCCCGTTCAGCGGCCTGACCTTGCGAAGCCAGGCGCGGTTCCCCGTCTCCATCTGGCACATGGCGACCTTGGCCACCGGGTCGATGAAGATGCGCTCGACCCTGGGATCGCGGGCGGCGGCGCGGATGATCGCCATATGCGAGGGCGACCAGTTCCCCGAGGGCGCCGTCCCCGCGCGGTTCACCACCGAAACCGCCGAGATGTTTTCCCGCTGCTTGCGCGACAGTTGCAGGCTGGGCGGCGGCAGCAGCCAGATATCGGCATCCAGCCCCATCTGGTGGCTGGCATGGCCGGTCACCATCGGGCCGCCGCGCGGCTGGCTCATGTCGCCGATATAAAGCCCCTGCCAACCGGCTTGACGTGCTGCCTGCGAAAGGCCGACCAGAAAGCCCACCAGTTCGGGATGGCCCCAGTTGCGGTTGCGCGACAGGCGCATGACCTGCCAGGTCGGGCCGGATTCCGGCAACTGCGCCGCGCCGGTGACGCAGCCCTTGGAGTAAAAGCCGATCGCCGCCGCGCCGCCGCCGGTCGGGCCGGGAACGCCGCCGAAGACATCCTTCGCCAGCGGGTCCGCCACGCCCGGCATCGCGGTCGCAAGGGACAGGATCATTGCGCCCAGAATTTTTCGGATCACTGCTCGGGTTCCCCTTTTGGTTGGACCCAGATTAGCAAAATCAGCGAAAGAAGGAACATGCCGATCAGTGGCGTGATGCCCAGCCGCAAGTTCCCGCTTAAACCGGTGGTCAGCGCGATCAGGAACGGGGCCAGGAAGGTCGTGGCCTTCCCCGACAACGCGTAAAGGCCAAAGACCTCGGTCGCGCGTTCGGCCGAGGTATGCAGCACGACCAGCGTCCGCCCGGCGGCCTGGATGACACCACCCGCGCCGCCGATCAGCGCCCCGCAGATGAAATAGATCGCATCCGGCAGGTGCGAGCCTTCGGCCAGCGGAATGCCCATGATGGCGCTGCGCTTCATGCCCACGATAATGGTGCAGACAAGGATCAGGACCACAGTGCAGACGATCGTGACCGGCTTCGGACCCCAGCGGCGGTCAGCGCGTCCACCGAACCAGCAGATGATCGTCGCCGACAGAGCCGCCACGATGCCGAAGATCCCCGACAGGATGACCGGCCAGCCCAGCACCGCGCCGGCATAGATCCCGCCAAAGGCATAAAGCCCGTTCAAAGCATCGCGCGAGAACATCGAGGAGAGCAGGAAGGCCGTCAGCGAGCGCCGGTGCCGCAGGCTTTTCAGCAGGGTCCACAGGTCCGCCATCGCGGCGCGGATGCGGACGGGGCGCCGGGGGCCGGGGGTCTCGGGCACCCAAAGCGCAAAGGGGATCATGAAAACCAGATACCACAGCGCGGTCAGCGGCCCCGCGGCGCGCGTCCCCTCGCGCAGCGCCGGGTCAAGGCCCAGGACCGGCTGTATCCCCAGAAGCGTGCGCCCGGTCTGAGAGTTCTCGGCCAGAAACATCAGCATCAGGAACAGTGCGATCACCCCGCCAAGATAGCCAAAGGCGAAGCCCGAGCCAGAGACGCGCCCGACGTCATCCCGGCTGGTCAGGCCGGGCAGCATGGCATTGGTGAAGATGGTGGCGAATTCCATGCCGATCAGCCCGATCCCGAAACAGGCGATCGCAGTCACCAGATGGGGCTGTTCGGGCATCAGGAACCACAGGCCCCAGGCACCCGCCATGTAAAGGGCCGAGAACACCCAGACCCAGACCAGTCGACGCCCGCTGTTATCGGCGATTGCGCCCAGAACCGGGGCCAGTACCGCGATGATGAACCCGGAAATCGCCAGGCCGTAACCCCAAAGCGACTGGGCGGCGGCGCTGGCGGCCTCGGGGGTCATGCCTTGGGCGACGTAATGGTTGCGCGCGACTTCGGCGTAATAGACCGGGAAAATGAAGGTCGTCAGCAGCGTCGCATAAGGCTGGCTCGCCCAATCGAAGAACCACCAGCCCCAGATCCGTTTGCGCTCCATGCCGGTTTCCTTGCTGGCCGTATCTTTCGCGGCCATAAGGCCAAACCCCGCTCAGACTGGCAAGTCGTCTTTCGGGTCGGCAGGGGCAAGGGGCGGCAGCACCGGCGGCCAGGGGCGGCGCGCGTCGGCCTCGATCCAGGCCTGCACCCAGCCGGGCAATTCGGGGCCCTGCGGGTCGCTTCCGGCGGCGGCCATCAGGCGGGCCGGGGCGACGATGCCCTGGTCCGAGGTGATCGCGGCGCGCAGCAGCATGTGGTTGCAGCATTCGCCTTTGCGCCAGATGCTTTGCTCCATGTAAAGGAAGCGTGCGTCCCATCCCAGCGTGCGCGACACCATCGTGAACCGGTCGAAACCCCGCACCCGGCGACGATAGCGGACCGAATTTCCGGCGACGGTGATGCCCCAGCCGTTCTGCCGCATCGTGTCGATGATCCCGGTCCGCACGGCCATCGGCACGCGGCCCAGGTCGTAAAGCGTCAGGGTGCGGCCGTTGTTCAGCTCGATCCAGGGGTCGAGATCCCAAGGCCAGCAGCGATGCGTCGTGACATGGGCTTCAAGAACACCGATCCGCGGCGCGTTTCGGTATTTCAGCATCTCGGTCGCGAAGCGCAGGATGGGATACATCGGTCCTCCTTGTATGGAACCCCGGCTAGCGGGCAGGGCCGGGTCCGTCAATCGGGACGCTGCGGCGGTCAGGGTTGCGAAACGGCCGGGGCTGGCTTACCTGTCGCTGACATGCGCAAGGCGAGGATCTGATGGGCACGCTGTTCGAAGCACTGATGCTGATACTTGACGTCATCTGGTTCGTGATGATCGCCCATATCATCATGTCCTGGCTTATCAACTTTCAGGTGCTGAACCTGCGCCAGCCGCTGGTCTGGCAGATCTGGAACGGGCTCAGCCGGATGCTTGAGCCGATCTATGCCCCGGTCCGCAGCATCCTGCCGAATACCGGAGGGCTGGATCTTGCCCCGCTGGTCGTCTTCATCATCATCATCATCGCGCAGCGCGCGCTCGCCAACAACGCCGGCTGGTTCTACGGGTTCTAGGGGATGTCGGCAGCACCGCTGCTCCGGCAGGTCTTCGGTTTCGACGGATTCCGTCCCGGCCAGGAAGAGATCGTCGACGCTGTGGCTGCTGGCCGCGACGTGCTGGCGATCATGCCGACAGGCGGGGGCAAGTCGCTGTGCTTTCAGCTTCCCGCCCTGATGCGGGATGGGCTGACGGTGGTCATCTCGCCGCTGATCGCCCTGATGCGGGATCAGGTTCGCGCCCTGACCGAGGCGGGCGTCGCCGCCGCCGCCCTGACCAGCGGCAATTCCGAGGATGAGAATGCCGAGGTCATCCGGGCGCTGAACGCGCGCGAATTGCGGCTTCTGTACATCGCGCCGGAACGCCTGGCCTCGGGGGCGACCGTCCCGATGCTGAGACGCGCGGGCGTGCAGGCCATCGCCGTGGACGAGGCGCATTGCGTCAGCCAGTGGGGCCATGACTTTCGTCCCGATTACCTGCGCGTGGGCGAATTGCGTCAGGCGCTTGCGGTTCCGCTGGCGGCCTTTACCGCGACCGCCGATGCCGAGACGCGGGACGAGATCGTGGCCCGGCTGTTCCAGGGCGGTGATCCCCAAATTTTCCTGCGCGGTTTCGACCGGCCGAACATCCACTTGGCCTTTCAGCCAAAGGACGGGCCGCGCCGCCAGATCCTGGACTTCGCGGCCGCGCGCCGCGGACAGTCCGGCATCGTCTATTGCGGCACCCGCGCCAAGACCGAGACATTGGCCCAGGCGCTGAACCAGGCGGCCCTTCCCGCCGTCGCCTATCACGGCGGCATGGAGGCCGAGAGCCGCCGCGCCGTCGAGACGCGCTTTCAGCGCGAGGACGGTTTGATCGTCACCGCGACCGTGGCTTTCGGCATGGGGATCGACAAACCCGACATCCGCTGGGTTGCCCATGCCGACCTGCCGAAATCCATCGAGGCCTATTATCAGGAAATCGGCCGCGGCGGGCGCGACGGCGCCCCGGCCGAGACGCTGACGCTTTACGGTCCCGACGACATCCGCCTGCGCCGCAGCCAGATCGATGAGGGACTGGCCCCGGCCGATCGCAAGACCGCCGACCATGCCCGGCTGAACGCGCTGCTGGGTCTTGCCGAATCCCCGACCTGCCGCCGGGTGGCCCTGCTGGGCTATTTCGGGGAAGACGCCGGACCTTGCGGCAACTGCGATATCTGCGCGGATCCTCCTGAAACGTTCGACGGCACCTCGGCGGCGCGCAAGGTGCTGTCGGCGGTGCTGCGCACGGGCGAGACCTATGGCGCGGGTCATATCATCGACGTGCTGATCGGGAACGCGACCGACCGTATCCGGCAGCGCGGCCATGACCAGTTGCCGACCTTTGGCGTCGGGGGTGACATCTCGCGCCAGCAATGGCAGGCGATCATGCGCCAGATGCTGGGCCGCGACCTGATCCGCCCCGATCCGGAACGCCACGGGGGGCTGGCGATCACGCTGGCCGCGCATCCCGTCCTGCGCGGAGAGGAGACGGTGATCCTGCGCCGCGATCTGATCAACCGCGCGCGTCCCGCCGTGGTGGTGCGCACGCAAGTGGATGAGGAGGACGCGCCGCTGCTGTCGGCACTCAAGGCCAAGCGCCGCGCCTTGGCCGAGGCGGCGCGCGTGCCCGCCTATGTCATCTTCCCGGACCGCACCCTGATCGAAATGGCCCAGTCACGTCCGGCGACGCTGGACGACATGGCCCGCGTGAACGGTGTGGGTGCGAAGAAGCTGGAAAGCTATGGCGAGGAATTCCTGCGCGTGATCGCGGGCGAGGTCGCGCCCATGCATCCTGCGCGGAGGGCGCTTGCCGGACGCGCTTCGGGCGATCTTTATGATCGGCTGGCCGAGGTGCAAAGCCGGCTTGGACGGGGCGAAGACGGCACCGGCAAGCCACTTTCCGTCGGAACCTCAACCCTGCGCCGCATTGCCGAGGATCGGCCGGCGGATCTGGCGCGCTATCTTGACCCCGCGCGGATGGAGCGCTTCGGCGAAGCCTTCCGGGCCGAGATCGACGCCCCGGCGGATCACTGATCGGCGGCGGCGCGGGCTCGGTCCTCGGGGGTGGGCAGGCCGTCGCCCTCGGGTGCCTTGACGCCGAAGACCGCACAGTAAAGCGCCGGGACGAAGATCAGCGTGACCAGCGTTCCCGCGATGATCCCCCCCATCATGGCATAGGCCATGGGTCCCCAGAACACCTGCCGCGAGATCGGAATCAGGGCAAGGCTAGCCGCGGCGGCCGTCAGCAGGATCGGGCGCGCGCGGCTGTCCGAGGCCTCGAACACCGCGTCCCATTTGCCGTGGCCCTTGGCGATCAGGACCTGGATCTCGTGTGCCAAAATCACCGAGTTGCGGATCAGGATCCCGATCAGCGCCAGTACCCCAAGGATGGCGACAAAGCCCATCGGCACGCCAAAGGGCAGCAGCGCCGCGACCACGCCGATCAGCCCCAGCGGCGCCGCGGCAAAGACGATCAAGGACAGGCGGAAGCTTTGCATCTGGATCATCACCAGAAGCGCCATAAGCAGCAGCATCACCGGCACCACCGCCGCGATCGGCTGCTGGCTTTCGCCAGAAGTTTCGACCGTGCCGCCAACCACGATGCGGACCTGAGCGGGCAGAGACTTCTGGAAATCCGCGACCCGGTCCGCCAAAGCCGCGACCAGCGTGGCGGGCTGATCCTTCGTTGCGATATCGGCCTTGACCGTCACCGTGGGCAACCCGTCGCGCTGCATGATCAGCGGCTGTTCGGTCCCGTATTGCAGCTGCGCCAGCGAAGCCAGCGGGATCGGCGTCCCGGTCTGGGTCGCAAGCTGCAGGTTCTGGATCGAGGCCAAGGACTGGCGGTCGCTTTCCGATCCGCGCGCCAGCACGTCGATCAGGAAGATGCCGTCGCGCAACTGGGTGATCTGTCGCCCGGTGAACGTGCCCTCCAGCGCGCCGGCGATATCCTCGTTGGTGATCCCGACCTGACGGGCCTGGTCCTGGTTCACTTGCAGCGTGATGACTCGGGCAGGTTCGTTCCAGTCCAGCGAGATGTCGCGCAACCGCGGTTCGGTCGCGAGCACTGCGGCAAGATCGCGCGCCGTGTCCCGCGCCTGGTCGATATCCGGGGACGAGACGCGATACTGGACCGGCTTGCCGACGGGTGGGCCGATCTCAAGGTTCTTGACGTAAAGGTCGGTCCCGGCCAGCTCGGTCTTGCCGAATTCGACCAGCCGCGCCTTCAGCCTGTCGCGCGCCGCAAGGTCGGGGGTCTGGATCAGGATCTGGCCCATATAGGGGCCGGGGGTCGGCACGTCCATCGACAGGACAAAGCGTGGCGCGCCGCGACCGACATAGGCGGTGTGAAACAGCGCCTCGTCCTGGCTGTTCAGGAATGCCTCGATCCTGGCGATGTCGGCATCGGTCTTGGCGATCGAGGCATTGGCACGTTCGGTCACGTCCAGGATGATCTCTGTCCGGTCCGAGGTGGGGAAGAACTGCTGCTCGACATAGCGCATTCCAAGGACCGACAGCGCGAAGGCCGCGACGGTGATCCCGATCGTCACCCAGCGGAAACGCATTCCCAGGATCAGCACGCGATGGAAACTTCGCCGCAGCCTGCCCGGCGCGCGGTCGTGATGGGGCAGGGATTTCGCCAGAAGGGTCACGCCCAGCAGCGGGGCGAACAGGACGGCAACGATCCAGCTGACGATCAGCGACACCGCGATCACCACGAACAGCGAAAAGGTGAATTCGCCCGCCGCCGAGTTGTTCAGCCCGATCGGGATGAAGCCCGCGACCGTGACCAGCGTGCCGGTCAGCATCGGAAAGGCGATGGACGTCCAGGCGTGGCTGGCCGCGCGTTCCAGCGTGTCCCCGATCTCAAGCCGCGAGATCATGGTCTCGATCGCGATCATGGCGTCGTCGACCAGAAGCCCAAGCGCGATGATGAGCGCCCCCAGCGAGATGCGTTGCAGGGTGATCCCGAAGACGTCGAGGATGACGAAGGTGATCGCCAGCACCAAGGGGATCGTCAGGGTCACGACAAATCCCGCGCGCAGGCCAAGACTGATGAAGCTGACGATCAGGACGATCGCCACCGCCTCGGCCAGGGCGCGGACGAAATGGCCCACCGCATCGTTGACGACATGGGGCTGGTCAGCGAATTTCGCCATCTCGATCCCGATGGGCAGGTCGCGCGCGACCCCGGCCATCAGGGCGTCGACCTGCTTGCCGAATTCAAGGATGTTCTCGCCCTCGCGCATTCCGATCTGCAGGCCGATGGCTTCCTTGCCGTTGAAGCGGAACAGCTCGCTTGGCGGATCCTGATAGCCACGGCGGACGGTCGCGACATCGCCGATATTGAAGAAGCGATCCCCGATCCGCAGGTTCACCGCGGCAATGGCGGCGGCGTCGTCGAATTTGCCGCCCACCCGCAGGAGCACCTGTTCGGGACCGGCCTGAACGATGCCCGAGGGTGCGATCGAGTTCTGCGTCGCCAGAGTCTGCACGACCTGCGTGTGATTGAGGCCAAGGGCCGCCAGCCGGGCTGACGAAAACTCGATATAGACCTCTTCCTTGCGGACGCCCAGAAGCGCGGTCTTGCCCGCCATCGGCAGGACCTGCACCTGCTTGCGGATATCCTCGACCCGGTCGCGCAGCTCTCGCGGGCTGAAGCCGTCTGCGGTGAAGGCATAGATGTTGCCAAAGACGTCGCCGAAATCGTCGTTGAAGTGGAAGCCTTGGAATTCCTGCGGAAAGTCCGGACGGATATCCGACATCATGTTGCGCACGCGCTTCCAGACCTCGGGCACCTGGGCGCCGCGGATGGTGGGATCAAGCTCCAGATAGACGATGGACTGGCCCGGCATCGTGACCGAGCGGGTGTATTTCAGCTCGTCCAGCTCTTCCAGCTTGGTTTCGATCCGGGTCGTCACCTGGTTCAGCGTGTTCTCGATATTCGCGCCCGGCAGCGAGGCGCTGATGACCATGATCTTGATGGTGAAGTTCGGGTCTTCCTCGCGGCCCAGCCGCAGATAGCTGAGCGTGCCCGCGATCATCGAGACGATCAGCAGGAACCACACCAGCGAACGGTGATGCAGGGCCCAGTCGGACAGGTTGAAGCTGCGGTCCTTCATGGTGTGACGCTGGCCCCCACGGCCTGACCTTCCCTGAGCGAATGGATGCCGCGGATGACGACCTCGTCACCGGGACGCAAGCCGGCGGCGACGAAGAACATCCCCTCGATCTCGGGGCCGGTGGTCTGGACCCTGCGGGCCGAGACGGTCGCGGCCTTGCCCTGGCGCGTGACGATCCAGACCCGGCTTTCTCCGTCCTTCTGGAAGATCGCCGCCGCCGGGACGGTCAGGCGGTTCGCATCGGCAAACACCGGTCTTGCCCGGACCAGCGCGCCCAAAAGGAACCCTTGGGGATCGTCCAGCGACAGGCGGACACGGCGGCTGCGGGTCGCGGCATCGGCCACCGGCTCGATCCGCGCCAGCGTGGCCTGACGGCGCAACTCGGGGTGGTTCGGGGACCAGACCTCGAACCGGTCATGGGATTCAAGCCGGGCGACCAGCGCCGCCTGGGCGTCGATCACGACCTCAAGCTCGTCCTGCCCGGATAGGTCCACGATTGGCTCGCCGGCTGCGACGACCGCGCCCGGCGTGGCATGAACCGCGCTGATCACGCCGTCGAAGGGGGCCCGCATCTCGGCATAGCTTTCTGTGTCCCTGGCGCGGATCAGTTCCGATTGCGCCTGCTGGTCGGCTGCGATGGCGGCGGCAAGGGACTGTTCCGCCTGTTCAAGCTGCGCCGTGGTCGCGACGTCGCGTTCGACCAGAGCGCGTGTCCGGTCCGCCGCCGATTGCGCGGTCTGAAGCTGCACCTTCGCGGCCTCTGCCGCGGCCTCGGCCGAACGGACCTTGCCTTGCAAGTCGTCGGGGTCCAGCGTCGCCAGCACATCCCCCCGATGCACCACGTCGCCCAGATCGACATTGCGCGCTGTCAGCCGCCCCAGCGTCTGGAATCCCAGCGCGACATCGACGCGGGCCCGCACGACACCGGGAAACGAACGATCGCGGGTCTGCGCCTCGCCCAGAACTACGCTGACGATCGGGCGCGGGGCATCGGTCGGTGCCTGCGCCGCAGCCATGCCGGGCGGCAGAGCCAGCGCAAGGGCGGCAAAGATCATGCGCAGCCGCCTCATTGCGTCGACTCCGCGTTTTCGGCGCGGATGACTTCGCGTCCCGGATAGAGCGCCTGCGACCCCTTGCCGACGACGACCTGGCCGGGCGTCACGCCACCTGTCAGGATCACCGCGCCCTCGGCGAAGCGTTCGATCTCGACCTGCGCCAGCGAGACGCGGCCGTCCTTGTCCACGACCCAGACGGCGGGTGCGCCGCCGCTGGCGGTCAGCGCCGTCCAGGGAACCGAGATGCCGCGCCCGATGGGGAAATGCACCGCGCCGCGCACGGCCGAACCCAGCAACTCGAACCCCGGAGGCGGGTGCGCGATCCGGGCACGGACCAGGACCGAGCTTGTCGCGGCATCCACCAGGGGCGCGATCTCGGTAACGGTCGCCTGCATCCTCAGGTCGGGGAAGTCGATCCCGGTCAAGCTGACGGGCGCCCCCAGCGCGTCCTTGAGGAAGGGAGATTCCGGCGTCTGGAACACGACCTCGCGTCCCGAGGCCGAGGCAAGGGTGATGACCGATTGCGCCGCCCCGACGATCTGACCCGGCTCGAGATTGCGCGCGGTGACGATGGCATCGGCGGGGGCGCGGATCGTGGTGTCATCCAGAGCCCTCTGCGCCTGATCGCGGGTCGAAACCGCCTGCGTCAACGCCCCTTGTGCCGAGGACAGCGTCTGGTTCGCATTGTCCAGCCCCGCGCGGGTGCCGACGCCGCGATTCAGCAGGGCCTGCGCGCGTTCCTGCGCCTGCCGGGCCTGTTCCTCGCTTGCCTTGGCCGAGGCGACCGAAGCCTCGGCCACGCGCAGGGCCTGTTCAGTTTGCAGCGGATCGGTTCGGGCCAGCGCCTGCCCCCGCGTGACGGTATCGCCTTCGCTGACCAGCACCTCGACGACGCGGCCGCCATTGCGAAACCCGATCTCGATCGTGTCTGTGGCCCGGACGGTGCCGGTCAGGGCGGCGTCGAAGGTCAGGGGCGCGTCCTCGACCGCTACGAATTCCACGGCCAGCCTGTCCTCGGCCAGCGCGGGCTGGGCAAGAACGGGCTGGGCAAGCAGCGGCAAGACAAGGGTCGTGGGCAGCAGTCGGCGCATTCCAGTCCCGTTCCGGTTTGGACTTTTATTGCCAATCCAACGGGCGGTTGAAAGTCCCGATCTGCAATGTTGACGCGAAGAGAGCCGGTGCGGGGGACCTGGCCCGCCCGCCTGCTTTATTGATAGCTGCGCACAAGCGCGGCGGCGATCAGCCCCCAGCCATCCACCACGACGAAGAAGGCCAGCTTGAAGGGCAGGGCGACGACTGCCGGCGGCACCATCATCATCCCCATCGACATCAGCACCGCCGAGACCACCAGATCAATGATCAGGAAGGGCAGCGAGACGAGGAAGCCGATCTCGAAGGCGCGCTGGATCTCGCTCAGCATGAAGGCGGGGACCAGCACCGACAGCCGGTCGGGGGCGGCCTGCGGATCGGGCGCAATCCCGGCCAGTGTCTGGATCATCTCGGGGTCGGTCCGCGCCTCCATGAAACCCCGGAACGGGACCATGCCGCGGTCGAAGGCTTCCTCGATGGTGATCGTGCCGTCGCGCAGGGGGGCGCCGGCAGTAGTCCATGCCTCGGTCAGGACGGGGTTCATCACGAACCAGGTCAGGAACATGGATAGGCTGACGATCAGCATGTTCGGCGGTGATTGCTGCAGTCCGATCGCCTGGCGCAGGATGGACAGGACGGTGACGATGAAGGGAAAGCAGGTGACCATGATCGCGATGCCGGGGGCAAGCGACAGTGCCGTCATCACCGCCAACAGGGTGATCGCGTGACGCCCGACGCCGTTCGCGACCTGGTCGGTCAGCGCCGGGACGCCCGCCAAACCCGAGCCATCCTGCGCCAGCGCGAAATGCGGGACCAGGATGAGCGCCAGTAGAAGCAGCGCCTTCACGATGCGTCGGCCGGACCAAGAATGCGCACGCAAAGCCTGCTGTCGTCATCGCCCGCGGCGACGAGTTCGCCATGCGCGATGACCTTGTCGCCGACGCAGATCTCGACCCCGTCCGAGATTTCCTGGTCCAGCGTCAGGATCTCGTCATTGCGCAGGCGCGACAGTTCGGCGACGGTCAACCGGGTTCGGCCCAGACGAATTGTGACCTCGACCTGGATCTGGTCGGTGGCGATAAGGCTGGCAAGCGGGTCCATGTTCATTCCTCCTGAAAGATGTCCGCGATGACGGCGCCGAGTTCGTCCAGCATCCGGGCCGGATCGAGGCAGGTCCGCCCGGCCCCGCTGCGCAGTTCGACAAGGGGCGCGTCCCCGGCACCGTCGACGATCGAGGCGTTCCGCAGCCCGCTGCGGGCAAGGCAGTCGCGGATGTCCTCGGCCATATCGGGCGGGCAGCGGATCTGCAGCGATGTCTCGGGATCGGTCCCGGCCAGCTTGGCCAGCTGCGCCTCGACCGCCACCATCAGCCGGTCCGTGGCCGAGGCTCGGCCCAGCAGTGCCACCAACCCGGTCAGAACCGGCCTGAGATCGGCCATGGTTTCGCGGCGGATGCGCGCGGCTTCGGCATCCCGGCCATCGCGATGCTGGCCAAGCCGCGCGAGTTCTGCGCAAAGCGCGTCGAGGCTGGCCTCGCGCCCGTGGTTCAGGCCACGCTCATAGCCGTCCTGATAGGCGCGCTCGGCCAAGGTGTCGGTCGGCGACGGCTCGGGATCGGCGGCGCGTGTCCCAAAGGATTCCAATCGCAGGGCGATGGCGTTCATATCGCGTCCTCACGTTTCTCGATCCAGCCGGACAGCAGTTTCAGGCTTTCCTCTTTCCGGGCCTTCATCAGCTCGCGCAGGCGTGCCACGGGATCGCCGTCCGGCAGGGGTGCGAAGTCGATTTCGGGCACCGCGGTCGACAGGGGTGGCATGGTTGCCGGTCCCGCGATTTCCTCGACCGGCAGTGCCGCCGGTTCGGTCGGGCGGCTGGCGTCCAGCAGCGCGCGTGCCGCCGATCCCTCGGGCCGGCCGCGCAGCAGGGGGCGCAGCAGGAATGCGGCAAGCGCCAGCGCGAAGAATCCGATCAGCGCGATCTTCATCAGAGCGTTCAGGTCAAGCCGCGCCAGAAGTCCGCCCTCGCTGGCCAAGGTTCCGCTTTCGGACAGGTTGGCGAAGGGCAGGGACTTCACCGTGATCGCGTCGCCCCGCGCCTCGTCGAAGCCCACGGCCGAGGCGACGAGTTCGCGGATCGTCTGCAGATCTCCCTCTTCGCGCGGGACAAGCTGCGGGTTGCCGTTCGCGTCGGGCTTTTCGATCCCGTTGACCAGCACCGCGACGGTCAGGCGGCGGGTGGTGCCGGGCTGGCGGTTGACCTCGCGCGTGACCTTGCTCACCTCGTAATTCTGGCGCTGGCGCGTTTCCGAGCGCGAGGCACGGCTTTGATCGCCCTTGTCATCCTGCCCCTCGGGCAGGTTCGAGGCGGCCGTGACCGTTCCCGGCTGATTGTTCTGGCTTTGATCCGCCAGTTCCTCGCTTTCCTGCGAGATCAGCGCCCGGTTCTGGGGGTCGAAGCGCTGTTCCGTCAACAGCTCGGATTCGGTGACGAGATCCATGTTGACCTCGACGATGGCGTTTCCGTTGCCGACATGGGCCTCAAGGATGCGTTCAACATTCCTTTGCATCTCGGCGGAGCGGTCCTCTCCGGCCAGATCGTCGCTGGTCGAGATGACGCCCCTTTCGCTGTCGATCACGGTGACACGCTCGGGCTTCATTCCAGGAACGCCGGAGGAGATGAGGAATTTCAGTGCCTTGGCCTGCGCGTGGCTGATCGGGCTGGCCGCGGTCGTCAACGTGACCGAGGCGCTGGGCTCGGCCTCGCGGCGATAACCGCGGGCTGACGGGACCGCCAGATGGACGCGGGCCGCCTTGACGTTCGGCAGGGCCAGTGCGGTGCGCGCAAGCTCTCCTTCCTTGGCGCGCCAATAGGCCGCGTCGAACATTTGCGAGGTGGTGCCAAAGCCGGACATTCCGTCCAGGATTTCGTATCCCGTGCCGCCTGCGGCTGGCAGACCCTGTCCCGCCAGCGTCATCCGAAGCGCGTCGCGGCGGCTTTCCTCGACCCAGATCGTGTCGCCGCGGATTTCGAACGGGACGCCCGAGGCCTCAACCGCGGCCATGACTTCGCCCGATTGCTGGGCCTCCAGACCAGAATACAGCAGCGCCATGCCGGGCCGCCCGGCAAGCCAGGACAGGCCCGTCACAAGCGCGAATGTGACCAGAAAGGCCGCAACCAGAAGGGCTTGTTGTTTCGCGCTTCGGGCGCGCCAGTAGTCCTGCAGCTTCAGCAAAACCGTCCCCTTTCGAATCGTCTGGCTTGTCTGTCTCGATCCTGATGGCATGGGGGCGCTTAAGAATTGGTTAAGCGCTGTAAACCGCATAAACGGTTGTATATCAGACAATTAAGTAGATGAGTGCTGTAGATACTTGCATCAAAGGCGCATGAGCGCAGAAGGCAGGCGCGGCCAACCTAGCACAGCGAAGGTTAACCGACAGTTGCCGGGTCGTTATGCGACTAAAGTATGATTCACAAGGACAGGTTTCCGCTAGACAGGATTCCGCGACTGCGGCTAGGCTGGTCTTGTTTATCGCCGCATTCCGTGGATGCGGTTGACGCGCAGCTAGCCTGCGAGACGACCACACAAGGCCATCGCTAAACTGAACGCAGCGCCCATTCGCTGACCGATCTCTCATGCGCTTCTGCGTGGCGATCGGACTGCCGGGCGACCGATGAAACATGGGAGGAGGCAAGCATGACCAAAATGACAACGCTCGAAGAGGAGATGCTCATGGAGGAAGTTCGCAGTCTGATCCTGAACGAACTCGAATACATCTCTGAGATGAAAACGTTGCTCGCAATGCTTGTCGCCATCAACGATGAGCATAATCGGCTTCACGGGTCGCCCTAAGCGAAAAGGGCGGCGGCGTGTCGCACGGGGATAAGGAAGCCCTGCACGCCGCCGCCCAGCGGCCCCAGCGCTGAACTCTTCCGACCGACCAGCACGGTCAGAGGATCAAGCGTGTTCCGAAATTCGACGGGATACCGGTTTCGATATTCGGAGCAATAGGGCCTGAATTAAGTATAGCGTCAGAAAGTTAATCCGCTACGGCTCATTTAGTTGGGACGGTGGAGGAATATAAAATGATGGAATATTGGCTCGCTGCCTGAAAGCAAAATCTTTGCTTTATGGGCGCAAATGTAGGGTCTAATATTAAAGAACATGCCCGGCGTTTTGGAGCCGCCGGGCATGGAAAACAATAGCACCTATAGCTCCATTATAATTAGGTCCGATAAACACCGCAAGCGCGAATATGCGTTTTGCAAAGGGAAATCGCTTTGGGTGAAAGCTGCCGCATCCTCAGAAATGAAATGACCCGTCGCACGGTGAATGCGACGGGTCTACGGCTGAAACAAGGAGAAAGGTCTGCCAACCTGAAACTCCGAGAGGTAAATGATGGAAAGCGAAAACCATCTCAATATGTTTATACGGCTATTCGCAGGAAACCCAAAGACATATTATCGGGCTGATCCCACGCTTGTTACGAGAAGCAGCGACGGAAAAGTCGAAGCCCGGTATCTTTGCATCGGTGGGAAATTGCCCGATGAATATTTCCGCGAACACCTAGAAGGTGGACTGGGGCTTTCTATTGTCCTGAACAAGCCCGGACCTGATGGCGCACTTGACCATGTGACACGGGCGGCGGTCGATATTGACGACTACAGCGTTGACCCCGCTGACGTCGCCGCCAAGCTGGACGCCGCCAAGGTTCCCCATGTCCTGACGCTGAGCAAGAGCGGTGGCGTTCACGTGCACCTGTTCTTTGCCGATCTGATCCCGGCGAAGCTGGCGCAAGGGCTTGGTGCGCAGGTCAAAGCGTTGCTCGGCCTCGACCCAAAGAAGGTTGAGGTCTTCCCCAAGCAGGCCATTGTGGAAGAAAGTGACAGCGGAAGCGGCCTGAATCTCTGCTACCACGGCGCGAACCGCCGGGGCTGGTCGCCTGAGGGTCCGCTCGCACTTGGCGACTTCCTGCAGAGGTGCGAGGCCGCGCATATCAGCCGCGATCAGCTGGCCTCGCTGATGGGAGCCCTACCGAACCCGCCGAAGCCGCAGGCGCGCTTTGTCCCTTTGGCTGAGATGGCCCCCAACAAGGAGGATGCGCCGTTCTATGGCGGCCCGCCATGTATGCAAAAGCTGGTCGCGGAAGGTCCGGTCGGGGATCACCGCAATAACTTTCTCTACAACGTCGCCGTGTTCGAGAAGAAGGCGGGCGCTGATGGCTTTGACGAGATCCACGCGGCCCTAATCACTGCCAATGCCCGCTGGTGCTCGCCGCCGCTCGATCCGAAAGAGGTCAAGGGCGTCGCGAAGTCCGTCGCCAAAACGGCCGGGGCGCATTTCAAATGCAACGATGAGCCGATCTGCGGTTTGTGTAACAAGGACCGCTGCAAGAGCCGTCCGTATGGCATCGGCGGTGGTGGCGGAATCCCGTTCTACGATGAGATCGTGGAAAAGGTCAGCGGGCATTACCATGTCGTGAGCCTCGGCGGTAAGCCAGTGGTCATGTCGAGTGAGCTTGTCCCGAGCCAGTTCCATACACGCCGTGCCTGGGTGGTTCAGACCTATGGCGACTTCCGTGGCACGTTAATCAATCGCAGCGTGAAGATACCCACGAAAGACGGCTACCGGGTGCAGAAGCTGGCTGACACCTATCTCACCGATCCTGAGAGGCCGACCTATGCGGGCGTGGTTCTCGATGATCGCAACAGGTGGCCCGACTTCCTCAACCTCTGGCAGGGGTTCGCCGTCGAGCCTGCGCCCGGCGACTGGTCGCTGTTCAAAGAGCATCTGCGCAAGGTGATCTGTGCGGGCAACAAGGGTCTCTACGACTACGTTCTCGGCTGGATGGCTTGGAAGGTCCAGAACCCCTGCGCCGTGCCCGGCGTGGCGCTGGTGCTGCGCGGCGGGCGCGGAACCGGCAAGAACACCTTTGCCGAGGGATATGGGAAAATCTTCGGCCAGCACCTCTACATCACCGCACACAGCGATCAGGTCATGGGGCGCTTCAATGCCCACCTGATGGATTGCTGCCTGCTGATCGCCGACGAAGCGTTCTGGGCCGGGGACAAGAGGCATGAAGGTGCTTTGAAGTCCATGATTACCGGAGAGCAGATCGGGTTCGAGGGCAAGGGGCTGAAGGCCGTTCAGGCCGACAACCACATCGGCATGGTGGTGCTGTCGAACAACGACTATGTGGTCCCGGCGGGCCTCGATGAGCGCCGGTTCTGCGTCCTCGACGTGAGCGAGGAGCATAAGCAGGACAGCACCTATTTCGCCGCGCTGCGCGCCCAGATGGATGCGGGCGGACGCGAGGCCTTGCTGCACGATCTCCAGCAGATGGACCTGACGGGCTTCGATATCCGCAAGGTGCCGCAGACCAAGGGCCTGATCTACCAGAAGCTTGAGTCCGCCGAACCGTTCCTGAAATGGATGATTGAGGCACTGACGGTCGGCAAGATCACTTTTCCGCACAAGACGCAAGCGGGTATGGACAGCGAAAACTGGACGCGTGGTGCCAAGTTCAGCGTCGAGAAGGATGAATTTTTCGCGGCCTATCATGAATGGTGCAAGAACAATACACGCAAAGGTAGCGTGGCGAGCATTCAGAAGATTGGTCGCGATGTCGGCAAGTATCTGTTCGGCGGTGACAAAGTGAAGCAGCACCGTGAAGGAAGAAACGGGCCTTGGTCCTATGACCTGCCGTCTCTGGAAGAAAGTCGCCACATGATTGAAAAGGCATTTGGCGGCGAAATTGACTGGGGCGAGGACAACGTGATCGAATTGCCCGAAAAGAAGCCAAGCGGCGGGGTATCCGAACAGGACCGGAGGGGATACATGGGCGATGACTACGACGACTTAGAATTCATCGAGCCACGGAAGCACTGACGCTGCGCTCATGATGCCCCTTTGCGCCCATGATGTTTTCTGCATGGGCGCAGTTTTCCGCAATGAAATCAAGGCGCGCGCTCATGTTGCCCATGTTGCCCATGTTAAACAGGCAATTTGCTGACGCGAAGCTTGGGGTAACTGATCTGAATTTCGGGTTGCATTCTAGGATGCGAATGCAACCCGAGGCGACCCTTTAAAGCGCTTGTGCTAAGCAAATTGATATACATGAGCTAACATGGGTAACATGAGCGCAGCATTTGATAATAAACAACTTTTTTGCACCCATGATGTAGCTCATGTATGCGTTTTGCGCCCATGTTATAAAAAAGGTCATCCTATCTTGTTGTCGAGGTCGAAGTTTGGAAATCTATCGCCAAACTTCGTCCTCGCTGCTTTTTGGAATTCCTCAGTCGCTCTCCATGTAAATGGAATATCAGCATCAAGCATTTCCCTGATGTTGCTTATCAACAAATTTAACCTGCCTCCTTGGATGGAGATTTGCTGGGTAACCCTTTGTGAAAACTCGCCGCCCATGACCCCGCCTTCTATGACGAGGCCTTTTTCCATGCTGGTTTCGAGCAATTTATGCAAGTCTGCTCGATGAGCGTTATACGCTTGCATCACCGCAACGGTATTTGCCACACGCGTGCTAATAAGATGAACGTCGTTTAGTAAATCTGCCTTTCGCAAAGAAATTAAAAAAGCCGTTTCAGAGGGATCAATCTCTTTCGGCGCGCGATGCTCTCCTACAGTTTGGGTAAGCACCTTCCAAGGCTCGGCATCTCCCATGCCTTCTTCTTTTGCTAATGCAAACTGCTTATCAATATGTAGCTTAAGATTTGCGAGCAAGTTATATGAGTCTAATAATTTGAAAAAGGCTGAATATGCCTTCTCCGCTGAGTTCTGTGTCACCTCCTCTTCCCTTGCTCGTCTTTGACCTTTCAAGCTTGCACTGGTAGCCCAATATGACGCCCCGACAGCGAGCGCGCCGCCGATTATGGCTGATATCAATGGAACCCAAATGCTCTCGCCAATATGCAAATCGCTGAAACCCAGCGCGGCCGCCGCCTCCGTGCCTACACAATATCGAATTTCTCCGAAAGCAGACGCCGCAGTGATATCGCAATTTAAGTTCATCGCATTCCTCAGCGTTGCCCCATTTCCACGGTCACCTTAAACTGTTTCTTGCCAGTGTCATGGAGGAACCGCGATGCCTTATTGCCTCGTTCTGACCCAGCGGTTGAGCAATCCGCGGGACCGAAACGGCATCTTCTATCTGTCGGCGCAGTTTGTTCCGCTGAGCAGCGCTTGGGACATGCAGCCGCCAGACGACGCTGAGCTAGAGCGCCTGCGGACACAGGGCCACCATTTCGTGTCCAACATCGTCAGCGAACACGCGACAATGCCTGCGGCACTGAAAGCCCTCAGAGAAACCGCCGAGGCACAGGGCATCTACGACGACCCGACCTATCTCAACGAACGCCCCGATCAGCCGAAGACCAAGCCGCGTCCTAGGATTGATGACCCAGACAGGCGCAAGCGTATCCCGACCGGCCATGTGAAATACTATGAGCCAATGACCGGGCGGTCTGGCTTCTTTGCAAGAGACGATGCCCCGGCTGGATGGGTGCGGCGCAGCCGTGCGGATAGCCACAGCCTGCTATGCGTGGCCGGCGATGGCCGTCTGTCTTACTATCCGTTTAACGCAGTGCCGTATGGGCATGGCAAGCTGGTTGCGCGGGTCGTGCGCGGCAGCAAGGTCCACCATGCTCTGACCCTCCTGGACAGCGACATAGGCGCCACCAAGGAGGATTTGCGGGAGGTGCTTGGGCCAAGCTGGGGCTGGCATGAGGCCAAGCGATACTTGCAGACGCAGAAGGGTTATCGGCTGTTCGAGGTGGAGCCAGGTATCTATCACATCTACCAGCCGATCTGGTTTGTCGGAGAGCCGCTGCCTGCCTTCTACACGGCGCATATGGACCGGACCTATGGCCCGCACCGCAGGACTGGATGAGGGCGTATGAGGGCGGGGCTCACCCACCGGGGGGGGCGGTGTAGAAGAAGCCGCTGGGGGCGCGACAGCGTGCGGGGTCGTCCAATTCTACAACGAGCCGAAAATTCAGCATACAATCGCATACTGAACGCCATTTGCGCCTGGCACAATTGACACTATTCGATGTGATGCCTACGTTCACGCCTGTGTGAGAGGGAGGAATGAAGCCTTGGCTGCGTAGCGGCCTTTGTAAGTAATCAGCGCAAGCTGGGTCTCCGGACCATCTTCCGCAAGAAGATCCAAGCCATGAACTAATCCTCTCACACGCCTTTCGATTTAGAGGTTAAGTTGTCAAGCGAACTCGATCAATTGCCCGAGCGTATTTGGATTACCGAAAAGTGCCACATGAACGCGGAGCGCCGAAACCGCTTTTTAGAGATTTACTTTCATCTCCTTCTCGCGTTTTACTCCGTAACCGCCATTGGGAACGGAATTATTGGCAGCGCGAACAAGTCCGAAGTTGATGGTTCAGTGCTTCTGTATGTCTCGATCATAACGCTATGCATAAGCCTTCTTATTTTCGGGTTCAAGTTCGGCGAGACTGCTGCCCAGCACCGCACATGCTACCTCATGCTTCAAAAAATCAGGATATCATACAAAGGACACTACCTAAACGAAAAATACATTGATGCGATATCTGACTTGCCGAACCATAAGCAGATAGATTTTTTAAGACTTGCGATTGACGATCCATTTTCTCTTCAACAGAAGCTCAAACAACCAAATGGTAATTGCTACCAATTTTCCCCTCTGGAGCTTGCCGACTACGTAATTAGACGTGTTGCCACTTGGGTCTTTCTAATACTACTGGTCATGCCGGCAGTCTTAGTTACTATTTGGAACTTTAGGAACTTTACCCAATGAGTTCCACTACGTCTCGGCAGGTGTTTGAGCGGCGCTTTTCATCGGCAGCGATAGGCGAAGTAGCTGCTGAACACACTTCGGCGCACACGGCTCGTGGGGTTGATGGTATCGGATTCGACAACTTTAATGCACATCTTGCAGGCAATATAGAGCTGATCTTCAGGAAGGCGAACTCCGGAAATTACAAGTTTTCGCCGTACCGTGAGAAACTTATTCTTAAGGGCGCTGACAGCAAGCCGCGACGGATTTCCATTCCAACCATCAGAGATCGGGTCGTCCTGCGGTGTCTCAATAACTTTCTCTGCGAGATTTTCGCGGACTGCAAGCCCCCACATGCTCATCCAATTGTTTCTGCCGCAATACGAACATTCGAGAACGCCACCGATGCCGATAGTTTTGTAAAACTTGACGTTAAGAGTTTTTACGACTGTATTGACCATAAAATTCTTGAAGCGCAAGTTAGGAAGCGGGTCAAGCACGAAGCAGCAGTTTCTCTGATAGTTTCGGCAATAAAAACTCCGACCGGCGTGAAGGCTACTGACGGGAAATTCAACCAAATCGGCGTTCCGCAAGGGTTAAGTATTTCGAATGTTCTGGCGTCAATTTATATGCAGAATTTTGATAACGAATTTAAATCAAAGTTGGGAATTTCCTATCATCGCTATGTAGATGACATACTGATCAGAACGCCATCTAACGAAGCTTCAGTCTTTGCTGAGCTTGCTTCAAAGAGGTTGAAAAGATCAAGGAAGCTGACGGTTCACCCTCTCGGAAGTGGCAAGTCAGAGATTATACCGCACAATAAAACTTTATCGTATCTTGGATATAGTTTTCTTGGTAAATCAGTATCAGTTCGCGAGGCAAGTGTAAAGAGGATGATGACCAGCCTGATGAGGATTATCGGCGGAATTAACGATAACAACGTTGAAAAGTCGATATGGCGTCTCAATATTCGAATTTCAGGTTGTCGCATCGATGGGGGGAACATTGGGTGGCTGTTCTACTTCTCCCAGATCAACGATCGTAAGGTTTTGAAGCGACTTGATCGACAAGTCCAGTCGCGACTGGCAAGCATAGGTAGGCCGGAGCTGTATTCGCGCTGCAAAACTTTTATCAAGGCGCACAGGGAAATTAAGCACAATCACGACGCTACCGATTACGTCTTCGATTTCGACAAGTTCGATCGAGACGGAATGCTGAATGCTATTTATCTTATCAAACCTGACTCTGCCGGAAAGCTAGGAAACCGGACTGACGAGCAGATCAAGTCTATTTTCTTTAAAACCATGTATCGAGAGGCCCGTGAGATGGAGCGAGACACGCTAGGCTCATTTTCTTGATGCACAGTCTTGGCTATGGGGCATCACGCTAAGGGTCTAAAATAACTGCAAATATCGCCAATCTATAGGATCGGACGAAAAAATGCAGCGGGTCGATCTCTTTGACATGCCTACATCGACACCAATCAACCCCGTCGATGAGCCATTGCCACCGCTTGACCTGGCTGAGATCAGCTACGCCGATTGCCGCCGTCTGTGGTTGTCGGTCCTGCATTCATCTGTCCAAGCGGCTATGGTCGGATCACCGGCATCATCAGGCATGGCGCTGGAACGGCTGCGCGACATTTCTCATGCCCGCATGGAATTGCTCGACTTTGCCACCAACCCAGATCGCCGCGACAATCACACCGGCTTCGTGGTCGATTGTGCTGGCTTTGACCGGATGTCTGAGGTGCATGGCGTCCTACGCCTGTATCGCCGCAACTGGGACGCAGTCAGCCACAGCCTGTCGCTTAAGCAGCAGGGCAACGAGCTTTACCGCTATGTCGCCGCAGATGGCCGCAGCTTCTTTTGCCCCAAGCCGCTGCGCACCGTGACGATGACCAAGTTCATGGAGATGCATCCAAATCCGGGTGAACGGCAACGGTGGTAGCGGTCCACGATTTTCGTGGACCGCTTTGGCGATGCCAGCAAAATTTTGCTGCCATCACCGATAGGGCTCCTTTGAAAATCAAAGCAACCCTAAGTCTCTCCATAAAATTCATGGACACCCCAGCGGTCATTCATTCTCGTTGCCCGCCGTGTCCGGCTTCTGCCTAACGTCTTTACTCGGCCGATATTTACCCAATGCAATCTCCCATGAATTAAGCGCCATCCACTTTATATAGCGCTTTGCCACCTCATATTCTGTGCTAAACTACTAGATATAGCAAAGAGAGAGGCGCGCGATCATGCCGCATTCCGACAAATCATCCAATGTAACATCGCTTGCCGAAGCACGTTATCAGCGGCTAATAGGTAAAATATCCAGTGATGACTCGGTGAACAACCTCTCATGCTATTCGCTGGGTGTTTGCGACCACCCGCTGACCGCAATTCTGTTCGATCTGGTGAACTTGCAGCATCTCACTGGAAAGCCTTGCACCGGCAAATTCTGCGAACAAGATGTCGGTCGCGTCTTGCTCAGCTTGAATTCCGTCAACAGCATTGAGCACTCTGTTCCCTATATCAGCCGCATTCAGGGCTTTGCGCTGCACCGCCTATTTGGCCTGTCGAATACGCTGCGCTACATCATCCTAGATGACCGCCGCATTTGGACCGAAGCCATTGGCACCGACTTCGATCGAAAAACCGAAAACGACCGCAGGCTCGATATGCTCGATGGCGCAATCTATGCCGAAATGATTACCTATCGCGCGGTTCCCGCTGCGCAAGACATGCTTGATGGAGCCAGCCCTGAAGCGCCGGTCGAGATAACCAGTCAGTTCGCGCTCGATCATCTGATGTCGCCTATTCCGTTTGCACCGATGCAATGGCAACTGCGGCGCATTGCGAAAAACAACATCGCGTCGGATCGCAAGCGCATAAAGGATACGCAGGTCGTCGCCAACCTTCTGTCCAAGGCTGCGCGCCTGCCTTATCCCCTGAACGCCGATTTGAAGGTCAGTTGAAATGCCGCAGCTCACGGTGAAGATGACTGCGGTTAACTATACCCGTGTAGCTATACAGACGATTAATGAGGCCAAGGCAAACTCGCTGTTGATGGCGAAAGACTACATGCAGTCTTTCCAGCGCAAAGGCGAGTTTCCAACTGACCCTAAAGATTATCAACTTCTCCTGCGCAACCGTGGAAGTGAGACGCGCAGAAGGTTCGATACCATCCAGCCGCAATATCTCATTTTGCCATTCAGCCTAAAATGGCAGAACACTGGCACCGCCAATATGGATGCCGTGGTTGAAGCGTCCAAATATGCATTGCACCAGATGGAGAAGCGCTCTCCATATCGTTCCGGCAAATATCTCGACAGTCTGACCATCTATGTGAATGGCGTTGCGCAGCATAGTGGCTATCTCAACGCCGATATGCTGGATGCCGGTGACGAGATCATCATCGGGCCAAATGTCAAATACGCTAGCACCATCGAACGCGGCTTTGCCAAGGGCTACTACGAAACCGAGACCATAAGCGGTGGCGTTATTCGGCCAATCGCAAAGATGGTGCGCGCCAAGTTCTCCGGTAAAGTCGCTTGCCGGTTCATCTATGTCGTTTTTAAAGGCACCGGCCACAAAATGGCTTGTCCCGTCATCCAGATTGGGCCAGCCGGGTCTTTTGCCCAGAACGACACCACCAACACCTCGACCAAGAAACGCAGACGCGGAGCTAGGTAATGGCCGACACAAAGGTCAAAGAGATAATCGAGGTAGGCGTTGTCGGCACCGACGAACTCAAGCAGTTCGCGCAAATGTCCGAGCGCCTGACCAAGCAGGTCGCCAACACCAACAAGGCGCTGCAATCGCAGGCCAACGCTGCGAAGCAGATGTCGTCTGGCGTGAAGGCCAGCGGCGATGCCGCCAAGGGGGCGGGCATCAACCTGGCAAACATGGGCTATCAGGTTCAGGACATGGCGGTCCAGTTCCAGATGGGCACCAGTGCTATGGTCATCTTTGCCCAGCAGGTGCCGCAGATGCTGGTGGGCATGGGCAACCTCGTCACTCTGCTTGCCACCGTCGCAGCCGTGGCCGCAGTTGCTTGGACGGCGCTTTCCAAGTCCAAAGACCCGTTGAAGCAGGCCGCTGACAACGCGGGAAAGCTGGCCGACAGCATGGACCGCATGAAAAGCTCGCTCGACAAGGCTCAGCTTCCGCTGGGAGAGCTTGGCCCGAAGTCCATTGCTGCGGCGCAGGGTCTGCAAAAGCTCTACGTGGTATCGGCGTCGTTTGAGAAGCTGCAACTGGAAAAGACCCTCGCGGAGTCGACCAAAGCCATTGCCGCCATGTCCAGCACTTTGCAGGAGGACGCATCTAATCTGCGCAGCGCGCAAGCCTTCGCTGCTAAGTATCGAAAAGAGGTCGAGGCGGGCGGAGACAATGCCTCGATAGCTACCCGCCATCTCAAGCTGCTCGACCAGCAGGTAGATGCGATCGGCAAGCGCTACGGGGCATCGACCAAAGAGATCATCGCCGCCGGGAACGCGGTCGACGCATATCAAAAGGCCGTTGCTGATGGTGCGCCAACAGATGTGGTCGGCGACCTTGGGGTTAAGGCAGTTCAGGCGCTGACCCCGTTGAAACTCATTAGCAACGAACTGCTTGAGCAACTGCGCTTGACCACGGACAGCGCGGCGCAGCGGGCGTTGATCGACCAGTATCTCAAAGATGCCGACGCTCAGCTTAAGAGCATGACGGACGAGACCGGTCAGCAGGTGACGGACACCCGAAACTTTGCCAAGAACCTTGAGGACGCAAAGGGGTCGCTGGCGTCGATGGTGGAATCCGCCAAGACCATGCGAAGCAATATCGCGGCGATGCAGGCCAAGACAGACGCTCTATTCAGCGGGGCGACTGAGGATGCAGCAGACCTCGCTGGACGAATTTCCGAGATTAACTCGCAATTCGATCAGATGATTGCCGACATTATCCCCGGCCCCGAAACCGCACAGATTATTGACGATCTTGAGGCTGGACGCCAACAGGCTATTGCCGATGAAACTCGCCTATACCAGTTGCAGCAGAATCAGAATTCGGTTTTGAAGCAAAGGCTGGATATTCAAGCCGCGCTCAATAAGGATTGGGAAATCTACAACAGCGGCATGGCAGAATCCATCGACGCTGTGGACAGGCTTTGGCAGAAAGCTGAGGACTTCTTCAACGCCACCAATGCTCTTAGGGATCAGAATCTCATAAGCGACGATCAGGTGAAGGCGGCTCAGATCGCATACGATCAGATGGTGCAGGACTTCTGGGAAGCCAAGTCGAGCATTGACGACCTCATCGGCATCATGGGCTACAGCTTTACCGATGTCTTCGGCGAACTCATCGACGGTTCGAAGTCGGCCAGTGAAGCCTTCAATGACATGATCGACTCCATGCTCAAAGACATGGCGAAGTTCCTGTTCAGCCAGCAGGTAAACCAGTTCGTCAAACTCCTGACGGATTGGGCGCTGAGTGGCTACGGCTCCCCTGACCCTGCATCTGCCCCAGCAGCGCTGACGTCGCCGCGCTACATCGTCCAGGCACCTGCGATGCCGGGCATGAGCACCGGCTTGCAGGCGGTCTCAGCCAGTGTCGCGGGCCGCAGCGTTGCACCAATGCCGACGCTAGGCTCCACCGCCAGCAGCGGCGGCGACAAGCTGGTCGGGGATACTTATGTCAACGTCTACAACCAGAACGGCAGTCAGGTTGAGACCAAGGAAACCACCGACCAGAGCGGCAACAAGCAGATTGACATCTATCTGACCGACGCGGTGCGCTCGATGCTGACCTCCGGCAAGCTAGACCGCCAGCTTCAGACGAACTACGGGATACGTCGCAGGCCGGTCTAGGGTTCCAGCGTGTCAAGTGCTGCTTGCCAAAGGCCGTGTATATTTATGACGCTATCGCGAAAGCCATCCCAGTCGCCTTGTGGAGGCTCACATGTGCGAAGCAGCTTCGGCGCGTGGTGGCGGAATTTTACAATGTCGCCTCCCGGGCCAGTGTCGATGAAACCCGTGATGCAAAGCATGGTAATATGACTGAGGTTGGCATGCCAAAGCGGAGTTCGATCACGTTCCCACCCTTCCGGGCCAATTTCGGTATCCCAGTTGGGTGCGATTGCCTCAAGTCCGTCCCATAGGCGGACCAGTGCCTTCAGCTTCGGATGATCCTGAGGGTCGACGGTTTCGGGTGGTAATAAGGTATTGATGTCCATGATGTATGCCTTGCACCTGTAGGGGCAAGCATTGCAGCGCGAGATCGCGCAGGCCGCAAGCTATCGTTAAGGAGAGTTTTTTGCTGATCCAGCAAATGCCCTGCGATAGAACGGCCCTAGCTGCTTCGGCTATAGAGATAGCGGGGCATTGCGTTGTTGCCATCATCACGTGGCTGCGCACGGCAATCAGCGCATTTGATGCACCACCGCAGCTAGCTTTGCCTGCAAGATAACGTCCTCAGCAGCGCGGCGGTCGAACATGCGCGGCAGGTCGGCGACGGCCTCAGGGGCCACGGAAAAGACGGACGGGCGCAGCGCGACAGCATCGACCTTCGGGGGCGGCACGGAAGCAGTTTGCCGGTGGATGTTGCGCAGGCGGGCATAGGCCGCGTCCAGTGCCTCGAACTTGTCGAAGCTGAACACCACGACTCCGGATGCATCATGCGCCTGACCCACCATCTGCATGTCGATATCTTGCGCGTCGATGAAGCCCGCGAGAAGAAATGCCTCATGCATATCCGCATGGCCGCCGGGCGCATTGAGGGCGTCTCCGAGACCGAGCATCACCAGTTGCTCGGCTTCGTCCTGTGCCGTCATGGACATTTCCCCATTGCGGATCTGGTTCAGCGACAGGACGGTGTAGAGGGCGAAATGGCAGATCGGCACCGCCTGCCGGTAATAGCCCTCGGTGGTGACGACCGTGGCCACCCGCGCGCCACCAGTGTCACCACGGCGGCGCTGGTCGTAATAGTAGCCAAGGGCAAGCTGCGCGGCGTGCAAAACGCGGACCTGGCTAAAACGTCCAGGCATTGAGGCCCCCATTCACGTTGGCTTTCAGTGCAGCGTCCCGTGGCACCAGAAGCGGCGCAAGAATATGAATCTCGCCGTCTGCTTCCAGCATTTCACCGACACGCTTGATCTGCTTTTTATGCCGGATGAGGAAGTCGGCGGTTGCATAAACCGCCGTCTTGTATTCGTGCCTTGTCAATGCCGCATCACTTAGCCGCAAGAAGTCGGCTTCGGATAGGAGGCTCAAATCCTCAAGGCTTTGACGCTTCATTGCGAGCCGCATTTCCTCTTGCGGCAGCAGCGCAAGCGGGCCGATTGCTGTCAAGGAATGCACCCGATCTCGCAAGTCCTTGGGCACCTCGGCTTCAAACCGGAGATTCATGCTTCTCGGCCAGAGATTGACCATCATGCTGCTATAGTGCTTGGCATCAAAACGGAGCAGCGACAGGCAGGCGGTGACGCCGTGCGCCAGCTCATGTGTCGGGCCGTGGCTGAGGTCAAACATGCTGATCCCCGTTGATTGCAGTAGACAGCGCTTTGCCCGCTGGGCCGTCCAGCGATGCCCGCTGCCGCAGGAAACTGACCGCATAGCTCGACATGCCCGCCTTCAGGGCCTTGAGACGTTCCACGGTAACGCTGGCGTAAAGCGCATCTGGCGCATGTGCCCCGACATGCTTGATGGCGGTGCTGAGGTCGGACAGTTGCGACTTGAGGCCGTCTAGCTCCCGCTGCATCTCGGTCAGAGCGCCGATCTTCTCTTGGAGTTCGTCGCGGACTGCTTTGATGCTGGCGGCAGAACGCTCGCGCTCGCTTTGCAGCAGCTTGGTCAGACCGGTGATGACTTCGGCGTTGGTGAACGGGCGGGCTTCTCTCGCGGCGGCGGCCTTCAAGCGGTCGCGGCGAACCCAGGCCGCCTCGGTCTTGGCTTGGACAATCTCAGTCATTTCCCAGCCCTTCCTCTACTTCTGCCATCAGGTGTTTGATCATGTCGGGATCCGCCGAATTGGTGTTAACCGGGGCCGCTGGTGCCGACGGCGCTGACTGCACCATGTCGATCTGCGACAGCGGCACGACCTGAGCCTGCAAACGCGGCTCATCGCCATAGGGCACAGACGGCAAGCCCTCTTTGTTGCGGGCCTCGTTCGGCGAATACAGACCGCCTGTGATGCCTTTAGTCAGTGCGTCTACCCGTGCTTGGAAGTCGGTGCGCAGCAGACCATCAACGTCAAACTGGATTGATTCATCACGCGGCAATTCGAAAAAGCGAGCAATGCAGGCTTCCAGATGTTCAACATGAAAGCCAAGGCCCATCGCCAACCAGTTGCTAATCAGTTGTTCGACATTGTTGTAAGAGGCATAGCGAATGTCGCCGATCATCGGCAGCGGCACCCGGAAAGCCCGTGCAATTTCCTCGACGCCAAGCCGGAAAGCCTCAACTAGCTGACTGTCCTGTGAGCTAATCACCATCGGCTCCCATTTTGCCCCGTAGGCAAGAATTGGAACTCCGCCGCTATTGAGTTGCTGTGATTGTGCATACCAAGCTTCGCGAAGCGTCTGCATCTGATCGCGATTGAGCTTATCAGGAACGGAAATGATACCGCTGGGGCGGCTCATATTGGTGAAGAATAGCGCCTGATGCGACATGATCGCATTGTTTGCCATAATATCGAGCGCAAGATTCTCAATCGGACTGACGCCAATCAAAGGGTGTCTCGGCGTGTAAAGGCGCACATGCAACATATCCCTTGCCGGGATCACATATGAGCTATCCCACTCCATTAGGTCCGAATAGAAGCCAGCGTAGTAAACCGTCTGACTTTCCCAGTCCACCAATGGGCGGGTGGTGTTTGGATGCAGAATGTGGACCGCTTTAATCTGATTGCGATCATCACGCATTGCAGCGCCATAGGCGTTGCCGGTGTAGAGCAGCGACTTGATGAAATTGAGCATGAAGTCCGAGCGGGTCTGATAACCGTTCGGGGTCCGCAAGAACCTGGCGGCTGGAGAGTCACGAATTACTTGACGGCCACCGTTCGGAAGCTGGCGGACATGGTGGGCTTTCAAGGAAGCAATCGTATGGGCATAGGCATCAGTGCAAGCTGCAACGGTCGGGTTGTTCGTGGCGCTGATCGGGTCACGGCCTTGTTGCCAGAAGTTCCACGGCCAAGAGGCTGGCACATTGCCGCCTGAATAGGGCAAGGGGAAAGCAGCGGAACCCGCCGCCCCCATGCCGACTGCATAGGCGTTCTTGATCCGGGTCGCCAAGCTGCGAGCGCGTTCGATGAGAGCCATGCTCAGCCCTCCCGCATGATCTTGGCGACAGCTTCGGCGGTGTTCTTGCTGTCGCGTTTCTCGTGCCGTGCCATCTGGCGCTGAGACACAGCGTCTTTGACAAGCTGCGCCGCGCCCTGAGCCGTGATGCCCTTGGGCCAGTCCCTCGGCAGCATGTCCTTGAGGCCAAGCTCGGTGAAACGCTTCAGCGCCTCTGCATGGCCCGCCGAGGCCGCATATGCGGCACCAGCGCAGCGCCGGGCCTCAGTCTCTGCGGCCGCAATGCGCTTCTCAGCCGTGGCAATGTCGCCGGTCAGTTGCGTCTCTACCTGCCTGAGACCGTCGATGATCGGCCCTAGCTCGGCTTCGGCGGCTTGGGGATCGAAGGCGCGCAGGCAGTCGGCTGTGGCGCGCATCTCAAGCGCCGCCGCTACGATTGGCTTACTGGCAAGAATGGCCGGATAGCTGATGCTGGTGCCTGTGAGGATGTCTATGCCGACGCGCAGGGCGTTCAGGTGGCGCTTGGCACCGTCCAGCACGGCAGCGGCCTCGCGGCAGGTCTGAACCGACTCTGCGGCGGCGCTGACATAGGCTGTTGGGGAGTCGCCGAACTTGCGGTCTTCGAGACTGCGGCCAATCTCTGCGTTAGTGTCTCTGGCGACACGCGGCACATGTTGAGTTGCACCGGACGCGAGTTTTAGGCGGGAGCCATTCGGCAGAATGACGGTCGGTTCAATAATCGGAATTGGTTGCGGGCGCATTAGGAACGATCTCGCTATAATGTTGCGCTGTTGCAAACATTATAGCGCGACGAGGTCGTTTATATAGCAAAGAGTTAGATAGGCCGCATTATTCCATATATGAGATAATGCGGCTGTTATCTGATTAATTTGAGTATTCGCCGCGCAAAACGGCTTCCAAGACGCTTTCGCGGTAATGCAGCCGCGGGCCAAGTTTGACGCAAGGTGGTTTCGGAAGGTCGCGTTTCCTCGGATTTGTTCGCATCCAAGACAGCGTTTGTGCAAGGCCCTCAACGCCACGCGCTTTGCCCCATGCATCTATGTGGGCAGTTGAGATGAGTAGGTCGATTTGTTCGGACATGGGTTCACCAGCCGCATAAAGCGGGAAACAAGGTTGCGTGGCCTTTCTCCTTGTTTCCCCGGTCATACGCGCCCGGTTAATTGCATCCTAGCAAAGCTATATAAGGGTCCGCAAGCTTCAAAAGCCGTCGGCAATTACCTGCATTGAGGTAAGGGGTTGCCCGGCAATTAACTCGTCCAGCTTGTCGCTAATTCTCTGCTGATCTGGCGCGATGAATGTCCACATTTGCAGAAGATAGGCTTCGGACTGCTCCGGCGCATTGCCTTCCTCATCGGTTTTCCAATGTCCGAGTAGGCGAACATGGTGGTCGCTGACACCCGCCAGCTTTGCCACCGTGCGCCAGATGCGCCGCATGTCATGGATGGTGCATGGCAACCAAGTCGCGGTTTTGTTTTCCGCGTGTCCGCTTGCGCTGTTGGGCGACGGAAAGCACCATTCGGAACTGGTGCGGGGCAACAGTTTGAAGAACTCGACCAACTGACGGCTGAGAGGCAGCTTGAACACCTCGCGGCGCTTGCTCTCGCGGATGGTCAAGATCGCATTGTCGAGGTCCACGTCAGACCATTTCACATTGGTCAGACTAGGGATGCGCAGGCCGGTGTAGAGCTTGATGGCGAAGAACACCGAAGACAGCCGGTCATTGCGCTTGAGGATGGCGTCCCAGATCGCTGCTAGGCCTTCGGGTGTGGCAGGATACTCCCGCTTCTTGGGCGTAGTGTCGTGGAACTCGAACTTGTAGAAGATCGCCGGGTTCAGACCAGCATTCGGGTAGTCAATGAGAGCGCGACTATAGGCGGCTTGCAGATACTTGATGGCTTGCTTGGCCGCTGACGCCGTTGGCTGTGTTCCGCGCTGCTTCGGCCCAACACCGCGCGGCAAGCCTTTCTTGCTGTAAATGGCTTCATAGCGGTCTTCCAGCATTGGCCGGGTGATCGAGGCCAGAGGAATGTCGAACCAGTCGCTGAAATAGAGGTTGATGGTGTTGTTCGACTGCCGGATCGAGCGTTCGCGCATCTCCTTCCGGTTCATCTGCCTCTCACGGCTGGCGAGGGCATTGCGCAGCGTGGCTTCTTCGCGCTTCGCGTCAGGCCAGGTGCCGTGCTTGCTGAAATGGGACCGATATGCCCGCGCTAGTTCTAGAGCCTCGTCAGGAAGCATGGCAGGGAAGTGCCCCAGCGTCGTGTATCGCGGTAGGCCCTTGTAGGAGCTTTTGACGATGAAGGCTTTGGTGTCCTTGCCGACCGTCATCCTTAACTCGCTGTTAACGGTGTCCTGATACTCCTGTTGCCCAGCGGTAGTGAACTTGATGTCGGCGATGCCCGTCTTCGTGAGGCGTTTTTTGATAATAGGCAAGTAGAGCCTCCATCCTAGATACGTTACTTGCATCATAATTGCATGAGCACATTAACACGGGCAAGCGCGGACAGCGCTGCGCAAGGATGATCTATGGTTAACATATTGATACATCTGCATACGCACCACTACGCAGACTTTGGCAATGGTGAACCTTGTTAAGAATTGGTTAGCCCGTGGATGGTATCCGATCGACATATCGACGGAGAATCACATGGCCCATGCAGTCCCTGCGACATCGCAGAATCCGCCCCAGCGCGGCGGCGTGAAACGGGTCCTGCCCCTTCTGCTGGTCGCTGCACTGCTGGGGGCGGGCTTCATCTCGACTTATCAAGGCTACTGGGCGCCCCTGTCCCTGTTGAAACCGCACGAGGCGACCGCGAAAGCCGAGCCGGTGCCGCAGGTCCAGTTCGTCGCGCTGCCGCAGATCGCGCTGACCCTTTCCGGGCCGCAGTTCCGTACTCTGGTCATGTCGGTCCAGATCGAGACCGATGCGACCCATCGCGACGAGGTCCAGCATTTGCTGCCGCGCCTCTCGGATGCCTGCAACAGTTTCCTTGCCGGGATCGAACCCGCCGCGTTCGAGCGGCGCGGCATTCTGGACATCATCCGCGACGAACTGGCCACGCGCGCCGTCTATGTCCTCGGGCGCGAGGCATTCAGCGACATCCTGATCACGGAGTTCCGCATCCAATGAACCTGTCGCAGATCCTGCAATGTGCGCTGCTGACCTTTTCGCTGGGGGTCGGGTTCTTCTGCTTCGTCCTGGCACGGCGGTTACGACGGCTGAACGACCTGGAAACCGGGCTGGGTGGCGCGATCGCCGTCATGGCAAGCGAGATCGCCCGGCTGGAACGCGCGATCCATGCCGCCAAGACCGAAGCCACGGTCGCGACCGAGGGACTGGCCAACGAGGTCGAGCGCGCGAAGGAAGAGCGTGCCTTTTGGGTGCTGCAGAAGAAGTTCTCCGAGGCGGCGCCTGCCGCCGCGCGCCTGCGCCGCCGTCGTCGTGCCCCTGCCGCGGAGATGCTGGATGCCTAGGCCCTTGCTTCAGCTTGCCGGTGGCGTGATGGCGCTGGCCGCCGCGGTCCAGGCCGTCTCGCTGGCGGGGGGGCTGTCTCGGCTCAGTGCCCATGCCGAGCCTGCGGCCCTTCTGGAAGGGTGCAGCGACGTGCCCGAGGCGGTGGCGCTGGCCCAGACGCTGCATCAGCGCGGACAGCGAATCGAGCGTTACCTGCAGGATATCGAACGTCGCAAGGCCGAGTTGGCCAGCGCAGAGAGCCAGCTGACGCAGAAGCTGGTCGAGCTGCGCCGCATCCGCCAGCAATTGCGCGACCAGGATCAGACCGCCGGGCAGGTGCAGACCGACGACATCGCCCGCATTATCGCGCTTTACGACCAGATGAAGCCCGAGCAGGCGGCGATGGTGCTGTCGAACCTGCCGCCCGATTTCGCCGCGCAGATCCTTGTCCGGGTCGAACCGCAGACAGGGGCGCGGATCATGGCCTCGGTCGAGCCGGGGCAGGCGGCGGTGCTGACCTCATACATGGGCGCGCTGCGCGCCAAGGGAAACTAGGAGCCGCTCATGTTTGGAATGCTTGGCATCGTCCTGACCTTCGCCATGGTCTTCGGCGGCTATATCCTGGCGGGGGGCAAGCTGGCGGTCATCCTGCATTCGCTGCCCTATGAGCTGATGATGATCGGGGGCGCCGCGCTGGGATCGTTCCTGCTGGCGAACGAAACCGCGGTGATCAAAAGCGCTCTTGGCGGGGTCGGTCGGTCGCTGAAGGGACCGAAATGGCAGGAATCCGACATTCAGGACGTGTTGTGTCTGCTGTTCCAGCTGCTGCGCACGGCACGGGCCAGCCCCGTCGATCTGGAAAGCCATATCGAGGATCCCGACAATTCTCCCCTGTTCCAGTCCTTTCCGCGCATCCTGCAGGACAAGCAGGCGGTCTCGCTGATCTCGGACGCGCTGCGCTCGGCCAGCCTGAATTATGACGATCCCTATCAGGTCGAGGAGATGCTGTCCCAGCGCATCCGGCTGATCGAGGACGAGGCGATGCACGCCCCCCACGCCTTGCAGAACATGGCCGATGCGCTGCCGGCACTGGGTATCGTCGCGGCGGTGCTTGGGGTCATCAAGACGATGAGCGCCATAGACCAGCCGCCCGAGGTGCTGGGCAAGATGATCGGGGGCGCGTTGGTCGGCACCTTCCTGGGGGTCTTTCTTGCCTATGCGCTGGTCGCGCCCTTTGCCCACAGGTTGCAGGCCGTGATGCGTCAGGACCAGTCCTTCTACGATGTCATCAAGTCGGTGCTGATCGCGGGGCTGCATCAGCACGCGACGAACCTGTGCGTCGAGGTCGGGCGCCAGGCCGCGCCGGAACATGTCCGCCCCACCTTCGGCGATCTTGAAAACGCCTTGCGCGATCTGAAGAGGGCGTCGTGATCGCCGCCGCGCTTGTCGCCGCGGCGCTGGCTGCCCCTCCTCTCGTCGATACCGGGCGGGACCGTGCCGAGGCGCTGATCGCGGCCGCCACGCAGGACCTGCTGGACGGCAAGCCACTGGATCCCGGCATCGACGTGGATCTGCGTCGGCTCGACCCGGCGGGACGGCTGCGGGTGCTGATCTTCCTGCGGCGTTCGGGGATGCTTGACGGGCCGGGCTGGACGGCAGACATGCTGCTGGCCCCCGCGGACGCCGACGGAGCCGGGCAATGAGCATCGCCGAAGCCGTTCCCCAGGCCCGCCTGCCGCTGCGGCCGATGATCATCACCGGGGGGCTGGTCATCATCGTGCTGTCGATGGTCCTGCCGCTGCCCGCGCCGGTGCTGGATGTCGGGATCGCGCTTTCGATCGCCGTGGCGACGCTGATCCTTGTCATGGCCGCCCTGGTCGAGAAGCCTACGGATTTCCAGGCCTTCCCGGTGCTGCTGCTGGTATCGCTGCTGATGCGGCTGTCGCTTAACGTCTCCTCGACCCGGCTGATCCTGACCAACGGGCAGAATGGGCCGATGGCGGCGGGCCATGTCATCAACGGCTTCGCCGAATTCGTCGCCGGGGGTTCGCTGCTGGTCGGGCTGACCGTCTTTGCTGTCATCTCGATCGTGAACTTCATGGTCATCACCAAGGGTTCGGGGCGCATGGCCGAGGTTTCGGCCCGCTTCGCGCTGGATTCGCTGCCGGGCAAGCAGCTGGCCATCGACGGCGACCTGAACTCGGGCGCGATCGACCATGACGAAGCCAAGCGCCGCCGCATCCAGGAACAGCGCGAGATCAGCTTCTTCGGCTCGCTCGACGGGGCGTCGAAATTCGTCAAGGGCGACGCGATTGCCGGGCTGGTCATCACGCTGATCAACCTGTTCGTCGGACTGGCGGCGGGCATTCTGGTTCATTCCATGCCCGTGACCGAGGCGCTGGCGACCTATTCCCGACTGACCATCGGCGACGGTCTGGTCACGCAGATCCCGGCGCTGATCACCTCGATGGCAGCGGCGCTGCTGCTGTCGCGCGGGGGCGCAACGGACACGACCGCGGATCTGCTGTCAAAGCAGCTCGTCTCGAACTGGCAGGTACCGGCAGTGGTCGCCGGGGGGATGGCGGTGGTTGGCATGGTCCCCGGAATGCCCACGCTGGTCTTTGTGACGCTGGCCACGGGGCTGGGCGCCGCCGCCTGGTTCATCCGCCGGCGCGAGATCACGGCCGCCCACGCTCCCCCCACCGCGGTCGAGCCCGCACCCGCAGCCCCCGCCCAGACCCGCATCGGCGACGTTCTGGATACCGAGGAGATCAGCGTCGAGATCGGAGCCGGGCTGATTGTCAGCGCCCTTGACCAGGGCAGGGGGCTTGGCCAGCGGATCACCAATCTTCGCCTGCATGTCGCGCGCAGCTATGGCGTCATTCTGCCCGATGTGCGCATCACCGACGGCACCGGCTTTGATGACGGCGAATATGTCATCCGCTTGCAAGGCGTGGTGCGCGGACGGGGACGACTGCGTCCGCAGGGTGTGCTGGCGCTGGGTCCCGAACAGGTCCTGGCGGGCATCCGCGGCGACGAGGTGCGCGAGCCGGTCTATTCCAGTCCCGCACGCTGGATCGCCCCCGAACAGCAGGACGATGCCGCGATGGCGGGGGCCACCGTGGTCGCCCCGATGGAGGTGCTGTCGACACACTTGATGGAGGTGGTGAAGTCCAACCTTCCGGCGCTGCTGACCATGACCTCGATGCAGCGCATGATCCGCGAGCTGGGGAACCTGTCGGACGAACACCGCGCCCAGCTGAACCAGCGCTTCTTCGATGCGATGATCCCCGAAAAGGTCTCGCCGGAGCTGCTGCTGGCCGTCCTGCGCGGAATGCTGGAGGAGCGGCTGTCGATCCGCAACCTCGTCCTGATCACCGACGCGGTGCACGAGGCCCGGGCCGCGACCACGCCCGAGGCGGCCTATGAACTGGTCCGCCGCCGGATGCGAGGGCAGATCTGCGAGCAGTTTGCCGGTGCGGACGGTCATCTCGACATCCTTCAGCTTCACCCGCAATGGGAAGCCGAGCTGACCCGCGCAGAAGCCGAGGCCGGGCGCGGCGGCAATGCCGCCCTGCCGCAGCTGCAGGAACGCCTGGCCGAGGCGCTGCGCAAGCTTGTTGCCACCCTGCCCGCACCGACCGAGGCGGTCCTTGCGGTTCCAGACCATCGCCGCAGGCTGGTGCGGATGATGCTGGCCTCGGCCAGCGTTGCGCTGCCGGTGATCGGACTGGACGAAATCGATCCAGCCGCGCGTGTCCGGCTGTGCGGCACGGTGACGGCATGACCGCACTTCTGGCCGATGCGCGGCTTCAGGCAATGCTGCCGGTGCTGCTTCTGACCTATTGCCGGGTCCAGTCCTGCCTGCTGGCGATGCCGGGATTTTCACTGCGCATCCTGCCCGTCCGGCTGCGGGTCGCGATCGCCATGTCGATGACGCCCCTGCTGGCCGAACACGCGGGCCTTGCCCCCCCGATCAGGACGATGACCGGCCTTGCGCTGCTTGCCGGCGCCGAAATCGTGACCGGCCTGGTACTGGGAGGATTGGTGCGGCTGATGGCGCTGTCGCTTGACATCGCGGCGGCGGCGATTGCGGCCACGACTTCGCTGTCGCAACTGGTGGGGGGCGTCAACGAATTCGCCCCGCACCCGATCGGCAACCTTCTGTCGCTGGCAGGGCTCGCGCTGCTGATGGCGCTGGGAATGCCGGCATTGCTTTGCGATCTGCTGCGGGAAAGCCTGGTCCTTCGTCCGGTCGGGTCATGGCCGCAGGTGGCCGAGCTACTGCCGACCGCGCTGGGGCTGATCGGGCGTAGCTTTGTCCTGGCGCTGGTTCTGGCCGGGCCCTTCATCCTTGGCGGCTACCTGTTCCAGATCCTGACCGGGATGGCGAGCAAGGCGATGCCCGCCCTGCCGATGATGCTGATCGCTGCCCCTGCCGCAATCCTGCTGGCGCTGGTGGCGCTGACCCTGCTGACCCCGGCGATCCTGTCGGGCTGGGCGCGCGCGGTTCTGGATGTCATGCAAAGCGACCTGCCATGAGCGAAGAGGACGACGACAAGCAATACGTCGCCTCGGAACAGAAGCTGCGGCGCGCGCGCGAAGAAGGCGACATTCCGCGTTCGGCCGAGCTGGGCAGTGCGCTGATGTATCTGGGCTTCTGGGCGGCGATGGCGCTGGCCGCGACCTCGCTCGCGCCCGCCTGGACGCGCATGGCGGCGCGGGCACTGGGGGCCGAGCCCTGGCCGGATGGGCGTGGCAAATCCGTCATGGATCTGGCGCGGGCGCTGACCGGAAACGCGATGCTGGCGGTGCTGGGTTTCGTTGCGGTCATCGCGGTTCCGGTGCTGGCCGGCCTGATCCTGCAGCGTGCCTTCACCTTCACGCCGAAAAAGCTGCTGCCGGATCCGGGGCGGATCGACCCCATGCGCAATGCCGGGCAGAAGCTGGGCCGCGCGGGCCTGTCCGCCTTTGGCATATCGGTCGCCAAGGTCGGTTTGCTGGGGGCGGGCGGTGTCCTTCTGTTCCGCTCTTTGCTGGGCGGGATGCTGAGCGCGGGGGGCATGTCGGATCTGCAATGGGTGGACGGGCTCAGGCTGGTCACGACGCGCGCCATTCACCTGGCGCTGGCGATCGGGGTGGGCTTCGCGCTGATCGACCTTCTGTGGAAGCATCTGGATTATCAGCGTCGCCACCGCATGTCCCGGCAAGAGATGCAGGACGAGCACAAGGACAGCGAGGGCGATCCCCATCTGAAGGCCGCGCGGCGGCAGAAAGGGATCGACATCGCTCTGAACTCGATGCTGGCGGATGTCGAGCGCGCCGATGTGGTCATCGTCAACCCGACCCATTACGCCGTCGCGTTGGAGTGGAAGCGCGGCAGCGGACGCGCCCCGGTCTGCCTTGCCAAAGGGGTGGACGAGATTGCGCGCCAGATCCGCGAGCGCGCTAGCCGCCATCAGGTCCCGATCTGGTCCGATCCACCCTGCGCCCGCGCGCTGCATGCGACCGTCGAGATCGGGCAGGAAATCCGCTCGGAGCATTTCGCCCCCGTCGCCGCCGCAATCCGTTTTGCCGAGGCGATGCGCAGAAAGGTCCGCCAGGGCTGGGGTGGATCGCCTGCAGCTCGGCCGCGGGCATCGAGATGAGCCACATCGGGGAATCCATCGCCCGTCTGGCCGATCTCGCGCGCTTGAAATCCGATCTGGAGATGCGGCGCTTCGCGGCCTATCGCGCCCATGTCGAGGCCGCCCGCGCCCGCATCACCACGCTGACCGAGGAGCTGCAGGCCCTTTACGACAGCGAGGCCGCGCATTCCCTGTCGGGCGCGCGGCTTGCCAATGCGCTGGCCGGGGACCGCAGCCGCGCACTTGGCCGGGCCGAGGTGGAGCTTGAGCAGATGATGCCCGGCTATCAGGCCGCGCGGGGCGCGGCACTGCGCGAATTCGGCCGCGTCCAGGCGCTGGAAGACCTGCACGCAAGGGAAACGGATGCGCGTCGGTTGAAGGTGCAGCGCAAGCAGTCGGACGGCACATGAGAAGGGGGTCTTCTTGGCTGAACGGGCGAGAGGTTCAGCACTGTTCGGGGCAGTTCGGCCCCGCGCGGCAAGACCGTCCCGCTGCGGCCCTGTGGGCACGATCCTGCGGGAACCGGCAGGCGCGGCTTCAATTCTTCTTTGGTCGCCCCTATGATGCCGGCGTATTTTTTCCTTGCACGCTGGATGACCTTGCGATGATCCGACCACTTCTCGTCCTTGCCGCCCTTGCCCCGCTGGCCGCCTGCGCGCCTGCGACGGCGCCGGAAACTGCGCCCGTCGTCGCCCCCGTGCCGGTGGCGCCGGTTGCAGGGGTGACCGGCCTCGAATCGCGCGAACCCGATGCGTGCCACGCCAAAAGCTACATCTCGGCGCTTGGCCAGCCGGGCACCGTGATCCCCGGCCTGGGCATCACCCGCGAATACCGCGTTGTCGAATATCGCGGGATCGAGCCGCAGGAATACGACCCGCTGCGCATCGTCTTCCGTCTTGATGCGTCGGGCAACATCTACAACATCGATTGCGGTTGATCGCCATGCGCATGATCCTGGTGGCCATTTCGCTTTCGGTGCTTGCAGGTTGCACAGAGCCGCAGGCGCCCGACGCGCCCGCGACCCTTCCGGGCGAGGATGCCTGCGGCGCGTCGCGCTTTCAGAACCTTGTCGGACAGCCGAAATCCGTGCTCGACGGTTTGACCCTGCCCGAAGGGAACCGCGTGATCGGCCCGAACCAGCCGGTGACGATGGACTTCCGTCCGACCCGGCTGAACGTCGAGATCGGCAAGGACGGCCGCATCGCACGCGTCGGCTGCTACTGAAAACGCCTGAAGAAACAAGAGCAGGGCGCGGAACATGTTGTCCGCGCCCTTTTTCATGCGGCATGGGCCAGAGGCGACCGCGCGGACGGACGCGAACACGCCGCGATCGGCCAAAGGCGCAGTCATGTCGATTGTCAGGGAAAATGGAGGCGGGTACCGGAATCGAACCGGTCTTCACGGATTTGCAATCCGCTGCGTAACCTCTCCGCCAACCCGCCGTTGTCGGTGTATCGGTGCGGGTTTAGCCGCTTCGGTCGCGGGGTGCAAGACGCCGTTTTGCGCGTGAAGCGCCTTCAAGGCTACCGGGGTTCATAGATATAATCTCGCCGGAAAGGATAAGAGGATCCGGTGCCTGGCAGGTCGGATGCGGCCCCCGTGTCGTCGGGGCGGGTCAACAGGATCTGATAAAGCGCGGTCCAGCCTTCCTCGAAGGCCAGCGCGCAGCCGGCAAGGTACAGGCGGAAGGCGCGCAGGACCTCGGCCGCGCGATCGACTGAAAGAGTCTTGCGCAGCACGGCCTCGGCCTCGGTCAGGCGGGATTCCAGGCGGTCGGACCAGCACCACAGCGTCCGGGCGTAATGCGGGCGCAGGTTCTCGGTATCGACCATCTCCAGCCCGGCCAGCGAGAGTTGCCGGATGGCCTGGCTGACATGGATCAACTCGCCGCCGGGGAAGATGTATTTCTCGATGAAATCGCCCATGCCGCCGCCGACAATGGCCTCGTCCACGCCGGTCACGCTGATCCCGTGGTTCAGCGCCATTCCGCCGGGCCGCAGCAGGTCGTGGATGCGCTTGCAATAGGTCGCCATGTTGGCGCGCCCCACATGTTCGAACATCCCGACCGAGGCGAGCTTGTCGAAAGGCTGCTCGGGCGAAAGATCGCGATAGTCGCAAAGCAGGATCCTGACGCGGTCGCCCAGCCCCCGTTCCTGGATCTGGCGCGTGACATGATCGAACTGGTTCTGGGACAGGGTGATGCCGGTCGCGTCGACGCCGTAAGTCTCGGCCGCGTGGAACAGCAGCGCGCCCCAGCCCGCGCCGATATCGACGAAGCGTTCACCTGGCCGCAGGTCCAGCTTGCGGCAGATATGGTCCAGTTTCGCGACCTGCGCCTGAGAAAGATCCATGTTCGGGTCGCGGAAATAGGCGCAGGAATAGACCTGCAACGGGTCCAGCCAGATCCGGTAGAAATCGTCCGAGACATCATAGTGAAAGCGGATCTGCGCCGCGTCGCGGTCGCGGCTGTGGCGCATGATCGAGGCAAGGTTCCACCATGCCCGCTGCCAGGGCCGGGGACGCTGCGGCTGGCCTTCGTCCGGGACCAGTGCTGCCACCACATGCATCAGATCGCGCATCCCGCCCTGGACCGAAACCTTGCCCGAGACGATATCCGAGCCGAGCGCGCCAAGGTTTCCGGTGGCAAGCGGCCCAAGCGCCGCCGAATCGTGAAAGACGATCTCGACCGCCGCATCGTTGCGGCCGAGCTTTGCGCCGGATGGCAACTGCACGCGCAGCGGCACCCCCAAGTGGTCAAGCTTGGATTGAATCACGCGATCTACGGCTGACATGGCGCACCCCGCTTTGCGAAACACGGGCCAAGACGCCCGATCCTGCCATACGAGTATAAAATAAGCGCAGGGAAGCCGGTTTGGTCAACCCTTTGTGTCGGTTGCGCCTGCCAGCCAGCCGGTTGAGATATGCTGGAAAAAACAAAAGCGGCCCGAAGGCCGCTTTTCGTTTTCTTCCTTCCGGAAGATTTTGGAGCGGGCGATGAGATTCGAACTCACGACCCTAACCTTGGCAAGGTTATGCTCTACCCCTGAGCTACGCCCGCACTCCATCCCGTTGGCTCGTCGCCTTCGGTGAGCGGTGATTTATGGGACCGCGCGGGGAGGCGCAAGGGGAAAAAACCGCTTTCCACAAAAAATCTGCAAACTTTCTTTTGCACAGGTCAGGCGGTCTCGAACCGCGGAAGAAGGCTTGCGATCGCGCGGTTCGCGGCACCGGCCCGCAGGGCGTCGCGCAGGAATTGCGGCAGCGAACGCCGATGCCGGGCGAAATCCGCGGGCGGGGTCAGGGTCGGATCGGCGCCCAGAAGAAGCTGCATCCCGCCCGCGGCCGAATCCGCGCGGATGGTGATGTTGAACCCATCGCCCGGCCCGTTCGACAGGACGTGGCGCTGCGTCGTGCAACCGGGAAAATTGGCCGGATCGAAGGGCAGGATGTTGATCAGCGGCGAAAAGAAGAACCGCTCGGACTGTCCAAGCCCGTGATCGGCGGCGATCTGCTCGATGCGGTAGCGCCCGTGACGGCGCAGCTTGCGCAGCTCGCCACACAGGCGGGTGACGGCGGGGCCCAACGGTTCCGCCGGTTCCAGCGCCGCGCGGAAGGGCAGGATATTCACGACCAGCGCCGGCACACCGATCGCGACGCTGCCCATCCGGCTGAGATAGGGCAGCCAGACCGGCATCACGATCTGACCCGCATCGTCGCGGCGCTCGGCCGAGGCGTCCTGCAGGTGAAGCGCGGCCCAGGCGGCGCACAGCACGGTCAGCAGGTCCGGCCAGCCCATGCCCCATTCCGCGCTTCGCGCGAGCAGGTCGGCCTGCAGGTCCTCCAGCGACTGTTCATGGGACAGGTCTTCGGCGGGATAATTCTCTGACCCCTTGGTCAGCACGCGTGGCGGTGGGCAGGCGGTCAGCACGGCCTGCCAATGCCGGCCATCCGCGACATGGCGCGACGAGGCGCGATAGCCTGCCTCCTCTGCCAGGTAATCGGCAAAGCGGCCCAGCGGCTGGCCGGGATCGCCCGAGCCCGTCTCGAAGGCGTAAAGGCGGGCGGCACGAGCCTCGATCATGCCCATCGCATAGCCGTCCAGCACGATGTGATGGCCGCGGTTGAACCAGATCAGGTGCTCGGGACCAAGACGGAGCAGCCATTGCGCCGAAAGCGGCTGGCGGGCCAGATCCAGCGGCGCCGCGACGTCGGCCTGCATCATCGCAAAGGCATGCTCGCGCGGCTGGCGGTGGCCGGACAGGTCGATCAGGCGCAGCGCGGGCCGTCGCGCCAGGTCCAGGCCCTGTCTGGGGCCATTCGGCCCGTCATCGAAGCGCAGGGCCAGAACGTCGGTTTCGGCGATGGTACGGCCAATGGCGCGCGCCAGTGCGTCGGGATCGGTCGGTCCGGTGAATTCGATCGCATGGGCGACGGTCGACACCGCCTCGCCCGGATGCAGGCGGAATTCTTCCCAGAAATCCAGCTGCGCAAGGGTCAGCTGCTGGGTGGGGGAAATGGTTTGTTGCGTCATGGAAAAGCGTCCCGTCCGCGGGCTTGCGAAATGTGATGCAAGTTAGGGGGAAGAGGCTGGCTGGCCCGCGACGTTGTCGCGGGCCGGCTTGCTTCGAGAGAGAAAGCCGGATAAAAATACTCGACTATTTTGCGCCGTCAAGCGGGCTTTGACGGTTGCGCGCATTTGTGTCGCAGCCGCCCGCGGATTTTCAGAACAGGATTCTCGTCATGATTGAATTCACCCGCTGGCCCAAGGATCAGGCGCGGCATTACCGCGATGCCGGATACTGGATCGACCAGCCCCTGACTCAGATCCTCGACGCTCAGCTTTCCGCCCAGCCCGAGGCTGTTGCGATCGTCTGCGGCGACCGGCGCGTCACCTATGCCAAGCTGGACCGGATGTCGCGCAACCTGGCGGCCCGACTGGCCGAGGCGGGGCTGTCGCAGGGCGACCGGGCGCTGGTCCAATTGCCGAACGTGGCCGAGTTCTATGTCGTCTTCTTCGCCCTGCTGCGCATCGGGGTCGCCCCGGTCAATGCGCTGTTCAGCCACAGACGGATGGAGATGGCCGAATATGCCCGCCAGATCCAGCCAGCGGTGGTCATCGGATCGCGCGGGCACGAGCTTTTCCGCGACGATGCCTTTGCCGCCGAGCTGCGAGAAGCGGGGGCGCGGCATGTCCTGCTGCTGGGCGAGGATGCGCCCGAAAGCAGCCTTGCCCACTGGCTGACCGCTGGCCCGGAGTTGCCTGCCGGTGCAGGGCCAAGCCCCGCGGACGAGGTCGCCTTCTTCCAGCTTTCGGGTGGCAGCACGGGAACGCCCAAGTTGATTCCGCGGACCCATAATGACTATGATTACAGCGTCCGGGCCAGCGCCGAGATCTGCGGCGTGACCTCTGCCACGCGCTTCCTGTGCGCTTTGCCGGCGGCGCATAACTTTCCGCTCAGTTCGCCCGGCGCGCTTGGCGTCTTTCATGCCGGGGGCACCGTCATCCTTGCCGCCAGCCCCGAGCCTCTGGCCTGTTTCGATCTGATCGAGGCCGAGGGCGTCACGATGGTCCCGCTGGTTCCACCCGCCGTCGCGCTGTGGCTGCGCGCCGTCGAAGAATCGCCCGAACGCCGGGCGGGGTTGGCGACTCTGGACCTGATGCTGGTCGGTGGCGCCAGCTTTGCCGAGGCGACGGCGCGGCGCGTGCCCGAGATTTTGGGCTGCCGCCTGCAGCAGGTCTTTGGCATGGCCGAAGGGCTGGTGAACTATACCCGGCTGGACGATCCCGACGGGATCGTGTTCGCGATGCAGGGCCGGCCCATCAGCCCCGATGACGAAATCCGCGTACTGGACGACCAGGGCCATCCGGTGCCGGATGGTGTGCCGGGCGCGCTGGCGACGCGCGGTCCCTATACCTTCCGGGGCTATTACCGCAGCCCCGAACACAATGCGCAGGCCTTTGACGCGGACGGTTTCTATCACTCGGGTGACGTCGTCGTGCGCGAAGGCGGCTATCTGCGCGTGGTCGGGCGGATCAAGGACCAAATCAACCGGGGCGGAGAGAAGATCGCGTCGGAAGAGGTCGAGAACCTGCTGATGCGCCATCCCGACATCACCCATGCCGCGCTGGTCGCCACGCCCGACGCCCACCTGGGCGAAAAAAGCTGCGCCTTTCTTGTCCTGCGCGACGGGACAGGCAGGCTAAGCCCGCCTGCCTTGCGCCGCCACCTGCTTGATGCGGGCGTGGCGGAATACAAGCTGCCCGACCGCTTCCGCATCCTGCCTGAACTGCCGCTGACCGCCGTGGGCAAGATCGACAAGCGCCGCCTGCGTGACAGCCTTATTGCCGAGACCGCCTGAAAGGAAACCCGATGGATATTGCCGAAAAGACCGAAATCAGCGCCGAATGGCTGGCCGCCCGCGTCGCCGGGATGATCGAGGACGATTGCGAGATCGACCCGTCCGAGAACCTTGTCCTTTACGGGCTGGATTCCATTGCCGTCATGACTTTCTCGGCCGAACTGAAGCGGATGGGGGTCGAGGCCAGCTTTGACGAACTGGCCCGCGACCCCACGCTGGACGCCTGGTGGACGCTGATCGCGTCGCGGCTTTAGCGCGGTCTCAGGCGCGCAGTGTCGCGCCGCCGTCGACGTAAAGGTCGGCCATGGTCACATGGCCCGCCTGGTCCGACAAAAGGAACAGGACGGCCCCCGCGATATCCTCGGGGGTCGCCAGCTTTTTCAGGGGAATCCCGGTGCGGAAATGCTCCAGATTGCCCTCGATCACCGCGCGTTCACCCGCGCCGCCGTCCTCGGTCCACATGCCGGTCTGCATCGGCGTCAGGGTCGAACCCGGGGCGACGATGTTGCAGCGCACGCCCTCGGCGGCAAGCTCCAGCCCAAGGCAGCGGATCAGCATCGTCGCCGCCGCTTTCGACGCCGCATAGGCCCCCATGTTGCGCCGCGGAATCCCCGCCGCGTTGGAACTGACCGCGACCAGCGCGCCGCCCCCGTTTCGCGCGATCGCCCGGCCAAGCGCGCGGGTCGCGTGGAACGTGCCGGTGGCGTTGACGCCGATCACGCGGTCCCATTCCTCGGACGAAAGCTCCAACAGCGGGCCGATCGACAGCACGCCTGCGGCATGGACGCCCAGTGTCACCGGGCCATGCGCGGCCTCGACCCCTGCCACCAGGGCCTCGACCGCGGCGCCGTCGCGGATGTCGAGCGCATGGGCGATCGCGCCTGCAGGCGGCGGGCTTGCCGTCAGCGCCGTGCCTAGGTCGGTCGCGACGACACGTGCACCGGCCTCCAGCAGGGAGCGGGTGATGGCTTGGCCAATGCCACCTGCGGCACCGGTGACGATGGCGGTTTTCCCCTCGAACCCGGTCAGGCGCATGATGTCGCCCCGGCCGTGTCGAACAATGCCACGGCATCCGCTGTCAGCATCGGCACCCCGCAGGTCGCGGCGATCCACGCCATCGCCATGTCGTGCTTGTCGCGGCTGAAATCGGCCTGGGCATCGGCCACGGGGAATGTCTCGATATCCAGCTGGAACGCCTCGGCTGCGGTGGCGAGGCAGCCGATATGGGCATAGATGCCGCAGATCATCAGCTGGTCGCGCCCGCGCGCCCGCATCAGGCGTTCAAGGTTCGAGCGCTGGAAGGCGCTGTAGCGATGCTTGACCAGCACGATGTCGTCAGGTTCGGGGGCAAGCTCGGGCAGGATTTCTTCGTGCTCGGGCAGGGTGCCCATGCCCGGTCCCCACAGGTCGGCCTGCAGCCCGCGATCGGGGCGGAACTGGTTGCCCTTTTGCGCGGTAAAGAAAACCGGGACACCCGCCCGGCGCGCGCCCGCAAGCAGGGCGGCGATATTCGCGACGACCGGCTCAAGCGGTGCGCCCGGCGGAAAGGGGCGGCAGAAATAGCGCTGCATGTCATGGACCAGCAGGGCCAACCGCTCGGGTCGGGGTTGCCATGTCCCCCGAGCCGCAGGCAAGGCAGATGCGTCGGGAAGATCATAGTTCGGGATGCCGGGCAGGGCCATCAGCAAGTCTCTCCTTGAGGGGTGATGCCTGGCAGCGCAGCGTCGGCGGGCAGTCCCAGCGCGCTGAGAAGCGCGCCGAATTTCGCGCCGGTCTCGGCGGCCTCGGCCATCGGGTCCGAGCCGGGAACGATGCCCGCCCCGGCATAAAGGCGGGCGCTGCGGCCGCTGATCTCGGCGCAGCGGATGGCGACGTGCCACGCCCCGTCGCCGTGTTCGTCGCACCAGCCGACGGCGCCTGCGTAGAAATCGCGCGGCACCGGCTCGATCCGGCGGATCAGGTCATTGGCGCGCGCCAGCGGCAGGCCGCAGACAGCGGGTGTGGGGTGCAGCAGTGCCGCCAGCAGGATCGACGGGGTCTCGGGGTCGCGCAACCTGCCGCGGATCCGTGTGCCCAGGTGCCACATGCTGCGCGTGCTGGTCAGCGTCGTACCGTCCGGGGCCTCAAGCTCGCGACACCAGGGGGTAAGCAGGTCCATGATGTATTCCACCACAAAGCGGTGTTCGCGCCGGTCCTTGTCCGAACGCAGCAGCGCGTCCGAGACTGCGCGGTCGGCGCTGACCGAAGCCTGACGCCGCGCCGACCCCGCCAGCGGGTGCGAGGCGATCAGCCCGCCGGTCTTTTCAACCAGCAGTTCGGGGGTGCCGCCGCACAGCTCGCGCGGCGCTTGCCCTTGCGACGGCAGCGCGACGCGAAAGGCGGTGACGGCCGGATCCTCGCCCAGCCGCGCCATCAGTGCCGCCAGCGGGATTTCGGTCCCCGCCTCGACCCGCAGGGTGCGGGCAAGCACGATCTTTTCCAGCGCATCCCTGTCGCCCACGCTGTCCTGCATGACGGCCAGAGCGCGGGAAACCAGCGCCGCATATTGGGCGGCCGAGGGTTCGGCCGTGACGCTCAACGGTCCCGGTGCGGGGGTGGGTGGGGTTGCTGCGGGTGCGGTCCCGCGATGGCGTCGGCACTGCCACAGGCAGTCGTCATCGGCCCGGTCAAAAGGCAGGGCACCGCCGACGATGGTGCCGGGGCGCGCCTGCTGAAAGACGCGGGCGACGCGGGCGCCCAGCGTTGCGGATGGTCCGCGCGGCACCGGGACCGGGGCGCCTTGCCCGGTGATATGGCCTTGCGGACCGTGAAAGGCGAACTGCACCGGGTCGTCGCCGGGCCTTGCCAGAACGTCCGTGGATTCGGAGATGCGAATGTTCATGCGATGTCTCGTTGAATGAGCTTGCGCCTTGCGCGCGACCCCGCAATCGCGAAGTCGGGGCGGCGAATATCCGTCGGCGGCCGAAAGGGTGGCCGCGGCTGCGGGGTTGCAGAAATCTCCTGCCGAAAACGATGTTCATGGGTGGCGAATGCGTCCGCGCTCCGCTGAATGGCGGATGCGAGCGGACGCAAGGGGAGGTCGTGGTGAAATCGCCCCCGCAGGCTGCCCGCCGGGAACCTGTCAGAGGCGAATATTAAAGGCAAGTAAATTCGTCAGGATTGTATTGGCCGGCGAATTTCCGCGCTTCACGATCCGGCAAGGCGGCGGAACTCAACCCGCGGCCAAGGGTTTGCCCCAGCCAGGAACAGGCCGGAGAAGCGATCTTGACCACTTCCAGACCTTTCGATCTTGGGCAGGCGCGGGCCTGCGTCATCGTGAACATGGGCTCGGGTCGCAAGACTGGCGACAGCGTCGCAGCCGAGATCCGCGCCCGGCTTCAGGGGCGCGTGGCCGGGCTGGTCTTTCACCAGCTGGAAAAGGGCGCGGACCTGTCCGCGACCGCACAGAATGCGGTGGCCGAAGGCCATGATCTGATCGTCGCGGTCGGGGGCGACGGCACGCAGGCGGGGGTTGCGGGCGCAGTCGTCGGGACTGGTGCCGTCATGGTGGTCGTGCCCTGCGGCACCTTCAACTATTTCGCGCGCGATCTGGGCCTTGGGCAAACACCCGAGGAGGCGCTGCGGGTTTTCGACGCGCCCACTGTTCGCACGGTCGATGTTGGCGAGATGAATGGGGTGCTGTTTCTCAACAATGTCAGCTTTGGCGCCTATCCCGAGATCCTGAAGCGGCGTGAAAGCATCTATCGCCGTTGGGGTCGGTCCCGCCTTGCGGCCTATTGGTCGGCGCTGGTGGCGATGTGGAACCTGCGCCATCCATTGCATTTGACTGTGCGCGCGAATGGCGAGGAGCGGCGCTTTACCACCGCGCTCGCCTTCATTGCGAAAAGCGCCTATCAGCTTGAGGCCTTTGGCCTGGACGGGGCCGAGGATATCCGGCAGGGGCGATTGGCGCTGCTGGTCGCGCGTGCCCGACGGCCGGGGCCGCTGGTCCGCTCGGCGCTGCGGCTCGCCTTTGGCAAATCGGCGCGCTATCAGGATTTCGACCTGATCAGCGCCCCGGAGATGCATCTGCAAACCGTCCCGCAGCATGAATATGTCGCCCATGACGGCGAAAAGATGTGGATGGATTCGCCCTTCCATGTCCGCGTCCTACCGGGCGCGCTGTCGGTGCTGGTGCCCGAGGGCAGCGGAGGGCGCGACGCCGCATGACCCGGCTGCTGCATCTGTCCGACCTGCATTTCGGCCTTGAGCGCAAGGAACTGGTCGACCCGCTTCTGGATCGGGTGAATGGCGCGCGACCCGATCTGGTCGTCGTCACCGGCGATCTGACGCATCGCGGTCGCTCGTCCCAGTTCGCACGGGCCGAGACCTTCCTGCGCCGGATCGAGGCGCCGCTGATCGCTGTCCCCGGCAATCACGACATTCCCCTGTATCGCCTGCCGGACCGGATGATGCAGCCCTATCTGCGCTATCGACGGGCCATCGCGGCGAATCTTGAACCCGTCGGCCATGTCGGGCGGTTGCGGGTGCAGGGGGTGAACAGCGTCGATACGATGGCGTGGCAGCGTGGTGTCCTGACGGCCGCGCAGATGCGCCGCGTGACCGAGGGGATCGATCCCGATTGCATCAACATCGTCGCCATGCATCACCCGATGCAGCAGCGCCCCGAGGTCGACAAGGCGCTGATGCGCGGCGCGCCCCAGGCGCTGGCGCTGTTCGAGTTGCAGGGCATCCAGGTGGTGCTGACCGGGCACCTGCATGTGTGGTCTGCGGGGGCTTTCCTGCCGCCCGAGGGGCGCGGCATCCTGCAGATCCAGGCCGGAACAGCGCTTTGCGCGCGCGAGACGGATCGCCAGAACGAATTCGCGGTTCTTGATTTCGAGGGCCCCGAACTGCGGATCGAGCGCCATGTCGCCCCGATGGACGAGCCCGGCTTTCGTCCGCCCGAGCTTTTGCGCTTTACCCGCGCCGACGGACGCTGGCGCAAAGTGGTCGCGTAAACCCGACAATTTCACTTCGTTTTCTCTGGACCTGCTCCCGCCAAGTCATTAGTCCGGCCCGGAACGCCGCCTTGCGGTTGCCGGAAACCTGGGAGAAATGCCTTGCGCGCCTTGATGCCATCCGTCGTTCTTGCCCTTTTCCTGGGCACTTCCGCCCTTGCCGCCGATCTCAGCATCCCCACCGCACAGGGAGAGGTGACACTGGCCGCCCCACCCGAAAAGGTCGCAGTCTATGATCTTCCGGCACTGGACACGCTGACGGCGCTGGGGGTCGAGGCGGCGGGCGTGCCCGAACGGCTGTATGTCGCAAGGCTCGAGTCGGTGGCCGGCAAGGCTGCGCCGGTCGGGACGCTGTTCGAGCCGAACCTTGAGGCGCTGGCCGGGCTGGCCCCTGATCTTGTCATCGTGGGTGGTCGGTCAGCCGCGCAGAAGGCGGCGGTCGAACAGGTCGCGCCCGTCATCGACATGACCATCGGAGAGGATCTTCTGGGCGATGCCCGCGCCCGCCTTGAGGCTTTCGGAACGCTTTTCGGGCGCGAACAGAAGGCGGCGGAGCTGGAGGCCGAGCTTGACCGTCGCATCGCCGCCGCGACCGAGGCGGGCAAGGACAAGGGCCGGGCGCTGATCGTGATGACGAACGGACCGAAGCTGTCGGCTTACGGTCGCAATTCGCGCTTTGGCTGGATCCACGCGGCGACCGGGATGCCCGAGGCCGCCGATCACATCAGCACCGCCAATCACGGCGATGCCATCAGCCATGAATTCATCGCGCAGGCGAACCCGGACTGGCTGTTCGTGATCGACCGCGCCGCTGCCATCGGCGAGGCCGGGCAATCGGCGCAAGCCACGCTGGACAATCCGCTGGTCGCGGGCACCAATGCGTGGAAATCGGGCCATGTCGTCTATCTGGACGCAGCCGACGCCTATATCTCGGCTGGGGGCTACGGCTCGACCGTTTCCCTGCTGGACGCGCTGACCAAGGCGCTGACAGGGCAATGAGGCTTGTGCCAGCCGGCCTTGCGGTCCTGGCGCTGCTTGCCTGCGCCAGCCTGACCGTCGGGGCCGCCAGCGTCAGCATTCTCGACGCCACCCGCGATCCCCGTGCAGCGCTGATCCTTATGGAATCACGGCTGCCACGGACATTGGCCGTGATCCTGACCGGCGCGGCGCTGGCCGTGGCCGGGGTCGTGCTGCAAGCGCTGGTCCGCAACCGCTTCGTCGGCCCCGAGACGACTGGCACCGCCGAAAGTGCGGCGCTGGGCCTGCTGGCCGTATCGGTATGGGCCCCGGCGTCGCCGATCTGGGCCAAGATGGTCGCCGCAAGCCTGGCCGCCATGGCCGGGACGGCCCTGTTCGTGGCCGTGATCCGCCGCATCCCCGTGCGCGAGGTGATGTTGGTGCCCATCGCGGGGCTGGTGCTGTCGGGCGTGATCGGATCGGTCGCGACCTTTGTCGGCTGGCAGACGGACCTGCTGCAATATGTCAACGCCTGGCTGATGGCGGGCGAATTCTCGGGCGTGCTTGCGGGGCGCTATGAATTGCTATGGGTCGCTGCCGCCGCGGCAGGGCTGGCCTGGTTCGCGGCTGACCGGTTTGCGATCTTGGGATTGGGCGAGGGCGTCGCGACCGGGCTGGGGCTGTCGCCGGGCGGTGTCATGCGGCTGGGTCTGGCCGTGGTCGCGGTGGTCACGGCGATGGTCGTCACCACGGTCGGGATGATCCCCTTTGTCGGGCTGGTGGTCCCGAACATCGTCGCGCGGGTGATGGGGGACAACCTGCGCGCCTCGATTCCGGCGGTCGCGGTCCTTGGGGCCGTGCTGCTGTTGGCCTGTGATCTGCTGGGGCGGCTGGTTCGCTTTCCCTATGAAATCCCGGTCGGCACCATTCTGGGCGTGGTCGGCGCCATGATCTTCCTGTGGCTGCTTTATCGCAGGCCCGCGCATGGCTAGGCGCACGGTTCTGTTGGCGCTGGCTGCGGGCTTGGCGGCGGTTTCCGCGATCTGGATGCTGCAGGGCCTGCCATCGGGTCCGGCGCGCGGCTTCGTCCTTGGCCTGCGGGCAGAACGGCTGGCCGGTCTGGTGCTGGTCGGCGCCTCGACCGGGATAGCGACGATCCTGTTCCAGACGGTGGCCGCAAACCGGGTGCTGACCCCGCAGATCATGGGCTTCGATGCGCTGTACATGCTGTTGCAGACCTTGCTGGTCGCGGCGCTGGGTATCGCCGGTTTCGCCGCCCTGCCGGTCTGGGCCAAGTTCGCGGGCGAGGTCGGGGTGATGGCGCTGCTGTCCTCGCTGCTGTTCGGGGCGCTGCTGGGGCAGGGGACGCGGGACATTCCGCGGATGATCCTGACCGGGGTGATCCTTGGCGTGATGTTTCGCGCGCTGAACGCGTTTATCGGCCGCGTGCTGGATCCGAACGAATTCGCCGTGGTCCAGCAGGCCAGTTTCGCCAGTTTCAGCAAGCTGGACGCCGCGCTGCTGCCGGCCGGGCTGGTCCTGACGCTGGTGGGGGGGATTTCCGCCGCGCGAATGGCAGGCAGGCTGGACGTGCTGGCGCTGGGGCGGGACAGCGCAATCTCGCTGGGGATCAGGCAGGGGCGCTTCGTGCCGATGGTTCTGGCGCTGGTCGCGATCATGACCTCGGTCGCGACGGCACTGGTCGGGCCGATCACGTTCTTCGGGCTGATCGTCGCCGGGCTGACCCACGGGGTGATGCGCAGCGCGCGCCATGCCGACCTGCTGCCCGCCGCCGCGCTGATCGCCGCGATCACGCTGGTGCTGGGCCAGTTGGGGTTCGAGCGGCTGATGGGCCAGGTGGGCTTTCTGTCGGTCGGGATCGAATTCGCGGGCGGGCTGTTCTTTCTTTTCCTGCTCATCAGGGGGCGTATCCGATGATCCGCATTTCGGGACTTGGCCACCGGATCGGTTCGGCCCGGATTCTTGACGACATCTCGGCCGATCTGCCGCGCGGGGCGCTGACCGCGCTGATCGGGCCGAATGGCGTGGGAAAGTCGACGCTGCTGCGGCTGATCGGACGGTTGGAGCCGTTGCAGACCGGGCAGATCGCGCTGGACGGGCGTGACATCCGTCAGACGCCGACCGAGACGCTGGCCCTGCGCATGGCGGTACTGGGCCAGCAGACCGCCATCGCAAGCCGCCTGCGCCTGCGCGAACTGGTCGCCTTTGGCCGCTGGCCGCATCACCGGGGCCGCCCGCGCCCCGAAGATGCGCGCATCGTCGAGGACGCGCTTGCGGCCTTCGGGCTTCTTGATCTGGGGGGACGCTTTCTTGATGAGGTGTCGGGGGGGCAGGCGCAGCGCGCCTATCTGGCGATGACGGTCGCGCAGGACACCGACTGGCTGCTGCTGGACGAACCGCTGAACAATCTGGACATGGCCCATGCCCGCGCGCTGATGGCCCGGTTGGCCGAGTTGGTCCGAGAGCAGAAGAAAAGCGTCGTGACCGTCATCCACGAGGTGAACTATGCCGCCGCCTGGGCGGATCACGTCGTGGCAATGAAAGGCGGGCGCATCGTGGCGCAGGGCGCTCCGCACGAGGTTCTTACCTCGGGCATCCTGACCCAGCTTTACGACACGCCCGTCGAAGTCGGCAGCCATCTGGGGCGGCCGCTGATCCTGCACCACGTCTGACGTCGGGGCGCGGCGCGTTCTCTCAGGCCTTGGGCTCGATGCGAAGGCGCGTGCCCCAGGGGTCCGTGAACTCGGCCGAGCCCAGTCCCGCCAGCGCAGCCGCATCGGCCTGCAGCACCACTTCGGACAGCCCGGTCGTGTCGGGGCTGCGTTGCCCCGCGCCGCGACTGTTCCAGATATTGCCCGCCAGATGGTGGTGATAGCCGCCGGTCGCAAAGAAGCTGGCCCCGGCGCGATGGGCGGTGCGATCCATGCCAAGGCTTCCGGTATAGAAATCCTCGGCCTTTGCGACGTCGCCTACCTGCAGGTGCACATGGCCCACGACGGTGCCGTCGGGCGCCGCGCGCCAGCCATCCTTGCCCGCCTCGGCCAGGGAGCGCAGGTCCAGTCTTCGGGTGTCCATCGTGACCTCGCCGTCCTGCCAGGTCCAGCTGTCGCGGGGGCGGTCGACATAGACCTCGATCCCGTTGCCTTCGGGGTCGCGCAGATAGATCGCCTCGCTGACCAGATGGTCCGAGGCGCCGTCAAGCGCGATGCCGGTTTCGGCGATCCGGCGCAGCGAGCTTCCCAGCGCGGCCCGGTCGGGCAGCAGGAAGGCGGTGTGGAAAAGCCCGGCCTCGGCCGGGCGATGGCGCGCGGTCTTGTCCTGGTGCAGCTTGACCAGCGGCTTGCCGGCGACGCCAAGCACGGCTTGCGTGCCGTCCTGGGAAAGCTGTTCAAGCCCGATCACGCGCTGATAGTAATCCCCGACCTTGGCCAGATCGTTGACGGTCAGCGCCACATGGCCGATCTGGATGGGGGCGTCACTGGTTGCCATGGTCATCTCCTGTCATCTTGCGTTCAATCTAACCCGCCGGGTGCTGGTTCGAAATGGCGGCAGACGGGGAACACTGTCTTCAAAACGGCGACAATCATGGGGTGATTGCCTTCCAGCGCTGCCTGACGCATGATGCGCGATCCTTTTTGCCATGATCCGATGACATCCAAAGCCAAAGAACCGCGCCGTCCCGCCCGCGCGCCCCGCCCGAATTCCGCCCCTGCTGCCGCCGCTGCACCCGCAGCCGAGGCTGCGCCCCTTGCGGCGGACCAGTCGCGGATGGAGATATTCCTGGTCGCCACCCCGGGGCTGGAGGAGCCGCTTGCGCAAGAGGCCCGCGCCCTTGGCTTCGACGCGGTGATCCAGCCGGGCGGCGTGACCTTCACCGGAGGTTGGCCGGCTGTCTGGCGCGCGAACCTTGAGGTCCGGGGCGCGACCCGCGTGCTGGTGCGCATCGGCAGTTTCCGCGCCATGCACCCGGCGCAGCTCGACAAGCGCGCGCACCGCTTTCCCTGGGCCGATTTCCTGCGCCCCGACATCCCCGTCCGGGTCGAGGCGACCAGCCGCAAATCCCGCATCTATCACGCTGGCGCCATCACCCAGCGGATCGAGGCAGCCTTGCGCGACACGCTGGGCGCGACCATCGCCGAGGACGCGCCGGTGACGATCAAGGTGCGGATCGAGGATGACCTTTGCACCATCAGCCTGGACACGTCGGGGGAATCCCTGCATCGCCGCGGCTACAAGCAGGCGGTCGCCAAGGCCCCGATGCGCGAGACGATGGCGGCGATGTTCCTGCGCCAATGCGGCTTCGACGGGTCCGAGCCGGTGCTGGACCCGATGTGCGGTTCGGGCACCTTCGTCATTGAGGCGGCCGAGATCGCGGCCGGGTTGAAGCCGGGGCGTGCCCGCAATTTTGCCTTTCAGCATCTGGTCAGCTTCGATCCCGCGGCGTGGGACGCGCTGCGTAGTGCGGGTCCGGCGGCCACGCCCGGTTCGGTCCGCTTCCGGGGCAGCGACCGTGATGCCGGCGCGATTCGCATGAGCCGCGACAACGCCGAACGCGCGGGCCTTGTCGACTGGACAGAGTTCCAAAGCACCGCCATCGCCGACCTTCAGCGGCCGGACGGCCCGCCCGGGCTGGTCATCATCAACCCGCCCTATGGCGCGCGGATCGGCAACAAGGGTCCGCTGTTCGGCCTGCATGCCGCGATGGGAGAGGTGCTGCGCGCACGGTTCAAGGGCTGGCGCGTCGGCATCGTCACCAGCGATCCGCAGCTTGCCCGCGCCACCGGCCTGCCATTCAAGGATCCGGGGCCTTACGTCGCGCATGGCGGGTTGAAGGTGCGGCTGTTCCAGACCGACCCGCTTTAGGGCCGGGCCGGGTTATAGCAGGTGGCCGGATTTTTCGGCCTTCACGTCCAGATAGCCGGTATTGTGCCGGTTGCGGGGGGTGATCAGGGGCACGCGCTCGGCCACGGTGATGCCGTGGCCCTGTAGCATCGCGACCTTGCGGGGATTATTGGTCATCAGGCGAACGCTGTGAAAGCCCATCTCGCGCAGGATGCCCGCACCGATGCGAAAGTCGCGCTCGTCATCCTCGAATCCCAGCCGGTGGTTCGCCTCGACCGTGTCGAAGCCCTGGTTCTGCAGGGCATAGGCGCGCATCTTGTTCGCAAGCCCGATCCCGCGCCCTTCCTGGTTCAGATACAGCAGGACGCCTTCGCCCCGCTGCCCCATCGCGCCAAGCGCCGCGTGAAGCTGCGGGCCGCAATCGCATTTCAGACTGCCCAGCACGTCACCGGTGAAGCAGGCCGAATGCAGCCGCGCCAGAACCGGCTTGTCGCGCGAGGGGGCGCCGATCTCGACCGCGTAATGTTCGGACTGGCCGTCATCGGGGCGAAAGATATGCAGCTTGGAGTTTTCAGCAGAAAGCAGCGGCAGCCGCGCGGCGGCGACCGGCGCCATCCCGGCCTCGGCCGCCAAGGCCTCGATGGTCGGGCCGGGTTGCAGGCGGGTCAGCCCCTCGGGCACCTCGGGCACGGGAACCACCAGCGCGGCTGGCAGGAGCTGGGCGGACTTGATCAGGGCGATGGCGGCGCGGTCGGGCGCGGCATCGCCGCCGCGCAGGCTTTTCAGCGGCCCCTTCATCGGGGTCATCAGGTCGCCTGCCGGATCGGCCAGCGCGCGCAGCCAGTGCAGGTCGGCATCGCCCGGCAACTCGATCCGCGCCAGGTCGCCGTCATAGACCCGCGCCTTCAGCGTCTCGGCGCGCCACCGCGTGACCGCTAGATGTGCCGGTCCCAAAGTCCGCATCAGGGCCAGCCGCTCGGGGCCCAAAGTCTCGACCGCCGCGACCAGATACCCGCCGATCGCCACGGGCAATCCGATACGCAGGTCGGCGCGCGCGCGGGACACGCTTTCGGTCAGGGTCGGGATCAGGCTCATTGCAGGGGTCCGCGATTGAAACAAACTGAAACATAGGGACGATTTCCGACAACTCCATGTGAGAATTGCTGCACTGCGCTTTACGCGCGCCCCGTGTCCGCTCAGGTTTCCGTGAAAATGTCTATGGAGGCAAGCATGGCCGGACTGAAAAAGATCCTGTTGATCGACGATGAAGAGGACCTGCGCGAGGCCCTGGCCGAGCAGCTGGTCGCCACCGAGGATTTCGAGGTGTTCGAGGCCGGAACCGGCCACGAGGCGGTCGAGCGCACCCGCGCCGCGATCTTCGACCTGGTGGTGCTTGACGTGGGCCTGCCCGACACGGATGGACGCGAGCTGTGCAAGCGGCTGCGCAAGCAGGGCGTGAAATGCCCGATCGTCATGCTGACCGGGCACGACACCGACGCGGACACCATCCTTGGGCTCGACAGCGGCGCGAATGACTATATCACCAAGCCCTTCAAGTTCCCGGTCCTGCTGGCCCGCCTGCGCGCGCAGCTGCGCACGCATGAGCAGTCCGAGGACGCGATCTTCCAGCTTGGCCCGTATACGTTCAAGCCGGCGATGAAGATGCTGATCGACCAGAAGGACCGCAAGATCCGCCTGACCGAAAAGGAAACCAACATCCTGAAGTTCCTTTATCGCGCGCAGGATGGCGTCGTGCCGCGCGACGTGCTGCTGCACGAGGTCTGGGGCTACAATGCGGGCGTGACCACCCACACGCTGGAAACCCACATCTATCGCCTGCGCCAGAAGATCGAACCCGATCCGACCAGCGCACGCCTGCTGGTGACGGAATCCGGCGGCTATCGCCTGGTTGCCTGACCGGGACCTGGGGCGAACCGGGGATACCCCTTCGGTTCACCCCTCTCTGGCGGGGCGACGCGGCAAGGTGGACAAGCCGGTGTCCGGGTCCTAGGGTCCGCGGCGACAAGAAAGGCTTTCCATGTTCACACTCGCCACCTGGAACATCAATTCCGTCCGCCTGCGCGAGCCGCTGGTGACACGCTTTCTGGCCGAGGAATCGCCCGACATCCTGTGCCTGCAAGAAATCAAGACTCCGCTGGACAAGTTCCCGGTCGAGGGCTTTGCCGCGCTTGGCTATCGCCATCTCGTGGCGCGCGGGCAAAAGGGCTATAACGGCGTCGCGATCCTGTCCAAGCTGCCGCTTGAGGATGCGGGCGACCGCGACTATGCCGGCCTTGGCCATGCCCGCCACGTCGCCGCGCGGCTGGAAAACGGCGTCACCATCCACAATTTCTATGTCCCCGCCGGCGGCGACATCCCGGACCGCGAACAGAACGTCAAATTCGGCCAGAAGCTGGATTTCCTGACCGAGATGCGCGACGCCTTCCATGCCGACAACCCGCAGAAGTCGATCATGGTGGGGGATTTGAACATCGCCCCGCGCGAAGATGACGTCTGGTCCCACAAGCAGCTTCTGAAGATCGTCAGCCACACCCCGATCGAGGTCGAGCATCTGGGCGCCGCGCAGGACGCGGGGAACTGGGTCGACATCACCCGCCAGGACATTCCGCAGGGCCTGCTTTATTCGTGGTGGAGTTATCGCGCCAAGGATTGGGATGCAGCGGACAAGGGCCGCAGGCTGGATCACGTCTGGGCCACGCCCGACATCTCGAACGCAGGTCATGCCAGCCGCGTGCTGCGCCCGGCCCGCGGCTGGGAACAGCCCAGCGACCATGTGCCGGTCCTCGCCAGCTTCGATCTGTAATCCGCCCTTTCGCTGCGGACGACGAACCACCATATTGCGCCTGACGCAAAACACCCGACACGACTGGGGAAGACCATGGCCATGCTTTTCGACGGCGCCGCAGCACCCGCGCCACAGACCGCCGACTTCATCTTTGACGCGACCGAGGCCAATTTCATGGCCGAGGTGGTCGAGAAATCCATGCAGGTGCCGGTCATCGTGGATTTCTGGGCGCCGTGGTGCGGTCCCTGCAAGACCCTTGGCCCGCAACTGGAAGCCGAAGTCGCGCGCCACAAGGGCCGCGTGCTGATGGCCAAGGTCAATGTGGACGAAAACCAGATGATCGCCGCGCAGCTGCGCGTGCAGTCGATTCCGACCGTCTATGCCTTCTTCCAGGGCCAGCCGGTGGACGGTTTCCAGGGCGCGGTCCCGCAAAGCCAGATCAAGCAATTCGTCGACAAGCTTGCCGCGATGGGCGGCGATGATGGCGGCCTGGCCGACGCGCTTGAGGCGGCCGAGGCGATGATCACCGAAGGTGCGCCCGAGGATGCCGCCGAAACCTTTGCCGCGATCCTCGAGGAAGAGCCCGAGAACGCGATTGCATGGGGCGGGCTCGTCCGCGCGCTTCTGGCCGCGAAAGAGCTTGATCGCGCCCAGGCGGAACTGGACCGTGTGCCCGCCGCCGTCGCCAGCGCGGCCCCGGTCGAGGCTGCGCGCGCCCAGCTTCAGCTTGCCCGGCAGGCCGCTTCGGCCGGTCCGCTCGACGAATTGCGCCTGAAGGTCGAGGGGGATCCCGCCGACCCGCAGGCCCGTTTCGACTATGCCACCGCGCTTCATGCCGGCGGCCAGGTCGAGGAAGCGGTCGATCAGCTTCTGGAAAGCTTCCGTCGCGACCGCGAATGGAACGACGGCGCGGCCAAGGCCCAGCTGATCACCATCTTCGATGCGATGAAGCCCACCGATCCCGTCGCGCTGAAGGGCCGCAGGCGCCTGTCCTCGCTGATCTTCTCGTAAGATGCCGCGTCGGCCCGAACTGCCCGGCGACATCGCCCTGTTCCCGCTGAGCGGGGCGGTGCTGTTGCCGCGGACGCGTCTGCCCCTGCAGATCTTCGAGCCGCGCTATCTGCAAATGGTCGAGGACGTGCTGAAGACCCCCGACCGTTTGATCGGGATGATCCAGCCCGTCGAATCCGGCCCGGATCGACTGGCGCAGATCGGCTGCGCCGGTCGCATCGTCGCCTTTTCCGAGGTCGGGGACGGTCGGCTGATGATTTCGCTGCGCGCGCAGTCCCGGTTCCGCCTGCGCGCGCTGGAGCCGCGCGCCACGCCTTATCTGCACGCCCATGTCGATTGGAGCGGGTTCGAGGCCGACCTGGCGACCCGTCCCGAATGCGCGGGCCAGTTTGACCGCGACGCGCTGATCGCACGGCTGATCCGCTATGCCCGGCGGCATGGCCTCGCCTCGGATTGGAGCGCGGCCGAGACATCGGACGAGGAAACGCTGGTCAACTCGCTGTCCATGCTGCTGCCGTTTCCGCCGGGCGACAAGCAGGCCCTTCTGGAAAGCCCGACCCTTGCGGACCGGCGCGAATTGCTGGACGGGCTTCTGGAATATGCCCTTCGGGGCGGAGATGACGAGGAGATTGTCCAATGACCGACGCAAGCACCCCGGATACCACGGAACGTGGCTTTGACCGCCACATGCTTGAGGCGCTGGTCTGCCCCGTGACCCATGCCACGCTGCGTTATGACGCGCAGGCGCAGGAACTGATCTCGGACGCGGCCGGGTTGGCCTTTCCGATCCATGACGGGATTCCGATCATGCTGATCGACAGTGCCCGCCAGATCAAGGCTGATTAAGGGCAGGGCTCCCGCCCGTCAGTCGCGGGCGGGTTCCGTTTCCGGGACAAAGCGCAGAACGCCCAGCAGCCCTGATCCGCGCCGCCCGTCGCTGGGGTGATTCACCCCGTCCATCACCGGCACCTCGGCAAAGTCGAAGGGGCTGACCCCGGCAAGGCAGGCGACGTTGATCCCGTATTCCGACGGGTTCGAACGCCGCTGGTGGTGGGTATAGATCCCGCAGGTCCGGCAGAAGTAGTGCTTCGCCGTGCCGGTGTTGAACTGGTAAAGGGTCAGGTTCTCTTCGCCCTGCAGGAACTCGATATCGCCCAGCAGGGCCGAGACCGCGACCGCACCCCGCATCCGGCAATAGGAACAGGAACAGCGTCGCGCGGTCTCGAAGCCGCGGCTCAGCCGGACGCGGAACCGCACCGCTCCGCAATGGCAGGCTGCGTCATGGGTCTGTGGATGCTCGTTCATCGCCTTGCTCCGTTCGGGTCCGGCTTGATGCATATCCGGCCCGCCTCCCGGGCCGGATGGCGCTTCGACCGGGGCCCTACAGCCCCGCGCCCTCATCGGCACCCAGCATGATGTTCAGGTTCTGCACCGCAGCCCCGGACGCGCCCTTGCCAAGGTTGTCGAGAACCGCGACCAGCACCGCGCACCCGTTCCCGGCATCGCCGTGGACCGAGATTTCCAGCCGGTTCGTGTCGTTCAGTGCGGTCGGCACGACCCGCGCGGGGGCATCCGTGACCGCGATGAAACGGCTGCCCTCGTAATGGCCGGCAAGCGCATCGCGCAGGTTCGAAAGGCTGCGCGTGCCGTTCAGATGCAGCGGGATCTGAACCGCCATGCCTTGCGCGAAATTCCCGACCGAAGGGGCAAAGACGGGCTGTGCCGACAGGCCGGAATATTTCATGATTTCCGGCACGTGCTTGTGCTTTTGCGCTAAGGCATAGACGAAGGCCGCGGGCGCTTCGCCGCGTTCGTATTCGCCGATCAGCTCCTTGCCGCCGCCGGTATAGCCCGAGACGGCATTGATCGACAAAGCCTCGTCCGGGGCGACCAGTCCGGCCTTGACCAAGGGTGCCAGCAGCGAGATCGCGCCGGTCGAATAGCAGCCGGGATTGCTGACCAGTTTCGCGCCGGCAATCGCGTCGCGCGCGCCGCGGGCGAGTTCCGCAAAGCCGAACACCCATGCCGGATCGACGCGATGCGCGGTCGAGGCATCGATGAAGCGCACCGGCAGGCCCTCGGCCAGCGCCACGGCCTCTTTTGCGGCGGCGTCGGGCAGGCACAGGATCGCGACATCGGCAGCGGCAAAAGCCTCGCGGCGCGCATCGGCATCCTTACGGCGGGCGGAATCGATCTGGATCAGTTCGATGTCCTTGCGCCCGATCAACCGGTCGCGGATCTGCAAACCGGTGGTGCCGGCCTCGCCGTCGATGAAAACCTTCTGCGCCATCATGGCCTCCTGTATCGCGGAGGCGTTGTAGCGCAGCGCGAAGATTCAGGCAAACCCGATGCGCATCAGATCTGGCAAAGATCCGAGCGCGTCAGGAACCGCTTCTCGCGTCCATTGTCCAGGCTGAACATGCCGCCACGCCCCGGCACCACGTCGATGGTCAGGCGCGTGTGCTTCCATGCCTCATACTGGCTGGCCGAGATATAGAAGGGCATGCCCCCGATCTCGCCCAGCCTGACGTCGCGCTCTCCGATCCGGAATTCGGCCTGTGGATAGCACATGGGAGACGAGCCGTCGCAGCATCCGCCCGACTGGTGAAACAGGACCGGGCCGTGATCGGCGACGATCTGGGCCAGCAGCTCCAGCGCGGCGGGGGTGGCGGTGACGCGATCCTGCTCCATCGCTCAGGCCGTCAGGTCAAGGACGATGCGGCCCTCGATCTGCCCCTTTTCCATGCGGGAGAAGATGTCGTTGATCTCCTCGATCCGGCCCTTGTGAACAGTGGCGCGGACCTTGCCCTCGGCCGCGAAATCCAGCGATTCCTGCAGGTCGAGCCGCGTTCCGACGATCGAGCCACGGACCGTGATCCCGTTCAGCACCATGCCGAAGATATCCAGCGGGAAATCACCCGGCGGCAATCCGTTCAGCGACACCGTGCCGCCGCGCGCGGTCATGCCGATGGCCTGTTCGAACGCCTTGGGGCTGACCGCCGTGACCAGCACGCCCTGCGCACCGCCGTCGGTCTGGCGGCGGATCGCGGCGGCGGGGTCGGGCTCGGTCAGGGCGTTCACCGTCACCGTCGCGCCCAGCTTGCGGGCAAAGGCCAGCTTCTCGTCATCGATATCGACGGCCGCCACGTTCAGGCCCATTGCGCGGGCATATTGCACGGCCATGTGGCCCAGCCCGCCTACGCCCGAGATCACCACCCAGTCGCCGGGCTTGGTATCCGTGACCTTCAGCCCCTTGTAGACGGTGACGCCCGCGCACAGCACCGGCGCAATCTCCAGAAAATCGATGTTCTTCGGCAGGTGGCCGACGTAGTTCGGATCGGCCACGACATATTCGGCAAAGCCGCCATTGACCGAATAGCCGGTATTCTGCTGCGCCTCGCACAGGGTTTCCCAGCCTCCAAGACAATGCCGGCAATGTCCGCAGGCGGTGTAAAGCCAGGGCACGCCGACGCGGTCGCCCTCTTTCACATGGGTGACGCCCGCACCCACGGCCGAGACGAAACCGACGCCTTCGTGCCCCGGAATGAAAGGCGGGTTCGGCTTGACCGGCCAGTCGCCATGCGCGGCGTGAAGATCGGTGTGGCAGACGCCCGACGCCTGGATCGCCACCTGGATCATGCCCGGACCCGGCACGGGCACCGGGACTTCGTCGATTGTCAGGGGTTTGCCGAATTCCCGCACCACGGCGGCCTTCATGGTCTTTGCCATTACCACAAGCTCCTTGCTGGAAAATATCGGGACCCGGCGAAATGCCGGGGCGGGCAGAACCCGCCCCGATGCCGTGGCTGGTTCAGAAGAAGCCTAGCTTCTTCGGCGAATAGCTGACCAGCATGTTCTTGGTCTGCTGGTAATGGTCCAGCATCATCTTGTGCGTTTCACGACCAATCCCGGACTGCTTGTAGCCGCCAAAGGCAGCATGTGCGGGATAGGCGTGATAGCAGTTGGTCCAGACCCGACCTGCCTTGATGCCCCGGCCCATGCGGAAGCAGGTGTTCGCGTCGCGCGACCAGACGCCTGCGCCAAGACCGTAAAGCGTGTCATTGGCGATCGACAGCGCCTCGTCCTCGTCCTTGAAGGTGGTGACAGAGACGACCGGCCCGAAGATCTCTTCCTGGAAAATCCGCATCTTGTTGGTGCCGCGGAAGATCGTCGGCTCGATATAGAAGCCGCTGGACAGCTCGCCCCCAAGGTCGGCGGCCTTGCCGCCCGTCAGGACCTCGGCACCTTCCTTCTTGCCGATGTCCAGATAGGACAGGATCTTTTCCTTCTGCTCGGACGAGGCCTGGGCGCCGATCATTGTCGCCAGGTCGCGCGGGTCGCCCTGCTTGATCGCCTTGGTGCGCGCCACCGCGCGTTCCATGAACCGGTCATAGATCGATTCCTGGATCAGCACGCGCGACGGGCAGGTGCAGACCTCGCCCTGGTTCAGCGCGAACATGGCGAAGCCTTCCAGCGCCTTGTCGAAGAAGTCGTCGTCTTCGCGGGCGACATCCTCGAAGAAGACGTTCGGGGATTTTCCGCCCAGTTCCAGCGTCACCGGGATCAGGTTCTCGGCGGCGTATTGCATGATGAGACGGCCGGTGGTGGTTTCCCCGGTGAATGCGATCTTGGCGATGCGAGGGTTCGACGCCAATGGCTTGCCGGCTTCAAGGCCGAAACCATTGACGATGTTCAGCACGCCCGGAGGCAGGAGATCGCCGATCAGGCTGATCCAGACCATGATCGAGGCCGGGGTTTGTTCGGCCGGTTTGAGGACAACGCAGTTCCCCGCCGCAAGAGCGGGGGCAAGCTTCCAGCACGCCATCAGCAGCGGGAAGTTCCACGGGATGATCTGGCCCACCACGCCCAGCGGCTCGTGGAAGTGATAGGCGACGGTGGTCGAGTCGATTTCCGAAATCGTGCCTTCCTGCGCGCGCAGGACACCGGCGAAATAGCGGAAATGGTCGATGGCCAGCGGCACGTCGGCAGCCATCGTCTCGCGGATGGGTTTGCCGTTGTCCCAGGTCTCGGCGGTGGCGAGCAGTTCAAGATTCGCCTCCATCCGGTCGGCGATCTTCAGCAGGATGTTCGAGCGTTCGGCTGCGGAGGTGTGACCCCACTTGTCCTTGATGGCATGGGCGGCGTCCAGCGCGGCCTCGATGTCGTCGGCGTTCGAGCGCGCGATCTCTCCGATCTCGGCCCCGGTGATCGGGGTGGTGTTGACGAAGTATTTGCCGGATTTCGGCGCAACCCAGTCGCCGCCGATGAAGTTGTCGTAACGCTTCGCGAAGGGCATCGTGTTCACGCCCTTGAAGTCATGCGTCTGGTCGTTCGGCATGTGTGATCCTCCTGTCAGTCCGGCTCCTCCTGCCGGTTCTGCGGGAAGCCTGTGACGGGCCGGGCCACAAATCAACGCGGGGTTCACGCCGCAGCGCGGAATGTGTTTCAGACCTGAGACAGTCGGCCCGGATTTTGCGAAATGCCCAGCCGCGACATGCGCCGATACAGCGTCGCGCGGCCCACACCCAGTGCGCGGGCGGCGGCCGAGACATTGCCTTCGGCCCGGGCAAGGGCGCGAATCACCGCGGCGCGTTCGGCCCTTTCGAAGCCCGTCACCTCGTCCTCGCGACCGAACAGGTCCGAGGCGGGACGGGGGCGAAGCTGGCCTTCCTTCTCAAGCCCGAAGGCGCGGCGAGCAGCGCGGTTCGCGCCGATGGCAAGGTCGTCCTTGTCCACCGCGATCAGCAGCATCGCGTCCTCGCTGCCCGTCACCTCGGCGGTGACGATCCGCGCGCCGGGGAACGAAGCGCGGAAGAACGCCGCCTCGATCTGGCGGGCGCTCTGGGCGACCTGGGCAGCGATCAGCGCGTTCCAGCGTTCGGTATGGTCCAGCCGTGCCGTGCTGACATCCAGCGCGGCGATCAGCCGTCCATCCGGGCCCCAGATCGGTGCGTCCATGCAGGACAGGCCGGTATTGCGGGCATAGAAATGTTCGTCGCGGTGGATCGTGACCTGTCGCCCCTCGGCCAGGCAGGTGCCGATGCCGTTCGTGCCCTCGGCCGCTTCGGACCAGTCGGCACCGGACCACAGGCCCCAGCCCCGAAAGGTCGCGGCATCGGCCTCGGTCATGCGCTGTTCCAGCACGATCCCGGTCGCATCGGTCAGAAGAACGCTGCAACCGGTCGGGCAGACCAGCTGGAACAGGTGGTCAAGCTGGGGCCGGGCGACATTGATGAACCCGTCCAGCGCCTCGCGCTTTTCGACCAGCTCTCGCATTGAAAGCTGGCGCACCCGCGGCGCGCCTGCCGGGTCCAGCCCATGCTTGACCATCGAGCGGCGCCAGCTTGCCGCCAGCCGCGTCACGGCCGCCGGCGATTGCGAGGCCTGCGCCACGCGATCCTCGTGTCGGTGTTCGGGCAAGGCGTCCTCCCTTCCTTACTCGATCCCGCGATTATCGGCGGGGATTGGCAGTCCGGCAAGTCATGGTTTCGTCATGGGTGGACGGAGACCGTTCCTCCGTCGCTCCATGCCCGGAATTCGGGGCGGTACATGTCCTCGACGCTGGCCGAGGGATGGCGGAAACTGCCCGTCGTCACCGCGCGCACGATATAGGCCAGCCGGAACGGTTCGGCCGAGGTCCAGGTCAGTGCCGCAGCGAAGCGATCGGCGCGGAATTCGGTCATCTCGGCGTCGGTCTGTCCGTCAAGCCAGTCCAGTGCCGAGATGTCGCCCGCGCGCAGCAGGTTCGGGTTGTCGATCTCCCATCCGGCGGGCAGGGGGTCGCTGACGATCAGACGGCCCCCGCCCTCGGCCTCGGGCTTGACCTCGATCCGGACCACGATCCGCGTGCCCTGCGCGACATTGGCGGGATCCAGCGGCTCACCCTCGATGCTGAAATAGCTGCGGGTGATGCGATAACCGCGCCCGCCCGCCTTCGAGGGTGTCGCGGGTTTGCCCGTCGCGGTCAGCGTCACCTCCAGCGGGGTGTCGCCGGGATTGGCGATGCTGGCCGTGGCATCGGGCAGGGCGGCAACCGGTTGGGTCAGCGCCACGCCGTTCAGCGTCGCGGGCGGCACGGTATGGGACAACGCCTGCGCGGCCATCACCGTCCAGACCGATTCCTGGGTCGAAAGGGTGCTGCCCTTTTCCTCGGCCCGGTCGATTTGTTCGGCGATCTGTGCGGTCAGCGCGGTCTGATCGATGGCGTCGGACCGGGCATCAGCCGCCAGCGCCAGCAGGCCCGCCGCATCGCGCAGCTTGGTGCCGTAATCCGCCCGGAAGGCATAGGGTTCGGGCGCGCCGAGGTTCAGCAGGTTGCGGGCTTGCGCGAACATCCGGTCGGCGCGCTGCTGGTCGCCATACGAAGCCAGCGCCGCACCCAGATTGCCCGCCGCCATCGGGGTCGAGAAGGCGCTGGCGGCCGTATCCGCGTAATAGCGCAGGTCCCCGACCGTCGCCGCCCGTTCCCGCGCCAGCACAGCCAGCGCATAGGCCAACGCGGCGTTGTCCTCGGGCGTGGCGGCGGTCGGGTCGGTCGCGTAATTGGCGCGGTTGCGCAGGTTGTCCAACGCCATGCCGAAGGCCTTGTCCGGCACCTGATAGCCGGTCGAACGCGCCCGCGACAGGAAGTCGGTCACATAGGCTTCCAGCCACAGGTCGCCCGAATCCGCGCGCCACAGTCCGAAACCACCGTTGGCCCCCTGCCGCGTCAGGATCTGGGTCAGGGCCTTCTGCACGGTCTCGCCGGTATCGGCCCCTGCGCCCACGCCCTCAAGCACGGAAAGCTGTGGCAGATACAGCAGCGGCATCGCGCCCGAGGTCAGCTGTTCGGTGCAGCCATAGGGATAGCGGGCCAGCCGCGCCAGCGCGCCCGCCACATCAAGCCGCGCATAGGGGCCGACCGCGGCGGTCAGCATCATGCCCGGCATCAGCCCTTCGGTCAGCCCGGCGGGCAGGGTCGCGCTTTCGCCGGGGGCCAGCGTCAGGCGGTCGCGATGCTGGATGTCGGGATCGTTCAGCGAGACCGGGATCACGATGTCCTTGGTCAGCGCTGTCCCATCCGGCGTGGTCAGGGTCAGGCGCAGATCGGCGCGCCCCTCGGCATCACCTGCCGAGACGGGCATCGTCACCAGTGCCTCGGCCTTTTCGGCCAAGGTCACGCTGTCCGACGACAGGCTGGTCGTCAGAGGCGCGTCCCCGCCGGTCTGCTGGACGGCAAGGCGCATCTCTCCGGCCGGGCCAGAGGCATGGGTCAGCCGCAGCCCGACCTGCGCCTGGTCGCCCGGCGCAAGGAAGGCGGGCGCGGTCACGGTCAGCACCACAGGGTCGCGGACCAGGACCGAGGCATCGGCCTGGCCGACGCCCTTGTCGGTCCAGACGACGGCCATGACGCGGACCTCTCCGTTGAAGTCGCCGACCGGGACGTCAAGCTTTGCGGTTCCGTCCGCGCCCAGCGTCACCGGCCCCGAGAACCAGCTCATCAGCTTTTCGGTGGGCGGCGGGGCCTCGCTGTTCGAGGACATGGCGTCGCCGCCTTCGCGCAGGGCGCCGTCTGGGGCGCCGCTCGACACGATCAGGCGACCATAGATGTCGCGCAGCCCGACACCCAGCCGGCGCTGTCCGAAATAATGCCCGGACGGGTCCGGCGCGGTATAACCGGTCAGGTTCAGGATGCCCTGGTCGACGGCAGCGACGGTGGCATGGACAGTCGCGCCCGGCGCCCCCTCGACCCGCAGCGTGACCGGGATCGTTCCGCGCGGCCGGGTTTCCTTTGGCGCCTCAAGGCTCGCCGCTAGTCGCTGTTCGCCCGGATCGACGGCGGCATGGGCCAGACCTAGCGCGCGGACGGGCGTGCGGTTTCCGGCTGCCGCGTCGCCCAGCGGTCGGATCGCGCTGACCGTGACATAGGCTCCGGCGCCCCAGTCATCCGTGACCGGAAGCTGGATCTCGTTCTCGCCCTCTTTCAGCGCGATGCCCTGCATCGAGACAAGACGGTTCGACAGGACCGAGACCAGCCCCAGCCCGTCCGCCAGCGCCTTGACCTTGACCCGCGCGGTGTCACCGCTGCGATAGGCGGCCTTGTCCAGCGTGACCTGCAGGCGGTCGGGGGTGGGGCTTCCGGCCTCGGCCGTCGCGCCCCATCCGGCGTAGAATTGCGTGGTGCTGGCCCCGCCCTGTCCCGAGGCCTGTTCGACCACAAGTTCATACTGACCCCAGTCGACAGGGACGGCGATCTCGGCCGGGTCCTGGCCCGGTTCGGCCACACCCTCGGTCACGCGGGCGCGGGTGGTGATCGGCTCCCAGTTCCATTGGCCTTCAAGTGAATACCATTGGTATTCGGTGTCGATCCGGTTCAGCACCCAGCGCAGCGGCGCGCTGGCGGGCTTCATGTCCGGGCCGACGGCCAGCAGCGAAAAGCGCGCCTCGCCGCCTTCGGACACGGTGTCGCCTTCGAACAGCGGCTTGATCCCGATCACGGGCGCGCCGGGCATCACGACGCGGGTTTCGCTGCGCTCGACGGGGCGTCCCGCGCCTTCGCGGATGTTCAGCACAAGCTCGGCCTTGACCGGCTGCGGGCCAAGTTCGGCAGCGGGGGGCAGGCTCACCTCGGTCCGGTAATTCCCCGCGGCATCGGTCGTGCCCGCGGGCAGGCTTTGGACCACCGGCTGCGGCGCGTCGTCGGCAGAGCCGAAGACATAGCCTTCGAACCCGTCGAGATCGCGCGCCGCCGACAGACGAAGCTGACCTTCCACCGGCAGGTTGGCGGCGGGTGCGCCGAAAAGCCAATGCGCGGCCAGAGTCAGGTCCAGCACGTCACCGGCCTTGGCCGGGCCATCGGGCAGGGCAGGGGTGAAGTCGATGCGCTCGGGCAGGAAATCCTCGACCAGCAGGCGTGCGGTCGACAGCGCGGGGCCGTCGGCCTGACTGCGCAGCTCAAGCCGCCATGTTCCACGTGGCGCATTTCCGGGGATGGTCCAGCTGACGGTGCTGCCGCCATCTCCGGCCTCGGCCGGCGTGACCCGGGTCTGTTCGACCCCGTCGGGACGCAGGATAACGGCAGTCAGGGGCAGGCCCTGCAGGGCACGGGATTGCGCGTCGCGGGCAAGGATCGTGGCATTCACCGTCTCGCCCACGCGATAGGCCCCGCGGTCGGTCGCGACGAACAGGTCGATCGGGGGCGCGGGGGGCTGGCCTTCGACCCCACGGTCGGACAGGTCGAATTCGGGATCGCTGAGGGACAGGAACGCCATGTCGCGGGGCGCGCGATCGCTGCCGTCACCCTGCCACTCGGTCACGGTAACAAGGGCCGGGGCCGCACCCTCGGTCCCAAGGCTCAGCCCCGGCGCGAAATGCGCGACACCTTGCGCATCCGTCGCGGTCCGCGCCAGCACCTCGTTCGACTGGCTGACCAGGGCGACCTCGGCCCCGGCCTTTGGCGTGGCGTCGCGCAGGCTGCGCACGGCGACGGTCAGCCCATCCGTTCCCGAAAAGGTCGAGATTCCGAAATCCGAGATCACGAACCACTGCGTCGCCAGCCCGGTATCCGAGGCTTCCTGCCCGGTCACGCTGGCCTCGACGATATAGATGCCCGGCTCAAGCGGGCCGGCAGCCGAAGGAATGGCCAGGCTGGTCGTCAGCTCCCGGTTCAGGACATCCTGCCCGACGGGTTTCGCCGGCTCGGCCGAGCCGCGCCAGATCTCGCGCGCCATCTGCCCCGAGAAGTACTCCGTCTGCCAGCTGTCGAGCGGCGAGGCAAACATGTCCTCGGACATGGCGCGGATCAGGTTGCGGTCGGAAATGCGCAGCAGGCGCAGGTCGATCCGGTCGGCATTGACGGTGACCATCGACAGGCGCTGGTCGCCCGAGGCGGGCAGGACATAGGCGCGGCCGGGGAAACGCACTTCGGGCGAGCGGTCGCGGACATAGCCGCGCAGGGTCACGTCCCGCGTCAGCTTTTCGCCATCCGCCGAGGGCAGGCCCGCGCGCAATGTCAGCTCGACCTCCTGCCCGTGGGTTAGCCCCGCGACGCAAAGGCGCGAGCCCTGGGCCTCGACCGTCAGGTCTCCGGCGGGCAGGCGAAGGAAGGGGCCGTAATCGGTGCCCTTGGCCAGTTCGCGCGACAGCTCGGCGCAAAAGCGGGGCATCCGGCCTTCGGATTCGACCTGCGTGTCGGTCACGCGCAGACCGTTCCGGGCCTCGGACTGTTCAAGGGCGGTGGCGATCGAGGCGTCGCCGGGTGAAAGGCGCGCGGCAAGGCGCAATGCGCTCAGGGCATCCGGGCCGCGATCCAGCCGCTCGAACGCCATGGCAAGCCATGACAGTGCCTGTGCGGCCACCGGATCGGGATCGGCGCGCAGATAACCGTTGGCCGCCATCGACGCGATCGCGGTCGAGGCGTCGCGGTTATCGGAATCGCTGCTGTAAAGGGTCAGCCGGGCCAGGTTCGTCCAGTCTTCGGCCCCGTCGGAAAGCGCCACCACCTGCGCCATCAGCTGTGCCGCGGCACCCATGTCGCCCGCGCTTTCCGAGGCGGCCGCCTCCTCGCGCGGGTCGCCCGCGCCCTGCGGCGGGTTCATGGCCGGGAACAGCCGCGCCTGCGTCTGGGCGGCGTTGATGTCATCGGCATTGATGAAGGGGGCGGCACTGGCGCGGGACGCCGCGATAGCTTGGGTTTCCGCGACGATCGGAATCACGCGGCCCGACAGCGCACCGGCAAAGGGCGCGGGGGCGCCGTGGCCCTCGCCCTTGGGAAAGCAGGACCGGGCCTTCTGGTTATAGGTGACGGCGCGGCAGGCCTCGTCCCCAAGACAGGCCTGGATGCAGGATTGCAGGGTGGTGTCGAAGATCCGGCCGATATCGCCGCCGGGCAGGTCGGTGTCGGGGGACAGCTGAAGCCGCTCGGCGGGCAGCACGGCCTCCTGCGCAAGTCCGGGCAGGGCGGCAAGGGCCGCCAGCGCTAGCCCGGTCGAGATTGCGCGACGCAAGACAGATGATGGCATGATGTCCCTCCGATCCATGCCCCAAGGTGGCATTCACGGAAAGGAGAGGCAATCAGCCTATTCCCATTCCAGTTGGGAAAAGCTTGTCGCGGCATTGCGCGCAGTGGTGGCGTTGAAATCGGCCCAGCCCTCGGAATAGGGCTTCATCATGCTGACGATGGCCGGGATCGCCCGCGACAGTGCCATGCCGCCCGTAACGGCCTTGCGCGTCGCATCCCGCAGCGCGTGCAGATACTGGCGTTCGGGGGCGACAGCTTCGTCCCAGGTCGCGGCGACGGGGCCGTGGCCTGGCACGATCAGGCTGGGCGCGGGGTCGGGTCCGGTCCCATCGACCCAGTCGATCCAGTTGGACAGCGAGCCGTCCAGCGACGGGGTCAGCCCGCGAAAGATCAAGTCCCCGGTGAACAGCGTCTCTGATTCGCTGTCGAAGACGGTCAGGTCATTGTCGGTATGCGCGGATTTCACCGGCTCCAGCCGCAATTCGGTCGAACCGAGCGAAATCGTCATCGGCGCATCGACCTTTTGATCGACCGGCGCAATCCGCGATCCCATGAACGCCGCCTGTCCGATCTGATCGGGGATCGACATCATCCAGGCATCGGTCCGGCGCGCGACCGCGTCTGACAGGCGGGCATCCGCGACGATGCTGGCGCCGGCCTCGGCAAAGACTTCGGCCCCCAGGATATGGTCGGGATGCATGTGGGTCAGGATCAGATGGCTGACCGGCTTGTCGGTCACGCTGCGGATGGCGGCATAAAGCGCCTCGCCCTCGGCCCGGGTGCCGCCTGCATCGATGACCGCGACGGTGTCGCCGACCACGAAGGCCAGGTTCGCGATGCGCCCACGATTCCCCGGCGAGATCTGCTCCATCGCGCCCTGGTAGAAGAAAACGCCATCCGCGACTTCCTGCATGTTCAGGGCAGGCAGGCCGGCGGTCTCGACACAGCGCGCGGCACCGCCGCGCAGGTCGGGATGGCGGGCCAGCCAGTCACGAGCGATGGGTTCGGCCTTGCGGTGGCATTCTTCGACACTGGGGGACTCGGCCGACGGAAGAAGCCTTTCGGCGCAGATCGAGGGGTCGTTCGCCAGGCAGGTGGCAAGCAGCAGATGAAACATTCCGCCCTCCGTCCTGTCGTGCGGTGCGGGACGTTAGCACGGCTTCCAAGCAGGCACCATCTAAGACCTTTGGCGGGTTGACTGAAACATACAGCGGCATACGATTTGTTGCATGCCGCAAGACGCGGCGGGATGAGGAGGAGGAACTCATGGCCTGGACCAAACCGGCGATCAAGGAAATCGCCTGCGGGATGGAAATCAACATGTACGCTCCGGCCGATGATGAGCCGGTTCTGTTCTGACCTGAACTGCTAGCAGATCCGGCCGGTCTCGTGCTGTCGGGACCGGTCGTGCCAAAAGCTATAAGCCATGCGTATCGTGATTCTCGGCACCGGCGCCGGGGGTGGGTTGCCGCAGTGGAACTGCGGTTGCTCAAACTGTGAAGCGGCGCGCGAGGGGCACATCCCCTCGATGAGCCAAAGCGGGATCGCGGTCTCGTCGAACGGCAGGGATTGGGCGCTGGTGAATGCCTCGCCTGACCTGCGTGTGCAGCTTGCCACCAACCCGGTCCTGCGACCGGCGGGGCTGCGCGGCTCGCCCATTCGCTCGGTGCTGGTCACCAATGGCGACATCGATCACGTCGCCGGCCTGCTGACCCTGCGCGAAGGGCAGCCATTCGATCTGTTCGCCACCCCGGCCATTCACGGCGTGCTGGGGGCGAACCCGATGTTGTCGGTGTTGAATCCGCGGCTTGTCTCGCGCCGCGAAGTCGTTCTGGACCAGGATTTCGAACTGGTTGCGGGCGTTACGGCCCGCCTTTTCGCGGTGCCGGGCAAGGTGCCGCTATATCTGGAGGGCGAGACGGTCGAGACAGGGCAGATGGGTGAGCAGACGGTGGGCGTCGAGCTGGACGCGAACGGCCGTCGCATATGCTATATCCCCGGCTGCGCCTCGGTTCCCGACTGGCTTCGCGACCGCATTTCGGGGGCGGATGCCTTGCTGTTCGACGGAACGCTTTGGACCGATGACGAGATGATCCGCGCGGGCCTTGGCCAGAAGACCGGCCGCCGCATGGGCCATGTCCCGGTTTCGGGTGCCGATGGCAGTATCGCGGCCCTGGATGGGGTGCCGGTCGCGCGGCGCATCTTTGTCCATCTCAACAATTCCAATCCGCTGGTGGACCCCGCCAGCCCCGAACGCGCCCGCGCCGAGGCTGCCGGGTGGCAGATCGGCCATGACGGCATGGAGATCCGGCCATGAAACTTGCCGACCAGCACCCGCTTTCACGGGCCGAATTCCATGAGCGGCTGAAGCGCATCGGGGCCGAGCGTTATCACGACCGCCACCCCTTCCATAAACGCCTGCATGGCGGCGAATGCACCCCTGACGAGGTTCGCGCCTGGGTCATCAACCGCTGGCAATACCAGTCGCGGATTCCGATGAAGGACGCGGCCTTCCTGTCGCGGGTCGAGGATCCCCACCTGCGTCGCATCTGGCGTTCCCGGATCGAGGATCACGATGGCGGCGTGGACGAGGGTGGCGGCATCCGCCGCTGGCTGGCGCTGGCACAGGCCGTGGGGCTTGATCCCGACTATGTCGCAAGCGGGGCGGGCGTGATGCCCGCGACGCGCTTTGCGGTGGATGCCTATGTCCGCTTCGTCCGCGACATGCCGTTGCTGGACGCCGTGGCGGCCAGCCTGACCGAGATGTTCGCCCCGAAGATCCATGCCGAGCGGATCGAGGGCCTGTTGAAGCATTACGACTTCGCGGACGAGGCCAGCCTTGCCTATTTCCGCAAGCGCCTGTCCGAAGCGCCGAAGGATGTCGAATTCGGGCTGAACTATGTGCTCGATCATGCGGACACGCTGGAAAAGCAGGATGCGGCAGCGGCGGCGCTGACTTTCAAGACGGACGTGCTTTGGGCACAGCTTGACGCCTTGTGGCACGGATACGTCGAAGGCCACACGCCGAACGGGGCATGGCTGCCGGGGCAGGGGCTCATGGCCCGCCGGCCGGAACCTGCCGCGGCCGCGACATGACAGGACACCGCCTCAGCAATGCCTGCATCCCCTATCTGCCGCGGGGGGTGCGGCTGCACGATGACCGTGTCCGGGGGATCCGCGTCCTGCTGGCGCCAGAACGCGCCATGCAGCTGGATGCGGTGGGCGATGCCATCCTGACCGAACTTGACGGACGACGCAGCCTGGCCGAGGTGATCCTGACCCTGTGCGACCGCTACGACGCCCCCTCCGAACAGATCGAGGGGGACGTCCACGACTTCATTCGCGGGTTGGTGGATCGGCGCATGCTGTTCCTTGCCTGCCAGGGCCCGCATGGGGAGGCACCATGACCCATCAGCCCGTGATCCCTCAGGACATCCAGGGCAACCCGGTGCGCGTCGGCCTGCCGATGGCGATGCTGGCAGAACTGACGCATCGCTGCCCGCTGGCCTGCCCGTATTGCTCGAATCCGGTCGAGCTGGCGCGGGTCAACTCCGAGCTGACGGCGGCGGAATGGGGCGACATCTTCCGGCAGGCGGCAGATCTGGGCGTCCTGCAGGTGCACCTGTCGGGTGGCGAACCCGCGTCCCGCCGCGACCTGACCGAGATTGCCGCGGCCGCGCGTGATGCCGGGCTTTATGTCAATCTGATCACCTCGGGCATCGGCTTCACCGAGGCGCGGCTGCGCGAACTGGACGGCATCGTCGATCACGTCCAGCTGTCCCTGCAGGGCATCGACGCCGAAATGGCCGACTGGATCAGCGGCTATGGCGGCAGTTTCGCGCGCAAGATGCAGGTCGCGGAATGGATCGGGCAGATCGGATTTCCGCTGACCCTGAACGCGGTGGTCCATCGCCAGAATCTGGATCGCCTGCCCGAGATGATCGATCTGGCCGAGCGTCTGGGTTGTCGCCGGATCGAGGTCGCGACCGTCCAATTCCACGGCTGGGCCGACCTGAATCGCCGCCCCTTGATGCCGACGCTGGCGCAGGCCCAACGGGCGCGCGAGATCGTGAACGAGGCGCGGCGGCGCCTGCGCGGGCGTATGGTCATCGACTATGTCCCCGCCGACCACCATGCGACCTATCCCAAAAGCTGCATGGGCGGCTGGGGGTCGACCGGGCTGAACATCGCGCCGGACGGGGTCGTTCTGCCCTGCCATGCCGCGCAGACCATCAAGGGGCTGGAGTTCGACAATATCCGCGACGTGCGGTTGGCCCAGATCTGGCAATACGGCGCGGCCTTCAATGCGTTTCGCGGCACCGCCTGGCTGCCCGAGCCCTGCGCCTCATGCGAGCGACGCGAGGTTGATTTTGGCGGCTGCCGCTGTCAGGCTATGGCCATGGCGAATGATCCTCTGGCGACGGATCCGGTCTGCTCGCGCTCGTCCCTGAACGCGCGGCTGCGGGCCGAGGCAGAGGCAGAGGCGGCCAGCGACGACATCGCGCTGGTCTATCGCCGGATGCCGAAGGAGAAACGGACATGAGGCTGGCCCTTGTCCTTGCCCTGCTGGCCGCACCGCATCTGGTCCTTGCGGCCGAGATCGAAAATCCGCTGCAACCATCGGAGGCCTGGGACGATCTTCGGTCCAGCATCATCGGGACAGATGACGAGCCGCCGATCGATCCCGCGATCCTGCTGCTGGATGCGCCCAAGCGCGCCGATAACCCGGCATTGGTACCGGTCCATATCACCCAGCCGCCCGGCGCGCCCGCGATCACCGGGCTTGCTTTGGTCGTGGACGGCAACCCGGCCCCGGTCGCCGCCGAGTTCACCTTTGGCAAGGCGCTGATGCCGCTGGATTTCGAAGTCAGGGTGCGCGTCGACAGCTATTCAGACCTGCGCGCCGTCGCAACGCTGGCCGATGGGCGCAAGGTGATGGCGGGTCGCTTCGTCAAGGCCTCGGGCGGGTGTGCGGCGCCGGCGGGCAAAAGCATGGACGACATGCGGGCCACGATGGGCGAGATGAAGTTTCGCCGGACCGAGGAAGACGGCCGCCAGATCGGCACGCTGATGATCCGCCATCCGAATTTCTCGGGGCTGCAGCGGGATCAGGTCACGCTGCTGACGATCCCGGCCGAATTCATCCAGACGCTTGAGGTGACCCAGGACGGGGCCGAGCTGTTCACGATGAACGCGGGGATCTCGATCTCCGAAGATCCGGTCTTTCGCTTTGGCTGGTCCCCCGGCGACGCGCCGGTCAAGATCCATGCCCAGGATACCGAGGGGCGGGTCTGGGATCAGTCCTTCTGAAGCCGGGCTGGCGTGCCTGACAGGCGCAACGCGCGCGCCTCCAGCGCTGCCCCCTCGTTCGGGTCGTGGGTGACAAGGATCAGCCCGGCGCCGCTGCGGTCCAGCAACTCTCCGGTCAGGGAGACCATGCGCGTCGCGGTCTCGGCATCCAGCGATGCGTAAGGCTCATCCGCCAGCAGGATATCCGGCCCTGCCGCAAAGGCGCGCGCCAGCGCCAGCCGGCGCTGCTGGCCCAGCGACATCTGGCGCGGAAATTTTGCCTCATGCCCGGCAAGCCCGGCACGGCCCATCCATTCGATGGCGGTCTTCCGGTCGCAGCCAGTGGGAATGGTGATATTCGCCAAGGCATCCCGCCACGGCAGCAGGACGGGTTCCTGAAACACCATCGCCAGCCGTTCGTCGCCGTCGCGCCGTCCCTGAAAGTTCCGGTCCAGCCCGGCCAGGATGCGCAGCAGCGTGGATTTGCCGATGCCCGAGGGGCCAAGGATCGCCACCCGCTCGCCCCGACCGACCGAGATTTCGATCGGGCCAAGGATCTGCTTGCCGGCGAAGGATTTTGCCTGAAGGTCAAGCCGCATCCTGCCTCCACCGGTTTACCCGCCGTTCCCAGGGGCGCAGGATGAAAAGGTCGATGGCCAACATGATGGCCACGAAGGTCAGCGCCCAGGCGAGAACCCCGGTCACGTCGAAGCTGGAGAACAGCAGGTGGATCTTGAACCCGACCCCGTTTGAGCGGCCAAGGAACTCGACGACCAGCACGATCTTCCAGATGAGTGAGATGCCCGCGCGTGCCGCGGCCGCGATCTGCGGGGCAAGCTGCGGCAGCACCACATGGCGCAGCCGCGCGGCGGGCGCCATGCGAAAGGCGCTGGCCATCTCGTCCAGATCGGGGCGCAGCGCCCTTGCCCCTTCGCGGATCATGACGGTGACGACAGGGATCTTGTTCAGCGCCACGGCCAGAATCGCGGCGGTCTCGTTCAGGCCGACCCAGATATAGCTCAGCACGATGACGACCAGCGCGGGCACGTTCAGCAGGATGATGATGCCAGGATTCAGCCAGTCGTCGACGCGGCGGCTGCGGCCCATCAGCAATCCCAGCGCCAGCCCGATCGCCATCGCCAGCGCAAAGCTTGCCGCGACGCGCATCAGGGTCATCCCGGCATTGAACCAAAGCTCTCCGGTCGCGGCCAGATGACCAATTCTCGCCGCGACCTGCCAGGGGGCGGGCAGGGTCTGCGGCCGGTCGGTCAGTTGCGACGCGACGGTCCAGATCAGCAGCATGGCAAGAATGGACATGAGCCCCGGCCACAGGGCCGAGCGGGAATTGCTGTCCTGGGACAAAAACCTACTCCGGCGTCCAGAACAGGCCGGGCGGCAGGGCGGTCACACCGCCGGTCAGTTCTTCGCCGCCAAGCGCGGCCATGGCCGCGAACATCTTTTCGGCATTTGCGACATCGACGGGGCCTTTCGCCGGAATGCCGGCGCGCCAGCCCGCGCGCAGGGCCTGAAACTCGGCATCGTCCTTGGCGTCCATGAAACTGCGGATCGGCTGCCAAGCGGCATCGTCCTTGGCAAGCAGATCCTTTGCTGCGGCCGAGGCCTTGGCCAGCCCCGCTGCCAGCGCGGGGTTCTTGGCGATCCAGCTTTCGCGCAGGACATAGCCCAGCAACGGGGTCGAGGGATCAAGACCCAGATCGCGCGCCGCGGTGGCAACCGACATCACCTCGCGCATGCCGCGTGCCTGCATCTTGGCCTGGAAATGCCAGAAGTTGATCGCCGCATCGACCTCGCCGGTTTCGGCGGCGTTCAGGATCATCGGCGGCGCGCCGAAGACCTGCTGGGTGATGTCCGCCAGATCCTCGCCCAGCTTTTCGCGTGACCAGGCGCGCAGGATCAGCCAGCTTTTGTCCACCGGCCCGCCTGCGATGCCGATCTTCTTGCCCTTCAGGTCGGCAAGGGTCTGGACCGGGCTGTCGTCCTTGACCATCAGGCCGCCGACGGCGGTGGAATAGGGCAGGAAAGTGAAGTCTGCGCCGCGCGCCCTTTGCTGCGCGACCCAGAGCCAGTCCGATACGATCGTCTCGACCTCGCCACCCTGCATCGCGACCTGGGTCGCGGGATTGCCCGCCAATATCATCGGAACCAGCGAAAATCCGTTGGCCTTGTCCAGCCCCTGCTTGACGATGGTCTGGATTTCCCAGTTGACGGTCCCGTTTTCCAGCGTGCCGATGCGGATGGCGGGCGGGGTGGTTGCGGCCCCGGCCCGGAACGCGAATCCCGACAGCATCGCCGCCCCGCCCAGCAGGGTGATTCTTCTGTTCAGTTGGACCATGGCTGTTCTCTCCCCCAATGCGGCCAAAATGCCACGCGGCAGCGGGATCGGCCAATACGCCCGAAGTCTTAGGAGAATTTCCCCTATAGCGCCATCAGGCTTGCACCACGGGCCGAGCCGCCTAAGATGAGGCACCTGCCGCCGGAGACCTGCACCCGGCAACCATTCGTTTCTTTGGGAGGAGAACGATGGCTACAGCCATTCTGCATAATTCGGACCGCGCAATCGCGGCCAGGCTTTCGGCGGATCGCGTTCGCGAGATCCTGATCGTGGACGACCACCCGCTGATGTGTGACGCGCTTGCGCTGACACTGAAGATCAGCTTCGGGCTGAAGAATGTGCGCACGGCGCGCAGTCTTGCCGCCGCGCTGGAACAGATTCGGAACCAGGGCGCGCCGGATGCGGTGATCCTGGACCTGAACCTGCCCGACGCGCGCGGAGCCGAGGGGCTGGTCACGCTGCGTCGCCAGATTCCTGATGTGCCGATCACGATGATTTCGGCCGATCTGGAAAACGCGATGATCTCGGCCGCGATGGCGGCGGGTGCGCAGGGCTATATCTCGAAATCTCTGGGGCGCGAGGCGCTGGTGGAAAGCCTGCGCCGCATGTGGGAGGGTGAGCGCGTCACCCCCGACAGCTACCAGCCCGAACATGTCGGCGAAGAGGATGCAGCCCGAGTCGAACTGGCGCGGCGATTCTCAAGCCTGACCCCGCAGCAGATGAAGATCCTGCGCCTGATCTGCCAGGGCAAGGCGAACAAGGAAATCAGCTATGAGCTGTCCATCGCCGAAGCCACGGTCAAGACGCATATCACGGCGATCATGTCCAAGATCAACGCGCGCCGCCGCACTCAGGCCGTGCTTCTGGCCAATAGCGTGAGGCTGTTCGAACCGGCATGAGCTCCGCCTTGCCCGAGCCATGGCCGGGCGATGTCGCCCCCGTCCGGCCAAAGCCCACGGTCGGTTTTCCCCGCGCCCCGCTGGCCCTTGCGGTTCCGGCGGGGGCCGAGGATATGGCCGCGCGCCTGATCGCGGCCTTCCAGCCCATCGGTCCGTGCTTGGTCCTGCTGTTCGGCACGCCGGTCTCCGGCTTGCCGCAACTGGGTCGAGAGCTTGGCGCTGCGCTTGGACCTGCCTGCCGAATCGTCGGTTGTTCCTCGGCCGGGGAGATCGGGCCGCAAGGCTACTGCAAGGAAAGCGTCGTCGCGCTGGCTTTTCCCGCTGAAAGCTTTCGCGCGGGCATCTGCATCCTGCGCGATCAGGCGCAGGTTCCCGTCTCGGACTGGATGGCGAAGTTGCGTCGCTTTCATGCCGGTTTCCGTCCCGATCCCCGGCGATCAAGCTTCGGGATCCTGCTGCCTGACGCGTTGGCCCGGCAAGAGGATGTGCTGGTTGCCACGCTGGACGCGGCGATTCCGGGCCTGCCGGTCATCGGCGGCTCGGCGGCCGAAGGGATGCGATTCCTGCCCACCTGCCAGATGGTCGATGGTGAGGCCCATCCCGGCGCGGCTGTCTTCATGTTGATCGAGACCGATCTGGCGGTGGCCGAGGTTTCCTTTGCCCATTTCCGCCCGACCGATCGCCGTGCGGTCGTGACGGCGGCCGATCCCCATAACCGCATCATCTGGGAGTTGAACGCCGAACCCGCCGCGCAGGAATATGCGCGCCTGACGGGGATCGCGCTCAATGCGCTGACGACCACGGAATTCGCCCGCCACCCGCTGCTTTTGCGCACCGGACGACGGCACCATGTCCGCGCAATTCGCGCAATGACCCCTGATGGCGGATTGCAGCTGCTTTCGGGGATCGAGGCGGGCAACATCCTGACGCTTGGCCACGCGGTCGACATGACCCAGGGATTTGCCGACGCGATGGACGCCCTGCCGCGCCCGCCGCTGATGGTGCTGGGCTTTGACTGCATCCTGCGGCGCATCGCGCTTGAACGGGCGGGCATGACAGAGCGGATGTCCGAACTTCTGGCGCGCTATCGCGTCGTGGGCTTCAATACCTATGGCGAGCAGCACAGCGGGATGCATGTGAACCAGACCTTCGTCGGCATGGCGCTGATGCCCCCCGAGGTGGGATGACGATGTTCCTGCGCGAAGAGGACAGCGAGATTCGCCGGGTCGAGAAGCTGACCCGGATCTCGGACGTGCTGGTCGAACGGATCGACCGGCTTGAGGAAAGCCGCGGCTCGGCCTGGTCGATGTTCCAAGCCGCCGTCGCGCTGGAGCAAGAGGTGCAGGTCCGCACACGAGAACTGGAACAGGCGCTGGCTGACCTGTCCGAACGCAACCGTGAACTGGCCGTGGCCCGCGCCCTTGCCGAAGAGGCGAACCGCTCGAAGACGCGTTTCCTGCGCGCGGCCAGCCATGACCTGCTGCAGCCCCTGTCCGCCGCAAAGCTGTTCCTGGCGGCGCTGAACGATACCAGCATGGACGAGTTGCAGACCGAGCTGGCGCAGCGCCTGTCCGGGGCCTTCGAATCGGTCGAGGAACTGATGCATGCGGTCCTGGACATCTCGCGGCTGGACAGCCAGCGGATCGAGTTCCAGCGCAAGCCGGTCGACCTGGGCGAGATGTTCCGCCGCCTTGCCATCGAATATGCGCCGATGGCCGAGGCCAAGGGCCTTCGGCTGAGCTTTGCCCCGACTTCGGCCATTGTCGAAAGCGACCCGACCTTCTTGCGGCGCATCGCGCAGAACCTGGTCTCGAACGCGATCAAGTATACCGACAGCGGTGGCGTCCTGGCCGGCGTCCGGCGGCGCGGTGGCCGCGTCTGGCTTGAGATCCTGGACACCGGCATAGGCATTGCCGCGCCGGATCGGGCGCGGATCTTCGACGAGTTTCACCGCATCGGTCGCGAGGGCGGCGCGCCGGGCATGGGCCTGGGCCTGTCGATCGTGCGCCGGGCCTGCGCCAAGCTGGGCCATCCAATAGCCATGGACAGCGAACCGGGACGCGGCACGGTGTTTCGTGTCAGCCTGCCGCTGGTCGGGGCCGAAACCCAGGGCAAGGGCGTGGCCCCCGTTCTGGACGGACCGTCCCTGCGCGGTCGCGTCGCCTTGGTGGTCGAGAATGACGATGCCATGCGCCGGGCCTATCAACTGATCCTGCAGGACCGGCTGGGCATGGTCGCCCGCGTCACCTGCGGCATCCCGGAGGCGTTGGCCCAGATGGGGGATGAACCGCCCGACGTGGTGATCGCGGATTACAATCTGGACAATGGCGACACCGGCCTGCAGGCAATCCGCGAATTGCGGCTTGCCGCCGGTCAGCCCGTCCCGGCGATTATCGTTTCGGCCCGACGTGACCCTGAAATCGGGCGCGCCAGTCTTGAGCTGGGCGTCCCGGTCGTCGAGAAACCGGTTCGCCCCGAGGATCTGCAGGCGGTGCTTCAGCACATGTTTGCCTAAGACCAAAGAAGCATTGCCGGGCCGCCGGACTTCCGCGGTGCATCGCGCGGGGGCAGGCTCGACCGGAGGGAAGAGGAAGGCCACGATGAAATTCTTGCGATTGATTGCCCTGGCCGGTCTGCTGGCCGCGCCACCCGCCATTGGCGGAGAGGCGGGCGACCTGCTGTTTGCCGAGCGGGGGCCTTGGGATCTGTCCAGCGGCCCGCTGGTCTGGAAGCTGGATCAGACCGGCCCCGAGGTCGAAGGCTTTACGCCGCTGGGGCAGGGTAAGCTGACGCTGGACAAGGGGACCGATCCCTCGGACGGCAAGCCGATGCTGCAATTGGCCGAGGAAACCTCGCGCATCAAACGCAAGATCGGCCCGTTCCCGGTGGAAGGGGGCGATCCGCTGCTGACCTTCTTCCTGGAAACCACGACGCGCGACATGGCCGCGCTGACCGGGGGCAGTCCCTTCTATATCCGCAACCGGCTGAAGGACGCGCTGTTCCGCGGCGGCGAAATCCGCAAGGAGGACGGCAAGACGGTCGCCGTCTTCACGCCTTTTGCTGGCGACAAGAACAAGGAACGGATGTTCGGTTTCGATACGCTGGAACTGAGCTTCACCGTTGCCGATCCCAAGCAGCCGATCCTGCGCATGGCGGCCAAGACCGGGCCGCTGGCGGGCGGGCGCCCCGCTTACATCAGCGAAATGGTGCTGCAATGAGGCGCGCCGCGATTCCGACGGCGTTGCTGGCCGTATGGGCCGGATCGGCGGGGGCGCAGTCCGTCAACGACTATCCCACCAACGCGCGGGCGGATTACGTCTTTGTCTGCATGGCGACCAACGGCCAGACCCGCGACATGCTGGACAAGTGTTCTTGCGCCATCGACCAGATTGCGTCGATCCTGCCCTATGACGATTATGTCCGGGCCGAAACCGTGATGCGGATGCGCCAGACCTCGGGCGAGCGGACCGCGCTGTTCCGACAGGGGCAGCAGGTCAACGACATGGTCGCCTCTTACCGCCGCGCCGAGGCCGAGGCCGAGATCATGTGCTTCTGAACTGGACAATCCGACCCTTGCGCGTTTCCTTGGCGGCAGCTGAACAGGAGGAAATCGCATGGATCTGGGCATCAAGGGCAAGCGCGGGTTGGTCTGCGCCGCATCCAAGGGGCTGGGCCGCGGCTGCGCCGAGGCATTGGCCGAGGCCGGGGTGGACCTGGTCATCAACGCGCGCGGCGCCGAGGCGCTGGAGCGCACAGCGGCGGAGATTGCCGCGAAACACGGCGTCAAGGTCACGGCCGTGGCTGCCGACATCACGACCGAGGCCGGACGCGCCGCCGTCCTTGAGGCGCTGGGCGGGCAGGCCGACATTCTGGTGAACAACGCGGGCGGCCCGCCGCCCGGCAAATGGACGGACTGGAATCGCGACGATTTCATCAAGGCGATCGACGCGAACATGCTGACCGCCATCGCGCTGATGCAGGCGCTGGTTCCGGGCATGATGGAACGGGGCTGGGGCCGCGTCGTCAACATCACCTCGCAATCGGTGCGCACGCCGATCGGGATCCTTGGCCTTTCGAACACCGCGCGCGCGGGTCTGACCGGCTTTGTCGCGGGCATGTCGCGCCAGGTGGCCCCGCAGGGGGTGGTGGTCAACAACCTGCTGCCAGGCATCCATGCGACGGACCGAGCCTCCAGTCTTGATTCGGGCATCGCCAAGGCCGAGGGCATCAGCGTCGAGGAAGCCCGCCACCGCCGCGAGCAGACCATCCCGACGCACAGTTATGGGACGGCCGAGGATTTCGGGGCGACCTGTGCCTTCATGTGCAGCCAGCACGCACGATTCATGGTGGGCCAGAACATCCTGCTGGATGGCGGGGTGTCCAACATCTCGATCTGACCGGGGCGCGCGAACACCGGGGCGGCGGGTTGGCTCTTGCCAGAATCCCGCCGCCTCGCTACGACGAAAGTCGGAAATCGGGAGACACTGGCAGAGGCCAGGGCCGAAGGAGCAACCGCCCCGGTAAACTCTCAGGCGCAACGAACCGTTTTCCATCGAAGACTCTGGAGAGTGGCGATTTTTTTCTCGCCCGCCGAAGGGATAACGATCTCAGGCGCCCCGGTCGGGGTAGGGACAGAGGGGGCATCGAACGGACGGGATAGGCCTGTCCGCAGATGAGGGATGCCCATGGCCGAACTTCGGCGAACGACACTTCACGACCTGCATCTGGCGCTGGGCGCCAGGATGGTTCCCTTTGCCGGCTGGGACATGCCCGTCCAATACCCGATGGGGGTCATGGGCGAACACCTGCATACCCGCGCGAAAGCCGGGCTTTTCGACGTCAGCCACATGGGGCAGGTGATCCTGCGCGGGCCGGATGTTGCTGCGGCGCTGGAAACGCTGGTTCCGGCCGATATCGCCGGGCTGGGGCAGGGGCGCCAGCGCTATGGCCTGTTTACCAATGCGGCGGGTGGCATCCTTGACGACCTGATGATCGCGAACAAGGGCGACCACCTGTTCCTGGTCGTGAACGCCGCCTGCGCCGAACAGGACATCGCCCATCTGCGCCTGCTGGAAGGCAAGGGCATTTCGGTCGAACCGATTGCGGCCCGCGCGCTGCTGGCGCTGCAGGGCCCCGAGGCCGAGGCCGTACTTTCCCGGCTGGTTCCGGGCGCTGCCGCGATGAAATTCATGGATGTCGCGGAGTTCGACTGGCAGGGCGCGACCCTGTGGGTCAGCCGCTCGGGCTATACCGGCGAGGATGGGTTCGAGATTTCGATCCCCGATGACGTGGCCGAGGCCTTTGCCCGCGCCCTTCTGGACCAGCCCGAGGTCGCGCCGATTGGCCTTGGCGCGCGCGACAGCCTGCGGCTTGAAGCCGGGATGCCGCTTTACGGTCACGACATGGACGCGGCGACCACACCCGCCGTCGCCGGGCTTGGCTGGTCCGTGCCCAAGGTCCGCCGGTCCGGCGGTGCGCGCGAAGGCGGCTTCCCCGGTGCGGACACGGTGCTGGACGAACTGGCGCGCGGTCCCGAGATGACGCGCCGCGGCTTGCGTCCCGAAGGCCGCGCCCCGATCCGCGAGGGCGTCGAGATCTTCGACAAGCCGGAAGGTGGCCACCGCATCGGGCAGGTCTGCTCGGGCGGGTTCGGCCCCTCGGTCGGTGGTCCGGTCGCGATGGCGATCCTGCCGGTCGGACTTGCCGATGGTGCTTCCGTTTTCGCCGAGCTGCGGGGCAAGCGCCTGCCGGTGATCCTGACCCCCATCCCCTTCCACAAACCAAGCTACAAGCGCTGAGAGGCCAGGCAATGCTGAAATACACCGAAGACCACGAGTGGCTGAAACAGGATGGCGACGAGATCATCGTCGGCATCACCGCCCATGCCAGCGAACAGCTGGGCGACGTCGTCTTCATCGAGCTGCCCGAGATCGGCCGCGAGGTCGAGGCGGGTGAGGAGATCGTCGTGATCGAATCCGTCAAGGCGGCATCCGACATCACAGCCCCCGTCGCGGGCACCATCACTGCCGTCAACGAGGCGCTGCCCGATGCGCCGGGCGCGGTGAATTCCGATGCGATGGGGACCTGGTTCTTCCGGATCAAGCCGGCTTCTGTCGACCTTTCCGGCTTCATGGACGAAGCCGCCTATAACGAGCTGATCGGCTGAGCCACCGCTGCCGGGCCATCCGGCCCGGCGGTGGCCGAGGGGGCTGTCTGCCCCCTCGGGCTCCCCCGAGGGTATTTCTGAAACGGTGAATGCCGCCTTGTGCGGTTGGACCGATCTTACTGGAACGCGCATATGGCCCGCTGGACCCCGACCACCTATAATCCCGACGACTTCGCCAACCGCCGCCATATCGGCCCCTCTCCGGCCGAGATGGAGGCCATGCTGAAGGCCGTGGGCGTCGACAGCCTTGACACGCTGATCGAGCAGACCGTTCCCGCGGGCATCCGCCAATCCCGCGCGCTGGACTGGCCCGCCTTGTCCGAAGCCGCCCTTCTGCAGCGCATGCGCGACGTGGCCAGCCGCAACCGGGTGATGACCAGCCTGATCGGGCAGGGCTATTACGGGACCGTCACGCCCCCCGCGATCCAGCGCAACATCCTGGAGAACCCGGCCTGGTACACGGCCTATACCCCCTACCAGCCCGAAATCGCACAGGGTCGGCTTGAGGCGCTGCTGAACTTCCAGACCATGGTTGCGGACCTGACCGGCCTGCCGGTCGCGAATGCCTCGCTTCTGGATGAGGCAACTGCGGCGGCCGAGGCGATGGCGATGGCGCAGCGGGTCGCGAAGTCCAAGGCGAAGGCGTTTTTCGTCAGCGACAATCTGCATCCGCAGACCATCTCGGTCATCGAAACCCGCGCCGAGCCGCTGGGGATAGAAATCATCCGTGGTTCCGAGTGCGATCCCTCGACCGTGTTCGGGGCGATTTTCCAGTATCCCGGCACCTTCGGCGAAGTCCGCGACTATTCGCGGGAATGCGCCGCCCTGCACGCGGCGGGTGCGGTGGCCATCGTCGCAACCGACCTGCTGGCGCTGTGCGTCCTGAAAGAGCCGGGCGCGATGGGTGCCGACATCGCCGTCGGCTCGGCGCAGCGCTTCGGGGTGCCGATGGGTTATGGCGGTCCGCATGCCGGTTTCATGGCCTGCCGTGACGAAATGAAGCGCGCCATGCCGGGCCGCATCGTCGGTGTGTCGATCGACGCAAAAGGCAACAAGGCCTATCGCCTATCACTGCAGACCCGCGAGCAGCATATCCGTCGTGAGAAAGCGACTTCGAACGTCTGCACCGCGCAGGCGCTACTGGCGGTTATGGCAAGTTTCTATGCGGTGTTCCACGGGCCTGTGGGTCTGCGCGCCATCGCGCAGCGCGTCCACCTGAATGCGGCGACGCTGGCCCGTGCCCTGCGCTCCGCAGGGGCCGAGGTCGAGCCCGAAGCCTTTTTCGATACCATCACCGTGCGCGTCGGCGTAGGCCAGCAGGGCATCCTTGCAGCGGCGCGCCATCGCGGCATCAACCTGCGCCGCGTCGGTCGTGACCGCGTCGGGATCTCGGTCGACGAGACCACGGATGCGGGCGTGATCGCGCGCGTGCTGGACGCGTTCGGCATCGCCGATCCGGCCAAGCCCGCGACCGCTCCGGCCATCCCCGAGGACCTGATCCGCGAAAGCGACTACCTTGCGCATCCGGTCTTTCACATGAACCGGGCCGAATCCGAGATGATGCGCTATATGCGCCGCCTGTCGGACCGCGATCTGGCGCTGGACCGCGCGATGATCCCGCTGGGGTCCTGCACGATGAAGCTGAATGCCGCCGCCGAGATAATGCCGATCACCTGGCCGGAATTCGGCGCGCTGCATCCCTTCGCGCCGGAAGATCAGGCCGCCGGCTATCATGAGGTCTTTGCCGACCTGACCGCGAAGCTTTGCGAGATCACCGGCTATGACGCGTTTTCCTTGCAGCCGAACAGTGGTGCGCAGGGCGAATATGCCGGTCTTCTGACCATTGCCGCCTATCACAAGTCGCGCGGCGAGGACCGGGACATCTGCCTGATCCCGGTCAGTGCGCATGGCACCAATCCGGCCAGCGCGCAGATGTGCGGCATGAAGGTCGTGGTGGTGAAATCGGCCCCGAACGGCGATATCGACCTAGAGGATTTCGCGGCCCATGCGGCGAAGGCGGGGGACAGGCTGGCGGCGGTGATGATCACCTATCCCAGCACCCATGGCGTCTTCGAGGACACCGTGCGCGAGGTCTGCGAGATCACGCACCAGCATGGCGGGCAGGTCTATATCGACGGAGCGAACATGAACGCTTTGGTCGGACTGGTGAAACCTGGCGAGATCGGCGGCGATGTCAGCCACCTGAACCTGCACAAGACCTTTGCCATCCCGCATGGCGGCGGAGGCCCCGGCATGGGTCCGATCGGGGTCAAGTCGCATCTGGCACCCTTCCTGCCCTCGGACCCGCGCAGCGGCGATCTGGGCGCGGTTTCGGCAGCGCCATGGGGGTCGGCCTCGATCCTGCTGATCAGCTGGGCCTATTGCCTGATGATGGGGGGCGAGGGGCTGACGCAGGCAACCCGTGTGGCGATCCTGAACGCGAACTACATCGCAAGCCGACTGGCAGGATCCTTTCCGGTGCTGTTCATGGGCAATCGCGGTCGCGTCGCGCATGAATGCATTCTGGACATGCGGCCGTTCCAGGCGCATGGCGTGACCGTGGACGATATTGCCAAGCGTCTGATCGACAATGGTTTCCACGCGCCGACGATGAGCTGGCCGGTCGCCGGAACGCTGATGGTCGAACCGACCGAATCCGAGACCAAGGCCGAGATCGACCGCCTGATCACCGCCTTCCAGGCGATCCGGGCCGAGATCACCGATGTGGCCGAAGGTCGCATCAGCGCCGAGGCCTCGCCCCTGCGCCATGCTCCGCATACGGTCGAGGATCTGGTTGCCGACTGGGACCGCGAATATTCGCGCGAGCAGGGTTGCTTCCCGCCGGGCGCCTTCCGCGTCGACAAATATTGGCCGCCGGTCGGTCGCGTCGACAACGCCTATGGCGACCGCAACCTGATCTGCACCTGCCCGCCGCTGGAAAGCTATGCCGAGGCGGCCGAGTAAGGCCCATTGAAATTGGTCATCGCGGGATCATCTTGGGTGCAAAGACCCGGAGACCCGCGATGCCCGCCCTGAAACTGACCTGCCTGTCCTGCGGACAGGTGAACCGCCTGCCCGAGGAACGCCTGCCCGCCGGTCCTAAATGCGGCATTTGTGGCGAGGGGCTGATACCCGTGAAGCCGCGTCCCGTTGATTTCGACACGCTGCAAAAGGCCGCGCGCAATGACGATCTGCCATTGCTGGTCGACTTCTGGGCGCCCTGGTGCGGTCCCTGCCGTGCGATGGCTCCGGAATTCGAAAAGGCGGCGCAGCAGCTGAAGGGCCGGGTGCGGCTGGTCAAGATCGACACCGAGGCCCATCCCAAGGCAAGCCAGCGATGGAATATCCGGGGGATTCCGGCCTTCATCCTGTTCCGCGCCGGTCGCGAGATCGCGCGCGAGGCCGGTGCCCGCCCCGCCGCCGATCTGGTTCGCTTTGCAGAAACCGCGACCCGTTCCAGAGCGTCTTGACATTCCTCTCGGGCCGGTCCAATTACCCCGCCAGTGGGGCCGTAGCTCAGTTGGTAGAGCGCATCGTTCGCAATGATGAGGCCAGGGGTTCGATTCCCCTCGGCTCCACCAAGTTATTAATAAATTTACCAAAATTACAACGTATTACGGCGATAGGCGGAAGGGTCTTCCCCCAATTTTTCCCCCTTTTCGTTCGGGAACAAGCCGGAAGATAGCGGAACTAACGACGCTCCTTACCCTGATAACGCACCCGCAAGATTCTTGGCACGTGGCTCGGCAAACGCCCCCGTCGATGGAAGCCTTCTATGCCGTGGAGGTAGATGCGTGGTGACAGCTGCGGGGTTGGTCAGTTTGGATCACTAAGCTGGACGGCATGATTGCGAAACCGAGCGCCGACGACCTGAGGAACCCATGAGCGACATTCGAACCGGCTGTAGCAAAGCGAGTCACCTCGCATGCAGCAGAACGCGCAGACCAAAGCCGGCAATGGCGGCCTCGCCGATGCTGCGCGGCTGCATTCTCTAAAGCGGAAATTCGGCAGGTGGCGCAACATTTCGAGGTGAATAGCACCCGGTTTGCGGACAAAGCTGCTGCTTGCAGGCGCAGTACGAATGTCAGAGGGCGCTGCGGCATATTCGTACTAGAGGGCGGAAAGCGGACTGACGGCAGTGCGGCGTGGCGGCTGCAGCAATCTCAGAAAGTAGTCATTTGCGAAAGGTGCGGCGATCCTCCCGCAAGCAGCGCTCGACGGTCGCCTCTAACATCTGTCGCAAGAGCTCACTCTCGCGGAACTTGCCGTGCCGACCACAAACCGAAGGCGCTGAGGTCTGAGGCTGGCTCCAGTCAAGTTAACCGCCAACCAATCGAAACGTTGCGACTGCAGCGCCGATGGGCCTATCTTTACCACCACGCCTCTGCTCGATCCGATTTGGGACAACGCTGAAATGACAAAAATCAAAGGCAAGGGCGGCCCAACTGCGCCGCTTGACGATTATCAGCTCGATGACAGCTGGTGGCAGCGTGGAAACGTTAAAACCGGAGAGCCGTTCGTGGGCGGCGGAAGCCACAAATCCACAGCCTACCCGGTCGTCGTGAAACAGTGGCAACGACAAACCGCAGTCGATGACCAAATCCTCCGTGAGATTTGGCGCGACGAAGTACGCCAACTAAACCGCCTAAAGGGATTGCCGAAAGCCTCTCTCTACCTCGCCACTCTTAGGAGTGCTTTTGAGGACAGCAAGGCATTTACTCTGATCCTAGACTGTGGGGATCGGGTTCCACTTGCTCATCATATCAAGCATTCTGGAACTCGAACTTGGTGCTCAGCACCCCGAACCCTCCAAAACCGTATACGGCTTTGGCGCGAGGTCACCCGCTTGGCGATCGCCATCGGCATCCTACATGCCCAAGGACTAATTCATCGTAATATCGATGAATGGTCCGTAATGACATCTGGCGCTCCAAACGCCGACTTCATACTCACAGGATTTGAGTGGTCAATGCGCCTATCTAGCAAACTGACCGCCCGATCCGGCATGAAAAGTCCGATCCACTCGTTCTACGAAGATTGGCGCGCATTAGGAAACCTAATAGCATGGATATTAAGGATCCCATCAATCTCAAAAGCAGACCAGAAGTACCGCGCTGATCCCAATGCCAACACTGACTTCCTCACTGCGCCAGAACGCGATCTTTTGCGGACGCTAATTGCGGCCGACCCGCTTGTCCGTCTTGACAGCGAAGTGGCTGTAGATCTACTCGAGAAAATTCTGGTCCTCCTAGAACAACAAAAACTCGGCGTTGAGACTGACCTCATCCTAGCACTTCCACTTGACTCCCAGCAGGCGTTATCGAGAGCAATCCGAGACACAAGTGACCAAACCATTACACTCGTAGATTATGATGCGCAGCGGCAATTCATTGCGGACGCACTCTCGGAAAGTCCTCGACTTGTCAAGATTAGGGCAAGAAGTGGAGAAGAGCCTACTTATCGCATCTCAAGTCCGAAGCTCACGTTGGAATTGAGACCGTTCTCCCCCCACCGTGGTGGCGATCCAACATGGTCCATGGCCGCTGGCATAAGGCTTCTTTCTGATCGGCCGGCACTTGCAGAAATCGATCAAGACGTCTCTCTCGATGGTTGGGGCATTGAGATCATTGATTTTGGTGAAGCACGAAGGCGTGCTCCTAAGGTACAGGGCCGAGCAACTCGCTGGACCGATATCTTTGAAGCGTCACAACCAAGCGCATCAATAGTAGCCATGGAGAGGCCTAGCTTCTCCGGGCTGATGCTCCTTCAGGTGGCGGACATCCTTTGGAAAGCATCCCAAATTTGGCCCGTCAGAAAAGTCTCCCTCGAAGGCGACGCAACCGGGTTGCGACTGACTGTCGAAGGTCGTGACGATCCTAGACTTTCCCAGTTATCAGAGGCGCTCGGCCTCCAGCCGCCCACCGCGAGGCTTCTCGCAGGAGTACAGAACGAGACACTCCGTCTGGACGGCGAATGGCAGCTGTCCTCCGAGCTAGGACTTGGACGCGTAAGATCCCGGGCCTCAACGTGGCGCTTCGTCGAAATGCAGAAGACAGATGGCCGGACCAACTACGTTTTTGAAAGCTCAGCAGGAAGAGGTGCACTCGACATCGAGAGCGAACTTTACTTCCAAGTTGATGGCGCGGGATACGACGCGCTAGTAGAGCGGCGCCTAAGCGCCCTTAAAATGCTGCGCGATCACTCGGAATTATTGGATATGCTAGAAGACCCAGCGGGAGATATTCGTCTGTCTCGTGATGACCCAGAGCAAATTTCCCAATTAGAGGCCGGACTAGATCAGTCCAAAATTTCGGCCCTACGTGAGGCTTGGGAGCAATTGCCGCTCTATCTCGTTCAAGGACCGCCGGGAGTTGGGAAAACAAGGCTAATTCGGGCTATCGTAGCAGGAAGACTGGCCGGTTCGCCAATGGACCGTATCCTACTGTCAGCACAAAATCACTCTACAGTGGACCATCTTCTCGCGGAAGTAAAAAAAGCCATCGACGCAATTCCTCAATCGGAAGCGTCGGAGATATTCCCGCTTCGCTGTAGGGCATTGGGAGCCGAGGCAAAGACCGACTGGGATCGGGAGAACCAAGCTAAACGTATTTCGACCGCATTGAGTAATAGCATTCTCGCAAAATCAGCTTCGCCTGCTATAAGGAAGAAAATCCGAAACCTCAGGAAGGTCTATGAGACCAGCTCTGAGCTGTCCCTCGAGGAAGCGGACACCGATGCAGGCGCAGGACCAAAGATGGATCGCTCTTTTGAGAGCCTACTTCTTAGATCTGCTAATTTGGTGTTTTCATCTACAAACTCCGGAGATCTGGCGCGCCTACTAGATGAGGGTGCTCAGTTCGACTGGTCTATGATGGAAGAGTCGGCCAAAGCAACCGGCATCGAACTTATCGCTCCGTTAATGCTATCTTACCGTCGGCTTATGATCGGCGACCACGCCCAATTGCCAGCCTTTGATACAGGAAGACTTGCGGATCTGCTATCCCTACCATCTAGAATTCGGGAAGGATTAGCTGCGGGCGCGCAAATAATTGCTCCCGTGTTCCGGAAGCTTGATCTCGAAGACGCGTTAGATTGGCTTTCGGAAAATATTGATGCACGCGTGTGCGCGGAAGCAAATCGGATGTTGACGGTCTTTGAAACCCTGATTGTCCCAAACGTAATTGATGCAAACCGTAAGCCAGGCAAGCGGGCGATTGGTAGGCAGTTGCTAATACAGCATCGAATGCACCCCGTGATAGGGGAGATGATCTCGGAAACTTTCTATGAGGGGAAGGTAACGACATTCCCTAGCGTATCAGAGAGCTATCGCTCTCAGCCGTCCCCGGTATATTCGATAGACTCTTCGAGGCTACCGGACGAACCAATAGTCTTTGTAGACATGCCGTATGTTCAAACAACAGTGGGAATGAGGCTACCCGAAGCAAAGCCAAGTTGGACCAATCTTCAAGAAGCAGCGGTTTGCCGAGAAGTTCTGCGCCTCCTTCGTGCTCGCGATGGGGAGCAGCCATCTCTTGCTGTACTCAGCCCGTATCGTCGGCAGGTACAACTCTTACGCAGAACAATCGGGGAAGCGTCTTCAGGCCTCAATAATCTTAGGGATTTCTCGGCAAAGATTGACGATGGCTTTTTTGGGACGGTTGACTCATTTCAAGGCAACGAGGCTGACATCGTGGTTGTGTCACTGGTTCGAAATAACCATCGCACTGGAACGTCAGCTCTCGGATTCCTGAGTGAATCGCAAAGAATGAACGTTTTGCTGAGTCGCGCCAAATGGAGACTCATTGTCATCGGAAGCCTAGACTTTCTCCGCGCGTGCATTCCACCACATGACGCCTTGCAGACAAGCGATCCCCTTTCATTTCTCGATCGGCTCCTTCGGTTCATTGCCCCCGACAATGGCTCAATGAAGCCCGGCATAACCGTTGTGCCTCATCTGAATTTCCAGGGAGAAGCGAAGTGAAGATTATCGCGGTGCCAATTCAGATCGGATCAGTCAAGGTGCATATTGCGAAAGGTCGACGGTGGAGTGTGGTCGAGCACGCACTGCTAGAGGCTGTATGCAGGAACCCTCAAACGGCACAATCCCTTTCAGATGAAGCAAGCTTACCTTTGCGCATGGTGGTTGAAGCTCTTATTAACCTAATGAGGGTCGGCTGGGTCGAACTCAGAACAGAAGGGAAGCAAGGAAAGTTCTTTGCGACGGATGGCGGCAAAGTAAATGTAGGGAGGGATGATCTCCCTGCAGTCACTCGAATGTTCAAGAAGTCTGTCAGATTTGTTGTCGAACAAGTGACGGGCTCAGTGTTGCGCTATAGAGGCCTAGACTACGAATGGGCGTCTAAATTTAAGGACTTTCACTGCGATGCGATTGTAGCATCAAATCCGAAGTTGCCTCCTCCTAATCAAGTCCGGATCATCAACTCACTACTACTTGATGACGAAGAATATCACGGGTTGGCCTCAGGAGCCGCGAGACCAGGCAGCGCGTATGCTCTTGCACAGGTGACGGGTGACCAAGTTCGCGGTCTACCTGGTGCCCCGGCTGCCTTGTTAAAGGAAATTGCTAAAGTTGCGTCGAGCGCGAGAACCTCTCCAAAGACGGTAAGTGTCCCCGAAGTAAGGGCCGTACTTCCGGAGTTTGAAGCTGTTCCTCTCAGCTTCAATGCTGATCAAAATCTTGTCCTTGGAGGCACCGCCCACAAGCAAATATTCATTGATGTCGTCAAGCGTGCATCCGCCCGGATCATCGTTCACTCGACGTTTGTTGGAGGTGGAGCTAGTGACGAACTCATATCGCTCCTGATGTCCGCAGCCAAGCGTGGCGTCAGGGTCGACATACTATGGGGTAAGGCGGATTCGTCGAGCGGTGAGAACTTAACGCGTGATGCTTGCAAGGAAATCAATCTGAAAATGAAGGCGGAGCGTATTGATCAATTTATCAAGGCTCATCCGTTTTCAACTGGATCGCACTCAAAGATGTTAGTTGCAGACGACGGTAAAGACGAGTGGACAACCGTGATTGGTTCCTGTAATTGGCTTTCTACCAATTTTTCATCATTTGAAGCCTCCGTGTTGATCAGAGATCAAAAGTTTGCGGCGGGCGCATTGGGCGTGCTCGCCCAGATGGCGATGGCAGTCACTGGTTGGAACGGCGGAATTTCTGCCGCTTTGGCGGGTCAAGCGGTAAATATTGAAAGATTCGGGCGTGCGAGTGGCATACGGCGCGCCAAGGGGAAAATTGTTCTGGCCCGTGAGCACGCCGATTATATCCGTGCCGCTAGGGATGAGGCAACCTCATCGATTATTATCGGCAGCCATCGGCTCGGACGGAGCGCGCCGAATCTTTCGATCGCTCCGACAAGGGCAGCAGTTCTTGATCGTGGAGTAAATGCAGTTCTCTACTACGGCAAACTGTCTGATGGAATGACGCAGGATGCGGCAACGGAATTGAGGCTGGCCTCTAGCTCTAACGGTTTGAGGGTCCGCCAGATTCATGACCCTCGTATGCACGGAAAATTTCTTAGTTGGGACGATAATAATATCCTGATCACCAGCCACAATCTTCTTTCAGCTAATCCTGCTGGCGATTTTGAAGAGATTGGTGTGCATATAAATTCCCCTCTTGTTGGTAGATATTTGCGCGAGAAGCTTGAGTTGACGTTCAATAGGACGTGATCCGTTGGCTAGGTAGGGAAATCTTTGCCGGGTATCTCTGAGAGCGGTATGATCATTTCGGTTCGGCCAGTGCTTTTTTGTGCCGCTGTCCTCTGAAACTGCTTCTCGGCGCGGACCGTTTGGTAGCTCTTATCAACATCACTTGCGGGGGCCTCCTGACCCAAATGCCGATTATCCCAGCCGGGATGACGTGTGCCCCGTCTCTCGCAGCTGGAACGTACGAACGGCGGCTTTGGAGAGGGCCACCTCGCAGCATTCGTCGGTACTGACCGTCGGTTATGGGCCGGGTGCAAATGCTGCGCGTGGTAAACGGCGGCTGATCCCCACATTGATCTGGCTGAGGCGGTGCTGCGAAGTGCTTTTCATCGGCTGATGGGCAGTGCGTTTCGCAATGTGTGCCAAGAATTCGTTTCTTACTTCTCTTGGCGTCGAAATGTATGCGACGGGGCATCGCCGATGGCCGGATAAGGCGAAGGGTCGGGTGGTTGCCGAACCGCTGGAGCCTGGTCAGGGCCGCATCCATGAAGTCGGGCAAATCGGCGTCGCTCCGATCCTAGGCGGCAATCAGCGCGGCCTGCCTTCGGGACTCCGCAGCAAAGCCCGGGCGGCGGGTATCGGGCTCCCAGATTTGCACAGGGCGTAGGCCCGCGGCGCGCAGGGAACGACAGCTATATCCCCTGCGTGTTTTCCCGCCAGCGAGTCATATAAGATCAGCAGGTTTTAAGCACGTCCCTATGAGAGACGGCAGCCTCCAAGATGCAAGATGAACGCGATCCACCGATCTTTGTACCGAGAAAACCGCGCCATTCCTGGCGCGGCCTTCCGTCTCATCAGGCTCAAGCGGTCAGAACTTGGCGCGCAAGGTCAGCTCGGCGCTGCGGTCATCGCCATAGACCACCGTGTCGTAAAAGCCGGTCGTCGCGTAGTATTTCTTGTTCAGGACGTTGTTGACCGAGAGCGCAAGCTCCGCCTTGTCGCTGATCTCATAGGAGGCGTTGAAGTCGAACACCGCATAGGATCCCTGATGAACCGGCGGCAGCTCGACATCCGAGGTGAAGACCATGCTGTCCGTGGCACTCTGCCAGCGCATCGCACCTCCCACCGTCAGCTTGTCGTCCAGAATCCCAGCTAGGCGGTAATCGGTCGCCAGCTTCAAGGTGTGGCGCGGCTGGTCGACGAACAACTCGTTGCCGTCCTTGTCCTTCGAGATGCGGAAGGTATAGCCGGCCGAGACGTTCCAGCGGTCGTTGATGGCGCCGGCCAGTTCGGCCTCGAAGCCGCGGGTCTTGGTGCCGTCGATGCTTTCATAGATGCTGCGGTTCTCGATCGGGTCGAAGTAGAGGTAGTTCGCCACATCCTTCTGGTTGGTCTGGAAGATCGCGACTGAGGCATACATGCCGCCGTCCATCAGGTCGGCTTTCATCCCCAGTTCGTAGTTCCAGCCATAGGTCGGCTCAAGGTAGTTGCCATCCGCATCCTGCACGACCTGCGGCTTGTAGATGCTGGTGATGCTGCCATACGCCGTATAGGTCTGGTTCAGATCATAGGTGAACCCCAGATAGGGCGTGATCTCGCCATCATAGCTATATTCGAAGGTCGGCGAGCCCGTCGTCTCCTCCTTGCCTTTCCACCAGTTCGCGCGGGCACCGGCGATGACAGAAAACTCCTCGGTCGCCTCGAGCTTGACCGTGCCATAGAGGCCGTATTGACGCTGATTGGTCTTCCAGCGCGTGCCGTATTCGTCCGAGAAGCTCGGACGCGGATAGCTGCCGTCCCATTCGAAGACGTTGCCGACCGGCGCCAGCGTCGAGGTGTCCACGTCGAAGCCGTCATAGGTGCTGTTGAAGTCGGATGCCATGGCGCCGACCACGAACTGATGCGTCCGTCCCATGGCCTGAATATCACCGTTCAACACCGCGTTGACGGAATCGAGCGTGGAGTGCCCCTTGTACTTCGCTGCCCAAGGCGACATGCCCAGTCCGGTCTCGCGGTCGGGGGCGCCGCTGATCCAGGCGAGCTCCATATCCGCCTCGTTTCGGATATGAGTGGCGACCAGACGGCCGGTCCAGCCATTGTCGAACACATGTTCAAGCGAGGCAAAGGCCTCTGTCCGCTCGGTGTCGTTGTAGGTCCAGTCAGCGCCGAGATTTGCACCTCGATCCCAGTCTATCAGGCCACCATCGGCATAGTAGGGAGGCAACCCGCCCCAGGTGACGTTATTCGCATCGGTCTTCTGATAGCTGAGGCCGGTGCTGAGGACGGTATTTTCGGTCAGGTCGGCATCTATTGCACCGAAGAGGACATATTTGTCCTTCTTGTATCCGTCGAGCGAGCCTTCGCGGCTGTCCAGCACGCTGACCAACCTGCCGCGGACCGATCCCGAAGCGTTCAGCGGTCCCGAGACGTCTGATTCCAGTCGCCCGCCCTTGGGATAGGCCAGCGAGATCGCGGCATTGTTCTGGAAGATCTCGGTCGGACGCTTGCGGATGAAGTTGATCGAGGCCCCGGGCTCGCCCGCGCCTTGCATAAGGCCGGTCGCGCCGCGCACGATCTCGACATGATCGTAAAGCGCCATGTCGGCATTGTTGTCGCCAAAGGTCCACGCGCCGTCGCGGGGGGTCGGCACACCATCATATTGGTAGGCGTCGATCTGAAAGCCGCGTGAATAGTAGTTGATCCGGTCGCTCTCGAAAGCCTGAACAGTGATACCGGTCGCCGCATCCATCGTCTCGGCGACGGTATTGATATTGCGGTCCTTCATTTGCTCGGAGGTGATGACGCTGGTGGATTGTGGCGTCTCCTTCTGGCTCAAGACGAGCCCGGTTGCCGACCGCATCCATTCGGTGGTCCAACTGTTGCTGCCCTCGGTCGTGGTGCCTGGGGCGGCAGTCAGCGTCACTTGCTGGAGGACGATGGCACCTCCAGTCGGGACGGTGGCGTCGATCGTTTCATCAGTCGATTGGGCCTGCGCGGCGCTTGTCGCCAATGCGAGCAAGCTTGCGCAAAGCGCGGTCGTCAGACGCGCATGCGCCACAAAGGGAATGGATCGGCTCAGCATATGGGGTGCTCTCCTGCAGGGGATACAACAGGGCTGGCATTAGCTGGCTGACGCGGCGTCTATTCGCCGCGAGGCAGGGCTGATCAAGCCGCCGGTTCGCACTGTCGCGGGATTGATACAATCTGCGACATTCCGGCAACGGTCATCTCTCCACAGATTGGGCAGGTGACGCGGAACTGAATTAAATCTCAGGTTGCAGCTTGGAGAAGACTGGTCTTGTCGCATGTGAAGGATCCCGGAAAAGCTTCGCTGCGACTGGCCACAGAGCCTGTGGCAAGCTCACCCAAACCTACTGCACGGTTCGGGCATACAATCCGGTCGATTTATTCTGACTATTCCACTAAGGTTTATTTTAGGCTAAGGCAGCAGCGCAAAATCATGATCAGGGACTGGCATGACCGATCTGGCCTCGACCCCGCCCGCTACAAAGGCCGGCACAGCAACGCGCCGCAAAAAGGGCGGGATGGCCCGGCTCTGGTTGCTGATCCACGGCTGGATCGCGCTGCCGATCTGGGCCTATCTGTTCTTCATCTGCGTCACCGGAACGATCGCGACCGTCAGCCATGAGCTGATCTGGTTGGCCGATTCCAGCGTGCGCGCCTCGCGCCCCGCGGGGCTCGAGGAGCGGTTGGGCGCCGATGCCCTCGTCGCACAGGTGATGGAACAGCGTCCGGACAACCGCCTCGTCAATGTAGTTTGGCCGGTCGAGAAGCATTTCGCCCCGACCGTCACCGTCAGCGATCCCGAGGGGCGCCAGGCCACACTTTACGTCAATCCTTATGACGGCAGGATTCAGGGTCAGGCCTCGACCGTGGGCTTCCGCTATTTCATCCGGGCGTTGCATGGCTGGCTGTTCATGCCCTGGACCAGCGGCTATTCTTGGGGCTGGTATGCGGTCACGATCCTTGGCATCCCGATGCTCGGCTCGCTGATCACGGGCATTCTCGTGTACAAGAAATTCTGGCGCGCCTACCTGAACCCGCGCCTGCGCATCGGCAAGGGTGCGCGGATCTTCTGGGGGGATTTCCACCGGCTTGCGGGGATTTGGTCCCTGCCGTTCGTCGCCATTATCGGCGTCACCGCGACTTGGTTCCTGCTGGAAGGCATCCTTTCGGACAACGGCGTGACGCTTTCAACTTCGGGCATCCCGACGGTGCTGCCACGCGAGGTCCTGCCCGAGGTCACGCACCGCTCGGACCTGCCGCAGCCCAGCCTCGATGCACTCCTCGCCACCGCGCGCGAGGCAAATCCCGGTATGAAGATCGACAGCATCTGGATGCCCTCGAACGCATTCTCCCCGATCGAACTTTACGGGCGGGGCAGCATTCCCCTGTTCTTCGAAAGCGCGCAGATCAGCCCCTATGACGGTGAAATTGTGAAGCTGCGCCAGCTTTCCGACTATACCGTGATCGAGATGGTCACGACCTCCATGTATCCGCTGCATTTCGGCGACTTCATGGGCGTCTGGCTAAAGGTAATCTATTTCATCTTCGGTGTGCTGCTGTGCATGATGATCCTGTCGGGCATGCTGATCTGGACCAAGCGCACCGCGCGCGAGACCTCGGCCTATCTCAGGGACCGGCGTGACCTGAAGCTGGAGCCTGCGGAATGAGCGGCGTCGCAAGGGGCAATGCCAGCACCCGCTGGGGCCGCTGGTGGCAGAACTGGCGTTTCCACCTGAGCGCGCTTGCGGTGATCGCGCCCTGCATCGCCTTTCCGGCTTTCCTGCATCAGGCCCGCATGTTCACTGGCGAGGCAGGGCTTGGCGCGCGCGAGGCGGGCGTCCTGCAGGCCGGTCCCTATGCCCTGCGTCTGGCCGAGTTCAACACCTTCGAGCCGATGGATGCCGGTATCGCAGGCCCGCGCAAAGTCTTTACCCTCGCGCTCTGCAAGGGCTGCGAGGAAAGTATCCGTGCCGTCCATGTCCGCATCGGCAAGCCACGCTCGCTTCGCGCCGCCGGATCGCTTTTCAGCGGCGTGCCCGAGCGGCTCTCCGCGGACCTGCCCGTGCCCGACAGCGCCCGTCCCGAAGACGGTCTCTGGGTCACGGTCGAGGAATGGGACGGCAGTTCCCACAAGGCCGAGATGCCGCTGGAGCAAGCTTCGCCCGCCACCTTCGCATGGCTTGCCCGCAAGCAGGAGACCACGAAATGATCCGCCCCCTCGCCCTCTCCGCCGCCCTGCTGGCCCTTTCTGCGCCGGTGGCGCTTGCCCATTACCCCTTTTGCAACTGCGCGCTGCAAGGCGGGCAGATCACCTGCAATGGCGGCTTTTCCGATGGCACCGGCGCCGAGGGCGTCAAGCTCGACGTGATTTCCTATGACGAGGACGTTCTGCTTCCGGCCAGTTTCGACGCCAGTTCCAAGGTCAGCTTCCCCAAGCCCGATGGCGAGTTCTACATCCTCTTCGACGCCGGTCCCGGCCATATCGTCGAGGTGGACTGGCAGGATGTCGACGGGCTGACGCCGTGAACGCCACCCATCGCGTCGTCGTCTCGCCAGCCTCGGGCAAGCGTGAAAGCCTCGCCGTGCTGGCGCTGGTGGCCTCGATCCTTGCCGGCTCGGTGACGACCGTGTTCCTGCACCGCGATGTCGAGCAGATCTCGGCCCTTCCCGAATGGCAGATCGACCTGCGCGGCGGATTGAACGCGGCCGAGCAGGGCATCACCGCCGACCTGAGCAATGCGGCGGGCGAGATTGCCTTTTTGAGCGATACATCGCCTGAGGCCTTGGCCGACGAGGGGTTGCCGCCTTTCACCGCCGATGTCACCGCGACGGCACGCGGCGGCCATATCTGGGAAGTGATCGAGAGGGACAGCATCCGCGCATGGCTGGGCCGCCCGGCGAGGTCCGAGGTCGCCAGGCCCATGCTGCTGCGCCTCATGGACGAAACGCCTACAGTCTGGATCACCGAGCGGGCCGACGCCCCGCCCGCCGATCTGGACGATGCGTCGCTGATCGCCGGGGGCTGGCGCATGGTCGTCAGCCGCTACGATGCCAGCGTGACGCGAAAGGATGCACATTGACCCTGACCCGACGCGGATTGATCGCGGCCGCCCTGACCCTGCCGCTGGCCCGCAATGCCCTGGCCGCGACGCCCTTGCGGATCGGGGTGACGCTGCATCCCTATTACTCATGGGTGGCGAATATCGCCGGGGCCGCGGGCGAGGCCGTGCCGCTGGTCCCCGTCGGCTTCAACCCCCATGCCTATGAGCCGCGCGCCGAGGATATCCGCCGCATCGGCGCGCTGGATGCCGTGGTGCTGAACGGAATCGGCCATGACGATTTCGCGGGGCGGATGATTGCGGCCTCGGACCGGCCCGACGTGCCGGTGATCGAAGCTAACCGGAACGTCCCTCTGCTGCCGGCCGTCGGGGCCTTCGCGCGGGGCTTGGGCAATTCCATCGACGGTCGCGTCGTCAATTCCCACACCTTCATCTCGATCGCCGGGGCGATCTCGCAGGTCCAGACCATTGCAACTGAGCTGGGCGCGCAGCATCCGGAATTGGCCGAGACCTTCACCGCCAATGCCCGCGCCTATAACCGCCGCCTGCGCAAGCTGCGCGCCGATGCGCTGGCGCAGGTGGTCGAGGCGCCGCCGCCCGAATTCCGCGTCGCCACCATCCACGGCGCCTATGACTACCTTCTGCGCGAATTCGGCCTCGAGGTCAGCGCCGTAGTTGAACCGGCGCATGGCATCGAGCCCTCTCCCTCGCAGCTTGCTCAGACCATCGAGAAGATCCGCGTGATGAATGTCGCTGTGATCTTCTCGGAATCGAACTTCCCCTCGGCATATGTCGAGACGATCGAGCGCGAAACCGGCGTGACGATGTATCCGCTCTCGCATATCATCCATGGCGAATATACGCCCGAGAAATTCGAGATAGAGATGGCGCAGAACCTCGCCACCATCGTCCGCGCCATCCGCGAGGGCGGCAAGGCATGAGGCGCGGCCCCTCGATCACCTGCACGGGACTTGGCCTGCATCTGGGCGCGACCGAGATCCTCCGCGATGTCTCGCTCTGCGTCGCGCCCGGCAGCATTCATGCCATTGTCGGGCCGAATGGCGGCGGCAAATCCTCGCTGATCCGCTGCATCCTCGGCCAGATGCCGCATCGCGGGCAGGTGTCATTGGACTGGGACGGGGCCGTGGGCCGGATCGGCTATGTTCCGCAGGCACTGAATTTCGACGCAAGCCTGCCGATGACGGTGCTGGATTTTCTGGCCACCCTCGACAGCAACCGCCCGGGATTTCTGCGACCGCGCGCCGCCCTGCGCCAACGGATAGAGGCGCGGCTGGCCCGCGTCGGCATGTCCGGCAAGGCGCTGCGCCGCATGGGCGCGCTTTCGGGGGGCGAGCGTCAGCGGGTCCTGATGGCGCAGGCGCTGGAACCCGCGCCGGACCTCTTGATCCTCGACGAGCCCATGGCCGCGCTGGACGAGGCTGGGGCCGCCACCTTCGAGCGGCTTTTGCAGGATCTGCGCGGCGAGGGGGTCACGCTGCTCTGGATCGAGCATGATCTCGACGCGGTGCGCCGTCTGGCCGACCGCGTGACGGCGCTGAACCGGCATGTCCTCTTCGACGGCCCGCCCGCACAGGAGCTTTCGCCCCAGCGCATTATCGACATCTTCTCGCATCGGGGCATCGCGGCATGAGCTTCGGATCCTTCCGTCAATCGGTTCAGGCGCTGGCCGAGGCAGGCTGGCTGCCCTCGGCGCTTGGCTGGGGCTTTGCCGTCAACGCCCTTCTGGCCGGACTGATCGTAGGGCCGATGCTGGGCAGCCTCGGCACGCTGGTCGTGGTGCGCCGCCACGCATTCTTCGCCGAGGCCGTCGGCCATGCCGCGCTGACCGGCGTTGCCATCGGCATCCTTGCCGGGGAGCCATATACCGGACCCTATGGCGCGCTTTTCGGCTATTGCCTGATCTTCTCGGTTGGGCTCGAGTATCTGCGCGGCCGGACGGGGCTGTCGGCAGATACGCTGATCGGGGTGTTCCTGTCGATGTCGCTGGCGCTGGGGGCCTCGGTCCTCTTGATCCTTGCCGGGCGGATCAATGTCCATATCCTGGAAAATGTGCTTTTCGGCTCGATCCTGACCGTGGACGGGACCGACCTTGCCGTTCTGGCGGTGGTGGCGCTGGTGGTGACGGCGCTGTCGGCATGGCTTTACAACCGCTTCATGGTGGCCAGCTTCCATCCGGCAATGGCGCTGGTGCGCGGCATTCCGGTCCGAACGCTCGACTATCTTTTCGTGATGCTGGTCACGGTCGTGACCGTCGCCTCGCTGAAGATCGTCGGCGCGGTTCTGGTCGGCGCGCTGTTGGTCATTCCGGCGGCGGCGGCGCGGACGGTGGCGCGTTCGCTGGCCGGGTTTTGGTGGCTCTCGGTCGGGATCGCCAGCTTCTCGACACTGGCGGGGATCCTGCTGCCGATGCAGCTCGACCTGCCTGTGCCCTCGGGCGCGGCGATCATCCTTGTCGCGGGGGCCTGCTTCTTGATCTGCGCCGGCCTGCGCGCCCTCGTCCCCTCGCTGAAAGGCGTCACATGACCCGTCTCACTTTCGCCTTGGCCCTCCTAATCGCCGCGCCCGCCGGGGCCGAGACGATCCTGACCGCCCATCCCGCCGCCCACGCGCTGGCCCGGAGACTGACCGAGGGCACCGCGATCGAGGTCCGCGCGGTCCAGCCCGAGAGGCTGCCCGCCTCGCGTCTGGCGTCCTTCCTGCATGGCCGCGGCCGCGCCGATTTCGAGGCAGCGGCGCGGGAGGCCGATGCCGTCCTGACCTTCGGCTCGTTCTGGCCCGACGACCCGCTTTTCCCCGCCGCCCGCCGCGCCAATATCCGCATCGTCCAAATCGACGCTGCGCAGCCGCTGGACCAGCGCATGGCAGGGATCGCGCTTCTCGACCCCCGCGCCTCGGATGCCGAGATCTATGCGCTGCTGGACCTTCAGCCCATGCCACCGCAGGGCGAGGAAACCGCACCCTGGATGTCGCTCACCAGCCTTGCCGAGATGGCCGAAGTCGTGGCGGGGGATCTGGGCCGCCTCGTCCCCGATGCCGCGCCCGGCATCACGGGCAATCTCGCGGGTCTCAAACACGAATTGCTGGCCACCAAGGCCAAAGCCGATGCCGATCTGGCCGATGCCGAAAGCGTCGAGGTCGTCGCGCTCTCGCCGCAATTCGGCTATTTCGCGGCCGATCTGGGTCTGGACCTGCGCGCCACCATCATCGCGGCGCCCCGCGAATGGACGTCGGAACGCGCGGCAAGGCTGGTCGGATGGCTGGAAACCGAGGGGATCGGCACCGTCCTGACCGGCCGCGAGCTGACCGGCGAACTCGCTTCGGCCCTCGACGCGGGCGGAATCAGGGTGATCACACTCGAAACCCTGCCGCAGGGCGACCCGGCACAGGCAGTTGCCGCGAACTTGGCCTTGCTTGGCGGAGAGTGACTCCACCGCACACGAAACTGATTGGACAGGTGACGGAGGGGGGTGTTCACTTGTCGCGACCGCGCTTTTCGAAGAGGGATCGCCATGTTCCGCGCCGCCTTCATCGCTCTCGCTTCCGGCTTGGTTCTGACGCCAGTGCAAGCTGGGGTGGTGGCAAATTACGACGTCTTGGCGCAATCGCATGACCGCGCCTTGCGTAGCGAAAGCGACCGCCGCTCGGTCGCGGCGGAACTGGACCGGCATATCCAGCGCCTGGGGGAGCGTTATCTCGCGGCCGAACAGGACCTGCATATAGAGTTCACCCGCATCGATCTGGCCGGAGAATATGAACCGTGGCGAACGGGCTGGCAGGATGTCCGCATTCTGCGTGACGTCACCCCGCCCCGGATCCATTTTCACTACACACTGCTTCAGAATGGCAAACCCGTCCGTCGCGGCGAGGCAAGACTCTCGGATATGAACTACCTCTCAGACCCGAGGGCGCGCGGAGACAGCGATCTGCTTGTCCATGAAAAGCTGCTGCTCGACGACTGGTTTCGGAAGAGTTTCAGGTAGGCCCCGGCTCCTCCCGCATGCGCTAATAGTGGCCACGGAGCAGTTACGCCGATCGCGACCCGAGAGGGCCTGGCCCTCAGGCAGTGCCACCTCGGCATCGTCGTCGACCTCGATCAGTGTGAACATGCCCATGGCGTAATGTGGCGAGCACTTGATGCCATATGCGCCCGGTCGGGCTGGGCAATCGGAATGGATCGACACCTGCGGGAATCATGCCCTCGATCATCGCGGCGTTATGGCCGGACTGGGTCGGCAAAGTCGACCATTGTCCGTAGCCTCGTTTGGACAATGGCCGCTTTCCGTCCCGGCCTTCGGGATTATGGTAACTACGCATTCGTCGTTCGTTCCCAAGCCGGCCTTACTGCATTGAGGTTCAGTCAGGTTGAAGAAAAACACGTCCGAACCCTTGCCCCAAGGGCGGATATTTCGCCCGAAGGGTCCGATGTCATTCAGCATTACATCAGCGGGAAAAGCTTCGGCTCTACCCCGCACATATTCCGGTTTCACAACGACATACCGGGGGAGAAACTCTTCCTTGCGGAGAATTCTCGCAGCGAAGGAGACAGGGGCCTTGTCCATCCGGTTGCTCCCATGCGTGTGAAGCTTGAGCTGCCTACCCTAAGTGAAGACCGAACCTCCGCAAGGGTATCCCAGCAACATTTCGCGTCGCATCGTCGACGTTTGGCCCATCTGCCTGCGATTGGGGTGGTCAGTGGTTAAGATCGAGAATCGCAATAGGGGGGATCGGCATCGTAACAATCTCGGTCTCGACCACCTTCACGACCCATTGACTGATGCCGCGACGCCTTGGCGCAGGATGGCGAGATATTGATCAGACTGTCCGAGCGTTAACCATACTCGCCCGATGATCTCGTTGCCGAATCGGAACTGATTGCAGCGGATCCGCTAATGTTTGCCGAAAGAGCATCTTTGCCCGCCGCACCCTATCGCATGGCAGTTTGTGGCTCGAGCGACAGCTTCGGAGAACGCCGCTCGGCGGCATTCTTAACGGGCGAACAGCAGCTTCCGTCCGCATCGCAGACGCTTCTCAGCCAAAAATGCTGCGGGACGTGTCGAGCGGCTGCTTCGGGGAATGCTGTCGTGCGGCATTATCAGGATGCGACCGGCTGCTACGGGCCGACCTGCCAGCGGCAAGCCAAGCGCGAGGGTGCGACCGTGGCCGGGAGAGAGCATGCGGTCAATCTCTGATAATCGCTATAAGGTCGGCAACAATCTCGTCCACGCTTTTGGTCGAAGTGTTGAAGGCAAGCTTGTCGGCCATCGTTGGACTGAAGCTCGCCACCTCGTCCTTCGAGACCTTGTGCCAGATTGGCAGTATTCGAGACTTACCCGACGATTCCAACTGAAATAAGCCGTCCAGCTCTTTCTGAGGCCACTCCTTCTTGAAAAAGTGGGTCGACAACACGACGAACCGCCAGGAGCGCTTGCTGATCTTCGGATTTGATTTCGACAAACCGCATGGTCGGGCGGCGGACGGCTTCGCAGATCGCTTCAGCATCGGCCGCATCTGATTTGCCGCGTTTGACGTAGGCTTTCACGTAGTTCGCGGGCATAAGCCTGACATCGTGGCCCAGTTTGCGCAGCTGTCGCCCCCAGTGATGAGACGATCCACAGGCCTCCATGCCAACGACACAAGGAGGCAGTGTGCCAAAGAACTGGATTAGCTTGTCACGCTTGATAGACTTGTTGAAGATCACGCGACCCGTCTCGGAAATCCCGTGAACCTGAAAAACATCCTTGGCCAGATCCAGGCCAACCGTCTTGACCGTCATGGGGTGGCTCCTTTCATAGCAATCGATAGCTACTGCATCATAGCGAATGCAACGCCGGTGGAGCAGGAGCCATCCACCTCATCCGCTATGGGCCGGCCCCATCGGAGCGTGCGGCGGATCGGCCGATACCGACGAACCTCTCGGTTGCTGTGGCGCAGCATGGTGATCGAGCCCACTAGGTCTGACCGCGTCGAAGTCTGCTTGCCTGTATTTACCCATTGGAAATCTGCTCATGCTACAAGGAGTAAAACGCAGCGATGAGTGGACCATTGGAAGAGGTCGTCAAGCGGTGGACGGCCAAGCGTAAGTCGTAGCTGGTCATTGAGATCATTTAAAGCAAGCCAACGGTGGCGGAAGCCAGCCGCAGCATGACCTTTCGTTATTCACTATCGAGCGATCAATTTCAGACTGCCCAGCATGGGTTCACACCACGCATCCGCGTTCGGGCTGTCCAATTCCCGGAGTCCGCATGACTGCAGGAACCGATAGGTCTGATCGTAAAAGCTTGGCGGGCGTGTAGGGTCTTGTGCATCGCCCTGGGGAACAAAGATCACCATTCCCTGTCGCGCACGCGTTAAAATCACGCGGTAGGCATTTTTAAGATACTGCTTCGCGTCATCTTGGACGACACGCTGCCAGCGAGTGCCTTTGAACTTGTTGTAACTCCAGCTTCCATCGGCGTGCCTAAAATCGCCGTCCCAGCAGACGCAGGCCCAGTCGAGCTCGAGTCCCTGGACGTCAAACTCGGTCGCAACCTCTTCCATGTAAAACGACGATCGGACATCAGATCGGTCATTGAGAAACCATGTTTCAGGCTCGACCTTTGCTTTCACGTGCAAGCCTTCTGGCCTGAGGCGATGGGCGCCGGAAGATGCGATTAGACCAAACCGTTCGCTGCCGCGCGCTTGGGCCTGCAACCAGGCGCGAGCTTTTTTGAGATCTCTCGTGATCCAGAGTGGATATCGCTTAGCGACTTGCTGATACGCATGCCAAGCCTCTTCTTGTCTGTTTTCGACGATGTGCCCAATGAAGCTGGACAGCGCTTCGGCCCGAAACGACCGCATCGATACGCTGAGATGCAGCTGCGGTGATTTCACCGTGGGTAGCTGCGTCAGCAGGCCTGCGGCGGATGCGTCAGCGACGTAATCGCCGTCTGCCAGGCGATCCGAAATATAGACATCCCACGCCTGGAAGCGTTCTCCCAAGGCGGAAAGCCATTCTCCAAGGCCAGCCTCGCCCGTGTTGATCTCCTGACCGCCGCCGATCAGACAGATAATCACACACCAATCTGTATGCCGGTCCATAACGCTGATGAGGAACTCAGGCTCTGACATGTTGAAACCGGGATAGTTCTTCTTCGTCTGCATGAATTTGCTGGCCTGTTCGCGCGTCCAGGCCCTCTGTGCTTCATCGAACACAACAACCCGCTCAGGCGGTGCGTCATTGTTGCGCAAGGCTTCGTCCCGGAAGTGATGAATGTTTTGGATAAAGCTGGAGACTTTGCGATGCGCCAAAGCCTTTGTCGTGCCGTCCCGCTTAGCCTCATCTCTAGCAAGGGCTTCGCGCAACACGGACACCAAGGGGCCGTTGCCTGAGAGGAAGACAGAATGTTCGTCAGAATGCTCCTGGGCGCGCTTCGTTGCGATGTTCAGACCGGCGAGTGTTTTTCCGGCACCTGGCACACCGGTCACGAAGCATATGGCCTTTCGGCCGTTCTTCTTGGCGGCATCGATCACAGCAGAGATGGTATCTGTTGTCTGGCTCAGGTTCTGAGCGCTCGCGTCAGAGCGCGCGATCTCTTCTACAGCATGACTTTGGTAAAGTGCCTGAGCGGCCTCGACAATCGTGGGCGTTGGTTTGTACCCAGAACGAAGCCAGGCTGTTACGTCGATTGGCTGCGAAGTGATCTCACCGCAAAGCCCGATGAGATCAGGAAGCGCTGAGGCGGCTGCGAGGAGCGGTTTTGATACGTGGTCCGAGGCAAAATCTGGGGTTGTCGCGGCTGACAACGATGCCGCGGTTGCAATGACCACCGGGATGATGGGCAGATCGTGACTACCCTTATGGAAGTTTTTTAGATCCAAGGCATAATCGTAGACCTGCTCGATGGCGTGGCGATCGAAGGTGTCAGAGCCGACTTTGAACTCCAGGACTAGCACAACGCCGTCGATCAGCATGACGACGTCGGCCCGTTTGCCCATGCGCGGGATCGCGAACTCGAACATGATATGCCCGTCGATGCCTTCGGTGAGCGCAGTCTGCAGGAGGGTGATCTGGGTCTCCCACGCTCCGCGCTGCTGATGCTCTAAGGCAAAGCCGTGATGGTGGGTGAGTGTCCCTAAAACGGCAGCGGGATCCGCAGCAGCGAACTCAGCGATACTCGCCTGGTAATAAGCTGCTTGCATAGTAACTTCCCTCGAGACTGCCACAATTTCTCTATAGCTAAGCGCGTAAGCACAAAGTTTCCATTGGTCCAACCGCAGACACGATCCCCTCGCGCAGCGACCGGAGGACGCATATGGTCAATGTTCTTCTTGGTTCGCAAATATACTTTGGCCCATGTAAGACCCCATGAATGCCCGGCGAGGGTGGCGGGCTTTCAGGTTTTTTCAGGTTTTTCTATTCGGCACTTGTGTTGCGCCCAGCGTTTGCGCTGAGCTTCTGCAATGCGCGCCTTTCCCTCGGCAGTCGTAGGCCCGGTCGAAAGGCCCCCATGCAGGCGGCATCGTTGCTTGCCCGGCTCGCTTTTCAACATGCACTCAAAACCCTTTCGGGTCATCGCTCCACAAGTCTGGCGCTTCATCTGCGCCTCTGTAGCATTGCGGATCGTCATGGCGGCGAAGACCGCACCCAGTTGTTTGGGCAGGACCGTGCCCGTGAAGCTCAGCGACGTGAAGCCCAAGCCCGGGCGGCTACCCAAGACCAAGTTTCGGTCGTTTGGCAAAAGGGCGCTCGCAATCTTTGTCAGGCTCACCGCGCGCCCGTCCAACTCGGGCCGCCCTTCCCAATAGCTGATGGTCTGGCGGGAAACGCCAACACGCTCGGCAAGGGCCGATTGCGAAAGCCCCGCGCGGCGGCGCAGTACAGCGAGTTCTTTCCCGGTCATACCCATCCGCGCGAACCGCTGGCCTTTGAGCCGTAGGTCGTTGGACACCAGATGATCCTTTCCGTTGAGGGAAGGCGCGCCCCAAGGGCGCCTTCATCTCCCATGGGGGTATGGGGGTGTATGTGGCTAGGGTAGATGAAGCGGAGTTGAAGGGGAGTTGAATGATTATCCACAGGGGAGATGAATAGGGAGTTGAAGGGCAGATGAATGGGAGATGAAGGCCTGGCTATGGTACAAGCTCCAGATACGTGACCCGGCGCGATGCAGGCCCGGTAGCCACATTTCGTATCTTCCCCGCTGCAAAAAGGGCCTCCATAGCAGATTTGAGCGCGCGCTTCTGAACGCCCTCGGCCTCGGGGCTGCATGCGAACGCTGTCGGAGCATAATTAGGCCCGGCGCTGGCGTTTACCCGGCGTCCCTGTTCCTCAAAGGTGCGCAGCAGCTTCAAGAATACCCGCTCCGCTTTGCTTTGCCTGGCCACGCGATCAAGGCCCGTCTCCGCCTCATTCGCCACGAAAATGCCGTCTCGCCAGGTCATGGCAACCTCATCCCCGATACGGCCGTAATTTGCCTTCTTGCCCTTCAGCACCCGTGCGTCCGGGTTTGCCTCGCTGCCGTCCTGAATAACCCGCTCGAGGTAGAGTCGGGACCGCACGGAATTGTTCCATGCCGTTGAACCGCTGGTACCACTGCCGCTGGTCAAGCCAGAGAGCGACGGGTGCGCCAGCAGTACCACGGCGCAGTCGTGGCGGATCGCCAAGCCGCGCAGGATACCAATGAACTGCCGCGCCTGCGCCCGGTCGTTCTCATTGCCGGGGAACAGGTCGGCCAGCGTGTCCAGCACCACAACTGCGGGCTGCAAGTCTGTCAGGAGGGCGTCAAGCTCTTGGAACAGGTCCGAGGCCTTCTGGTGGCCCGTGCGGGGGTCCAGCACCGCTAGCAGCGCGTCCTCGCCTGCAAGGCTGCGGATTGTGAGGCTGTCGAGGTCGGCGAAACCAATGCCATAGCCGGTAACTATGCTGGCAAGGCGGCGGTGCAATTCCTGTTCATCATCCTCGGCCGACACGTAGACCGCGCTGCCGCCAGACACGCCACGGCCCAGCCAATGCGATCCGGCAGCCACAGAGCAAGCCAGTTGCAGAGCCAGGAGCGACTTGCCGGTACCGCCGTCGCCGCCCAGCAGCGTCACGGTGGCGCTGGGAATCAGGTCACGCACCAACCAATGCCGATCGGGAATCCCCTTGCCTTCCAAGCTGGCGGCCGAGAAAAAGCGCGATTTCCGTCCGCCCTGATCGAGATTGATAACCGTCATTCATCGTCCTCAATCAGTTCGGTGTTCGATGCAAAAAGCGCATCGACCATGCGATTCATCAGCAGGTGCTGTTTAGGGGTCGGCTGCCAACCGCGCCGCTTGCTTGCCCGCGCGATGGAGAGCGCGAAACCGCGCTCCCAATCAGTTCGGGCTGTGGCGATGACCGAGGTCCATGACCAGAGAAGTTCGTCTACGGAGCGCAAATGGCCCATTATGCTGCGGCCTTCGGCTGCGCCCAATCCAGGAACGGCGCCATTTCCGCATCGGACCACGATTGACGGATGGCAAAGAGCATCGCCTTTTGCTCGCGCATGCTGGCAATCTGGACCCATTCCTTGGCTTCGCGGACAACAAGCTCATCCACAACGAATTGCGGCATGCCGGGGCGCAGCGTGTTCAGGATGGTTTCCAGCAAGCGAATGCGGTCGTCGGGGTCGCAGTCCAGCACCGCCTCCACCACCTTAGACGCATTCGCTTGCCGTTCTGCGTTGGCGTCGAACCAGGTCCAGAAATCCCGGGCCTGTTCGCTCATGTGGTCGCGGGGTTCCTCTGCCGCGCAATTCGCCGTCGTGGGGTTCACGGGCGGATCAATGCGCATGGCCGCCCCCCAAGATGAGGGCGGCCAGCATCGCGGCGCGGTCGGCGTCCAGCCCGTAGCGGTGCATCAGCAGGGCAACGCGAAGGGCGAGGGTGAAGGGTTCAGCCCCTTTGGGCTCGTTGGTGAAATGTGCCATGTCGGCCTCGTGGCTTGCGGGCCGGGGCGCTGGGCATTACATTTCGGCATATCCATACCGCCAAAATCAATGCGCCGCCGCCCCAAGCCCCGGGGTGGCGGTTTTGATTAGGCGGTGGGGCGGTTTTCCAACCAATCGGACACCGCGCTTTCGGGCCATGCGACGGCCTTACCGGTCAACTTGATGGGGCGCGGAAACTGCCCCTTGCTCATCAGGTCGTAAATCGTGCTGCGGCCCAAGCCGGTCACTTCTTCGACGGCGCGGCGGCGCAGGTGCTTTTCAGCCATGTCGGTAATCCCCAGAGTGTTGCGAAGGGTTCCAGACGTTCTGGAACACTGGGGAATTTGGCGCAGGTCGCGAAAACGAGCCGCTGGCTCGTTGATGATTTCATCACGAGCCAGCGGGTTGTCTTATTGCAAGTGTATGATTTTAATAAATAGAATTTCCAGGCAGTCGAAACGTCGCCAGCCAGTCCTTGAACCAGATATCGCGAAGAGGCTTTCCCGCCTCCGACGCAAACAATTTAGGATCAGCAGTTCTGTCATATTCCCGCGCAAGGGATTTTGCATTTCTCAAAGCCTGACGGTCTCCGACATTGGAAAATAGATTGAAGCTCTCTCGTGCCAGCCGATTCAAAACGGCATAGCGTTCTTCCTTCTTGAGCCTATTCTTATCCCCGCCCTTGGGTGCGTTTTTCTGATTTTTGGCAACCTCCCCGCGCTTTTTCAGGGCGTCGGCCTCGATCTCCTTCCCACCCGCAGCCCGTGCCAGCATTCCGGCATTGAAAGCTCTGACAGCGATCTCGGCGAAGCATTCCCGCCACCACCTCTGCTCATGCTCCGGTGGTTCATCACCGTCATCATCAGCAGGCGCACTGGCGAACGCGGCTGATAGGTTCTCGACCTCATCAAGCAGCCGCAGCGCAGCTACGGAATAGGCTCGCCGCGACATGCCCGCAGCGCCTTTCGTTACTTCCGGGGCTTCGGTGAGCGGCATGAGAAAATCCCTCGCACGCCGGACTGTGTCTGCCAAATCAGTCGAAGCCTCTGGCGGGTCGCCGTCTATGCGGGCCGCGATTTCCGGCAACCATTGAGCAAGGTATCGCTGAAACTCGTCGGCGTTGTCCCACGCGAGCCTGAAGTCCTGTCCATCTGGGGTCTTGGAGGCAGGGGGGCTAAGTGTTTCTACTCGGGTTTCGGTCCCGTTTTCCAAGGTTACGATCAAGTCTTTCTGTGCCCGCTCGAGAATATCGGCAAGGTCATGGGGGGTGGCCTGATCGCGCCAGAACGCGTCAAATTGGCCTATCTCGCGGCCGCTCGCACGTCTGGCCTTGCAGATCGGACAAACGCATGCCGGGCCGCCGTTGACCTGCGCCGCCGCCATACACCTCCCTGCGGCACCCGGGGATGTTTCCGCCTTTTTGGCAGCCTCGGCAGCCAAGGATGCCTTTTGATAAAGGGTCAGCCATTTGGGGTTATGATCGATCACGCAATCCTCACCACATTGTCGCGCTTCTCGGCCAGATATGCCGCCCATGCGTCCATCATCTGGCGGCGCTTATCGAGCACGTCGCTGCGGGCATAAGCACGTTCCACAGCGTCACCAGATAGATGGGCCAGAGCGGCTTCAGCTACCTCGCGCGGGAAGGATGTGCGTTCTTGTGCCCATGTTCTGAAAGACGTGCGGAAGCCGTGGACATCTGCGTTGAAGCCAAGCTCTTTCACCAGCTTGGAAAGCGTCATGTCTGACAGGGGACGGCCTTTTTTCGTGCCGGGGAACACTAGCCCTGAATCACCGCCCAGCGCCTCGGCTTGTTTCAGCACGGCAATGGCACGGCAGGACAGCGGAACCCGGTGCGGCCGGGACATCTTCATGCGGTCAGCCGGGATTTCCCAGACCTTCGCGGTCATGTCGATTTCATCCCAACGCGCTTCCCTGACTTCGCCAGACCTTGCAGCGGTCAGCACCAGGTACTCCAGCGCCAACTTGGTCGCCTGTCCCGCTCGGGAAGCGTTCACCGCCTCGATGCAGCCCGAAACGCCAGTATAGGGCAGGGCCTTACGATGCTCCTGTGTCTTGCTGACCTTGGGCAATGCCTCGCTGATGTTCAGGGCCGGGTTGTCCCGCCGCCATCCCCTGGCAATGGCCCACTTCATCACCGTGCCGATGCGCTGGCGAACTCGGCGGGAAGTTTCGGGCAACTTGGTCCAGATTGGCGTCAGCACCGCCAGAACATCCGCCGTGGTGACTTCCGAAACCCGCATCTTGCCCAGCTTGGGAAAAGCATGGGTTTCCAGTGACGATATGAAGTCCTTGCCGTGCTTCTCGTTCTTCCATGTCGGCAGGTGTAGAGCGTGAACGTTGCGAGCGGCTTCTTCGAATGTCAGGACAGCTTTCGCTTCGCGTCGTTCCTGAATCGGGTCGCCGCCGTCACGGGCCAGCCTGCGATTGTCCAGCGCCTTTGCTCTTGCCTCGGCCAAGGTCACCAGCGCGGGCGAGCCAAGACCGATTTCGCACCGCTTGCCTCGGATGGTGATGCGCTGCACCCAGAAGCGCGAGCCGTTTGGGTCAACGCGAAGATATAGACCATGACCATCGAAATACTTTCCCGGCGTGGTGGCGTTCTTGACCGCCTGCGCTGTCAGCGCCTTTTCCGGCCTACGTGTCAGGTGCCCTGTCATCTCTTCCCCCTATTCTTCCCCCAATATCGGGCAGAATATACCGGAACGCCACAGATGATGATAGACAATTAGGTTCACCAAGACCGGTGTTTCAAAGGTTTCGAGGAACAGGTCGGAAGATGCCGGAATGGGGGATGGTGGTCCTCGGCTCCACCAAATTTATCTCTCCCTCGCTTGCAGCGTCTAGCGCATTGAAAATTGGCGTTGTTTTAGGTGTTCGAAAGCCTCTAGTTCGCGTGTAGCCTGGTGGCGTAGCAAAACATGCTCTAAGCACTGTCTTTTTCGTCGCGAGGCTTCCATTTTTCCATAGATTAGAGGGATTTGCGAGGAGAGCCTTTGAGTGTTCGAAGATTTCTGGCGTTACCTGCGTGGCCGATGAAAGTTTGGCGTGTTGAGCCTGCTTAACTTTGAGGTCCAGCTGCAGTTCCTTGAGGCGCAATTTGAGGGCAACTGATACTTCGGCGTCGTCTTCCTCTACGATCCTGTCGAGCAAACGACGGTGCTGATCGCTTAAGGCGGATATCTGGAGCTTCAGATCATCCCTGTCTTGGACGGCATTGGCGGAAACTCTGTGGATTGCGGCACTAACAAACGCTTCAAATACGGCGAGCGCTTCCGATGACGGCACGAGTTCCTCGAGCATATGCTCAATGCCATCATGTATTGTTTGTCGCGGAACAGACTTGCGCTTGCTGAAGCAGCCCTGGTTTTTGCAGGAGTAATACGGATATCGCTGCTTTTTCCCCTTTGACCAGCCTGCCGTCATTAGGCCTCCGCAATCTCCACAAACAAGGAAACCGCGCGCAGGAAAGTCTGGTGCCCGGTTGAGCCGCTCACCCCCCTTGCTAGTATCCAGCTTGCGTATAATTTTTTGATGCATCTCAAGGCTGATCGCCGATGGAACATCAGCACGCAACAGAGGGACGTCCCATTTAGGATAGACTTAGTGTCCAGCATAAAGCGGGTTGCGGAGCAACCTCTCGACCCGTTGCACTGTAACAGACCGCGCATTGTGATACTTCACGAACGGAGGCTGGTCACTTAGCCAGCGCTGAAGTTCTGCATGGTTGCCAAAGCGACCGGTCGCAAAGCCTTCAAGGGCTTCCCGAACAATCCGAAAATGGGGTTCGACAGATGTGACGACATACCCTTTCCCAGGGATACGGTTATAAGTCAGTCCATATGGCAGCCTGAATGGCCAGTGGCCGCCCAGAAGTCTTCCTTTCATTCTGCTGATCACCTGCTCGGAGTTTTTCATGCGATGATGCTGCGCCATGGAGGCAAGCAAGTTCTCTACAAGGAGGGAGTCTGCGTCGTCTTTGAATTCCCGGTTAGGCGACATCAGCAGGCAGCCGGCGTCCCGCAACTTCTCTCTGATCTCCAAGTGGCCTTTTAGGTCCCGGTTCAAACGTGAGATGTCATCAAAGATGACGACAAACCTTTTTGAACGTTCTCGCCGCACATGCTTGATCAAACTGTTCAGCCCGATGCGTGCTAACGATCCTCCGGTGTAGGTATCAGAATAAACTGCCACAACGTCGAGACCCTTACGACCAGCAAAGGCGCGACAAACGTCCTCTTGGGACTGCAGACCTGAGCCCTCTTCCTCCTGCTTACGGCTAGAGACGCGCACGTAGATAATGGCTTGAATCATTGAGAATCTCCTCCGCGATTACAGTTGCAAGGCACATCAGTTTGTCGGTGACATCCTCGACATCATCATCGGGAACGATTTTGGAAAGCTCATTCCTGGCGACCTTAAGTGCTCTCTGCGAAGAGTCGCACTTCTCTGGGGATGAGGGCGCGAGTCCGAACTCAGCTTGGTGAGGTGTGATTTTCTTAGGCATGGCGCACCACCCGGCAAAACACTTTCCTTCGCAACCGATTGGGATATTTTAGCATCCGCACGAAGTTGACCAACGAAAACTTCGAACACGCTTTTCATTTTTTCGCATAAAATCAGATTATTACTCGCCGTGGAGGGTGGGTTTCTGGCGCGCATTAATTCAATCAGTTAGCGGAGGCGACCTTGGGTTTCCGCTCCTGTTAGGGAATTTTTTTCGCATTCTTTCGCAGGTTCACTCTTTTGTGATAATCGGGCGAGGATCGGGTGAATAAGTCCGTCGCAGACGGCCTTCGGCATGAGTTGCGGAAGAGGTTATGCGTCTCTGGCCAGTCGATTCCCGAGATCAGACTGCACCGTTCTAGAAGAGGTATTGCGTTTTCGCATTCCAGAAGGACCGGCTGTTCAGGAGGCGGCGTGGGCGAAGAGATGGCCTGAGGCACCAGTGGGGCGGTCGTCAAACTGGCGATCGTCTTTCGCGTAAGGCCCGCTCCCCAAAATGGCGCGTCAGGACCATTTTCGGCGGCCTGCCGAGCAAAAATGTGCCTCCAAGAGCGTCCACGACCGCTTTTCATTGAATCAATTCATTTGAGTCAACTTCTGGGAGGAATGCGAAAAATCAATGTAAGATACTGTTATCATTGAATAGAATCGTTTACTGATCCTGCTCATTGTGGCAGGATACAAGTTGAGCTGGATGGATATGCCCAGCTTCACTCCGACGTCAATGAGCAACTTCGGCTGACCCGAGGCCGGTGCTCGATCCCTTGTCTTCCGTCCAATCCACCGGGGCATGCGCTGCCCGGCCCTTTCGAATGCTGCTCGCCTGAACGGAGTAAGCGCCATGCCTTCAGACCATCGCCTTGAAGATCTTTTTGCCCAGGCAGCACTCTACGATCTTGTCGAGGGTGGGCCCAGCAATGCCGATCTTGCCCATGCTCCCGTGCTCGATAGCTGGGTCGCGTTGCAGGACCGAATTGGGCGCGTGATGCTATTCGGACGCGTCACCGATCACCCTCATCTCGGTAATCGCGTCATCCACACCTCCCAGGTCTACGGACTTGATGCCGCGGGCAACTGGGCTCGCACCTATAACCGGTGGTATGTGCTGGGCACACCCTATCCCGGGCGCGAGAAAAACGCGTTCGAGCTCCCACCGCTCCACGCGCTCTCCGGTCCATATGAAATTCGCGCCGTTCTGGCCGCAGAGGCTGGCATGCTTCGCGCCATCCTGGCCCGAGTCCGACAATAGCCCGCGTGTTTTTTGGCTGTGCCCGCTCGCCACACGGTGCCTCCGGAAATACTGGGCCGACGCGAATACAAAATCCCTATGGCCTGCAACTGATCCCCCAGTCATCGAGGATAGGTTATGCCGCTCATTCCCTTCGCCCGGTTTTCCTTCCCCAATCCAGCATTCAAAGCTGGACCAATTGAGGAACGATTGCGCCGACATCTGCTTCAGATCCTCATGGCAAAAGAGAAAGACGACCGCTTCCACCCTCCAGATCAGCCTCCCAAGGAATGGTCTGAGCTTGATTTGCCTCTCGCCAAAACCCGCCGCATTCGGCAACGCGCTACGGATATTGCAGCCTGTCATGCCAATCGGTCACCCTTTTCCAGACTGCGACCCGAAGATCAGCAACGCCTCACTCCGATCAAACCGGGTGTCGAAGGTGTCAACATCCCCAGTGAGCACCGGGCTGATGAAATTGCGGCAGCCCTTCAGGATGAATATCCTTGGATGGGCGAGGTCAATAACAAGATCTGGCATGCCATGCGGCGATCTGTGCGGCGCGGCGATCCCGCGTTCCGGATGCCGCCCATGGTGCTCTCCGGCCCGCCCGGGATCGCAAAAACCCATCTGGGCGCCACGCTTGGAGAAAAGCTCGGGGTGCCCAGCCTGATTTATGAATCCACCAGCCAAGGCGCTTCGTTCGGCTTGGTCGGGTCTCAAAAAGGCTGGTCCAACGCAGAGCCGGGTCAGCTGATCGACATGTTGTTGACGGAGCGCGTGGCTAACGTGGTCGTGGTCGTCGACGAACTGGAGAAAGCTGGCTCGGTCATGTCGAGCAAAGGCCAGGTGTTCGACCTCGCTGCCTCCCTGCTGCCCCTTCTCGAGCCGATGAGCGCTGCGCGCTGGACTTGCCCGTATTTCAAGTTGCCGTTCAATTTAAGCTGGGTCAACTGGATCATCACGGTCAACGACCATCGGACATTGTCCGCCCCACTTCTGAGTCGATGCCCCCCTATCCATGTCCCGTATCCCACCAGCGAACACCTTGTCCGGTTCGCCGGTCGTGAAGGGCGCCGCCGCGATCTGTCCGACACCTCGATCGAGGCCATCGGCGAGGCGCTGATCTGGGCCATGAAACAGAGCTACCAGCCTGACCTCCGCGTGGTGCTGCGCATGCTCGATCTCGCTGAGGACCTCGAAGCCCGCCCGATGCTGCACTGAGCCAGCACCCCCACGATCCCCATCAGAATGGATGATACCATGGCACTATCTCCTGAACATCGCGCCGGATTGGATCGGGCGCTCAAAGCCATCGCCGAGGCCGAGGCAGGTCCGACAGGGGCGGATCTGATCAATGCCCCTGTCATCGATCATTGGCGCCCCCTGCGATCAGGTTCCCACACAATCGCGCTCTGGGGCAATGTCTCGGGGCACCCACTCCTCGGACGCGACACCGCGACGACAAGCCCTCTGTTGGCGATCAATGTGCAGGCGGGATGGGCAAGGACGAAGTCGCGATGGTATGCCCTCGGCCGGCCCTTTGCGGCGCTGGGGGCCGAGCTGGCCGAAAGCATGGGCGTCAACGGACCAGCGGCCGACTTCATCAAGTTTGCGCTGCCCGGATACCTTCCGCTCGAAAAGCCCGACCAGCTGCCTGAGTTGCTAGCAAACTACATCGCCTGGGTGCGTGAATTCGATGCGACAGACCGGGCAGCGACTGGACGGGAGGGCTGAAAGAACTGGTTTACCGCCGAACCGGGCGGTTCCGAAGGAGATATAAGATGCCAGCAGAAATCCCTACGAACAAACCGAGTGCCGCGGAACGCCTGCTCGCCACAATCAAAATGATCGACGCATCGCAGGCCTGCGCGCTTTTGCGCATAGAGACACATGTTCCGGAACGCATCATACAGGACATCGCCCGCGATTGTGCCGTCATCACCGTGATCCAAAATGGTGAAACAGTGTTGCCGCTGTTTCAGTTCAATACGGCAAGCGGCACTGTCTTCGAGGTCGTCCTCGACCTTCTGCGTCTCAGGCCTGCCCGTATCAGCAACCTTAGGCTCTGTTACTGGCTGACACGCGCTCACGTGGATTTCGGCTGCGCGCCGGCGGACCGGTTTGGCCGTGATGATGCGGCAATTCTCGATGCATTTAGGCGATATATCGAGCCGGAACTGCAGGGGTGATCGCCGGTCACCGAAAGACCTCATCACCGCTCGGTTGGACAGAGGTCGATACGGCGCGTTGCGGATCAAGGCCTGCCCGCGCCAAGATCTGGTTATGACGGATCCGCGTATTTGCTGACCAGGAGGCAGGCGATTGTCGCCTGTATCGGCGGGCTGCCCATAAGTAGGTGAGATGGCGCTGGTGCCTGAACTACCTGATAGGTGCCGGTCCGGCCGGCATACTTCGGGCGCACAGTGACGATGTCGCACAACTGTGCTGGGGGGGATGGTCAGCCGTTCAGCAGGGGCCTCACTGAGCCGTTGCACGATACCGCAGCCATAGGGGCAGGTCGCAGGCTGTCAGGCTTGATGACATTTTCGAAGCGCGGCAACGTCGGTAGAGGATTGCTGATGGTGGGTTTGGGGGCCGGTCTGGCCGTGGTAGTTTTACCGGCGCGCTCGGCCAGATGATCCTCTCGGTCCTTGACCTCGGCCAGCGCGATGGACAGATCCCCAAAGGCAGCTGACATCTTTTTTTGGTAAGCCTTTTCGATCGCTTGCCATACCGCGCGTGGTTCAACCAAGCCATTATACGATCTTGCCACCATCAGTCTCAAACTCGGAGTCGCAGGGCTGACGATCAGCCAGAAGGTGAAATCCGCGACGCACTTAACTTAAGCCGAACGTCCTTGAGTGATAGTGAACCAATGGCGGCTTGCCGGAAGCTACACCCTGGCAGGCCAAACAGTCATCGATCTACCGTTGAGCCACCATCGCCCTGCGCCCTATGGTGGCTGGACGTGAGGTCGTCGAAGATCACAGAACGCGTTATTCCGAAGGAACCGACTGCCTGCAAACGTGGGCGTGGGCGGGCTGCGATCTTCAAAGCGGCGCTAGTCGAGATTTCGGCGAGCTACGAGAGTTTGTATTTGTAGAGAAATTTTATCGAATTCACAGGCATTAAGCCTTGACGAGTGGACGTATGTGCTCGAATCTACTTCGACGCTGTCCGGTTCCGATAAGAGAATGATTGAAAGATATCAGCGCGCCTGGGACGGTGCGGAATGGGAAGAGTTTGCACTGAACCTGATACGTCTTCGGCACGGAGCGGCGAATGTTCAGGCAGTGCCCGCTAGGGTTCAGGGCGACGCGGGCATCGAATGTTTTACGACAGACGGGTGCATTTACCAATGCTATGCGCCGGAAGAAACCGGAGACGTGGCCAAAGCTGCGAGCGCGATGAGGGAAAAGGCGCGACGCGACCTGGCCAAACTCAGCGCCAACGCAACGAAGATCGAGAACATTCTCTGCGGATTGAAGATCAGTCGTTGGATATTGCTGTCACCGTTTCTGGACAGCAAAGACGTTATTGCCCATGTCGCGGCAAGGGCCAGCGAACAGGCCAAGCTCGGTCTTTCCTATCTTACTCCCGACTTCACCGGGATGGTGCATTGTCAAACCGACTTCGCCGTCGAAATAGAAGAGATACGAAACCGTGCGCGCGGTGCGAAACTGAAGCTGCTTTCGCCAGCCCCTGATGACATTGCAGTTAAGGCCAATAATATCGACGGAGCGCTCGAAGATAAGCTTCTCAGGGCATTTTCACATGACACTGTTGATCGTCGGCTGATGAAGAAACGCGGCTTCGTTACCGGACATATTCGATCCGAAAACGCACTTGAGCAGTTGAAGCGCGATGCACCAGATCTTTGGGAGACGGCGCAGACCACCATCGCTTTGGAAGAGGAGCGTCTGGCGACCGCGGGATCCTTGCCCGGCAAACCGGGCGAATTGCTCATTTACGAACAGGATCGTCTGTTCAAGGCGTTGTCGGCCGCCTTGCCAACCCTAGACAGCAACACCGTCCGCGCGGTCGCTCAAGGTCAGATTGGAACTTGGCTCATTGAGTGTCCTCTGGACTTCGAGCCTTCGACGGGGCCGGTTCAGTGAGCAACGGGGCAGTCCTTTTTCGTGGGCGGCCGAAGCCCTGCGCTGGAGACATGCGTATTGCATGGCGTGTTTCGGTGGTCCTCCTGGCTCTCCTCAACTGCCATGGGAAAAAGGCGTCGTTCGCAAAACTTCATGTGCTGAACGATGCTCTCAGGACGCCGAGTTCAAGAGAGAGCCTTATCGATGTGCTGGAGGGAAGATCGGACGCTCTGAGTTACGTCCTGAGGGTAGAACCCGCATTCACACGCGCCCTTGACTTTTTGGTTGGTGACGGGTTCGCGACTTGGGGTGTCAGTAGCAAACACGCGATCCTCATCTTGACGAGCAAGGGTTTGGACGTTGCACGGGCGGTTGATGCTCGAAAAGACATTCTGACAGACGAACGAGCGTTTCTATCCGAACCTGGGAAGAAACTGACAGAAAGCTTTGTTGACAAGCTTTTGATGACAGGAAAACGATTGCTTTGATTACCATTCGCCACATTCGCCTTCGGTCCGTCACCGCGGACCGCACCTTTGGCGCAGACATCGCTTTTTCTGACGGCCTCAATGTTATTCAAGCGGATAATACGTCCGGAAAATCTACGGCGCTTATGGCTATCATTTACGGCCTAGGCCTTGAGCGCTCGCTGACCTCGAAGCTGGACGTGCCACTGCCATACGCCATGCGCGACCGGATCGAGGTGGCCAAAGATCAGGGATATGAGCCTGTCCTCGAATCCCATGTGGCTCTGGAAATCCGGAACTCCCGGGGAGCGGTGATAACCGTCAGACGAGAAATTCCTCAGGAGGGGAAGGCGGGCCTGGTTCGGACCTGGGGTTGCTCCATCGACCAAGTGGATGGATCGCAGGGGCAGCAGAAAGACTTCTTTTTGCATGACAAGGGTTCTGCGGTCAATGAAGACGGATTCCACCATTTCTTGGCCCGGTTCATCGGATGGGACCTCCCGCTGGTCCCTTACTATAATGGCGATGAGCGGCCGCTCTATATCGAAACTATTTTCCCGATGTTTTTCGTAGAACAGAAGCGCGGATGGTCGGCTATCCAAGGACCGCTGCCAACCTTCTTCGGTGTGCAGGATTTGCCCAGGCGGGTGATGGAATTCGTTTTAGATCTCGATGCTGGAAAGGCAAGGCGAGAGCGGAGTGAACTGCAGAAAGAACTGCTGCTTGCCGTTACGAAATACAAAGCCATACGCAAGGAAATTGTTTCCGGAAGCGACGCGCTGGTCCGCATCGAAGGTTTGCCGAACGAGCCGACGGCAAGCTTCGGGCAGGATAGTCCTGTTCAGCTTGCAATCTACTACGACGAGGAATGGCGCGCCCTGTCTGCAGTTGCCGCGAAAGTTGAAAAAAGGATAGCAGACTTCGACCAGTCGGAGTTTGTTGCGGTTGAAGATGCGTCCAAAGAACTGGATGAAAAATTAGGCGCCGCAGAGGAGTCTCTCGCCGAATTGAGTGCGCGGGTTCCGACCATGCGCCACGAATACCAGCTTGCACTAAGTGAGAAGCGCGCTTTCGAAGATCGGGTCGCTGCGCTGTCGCTGGACCTCCAGAGAAACATCGATGCGAAAAAGCTTCAGGACCTCGGTTCTATCCTAGGAATGGCGTCGAGCGAGCACACCTGCCCTACCTGTCAGCAAGACGTATCGACCGAACTGCTGCCCGCGGTCAGTCGCGTAGCAATGGGCCTCGATGATAACATCGCCTTCATACGATCGCAGTTGGAACTTTACCGATCGATGCTTGGGTCGATAAGCGAAACACTGCACAGAATCAAAGTCCAGCATCAATCTTTGCTGGATCAACAGAAGGAGCTGAGAGCGCATGTCAGGGCGCTTAAGCGCGATCTTCTTCGCCCGAACCCGGGCACTTCTAGAGCTGAACTGGAGGAGATCGTGCGTCTGCAGGCGCGCCTAGAACGGTGGGTTGCCCAACAGGAAAGAGTCGATGGAGCTGTCAGCGGGCTTCGTGCTATCGCACGCGAGTGGGCTGATGTTAAAAAGAAACTTGCGGAGGTCGGATCCGGCGCGCTGACCGAGCAGGACAAAAAAAAGGAGCGGCTCTTACAGGCAATCCTACAGCGTCTATTGAAGAGCTTCCATTTTTCGTCTTTCAAGATCGATGGCTTCACTCTCTCCAGTGAAGATTTCAGGCCGCAGGTCCGTGCCGCGGCCAAGGACGGTGAGCAGATCGTCAAGGATATAACCTTTGAGGCATCGGCGAGCGACGTGGTGCGCCTCAAGTGGTCATACATTCTGTCATTGCTCGAACTGTCGAAACATGTGCAGACCAACCATATCGGATTCGCGGTTTTCGATGAGCCGGGTCAGCAGCAGATGGATGAAAATGATCTTGCCGCTTTCCTCGCTGAGAGCGCTCTGGTTGCGAGCAAGGGTCGACAGGTTTTGATCTCCACCTCGGAAGTCCTATCTCGTGTCGAGGCCGCTCTGGATGGGCGCGAAGCAAAGCTTCACGCCTTCGGCGGCTATATTTTGCAGCCTCTTCCTGCGTGATCGGTGCTACCCGATCTCCTCATAATTGTCCGGGTGAATGAGAATAGTTTCTGGCCTACCAAGTTGGATGTAGCTTATGGCAGTCGACGAAGCCGCTGCAGACTTCAGCTCATACAACATTTTGGATCTATCGAGTCCAATCTCTACCAGCGCATCCAAGACGGCTTCATACGGCCAAGGATGATGGGTGTTGATTGCCATGTTTCCCAGAAGGTGAAACTTAGTGTAGCTCTCTTCATCCAGAATTTCTTTTTTGAGAAGCCTGCGGCAGAAGTCCGTCAGAAGCTGCATTTTGATCATGCCGCCCATCACCTCCATCCAACTGACCGAGCGTTTCTCGCGGTCGTTAACCACTGGAACGAATTCTGCTATTCTGTAGAGGAGCCTTGCAACGAAGGCTGAGGCGTCCCTCGCGTCGATTGGGAACGCGGACGCAAGCACGGTTCGCGCACCTATTGCGAGGAACCCGTTCGCGGTGGTGGCATGATTGCGATCGGCAGCGTGCGTGCTGCAGGCGCTAAGCAGGACGATAGGTGGAATACGCGGTGTATTCGAACGCAATTTCCAGATATCGATGGCTTCATCAATGAGATGAAGCGCTGCAGCTTTGTCATCGTCGTGGCTACCGTGTCCATCAAAAATCACCATTGGCCCCTCAAAGCTATTTAGAGCCTCCCTGAGCGACTGTTCATCTCGGACCCGCTCAGTCCGAACCTTTACTCGCTTTCCAAAGTGAGGCTCAAATGCAGAAATGGCAGCGCCGAACATACCTTCAATCGGGTCGTTTTCCGCGAGAGCACTGAGAACGAGGACTTCTTTGAAGTCGGAGACGCAATAGTTTTCGTGAGGTTGCGGTGACACCTGGGAAATGAACAAATTACCGGGGGTAACCGGAATTTTGGTCACGTTCTTCTGAACGCAGAGGGGTAGTCCGCGGATGTTTGCCCATTCGAGATGGGCATCGGAAATCAGCCTGATACCAGTTTGAGATTTTTCCACGTAAGTGAGAAACTCCGCTGGTATTGAATCTGTAATGGCTTTTTGCACTTTACTGAAGGCAGCTCTACGCTTGCGGTCATTCATGATTTTTGCGTGGTAGTGCTGAGAGAACTGTCTGACATCTCCTGCAGTTTTATTTACGGAGTTCGGAAGCCTGATCGTTGCTGAAAATTCGGATGCGGCGAGTATTGATACAACCGCCGTTCCGAGTGTGAGTTCTTCAGATCTAATACGGAAGAACATGTTCGGCCTTGGGTTTCCTTTATGGTCTTTTCCGAGAAGTGCTTTTTTCTGCCTATCGCTCGTTAAAATGAAACTGTATCCGCTCTGATTTTTAAGCATTCGCCTTGTCGCGAGGAGATCACGCTTAAATTCATCATTGAGTCCGTGACCCATGATGCTCGTGGACTGAAAGTGTGGGTAGATGGATGGCGAGAATAGGTTCAGCTCTGGCGTAGGCGGAAATGCTCTGTTCGCCTCTCTGAGGCCTATTTTTGCGCGCTCATTGAGGATTGATTCCGTCAGGATATCAAGGGTCCGCACATATGGCGTAATACCATCCTTTAGGTCGGTGAAGGGGCCATTCTGAATATCTTTGTATCCCGCTGTATATAAAGCTGAAAGGGCGGGCGTGAATGCGTTGTGTCCGCCTATCTTGGGCTCAAACTCGCGATTCTCGATGTCGGTCCAGTTAGAAATTGCTTCTTGAGCCGCTATCAGTTCATGGTCTTTCACTTGTCCTTTCAATGCGTCGCACACCTTTAGGAAACTGTTCCTCAGACCATTTATGGATAAATCCTCATAGGAGAGAGTTCCGCCCTTCGGCGCAACGACAACGAGGGGGAAAGTGTGCGCTTGGATCCAAGGTTGATAGTCTTGGATGTTATGGGCATCTCCAATGAGGAGGACCACGAACGGGAAGTGGGGAGGAGTGATAATTCTTGTAAGGGCACGTTTGGATTGGCCTGCCCACATAATCGGACTTAGGCCCGCCATTTTCAATGAGAGGCGGATATTTTGTCGTTCGGGTGTCAGCTCCCATATGTCACTGGGCAGAGTTGAAATCGAAGTTATAAGTCTGGCGTGCCTCATCAGGCTAGGGGCAAAACCCTGCATCGGGCTTGCCTCAGGGGGGCTACCATCCTCGACGGGGATGAGGTAGAAAATCTTGCTGCTGAGTGATGGGAGCGAGGTTTGCTCATCCGTCCACAAAGGCGCGGAAATCAAATTCATTGTTAAGGAACTCCGGAAGCAAAAGGGCTCGAGGTCTATTTTGATCTTGCATGCGAGTGCCCAGTCTTCAGACCGCCGGGCTGGTAGGTCATGGCGGTGCCCGAGGTCGGTAGGGCTTCAAGATACTACAGTCCTCAGATCCTGCTCAACGAGGGGCCGCTGCCCCGGCGCGTCGAACATCTGCAGCGGCCGAAATATTTTGAGTGTTCTCCGCACGCTGTCCATCGGCGCTTCATCCTTGGTTGTTGGATGTCATTGAGGGCACGCCCCTGTCATATCGCGATCGCATGAAATTGTAGGCGCCCAAAAGGACTTAATTACCTTTCATTTCGACGATCGTGCAATGAGCATCCGCAGACACCTCTCCCCGACGGTCCGTCCTTCTTCGAGTATTCAGAACTGGCGGCGGAGATCGACAGTTGACCGGTAAGTAGCGCCATCAAAGCGTTTGCTCGCCGTCATTTAAGAAGGACATGAGTAGGGCCTCCATATTGGATAGTGCTTCAATTAGGGTGTTCGATCGCGCTCCCCAGCGGTCCACCAGATCCTCCCAGAATATCAAGATCGATCCCGAATTTCGCGATGTTGCGCAATGTTGTCTGGTGTCCCGACACCGTGGGCTTGCCTGTCCTGGTGACGGGTTTCGGGGCGAAGGCGGTGGACTTCGGCTGAGGTTGGCGGCTAACCTTTCGTCATGAAGCGGTTCGCGTTCATCGTCCTTGCGATCCTGTCGCTTTGCCTTGCGCCCTATATGGCCGCGGCCCACGCCACCGGCATGGCTACGGGGCAAATGACCCATGAGCTGGCGATGGACCATGCGAGCGCGCATGATGCGCATCGCGGAACCGTGGTGACCTGCCATGGCAAGGGCAGCTGTGGCACGGATGCTGCCGTTTGCGCCTGGGTCTGTGCCGGAGGGGCGGCCATCGATCCGGTTTCAACCACTTTCCGCACTGTCCCGGTGCCGCGCGCTTTTCATGCGCTGCCCGCGGCGCGGATCGGCAAGGGAATGGTGCCGCCGCTGAACGAGCGCCCTCCCAATCCTTCCTCCCTCTGAAGCTGCACGCCGCTGTGGCGTGCGACAATCTGATTTCAGAGGGGAATCGTGGATTCCCACGGAGGCGAAGATGACTCTTCTTACCAGGCGCGGCTTTCTTGCCGCGGGCGTCGCGGCATCGGCAATGGTCCAGTTCCCGCGTATCGGGATGGCCGAACCCCCGGCAATTGGCCTGCGCGCCGCCAGCCGGACGCTTGACATCGACGGGCGGGCGGCCTCGGTCTGGGGGCTTGCGGGCCCCTCGGGGCAGGGGCTGATCCTGGACCCCGGCACGCGGTTTCGGGTCGACCTGACCAACGATCTGCCAGAGCCGACAATCATCCATTGGCACGGCCAGATTCCACCAAATGCGCAGGACGGCGTGCCCGACATGCCGATGTCGAAGCTGAAGCCTGGCGAGACGCGAAGCTATGACTATGCGGCGATCCCCGGCACCTACTGGATGCATTCTCATATCCCTATGCAGGAAATGCGCCTGCTGGCCGCGCCGCTGATCGTGCGCAGCGCCAGCGACATCGCGGCCGACCGGCAAGAGGTGGTGATGTTCCTGCATGACTTTGCCTTCAAGTCGCCCGCCGAGGTGATGGAGGAGATTGCGGGTGGTCATGCGCCCTCGGGTCACGAAGGCATGGATCACGGCGCCATGCCGATGAAGCAGCCGATGGCCGGAATGGACCATGCGGGCATGTCGGGCCATGACATGTCTGGCATGGCCACAATGCAGATGGACCTGAACGATTATGACTGGGACGCCTATCTGACCAACGACCGCACCCTGTCCGACCCCGAAGTGATCCGGGTCGAGCGGGACGGCCGCGTGTTGCTGCGGGTGGTCAATGCCGCTGCCGCCACGGTCTTCTGGATCGATACCGGCGGGGTTCAGGCGCGGCTGGTGGCGGTCGACGGGCAGGGCATCCAGCCCCTGACCGGCACCCGCTTCGGGATCGCGATGGCGCAGCGCCTTGACCTGGAGTTCGAGCTGCCGGGCACGGGATCATGGCCGATCCTGGCGATCCGCGAAGGGGCGCGGGAGCGCACCGGCCTGATCCTGGCCACGGCGGGGGCAAAGGTGCCGAAGCTTTCGCCTTTGGCCGACCAGAACGCCGCGGCCTTCGACACCGACATGGCGCAGGAAATGCGGCTGATCGCGAGTGATCCGCTGCCGGCGCGAGAGGTCCAGACGAGCCGGGCGCTGATGCTGGGCGGCACGATGCAGCCCTATCTCTGGACGATCGACGACAAGGTCTGGGGCGAGCATGTTCCCGTCACCGCGCGTTCGGGCGAACGGGTCGAGATCATGTTCCACAACATGTCGATGATGGGCCACCCGATGCACCTGCATGGACATACGTTCCAGGTGGTCGAGGTGAACGGGCGGCGGTTCTCCGGCGCGCGGCGCGATACGGTCTATGTGCCGCCGATGGCGATGGTGACGGTGGCACTGGACGCGGGCGAGGCCGCGCGCTGGATGCTTCACTGCCACCACATGCCGCATCTGGAAACCGGTATGATGACGGAATTCGCCATCACCGCCTGAGCTTTTGGCGGGGCCGCAAGGTGCCCCGCCATCCATCCGCGGATCAGGAATATCCGGGACGCGGCACCAGCCCCATCAGCGACTGCGACAGGCCGCCATCGACCACGATCTCTTGTCCGGTGACATACGAGGCGCGGGGCGAGGCCAGGAACAGCGCGACCTCGGCCATGTCCTCGGGGGCGGCGATGCGGCGCAGGGGCACCATCTCTTCACGTCGGGCCTTGGTTTCGGGATCGGCATAGAAGGCCTCGGACAACGGCGTCCGCACCAGGCCCGGACTGACGCAGTTCGAACGGACCCCGCGTGGGCCCCATTCCTGCGCCATTTGCCTTGACAGCATCAGGATCGCCGATTTCGACGCGGAATAGGCCCCGCTGGCGGGCTGGGGCTGGCTTCCGGCAATCGACGAGAAATGAACGATCGCCCCGGCTCCACGCGCCAGCATTGCCCGGCCGAAAGCCTGCGAGGTCAGCAGATAGCCGGTCAGGTTGATGCGCAGCATCGCCGACCAATCCGGCTCGGCAATGCTGTCCAGGGGACCGGGTCGCAGGATGCCTGCATTGTTGATCAGCACATCCGCGCCGCCCAGCTCATCGACGCGGGCGGCGGCGGCTTCGATCTCGTCGCCCTTCGACAGATCGCAGGCCAGCGCCACAGCGGACTGGCCCAGTTCCTCGGTCAATGTCCCCAGCGCGGCAGCATCGCGGTCCAGCGCGACCACGCGTGCGCCCTGCGCCGCGAAAGCCTGGCAAAGCGCGCGCCCGATGCCGCCCCCTGCGCCGGTGATGACGACGGTCTTGTCCTGAAGTTCAAGCCAACTCATCGGTTTCTCCTTGTCTCTTGCCAAATGAGATGTTGCGAAGGCAACAAAATCGCTTATGTCTTTGGGGTGTCAGGCAATCTGCCAGTGCCCGTTCGTGCTGCCCGGATGCCCTTCACGCGACGCACGCGGGACAAGGCAGGGGAGTTTCATGCAATCCGATCATTTCGACCTCAACCGGTGCATCGGGGCGCTCAGCCTGCGCTTTTCCAGCCGCCTTGGTGCGGGCGCGTCGCAGGAATATCATGAGCGGTTCCAGATCGGCGTGGTCGAGTGGCGCATCCTGTGTCACCTGGCGGTCGAGCCGTGGTCGAATGTCATTGCGATGGCGAATTCCATCGGGCTGGACAAAAGCTCGGTCAGCCGGGCGTTGTCGGGGATGGAGGCGCGCGGCCTTGTCGAGATGCGCGACGCCGCCCGCCGCAAGCGCGAGGCGAACCTGACCGAAGCCGGGCTTGCGCTGCACCGCCAGGTTCTGCCCATTGCCCGCGCGCGCGAAGCCGCGCTGCTTGACGGCTTTTCGGACAAGGAATTCGACCAGCTTCTGTCCTTCCTGCACCGGCTCATCATCAATCTTCCCAAGGTTGAAGAGGACGCACAATCCCGCGCCGACACCGAAACCGAAACCGCCTAGCCCGCCAGCGAGGGCAGGGGGGCCGCCCGCAGCAGCCGGTCCTCTTGCGCGACGACCAGATGGGCCGAGGCGCGCATGTATTCGGCAAAGTCCGGGTCCGTGTCGCGGGCGTGCCAGCGCGCCTCCATATCCGCCATGTCGCGATAGGCCCACAGGTGGACGACCTGGTTCAGCGTGCCGACCGTGCTTGTGTAAAAGCCGATCGGTGCGCCCAGGCTACGCAGCAGCACGGGCATGGCCACGCGGTCGAAGACCTCGAGGAACTCGGCCATGCGGCGCGGTGTGATCGTATAGACGCGCAGGTTGACCAGCGGCCTGTCTTGGGGGGCGGTGAACATCGTCTTCTCCTCAGGCGGCATCGGGCGTGTGCTCGCAGGTCGCGTCGTCATCCAGCTTTCCGGCCAGCGCCAAAGCGGCGACATAGCCGAAGGTCATGGCTGGTCCGATGGTGATGCCAGCACCCGGATAAGCCCCGCCCATGATCGAGGCGGCGTCGTTCCCCGCCGCGTAAAGCCCCGGAATCGGGCGATCCTGTTCGTCCAGCACCCGCGCGCGTGTGTCGGTGACAAGTCCGGGGAAAGTCCCCAGATCCCCCATCACGATCCGCAGCGCATAGAACGGTCCCTGTTCGACCGGCGCGACATTGGGATTGGGCTTGTGCGCCGCATCGCCAAGATAGCGGTTGAAGCCGGAACTGCCGCGACCGAACTGCGCGTCCTCGCCCCGGCGGGCGCCAAGGTTGTAGGTGTCGATCTCATGCGCCAGAGCCTCGGGGGGGACGCCGATCTGCTGAGCCAGATCCTGCACCGTCCTCCCTCGCCGCAGATAGCCCGAGCGCAGATGTGGCGACAGCGGCATCGGATAGGGTTTCACGAAGCCGATTCCGTATTTGCGGATGGTGCGGTGATCCGCGATCAGCCACGCTTCCGTCTTGCCGGTGCCACGGCAGGCTTCGATCATGGCCTCACCGACATCATGATAGGACGAGCTTTCGTTCACGAAGCGCCGCCCCGCGGGCGTCACCATGATGAAGCCCGGCTTGTAGCGGTCGACCAAATGCGGAAAGGCGACCTCTCCGCCGGGGAACGGCACCTTCGAGACGGGCATCCAGGCGGCGGCATTGGGCAGGCCGGCGGACAGGTGGCCGCCTGCAGCCTCGCCCAGCGTGATGCCGTCGCCGGTATTTCCTTCGGGGACCGGGGTGAAATGCTCGCCCCCCTCGCGCAGATGCGGATAGATGGAGCGGGTGCGCAGGGGATCGCGGGCAAAGCCGCCCGCCGCCAGCAGGACGCCACGGGTCGCGGAAAATTCGCGCCTTTCCCCGTCGATGGTCGCGGCGACCCCGATAACGCGGCCATCCGCTTGCAGAAGCTCGGTGACGGTTGCCCCGGTCTCGATCCTGATCCCCAGGTCCAACGCCGATTTCGCCAACCGCGCCGCCAGCGCATTGCCCGATGTCAACTGCACCCCGCGGCGATAGCGCAGCAGATGCAGCAGATGTACCCCAAGCCGCTTCGCGACATAGGCGGCCGAGACGGGCGAGCGGGTAAAGTTGAAGAAATGCTTCAGGTCGTTGTTCGACGAATTGAACATCATTCCCATGAAGGTGATGGTCTTCAACGGCGGGCGCAGTCGCGCCAGCTCGGCTCCCAGACGCCGCGCGTCATAGGGCGCGGCCGTGATCGAGCGGCCGATCTGGACACCGCCCGGCGCTTCGGGGTGATAGTCGGGATAGATCGAGGGGACGAAGGCCACCTCGGTCTCGGCCTCCATGAAGCGCAGCATGCGCGGGCCGAAATCCAGATAGGCGTCGATAAAGGCGCGGTTGTAATTCGGCCCGGCTTCGTGGCGCATATAGGTGTGGACAGCCTCGCGATCGACCCTGGTTCCGCCCTGTTCGGGGGAACGATCCTCGAAATGCGGGTTCCCGGGGATCCAGGCGACGCCGCCCGAAAAGGCCGTGGTGCCGCCAAAGACCGGCGCCTTTTCCAGCACGATCACCGACAGGCCGGATTTGCGCGCGGTAATGGCGGCGGTCAGTCCGGCGGCGCCCGATCCGACGACGACGACATCATGGCTGTTGGTTGCGGACATGGCGGGGTTCCTTTCAGTCATGCCGGATTGCGGCCGCGGACGAACAGTGCCGCGATGCCTGCGATCAGAAGCGGGATGGCAAAGACGGCCAGCAGCGCAGGCAGGCCAAGACCCTGTCCGATCAGCACGCCGCCCAGCATCGGCCCGATGACCGCGCCGATGCGGCCGATCCCCATGGCCCAGCCGATCCCGGTCGAGCGGATCTCGGAAGGATAAAGCGCGGCGGCCAGCGCGTAAAACGAATTGAAACCGCCATTGGTGGTGAAGCCGGCCAGAAAGGCCAAGGCCAGCGTGACCGCCAGCGTCACCGACAGATAGCCGAAGGCCGCGACCACGACCGCGCCGCACAGCATTGCGGCAAAGGTGGCGCGTTGCAGGCCGATCCGGATGGCGATGCCACCGATGACGAAAGTGCCGACAAAGCCGCCCAGGTTGAACAGGGCCCCGGCATAGATGGCGTTCTCGACCGCAAGGCCCGATTGTACCGAAAGCTGGGTAATCCACGAAACAAGGAAGTAAAAGGTCATGAACCCCATGATCACCGCGATCCACAGGCACAGCGTCCCTGCCAGCCGTCCGTCACGGAAGATGGTTGCGGGCGAGATCCTGCTGCCCGAGATCCGCGGCGGCAGCGACGGCAGGGCGGTCTCTCCCAGCCGACCCAGCAGGCGGTTCAGTCGGGCCAGCGCATCCTTGGGCTGGACCCGTTTCAGATAATCGATGGATTCGGGCAGAAGCACCACCACCAGCGGCAGGATCGCCAGCGACACGAAGCCCGCCCCGGCCAGCATCGCGCGCCAGCCGTGGACGGGCAGCGCATGGGCCACGACCAGCCCTGTCAGGACCGCACCCAGCGGATAGCCCGCGATGGTCCCGGCGACGATCATGCCTTGCTGGCCCGGCGGCGCGTACTCCGCCGCGATCGTGCTGACGCTGGCCAGGAATGCTCCCACGGCCATGCCGATGATCGCGCGCAGGATCACCAGTTCGGTGACGTTCTGCACCCGGCTCGACAGCAGCATGCTGGCAGTGATCAGCGTCAACAGCGCCACGATCAGCGGCCTGCGCCCGAAGCGGTCGGCCAGCGGCGCGATGAACAGTCCGCCGACCGCCATGCCCGCCAGCGAGGTGCTGAAAACAACCCCCAGCGCCTCGGGGCCCAATTGCCACGAGGACTTCAGCGACGGCGCGATATAGGACATGATCACGATGTCCATGCCGTCGATCGCGTTCAGCAGAAAGCAGATCAGGATGACGGCCACGCGCAGTGGCGTCCAGCGCCCGTCGCCTGCCTTGCCCCGCGCCCGGTCCACCATGATCGTATGTGCCATCTCGCCTCCCCGAAATGCGGCAAGCCGCAGCCGGCGCGCGAAAGCATGGCTTCGCGGTCAGCAAACTTGCCGTGGATGATCATCAGAATGCGCCGCCTTCTCCCCCGGCGACGTTCGGATCTGCATAGGGGAGCCGCGGGCTTCGGTCAAACATTTTGTTGCGGTCGCAACACATGGCGAGATCGAAAGCTCGCCACTCAGCCGCTGCGGCGCGGCATTCACCCTTGCGCCACTGCCTTTTTGCTGGCTAGCTGAGGGGATATTGAGATGACGAGCCTCCACTTTTCCTCCCCATCGGAGCTGAGCAATGGCGACTTATATTCTTCCCCCCGACGCCGTCGCGGTTGGATCGACCAACCAGCAGGCAGGTGAGACGGTCATTACCCCCACGTCATTGCCGATCAACGATTTCCTGATCTCGCAAGGCTATGATCCGGCGGATGCCGTGGTCACGATCACCATCGACGACCAGTATATCGTCGATGACGAGGATCTGGATGGCGACGGCACCCCCGACCCCTACATCCCCGACGATACGCCGGTATCGAGCTTCGAAATCGATGCCGATGGAGACGGGACCGCCGATTACTACGTCGCAGGGCAAGGCTCGCAGGCCAGCGAGTTGTCGACCAACAACCAGTACAGCGGCAATACCTGCAGCTACAGCGGGGGCTTCTATTTCCACGACTCCGAAACGGGCGAGGAGGTGGACAGCGTCAATGGCACGATCTTCATCACGACCGACGGCACCTTCACCCCGGGTGTAAGCAAGCCCGTGGTGCCGATGGACAATGGCGGCATCGCGCTGGACGATTTGGTCGTGGTCTGCTTCACGCGCGGCACATGGATTACGACGCCCGACGGCCCCCGCCTGATTGAGGAACTGGCCGTCGGCGATCTTGTCACCACGCTTGACCAGGGACCGCAGCCGATCCGCTGGATCGGGTCGCGCCGGCTCAGTCGCGGGACACTGGCGCGGCTGCCGAACCTGCGCCCGATCCGCATCGCCGCGGGGGCACTCGGGCCGGGCCTGCCGGAAACCGATCTTGTCGTTTCGCCCCAGCACCGGATGCTGCTGTCCTCGCCCATCGTGCGCAGGCTGTTCGAGACAGACGAAGTCCTTGTTCCTGCCAAGAAGCTTCTCGGGCAACCCGGCATTGCCGAGGAAGCGGCGCAATCGGTCGAGTATTTCCACATCCTGCTGGACCGCCATCAGGTCGTGATCGCGAATGGCGCGCCCTCGGAAACCCTGCTGGTCGGGCAGATTGCGCTGCGCGCGCTGGGGGCCGAGGCGCGGCGAGAGATCTCGCTCATCTTCCCCGAGATTGCCTTGCCCGGCTTCACGCCGGTTCCGGCGCGCCAGCTTGCCGCGCCACGCCGGATCGGCAAGCTGGTCGAACGCCATGTCAGGAACGGTCATCATCTGTGCCAGCAGGTCAGATCGGCTGCGAGCTGAAATCCGGCGCAGGCGATTCCTTGCCGGTCCCCTTGCTTCCGTGGGGCCGGAACCGGCCATTGCGCGTTATCCTGGATCAAGAAGGTTCAGGAGCAGGACAATGAAGCTCGCATCCAGATTGGCCGCCGCGGGATTGGTGCTTGCCACTCTTGGCGCGGCGCCCGCGATGGCCGATCCCGGCAATGGGAAAGGCCATGGCAACGGGAATGGCAAAAAGCACGCGCGCTATGGCCACGATCAGGGCAAGCACGGCGACTATCACGGGCGAAGCAATTACGTCGCCGACTGCCCGCCGGGACTCGCCAAGAAGAACCCGCCCTGCATACCGCCCGGCCAGGCCCGGAAATACGGGAACCGCGTCGGGGACACCTTGCGCATCGGCGATTATGTCGTGATCCGCGATCCGCACCGCTATGACCTCGAGCAGCGGCGGGGCTGGGATTACTATCGTGACGACGACCGCATCTATCGCGTCGACAGCGGCACCCGGAAGGTGCTGGCTGTCATGAACCTGATCGACGCCTTCACGAACTGAACGCAGGCAGAAAAAAGCCGGGCATTCCTGCGGACGCCCGGCCTTCACCGTTTTTCAAATACCCATCTTGGCCGCGCCACCGGGGCGGCGCGGGGGCAGGTCACATGGCCGCCAACTGCGCCAGCGCCGCACGGATGCGGGCCACGTCGTCTTCAAGCGCGGCCAGTTTGTCGCGGGTTTCCTCGATCACCTCGGGCTCGGCATGTTCGACGAATTTCGGGTTCGAAAGCCGCCCGCGCAGTCCGGCCGCGTCCTTTTCGGTCTTGGCCGCGGATTTCTCCAGCCGGGCGGTTTCGGCCTTCACGTCGATCATCTCGCCCACTGGCAGGGCAAAGCTTGCTCCCAGCGCGGCGACCGAGATCATGCCCGGACCCATCTTGCCGGCAGCGGGCGGATTGACGCGCGCCAGCCGCTCAATCAGCGGACCGTTCGCGGCCAGGGCTTCGCGTGCGGCCTCGTCCGCTTCGGTCACGATCAGGTCGGGGCGCGCCCCGGCCGGCACGCCGATCTGCGCGCGGGCGGAACGGATATTCTCGATCAGCTGGATCACCCAGTTCATCTGGCGATCGGCATCGGCGTCGATCAGCTCTGCACCGAATTCCGGCCAGTCGCCGTGGACCAGCATCTTCGGACGATCTCCGGTCAGCGCCCAAAGCTCTTCGGTCAGGAACGGCATGATCGGATGCAGCATGGTGTAGCACTGGTCCAGAACCCAGCCCATCGTCGCCAGCGTCTCGTCCCGATATTCGCCATCGAACAGCGGTTTCGAGAATTCGACATACCAGTCGCAGACCTTGCCCCAGACAAAGGCGTAAAGCCCGGTCGCCGCATCGTTGAAACGATAGCTGGCCAGCGCCTCGTCGGTCGCGATGCGGATGCGGGCGACCTCGCCGATGATCCAGCGGTTCACGACATGCGTGGGCTCGGGGCGCGCGCCACCGCCACGCACGCCGTTCATCTCGGCAAAGCGGGTCGCGTTCCAGATCTTGGTGACGAAGTTGCGGTTCGCCTCGACATGCTTCGGCCCCAGCTTCGGATCGCGGCCCATTGCCGCCATGCTGGTCAGGGTAAAGCGCAGCGCATCCGCGCCATATTCGTCGATCAGCGTCAGCGGGTCGATCACGTTGCCTTTCGACTTCGACATCTTCGCGCCCTTCTCGTCGCGCACCAGCCCATGCACATAGACGGTGCGGAAGGGGACGTCGCCGACGACGGCCAGTTGCATCATCATCATCCGGGCGACCCAGAAGAAGATGATGTCGAAGCCGGTGATCAGCGTGCTGGTCGGGAAATAGCGCGACAGTTCCGGCGTCTGTTCAGGCCAGCCCAGCGTTCCGATCGGCCACAGGCCGGACGAGAACCAGGTATCCAGCACGTCGGGATCGCGCCAGACCGGATAGACCAGCCTGGTCGGATCCTGCGTCAGGTTGTAATCGGCCAGACCCTGCGAAAAGGCGTCGATTGCTGCCTCGCGGTCGGCAACCTCGATCACGCGGGCGATTTCCAGCGGCTGGGGTAGGCCCGCGATGCTGTCGCGGAACTTCTCGACCACCTCGGAGAAATGCGCGGCGGCATGGTGGATCTCGTCACGGTGGACAAGGCCTTCCTCCAGCAGGGCGAAGATCTCGACATCGTCCAGCGCGCCGTCATTGTCGTCATCGACCTGGCCTTCGCGGCCCATGTCCAGCCCATACCAAACCGGGATCTGGTGGCCCCACCACAGCTGACGACTGATGGTCCAGGGCTCGATATTCTCAAGCCAATGGAAATAGACCTTTTCATGCTGCTCGGGCAGGATCTTCGTCGCGCCCGAACGCACGGCTTCCAGCGCGGGCCCCACGATCTTGGCGGTATCGACGAACCACTGGTCGGTCAGCATCGGCTCGATCACCACGCCCGAGCGGTCGCCGAAGGGCTGCATGATCGGCTTTGCTTCGACCAGCGGGCGGCGTTCCAGATGCTCGGCCCCGGTTTCCTTGTCGATTTCCTTGTGCAGATAGGTGACGGCCAGACCCTCTGCGTTGATCTGCTCGATCACCGCCTTGCGGGCCTCGAACCGGTCCAACCCGCGCAGGTCATCAGGGACGAGGTTCACGTTCGAGACGTCGCCGACATCCTCGCCGCGCGCCGCTCGGGACGCGATCCCGGCGCTTTCGGCATAGCTGAGGCCGTCCTGGCGCATCGCGCCCTTGCCGTCCATCAGCGCGTAAAGCGGGATGTCGTTGCGGGTGGCGACGCCATAGTCGTTGAAGTCATGCGCGCCGGTGATCTTGACGGCGCCCGAGCCGAAATCCGGGTCCGGATATTCGTCGGTGATGATCGGGATCAGGCGGCGCAGGTGCTTCGGCCCAACGGGGATCTCGACCAGCTTGCCGACGATCGGGGCATAGCGGGCATCGTCGGGGTGAACCGCGACCGCGCCATCGCCCAGCATGGTTTCGGGGCGCGTGGTGGCGATGCTGATATAGTTGCGCGTCTCGCGCAGGATGACGGTCCCGTCCTCGTCCCGCTCGACATATTCATAGGTTTCGCCACCGGCCAGCGGATATTTGAAGTGCCACATATGGCCGGGAACCTCGCGGTTCTCGACTTCAAGATCGCTGATCGCGGTTTCGAAATGGGGATCCCAGTTCACCAGCCGCTTGCCGCGATAGATCAGGCCCTTGTCGTGCATCTCGACGAAGACCTTGATGACGGCGTCGTGGAAGTTGCCTTCCTGACCCTTGGGGGCACCGGGGGCGCCCGACATGGTAAAGGCGTTGCGCGACCAGTCGCAGGAGGCGCCAAGACGCTTCAACTGCCCGATGATCGTATCGCCGGATTCCTGTTTCCAGGCCCAGACCTTCTGCAGAAAGGCCTCGCGCCCGATCTCGCGGCGGTTCGGTTCCTGACGCTGGGCCATCTGGCGCTCGACGACCATCTGGGTGGCGATCCCCGCATGGTCCTGGCCCGGCTGCCACAGCGTGTCGAAGCCGCGCATCCGGTGCCAGCGCACCAGGATGTCCTGCAGCGTGTTGTTCAGCGCGTGACCGATATGCAGACTGCCGGTCACGTTGGGCGGCGGGATCACGACCGAAAAGCTGTCCGCCCCCGGTTTCGCATTGGCTCCGGCGGCGAAAGCATCGCTCGCCGCCCATTCACCCGCGATCCGCGCCTCGGCCGTGCTCGCGTCGAAGTTCTTTTCCATGGCCATCTCGTCACCCCTTTGATCGTCAAGGGGATAGCGAAACACGGACAAAAGGCCAAGAGGCGCTAGGCCCTGAACCGTTGCGGAACCAGCTCGGGGAAGGGGAAATATTGCAGCCAGGGCACCGCCTCGGTGCGGGCGCGCTGGAATGAGGGCCGCGCGAGCAGCCGCTCGAAATAGGCGGCAAGGGCGGGATGGCCCGCGAAGGGGTGGATCATCCCCGCGTAGAACAGCGCAGGTGCCGCCGCGCAATCGGCCAGACCGAAATCACCGGCCGCCCATTCCCGGCCCTTGAGGTGATGGTCCAGCGCGACATAGGCACGCTCAAGTCGGTCGTGCACGAAGCGACCGACCGGTTCTTCGACGCCCTCGCCCATGAACAGGCGCGCGCTGACGATGGTCTGCATCACCTGCATGACCTGAAAGTCGAAGAACCGGTCCCATTGCCGCGCCGACAGCGCGGCGTCGGGGTCCGCCGGCAGCATCCGCACCTTGCCCGGATAATGCCGGTCCACATATTCGATCATCACCGAGGATTGCGACAGGATGACCCCGCGCGCATGGTCCTTCAACCCCGGCATCAGGCCCATCGGCTCGATCCCGGCCATCAGGGCGCGATCCTCTTCCTGACCAAGGTCGATCTGGTGGAAGGTGAAGGGCGCGCCGGTTTCATACAGCGCGACCAGCACCTTCTGGGTATAGGATGAGAGCGGGTGGCCATAGATGGTCAGCATCACGCGGCCTCGGCGAAATGTTCAAGCTGCGCGGCATGGGCCCGCTGGAAGGCGGGTCGCGCGATCATCCGCGCCAGATACTCGGCCAGCACCGGATGGGCCGCAAGTTCGCCCAGGCTTTCGACATTGCGCAGGACATCGGTCATTAGGATATCGGCGATGGTGAATTGGCCCGCCGCGATGAAGTCCCGATCCGCCAGAACCGGTTCAAGCTGTCGCAGGCGTTCATGCACGCGCGGCAGCGCCAGTTCCTCTGCCACCGCATTCCGGTCGAAGACGCGCGCCAGCGCCAGGGCCATCACCACGGGCTCAAGACTGTTCAGCGCCGCGATCAGCCATTGCTGGGTCTGGGCCCGTGCCTGCGGATCGCGGGGCAGCAGGCTGTCCTGTCCCTCGCCAAGATACAGAAGTATCGCACCGCTTTCGAACAGCGACAGTTCCCCGTCGCGCAGGATCGGCACCTGACCAAAGGGCTGGCGCGCATAATGCGCGGGAGTCCTTTCACGCACGCTGGTCGTCTCGACCTGATAGGGCAGGCCCGCTTCCTCGCAGGCCCAACGGATGCGCAGGTCGCGGACAAAGCCGCGGGCCATGTCAGGCACCCAGTCGAAGGTGGTGATTACAACAGTCATCGTCTCACTCCTTTCGGGCGAATTCCGCGTCGATCGAGATCGGGATCGGCTCGGTGAAAAATGCGTTCAGGCCGTAAGCCTGCGGGTCAATCTGCGTCTCGGCACGCAGGCCGATCAGGTCGCGGATCACGGGATTGCCGTTTTCGTCCCCGGTATAGCCCTTGCCCGCGCCGACAAGCTCGACCCGGAAGGTGGCGGGGTGGGTCTTGCCCATCAGTGTCAGTTGGCCGGATACGGTCCCGGCGGTATTGCTGTCCGCAGTGAAGCTGTCCGAGACGAAGCTGGCAGTCGGGTTTGCCGCACCATTCAGATAGTCCTTGCCGGTCAGGATTTCGGCAAAACCCTCGACCGGGGTCGAGATCGAGGCGATCTCGACCTGCGCGGTCAGCTTGCTGGAACCGGGATCGTCGGGATTCCATTCCAGCACGCCGCTGACCTTGTCGAAGCGGAAGACACTGTAGGAAAAGCCCAGGTGCTGGACGCGGGCGATGACCCCGGTGTGGTAGTGGTCCAGGTTATAGGTGCCGGCCGCGGCGGCATGGTAATCCTTTTGCCCATGCGGCACGTCCGACGGCTTGATGTCCTGCGCCATGGCGGGCGTGGCGCAGAGCAGGGCGGCGATAATGGTCGCGCGGATCATCAGACATCCTCTTTCGGGCCGACGACCGAGAAATGGGCCCCTTGGGCGTCGCGGAAGAAGGCGATGAAGGCACCGCCCGGAACCTCGACCGGGCCATGCATCAGCGTGGCCCCGCCACCGGTTGCTCGCGTAATCGCGGAATCGACGCCGTTCACCCCGAAATAGGGCAGCCAGCACGGCACGGGCGAATTGCCCAGGCCCATCATCCCGCCGATATCGGCCCCGTTCCACGAGAAGAGCTGATAGGTGCCCATCTCTCCCATGTCGACGGCGGTCGAGCGGGTCCAGCCGAACAGTTCGGCATAGAAATCCAGCGCGGCCTTTGGGTCGGTCGACATCAGTTCGATCCAGTTGCCGTGGCTTTCCTTTCTTTGGTTCCAGGCACCGGATTCCACCGGGGGCTGGGGTTCCATCGGCAGGGGCTGAAGCACGCCGAAGGCCGCCCCCTGCGGATCCGACAGGATGGCGAAGCGCCCGGTCCCCGGAATGTCGGCAGGTTCGCGAAAGACAGTGCCGCCCAGCGTCTTGACCTTGGCCGCGGCGGCGTCGGCATCGTCCACGTCGAAATAGACCATCCAGAAAGGCGGAGTTCCGGCGCAGTCGTCCGGCATTTCGGCCAGCCCGGCGACCATGTCGCCGCCGTGGCTGGCCAGATGATAGGTAAAGCCGTCCATGCCGGCGTCGGCGATGCTCCAGCCGAACAGCTTGCCATAGAACTGATCGGCCTGGGGCAGGGCGCCCTTGTCGGTGGACAGCTCGAACCAGCAGGGTTTGCCGTGATACATGATCCGGTCCTCAGTTGCCGTCGAAGACGGGTTCGAACCCGCCCCACATCATCCGCATCCCGTCGAAGGGCATTTCGCCCATCTTTTCCATTTCGGGGTCGGACATCATCTTTTCATAGGCGGTGTCGGCGGTGGCCTTGTCGGGCCATTCGATCCACGAGAACAGGACCGTCTCGTCCTCTTTGGCCTTGGTGGCCATGTGGAAGTCCGTGACCTTGCCATGCGGGACATCGACGCCCCAGTTCTCGACCATGCGGACTGCGCCCGCCTTCTTGAAATAGGGCCAGGCCATTGCGGCGTGATCCACATATTTCTGCTTGTTCGCAGTCGGCACGGCCAGAAGAAATCCAGAGTAATACGTCATGCGTCATCCTCCTTTTCGCGGCGCGGGAAACGCCGCCCGAGTCGCAGGCTGGCACTTGAAGTAGTAAAAAGCAACTGTTAATATGAAAACATGATCGAGACAGGCCAGACTCCGCGAACCCGCTATGACGAAGGGTGCCTTGGTGCCCACGCGCTGAATTTCATCGGCGACCGATGGGCGCTGCTGGTCGTGCGCGAATTGATGTTCGCGCCCAAGCGCTTCCAGATGATCCGGGCGGGAATGCCGGGGATCACCGCCAGCGTCCTGACGCAAAGGCTGGGGCAGATGACCCAGACCGGTATTGTGCACCATGACGCTGTGCTGGGAATTTACAGCCTGACCGAGCTTGGCCGTGCGCTGCACCCGATGCTGACCGAACTTTGCCGCTGGGCGCTGCTGCTGCCGGGGCATGATCCGAAGAAGTTCATCAGCATCTCGGCGCTGATGATCTCGATCTCGGCCACGGTGGATGCCCGTCGGGCAGCGGGATCACCGCTGCGCGCGGGGTTCCTGTCGGGCAGCGAGGGATTCGAGGTCACGATTTCCGCGCAGGGACTTCCGCAGGTCCGGGCCGTGCGCGAACCCAAGGGGGATTTCGTGCTGGTCGGCAACGGAAACGCACTGGCCGCCGCCATCTATGGCCCCCCGCCAGCCGCGCTGGCCGCGGCGGGGCGCATTGCCCTGCACGGCGATCCGGCCGCCGCGCAGGAGTTCACCGGCTTTTTCAGCATTGCGCCTCAGACGAGGTCCAGCAGCGAATCGCCCGACGAGATCGTGCAGGCGCCCGCGGCTTCCTCGACCTGAAGCTGGGTCACGACTCCGCCATCGACCAGCATCGCATAGCGCTTCGAGCGGCCGTTGACCCAGCCTGCGCCTTCGATGTTCAGGCCAAGCGCCTTGGTATAGCTGCCATCGGCATCGGCCAGAACCTCGATCCCGGCATCGGCGGCGCCGGTGGCCTTGGACCATGCTCCCGCGACGAAGGGGTCGTTGACGGTCACGCAGACAACGCGCGAGACGCCTTTTGCGCGGAACTTGTCCGCGTTCTTCACGAAGCTCGGCATGTGGCTGTTCGAGCAGGTGGGCGTGAAGGCGCCGGGCACGGCGAAGATCGCGACGCGACCTTGCGACAGTTCGGCGATGTCGACCTCGGCCGGGCCGCTTTCGCCAAGTTTGAACAGTTTCCCGGCAGGCAGCTTGTCGCCTTGCGAAATGGACATGCGCATTCTCCATGAATTGCATCGATGCGGGCCGGACTATAGGCTCTGCGCCTCGGGCAAACCAGTAAGGTAAAGAATGAACATCGTGATCCTTGGTGCGGGGCAGGCGGCTGCCTCGATGGCGGCGAAATTGCGGGCGCTGGGGCATCAGGGCCAGATCACCGTAATCGGGGACGAAGCCGCGCCACCCTATCAGCGCCCGCCGCTGTCCAAGGCCTATCTGCTGGGCGACATGGGGCTGGACCGCCTGACGCTGCGCGGTTCCGAATGGTGGGACGAACAGGGCATCACCCTGCGTCTGGACGAACGCGCGACGGCGATCGACCGCGACCGCCGAGCCGTGCTGACCGACCGTGGCGAATACCCCTATGACGCGCTGGCGCTGACGCTGGGCGCAAGCCCGCGTCGCCTGCCCGACGCACTGGGGGGCAGCCTGCCGGGCGTCCATGTCGTCAGGAACCTGGCCGACATCGCCGCGGTAAAGCCAGCTCTCTTGCCCGGTCGCCGGCTTGTGGTCGTCGGCGGCGGCTATATCGGGCTTGAGGCGGCCGCCGTCGCCCGCAAACTGGGGTTGGAGGTCACTCTGGTCGAGGCCGCACCTCGCATCCTGGGCCGCGTCGCCGCCCCAGAGACCGCCACGATGATCCGCGACCTGCACCATGCGCATGGCGTCGAGATCGTCGAAGGCACTGCGATCGCACGCATCACGGGTGAGGCGCAGGCGGATGGCGTGATGCTGGCCGATGGCCGCCACCTTCCCGCCGATCTGGTCATCTGCGGCATCGGGATCGCGCCGGAAACCGCGTTGGCCGAAGCGGCCGGGCTGGTCCTGGACAACGGCATCGCCACCGATGCGCAGGGCCGGACCTCGGACCCGGCGATCTGGGCGGCGGGCGATTGCGCCAGCTTTCCGGTCCCGGAGGGCCGGATGCGGCTGGAAAGTGTCGGGAACGCCATCGACATGGCCGAGGCTGTCGCCGCGAACATCCTGGGCGTGGGGGCGGATTATGTCCCGAAGCCATGGTTCTGGTCCGACCAGTTCGACGCCAAGTTGCAGATCGCCGGGCTGAACAGCGGGTTCGACCGGGTAGTGACGCGGCCGGGCGCGGGGGCGCATGGCGGCTCGGTCTGGTATTTCCGGGACGGCCGGCTGATCGCTGTCGATGCCCTGAACGACGCCCGCGCCTATATGATCGGCAAGCGCCTGATCGAGAGCGGCAGATCCCCCACGCCCGAGGCCGTGGCCGAAGCCTCCGATCTGAAGGCGCTGATGTGATGCGGATCATCGGGGGCAATCTTCGCGGGCTGAAGCTGGCCGATGTGGGCGAGGGAGACCGCGCCGCGCATCTGCGTCCGACCACCGATCGGGTGCGCGAGTCGATCTTCAACCTGCTGGTCAACGGCACGCATGGCAATCCGATCCCCGGCGCGCGGGTGCTTGACCTGTTCGCGGGCACAGGCGCACTGGGGCTTGAGGCGCTGTCGCGCGGTGCCGCCCGCGTCGCCTTCGTCGATGACGGGGTCACGGCCCGTGCGCTATTGCGCGAAAACATCGAAAAGGCCCGCGCCATGGGTGTCACCGATGTCTGGCGGCGCGATGCCACCGACCTTGGCATCAATCGCAGCCCCGGCTTCGATCTGGTCTTTCTGGATCCGCCCTATGGCAAGGGGCTGGGGGAAAGGGCGCTGGCCACCGCATTGGCCGGTGGGTGGATCGCGCCCTCTGGCATGGTCGTCTGGGAAGAAGCCGCGCCCCCTCCGCCGGTCGAGGGGCTGGAACGGATCGACCAGCGCAAATATGGCGATACCGTCATCACGCTGCTGCGCCCCGCCCAACCCTAGGTCGCGCGGTCCAGCTTGGTCGACAGGTGGATCAGACTTTCGCTTGACCTGACGCCCGTCAGACTGCCGATCTGATCCAGCACATCGTCAAGCTGGCTGGTCGAAGTGGCGGCAAGTTGCAGCAAAAGATCGACGCGTCCGCTGGTGGTGTGGACGCGCTCGACCTCGGGCAGGCTGCGCAACCGGGTCAGGATCGCGCCTTGCGAGCGCGGCTCGATCGTCAAAAGGCAGGTCGCACGGATCCGGTTTTCGCGCGCGGCATCGCCAAGTCGCAGCGTATAGCCGGCAATCGCGCCCGAGGTTTCCAGCCGTTCCAGCCGGGCCTGCACGGTCGACCGCGCGACTTTCAGGCGCCGCGCCAGTACCGCCACCGATTGCCGCGCATCCTGCGCAAGATGGGCCAGAATGCCCCGGTCAAGCTCGTCCAAATCCAGTCCTGTCATATTGCTTCATTCTTCGTCGATTTAACCGATCTGGTGCCCGATTGCACCCTTTTCATTGGTCAAATCGAACGAGGCAGGGTGCATGATGACCCTGCTGCCGCGCCCGATGCCAAGTGGAAGGACTTGCCAATGGGACTGACTGAGCGCAACGGACCCAAGGCCGCGTGGGAAAACCCGGCCCAGATCATCCGTGTCCTGGCCCCCGAAAATCCGGTCATGGTCTTTGATGCGGCGCGGCTGCGCCGGGTCGCAAGACGCTTCCTGAAGGGGTTTCCGGGCATGGTCACCTATGCCGTCAAGGCTAACCCGGACGAGGCCGTCATCCGCACGCTGATCGCCGCAGGGATCAGGGGCTTCGACGTCGCCTCTCCCTACGAGATCGACCTGATCGGCCGGCTGTCTCCCCAGGCGGCGCGGCATTACCACAATCCCGTTCGGTCGCAGATGGACATCGCCCATGCCGTCGGGGCGGGGGTGCGCTGCTGGTCGGTGGACAGCCTGACGGAACTGCACAAGCTTTTCGACCGCGTGCCCGCTGAGGGATGCGAGATTTCCGCCCGCTTCAAGGCGCAGCTTCCGGGCGCGGCCTATGACTTCAACTCGAAATTTGGCGCTTCGCCCGAAGTCACGGCGGAATTGCTGCGCCAGATCGCCGGACGGGGGTATGTCCCGTCGCTGACCTTTCATCCCGGGACTCAATGCAGCGACCCCCGCGCGTGGGAGGCCGGGATCCGCGCCGCCGCCGTAATCTGTCGCGAAGCCGGGGTCAGGGCGCGGCGGCTGAATCTGGGCGGAGGCTATCCCTCGCATCGCACTGGGCGGGCGCCGGACCTGACGGCGATCTTTCACGCGATTGCGGGGGCCACGGCCGCCGCCTTCGGCTCCGATCCGCCCCAACTTGTCTGCGAGCCGGGACGCGGGCTTTGCGCGGATGCGTTTTCGCTGATCACCCGCATCAAGGCCGTACGTGACGGCGGCGACATCTTCCTGAATGACGGCACCTATGGCGGGCTGTCCGAACTGCCGGTGATGGGCAACCTGACGCGTCTGGACCTGCTGACCCCCACCGGCGAACGCCGCATGGGGGCGCTGCGGCCCCGAACGGTCTTTGGACCCACCTGCGACTCGATCGATCGCCTGCCGGGTGAATTGCCCCTGCCCGAGGACGTGGCAGAGGGTGATTATCTGGTCTTTCACGGGGCAGGTGCGTATTCCACCGTCACCAATACCCGCTTCAACGGCTTTGGGCAGATGCAGCACCTGTCTGTTAGGACAGTTTTGTAATCCCGCAATTTTCGCGTCGTATTTCCATGCTAGCGTCCGGCCATGGACCACGATTGCGCATCAATCTGCCAGGTGGTGCTGATGGACGGCACCTTCGCCTCTCTCACCGAGGGCAGGAAGTCCTCGATTGCGCGCATCCATGCGATGTTGTCGGGCGAACAGGGCGCGGTCCCGGCGCGGGTTCAGCTTCACTATGCTCCCGGCCAGCAATGGGCGGCGTGGCGCACCCTGCCGCAACTGGTCAGCGGGCAGTCTCTGGACCAAAATATTCATGCCGCATATGCTTGGCTCGCCCGGCATTGGCGGCCGGGGAACCCGCTGTATTTCTTCGGCTATTCCCGTGGTGGCATCGGGGTCTGTGCGCTGGCCGACATGATCGAGCGCCTTGGCCTGCTGAAGCCTGAACATGCCAGCGACACGAATATCGGCGCGGTCTGGGATCTGTACCGCCACGGTCGTGGGGCGGTACCAGGACCGGGCCTTTGTCATCCCGAGGTGCCGATCCGCATGGTCGGTCTTCTTGACACGGTGATGTCGCTGGGGGTGCGTCTGCCCTTTCTCTGGACAGTATCCGAGCCGGGCTTCGACTATGCCAAGGGGTGTCTTGCCGGCAATGTGCAGCAGGGCGTTCATGCCCTGGCGCTGGACGAGACGCGACTTGCCTTTGCACCGATCCTGTGGGGCGGGGCCGGCCAAAGGGCCGAACAGGCGTGGTTCCGCGGCTGTCACGCGGATATCGGCGGGCAGTTGGGCGGCCATGAATTTGCCCGCCCGCTGGCGAATCTGCCGCTGGTCTGGCTGATGTCGCGGGCCGAGGAGGCAGGGCTTCCCCTGCCGGACGGTTGGCGGCGACACCATCCCTGCGACGTGGACGCGCCGCAGCTTGGGTCATGGCACAGCTGGGGCAAGGCATTCCTGATGCGCGCGCCGCGACGCGCGGGGCTGGACGGGACCGAGACGATCCACCATTCGGTTCCGCAGCCCTATTCCGGCCCGGCCGAACTTGGCGGCAACCTGGCCGGGGCCGTGCCGGAACCCTCGTCCCGGCGCCTGCGCCCGTGGCCGTCGCGGGGCGGAACCGACAACTCGGCGACCGCCTGAGGGCGCGAGCCGCTCAGCGTCAGGCGACGTGGGGCAATTCCCCCCGCGGCGTCAGACCAAGTGCGCCACAGACCTTCAGCACCAGCTCGGGCTTGTTCAGCGTATAGAAATGCAGCTTGTCGACGCCGCCTTCGACCAGTTGCTCGCACAGCCGCACGCAGACATCCAGGGCAAGGCGCGCTTCGCCCTCTTTCCCGGCTTGGGCAAAGGCCTCTTCGGCCCATGCCGGGACCGAGGTACCGCAGCGTTCGGCAAAACGACGTGCCCCGGCCCAGCTTTGGATCGGCAGGATGCCGGGAATGATGGCGGCCGTCACGCCCGCGCGCTCGCACTGGTCACGGAAACGGAAGAACGTGTCCGCATCGAAGAAGAACTGCGTGATCGCGCTGCTGGCCCCGGCATCGGACTTGCGCTTCAGCCAGGCCACGTCGGCGAGGGTGTCGGGGCTGTCGGGATGCGGTTCGGGATAGGCGCCGCAGCGGATGGTCATGTCGCCGCGCGCGGCGATCGCCTCGATCAGCTCGACCGAATTCGCGAAACCGTCCTCATGGGGTGTGAAGCGGGCCTGACCCTGGGGCGCGTCGCCGCGCAGGGCCACGATCTCATGAACACCGGCGGCCGCATAATCCGCGACGATCCGCAACGTTTCTTCGCGGGTCGCGTCGACGCAGGTCAGGTGGGCCGCGACGTTCAGGCCGTAATGGCTGGCAAGGGCGGTCACCGCCTCGTGCGTCAGCTGGCGGGTGGTGCCGCCCGCGCCATAGGTCACCGAGACGAAATCCGGGCCCAGTGGCGCAAGCGCGCGGGCCGTGTCCCACAGCCTGAACGACTGGTCCAGATTCCGCGGGGGGAAGAATTCGAAGCTGACGGCTGGGGTGATCATGACGGTGTCCTTTTCTGTCGGGGCTTGTGACATGACACGGGACGTGAGACAAATTCATAATCCTCAAGATCGTGATGAGTTTCATTCAAGATGCACCTTGAGCTTCGCCACCTTCGCAGCCTGCGCGCCATTCATGAACAGGGCGGCCTGGCCCGCGCGGCCGAGATCCTGAACCTGACCCAATCGGCGCTGTCCCACCAGATCAAGGCGCTGGAGGAACAGGCGGGGGTCGAGCTGTTCCTGCGCAAGACCAAGCCCCTGCGCCTGTCCGCTGCCGGGATGCGGCTTTTGCGCACGGCCGAGCAGGTGCTGCCGCTGATCGATTCCGCCGAGGCCGAGTTTCGCGCGGTTGAGTTGGGCCGCGCCGGACGGTTGCATGTCGCGATGGAGTGTCACCACTGCTTCGACTGGCTGCTTCCCGTGCTGGACCAGTTCCGCCGCGCCTGGCCCGAGGTCGATCTGGACATCCGCACCAGCCTGGCACTGAAGGCGCTGCCCGCGCTGGTGCGGGGGCAGGTGGATCTGGTGATCTCGTCCGATCCCGAGGAAATGCCGGGCGTCACCTATCAGCCGCTTTTCGACTATGCGCCGACGATGGTGGTGCCCGCGAACCATCCTCTGGTCGCCAAGGGCTATGCCGATCCCGCCGATCTGGCGGGAGAGACGCTGATCACCTATCCGATGGATCGCGCACGGCTGGACGTTTTCTCGCAATTCCTGGACCCGGCGGGGGTAACGCCCGCGCATCACCGGCAGGTCGAACAGACCGCCGTCGCGCTGATGCTGATCGCTTCGGGGCGGGGGGTCGCGGTGATGCCCGACTGGGTGCTGCGCGCGCAGGCCGGCAATCCCGAACTGGCGCTGCTGCCGCTTGGACCGGACGGCATGCTGCGTCGCCTGTATGCCGCGCTGCGCGAAGATGACCTGTCGCAACCCTACATGGCCCATGTCCTGCGGCTGGTCAGGACTGAGCCGGTGCGGATGATGCGGGGCCTGTCCTATGCCCGGACCACACGTCGGATGCCCGAGGATGGCCGCGCAGGGGTTTGACATTGCGCGACAATCGCCCGATGAATCGCACTCGTCCCCTCGCGTCCGGGATTGCCATGAACGATCTTTCGCAGGACCAGAACCTTAGCGTCGAGCTTTCCGGCGACAGCCTGCGGCTGGGCGGATCCTTTACGGTCTGGACCTTGCCCCAGCTTGCGGCGCCGGTTCCCGCATTGCGCCGCATCGACCTGTCGGGACTGACCCGGCTGGATACCGCCGGGGCGAATTACCTTGCCGGTTGCGCCGCGCAGGGCATCGCGATCGAGGGGCTCAGCGAGACGCAGGCGAAGCTGGTCGACACGGTCGCCGCCGCGCGCCCGGTGCCGGATGCCGAACGCAATGCGCCGCGCGGCTGGCACGCGCTGCTTGAGGGGATCGGCCGCGGCGTCGTGGGTGCGCTGATCTTTTTGCGAGAGATCGCGGAATATCTGGGCCGCTTCCTTGCCGCGCTGGGGCGCGCGATCCTGCATCCGACGGATTTCCGGCTGACCTCGCTGGTGCATCATTGCCAGGAAACCGGCTTGCGCGCGGTGCCCATCGTCGCGCTGATGTCCTTTCTGATCGGGGTTGTGCTGGCCTTTCAGGGCGCGGCGCAGCTCAGCCAGTTCGGGGCCGAGATCTTCGTGGTCGAACTGATCTCCATCTCGATCCTGCGCGAGCTGGGCATATTGCTGACCGCGATCATCGTTGCGGGGCGAACCGCATCGGCGCTGACCGCCTCGATCGGGTCAATGAAGATGCGCGAAGAGATCGACGCCATGCGCACGCTGGGCATGGACCCCGACATGATCCTGATCCTGCCGCGGGTGCTGGCGCTGATCATCACGCTGCCGATCCTGGGCCTGATCGCCAATATCGCGGGCCTGATCGGCGGGGCGATCATGTGCTGGATCGAGCTGGGCATCTCGCCTTCGATGTTCCGCTATCGCCTGATCTCGGAAACCGGGGTCGAGCATGTGATCGTCGGGTTGAGCAAGGCCCCGGTCTTTGCGCTGGTGATCGGCGTGATCGGCTGCCACGCGGGAATGAAGGTCGGCAAGGACGCGGAATCGCTGGGCGCCCAGACCTCGAAGGCGGTGGTCAACGCGATCTTCGCGGTGATCGTCATGGACGCGCTGTTCTCGATCTTCTTTGCCGAGGTCGGGTTGTGAGCGCGAATGTCATCGAGGTCAGGGGCCTGCGCACCCAGTTCGGCGATCATGTGGTGCATGAGGCGCTGGACCTGGACCTTCGCCGGGGCGAGATCCTGGGCGTGGTCGGCGGATCGGGGACCGGAAAATCGGTCCTGTTGCGCACCATCGTCGGGCTGATCCGTCCCGCAGCCGGAACCGTCAGCGTGCTGGGACAGGATGTCCGCCAACTCAGCGGACCCGCGCGTGAAGCGTTGGAGCGGCGCTGGGGCGTCATGTTTCAGGACGGCGCGCTGTTCTCGGCCCTGACGGTGCAGGAAAATGTCGAGGTGCCGCTGCGCGCGGTCCCCGGCCTGGACGATGCCCAGCGGCAGGCTTTGGCGCAGTTGAAGGTGTCGATGGCGGGCCTGCCCTGGAGTGCGAATGCCAAGTATCCGGCTGACCTGTCGGGCGGAATGAAAAAGCGTGCGGGACTTGCGCGCGCGCTGGCGCTTGACCCCGAGATCGTCTTTCTGGACGAACCGACCGCCGGGCTGGACCCGATCGGCGCCGATGCCTTCGACCGGCTGATCGTTGCACTGCGGGATGCGTTGAACCTGTCGGTGTTTCTGGTCACCCATGACCTTGATACGCTTCACGCCTGTTGCGATCGCATCGCGGTCCTGGCTGAGAAGAAGGTGCTGACCACCGGAACGATGGCCGAGATGCTGGATGTCCAGCATCCTTGGGTCCACGAATATTTCCACGGCCCCCGTGCCCGTGCCGCCGTAGCCGACAAGGAGTAGACAGGATGGAAACCAAGGCCAATTTCGTCCTGATCGGTGCCTTTACGCTGGCGGGTTTCCTGGGCCTGCTGGCGTTTACGATGTGGTTTGCCAAGCTGGAGCTGAATCGCCAGTTCGCCTATTACGACGTCTATTTCCCCGAGGTATCGGGCCTGGGCGTGTCGTCCGAGGTGACGTTCGCGGGCCTTTCCGTCGGAAAGGTCGTCGAGATGCGCCTGTCCCAGGATGTGAACGGTGCCGTTCGCGTGCGTGTCGAGGTGGCCGAGGACACGCCGATCCGCACCAATTCCCGCGCCTCGATCGAGATCCAGGGCGTAACCGGGGTGACGAACGTGGCGATCACCTCGGGCAGTCCCGATGCGCCGCTGCTGCGCGAGGTCAATCCTGACGAGGTTCCGGTGATCCTTGCGAACCGTTCGGCCCTTCAGACGCTGAGCGATCAGGGCCCCGAGATGATCTCGCGGTTGAACACCGTGGCCGAGCAGATGACCCACCTGCTGGGCCAGGACAATCAGGACAGGGTGCGCAGCATCCTGGATAATGTCGAACGCTCCAGTTCCAATCTGGACCGCGCGCTGTCCGATGTGACCAAGGCCACCGATTCCATCGCTGCGGCGGCCAGCGACATTTCCGCCTTCGGGAACCGGCTGGACAGTCTGGGCGAGGCCGCCGAGAAAACGCTGGGGAACGCCGATGACGCCTTTGCCCGCTTCAACCAAAGCGCGGACAAGGCCGATCGCGCGCTTGACGCGGGCACCGCGGCACTGGACGAGGTCCGCGGCTATGTCTCGGGCGATCTGCGCGGCCTGACGCAGCGGCTGGACCAGACGGCCGCCACCCTGCAGGCAGACGTGGCGCGTCTGGGCGAGCGAAGCGGGCAGACGCTGGACAAGCTGGACGCGGCGCTGGATGTCGGCGGGCGCACCCTTGCATCGGCCGAGCGCGCCTTTGACGGCGCCGACCGCATCATCAACTCTGAGGTCGGGCCAGTTGCGGCCGACCTGCGCGCCACGCTGGCCCGCTTCAACGAGACGATGGAGCGCGTGACCGAGGACATTCCCGCCATCACCGCGAAGCTGCGCGATGCCGCCGACAGTGCCGATGGCGCCTTTGCCAGCCTGCGCACAATGCTGGACGGGGCGCGCGCGCCGGTCCAGAGTTTCACCCGTGACGCGCTGCCGCAGATCTCGCGCATGACGACCGAATTGCGCGATCTGGTCCGCAATGTGAACCAGCTTGTGACCGCCCTGCGCCGCAACCCGGCGCAGATCATCACCGGGCCCAAGACGCCCGAATTCCGCCGCTGAGAGGTGCCATGACCCGCCTGACGACCCTGACCCTGCTGGCCGCGGTGATGCTGTTGCCGGGATGCGCTGCGATCTCGGCCCTGTCCGGGGGACCGAACCGCGACGTTTTCGAGCTGCGCCCGCTGTCGGACGCGTCGAAAACCTGCGGCCGCGGCAGGATCGCCGAACTGGTGATCGAGGAGCCGAAGGCCCGTGGGACCCTGAACACCGAACGGATCATGATCCGACCCTCGGCCCTGCAGACGCAATATCTGCCGGATGCCCAATGGGGCGACACCGTCCCGGTCACGCTGCAGAACCTGCTGGTCCGCGGCTTTGGCACCTATGACGTCTTCACCCATGTCGGGCGCGCGCCGCTGGGTGCGGCCGGGGATTATGCCCTGATCAGCGAGATCAACGATTTCAACGCCGAGGTCTCGGGCAAGGGCGCCATCGTCAAGCTGTCGGTCAATGCCCAGCTCGTCAACGAGATGAGCGCGACGGTCGTGGCGCGGGGGCAGTTCAGCGCCTCGGCCCCGTCGCCATCGACCCGCACGGACGACCTGATCCCGGCTTTCGATGCGGCGGGCCAGCAACTGCTGGCGCAGATGACGGATTGGGGCCTGCGCGGCGTCGGGGTCAATCCCGGCAATTGCCGCTGAGGGGTGAGAATGGGGAAGCCCCGGTCGGGGCTTCCCGGATTCGGGTCAGGCTTCGACCGCGGTGATTTCATAGACGAAGGACTTCGCGTCCAGTTCGTCCACCACCTTGTCGCCGATCGTGGCCTGCGGATACATCATGAAGGGCAGGATGCCGTCGCGGCCGGGCAGGCGCAGATCCTCGGCCGTGTTATAGGCGACCCAGTTGCCTTCCCAATTGCCGAACAGCGCCGTATCGACCTGCGCGACCAGCGGATCCTTGGGATCCTTGATCCAGGTCTCGGTCTCGGCGCGCATGACCTTCAGGACGTCGGCGGGGTCCATCGCCACCCAACCGTGACCGGACAACCAGACCTCGGCCCGGCAATGCTGGGCGCCGGTGATCTTGTCGCTGTTCGCGCCAAGCTGCTTGTAGCCGAAGGCCGAGGGCGCGACGCGGACCCCGAACACGTCCCGCGCCGGCACGCCCGAGGCGCGGGCCAGCCCGACGAACAGCCCGTTCAGATCGGCGCATTTTCCGCCCAGTCCGGCGGTGGTCAGCGTGGCCACGTTGTTGCCCGGACCGCAGCCCGGCGTGTCCATGTTGCGATAGCAGTTCGAGACGATCCAGGCATAGATCGCGCGCACCTTGTCGACATCCGTGGTGGCACCGGCGGTGATCTTCTGCGCGGTTTGCGCGACGATCCCGTCCAGCGGCTTCTGGGTCGAGGCCTTCAGCGCCGCCCGCAGTACTTCGGGATCTTCGGACACGTCCGAACTTCTGGACCAGTCGATGGTGCGATTTCGGGTCTCGAACCGGCTGACCAGTTCAAGATGCGGCGCGCCGCCGCCCTCGAAGGTCGCGTGCAGGAATTTCGCGCCGCTCGGATCGGTGACCAGCCGGGCCGCTGTGGCGTTGCCCGTCCAGTTGTCGTCAAGGCTGCGCTGGTAATCCGTGGTCAAAGACGGAACCGGCAGCCAGACCTGCGCCGGTCCCTGACCCTGCGGTAGATCGATCACGGTGCGGGTCTGGAATTGCCGCCAGTCCGAGGTGGCGGGGGCATAGGGCCGGTCGCCCGCGAGCGCCCGGCGCGCGAACCCGCCCAGCATCGGCGTGGCTCCGGCAAGTAGCGCCAGTTTCAGGATATGTCGACGAGAGCTCGCGATCATGGGCTAACCTTTCATCAGGGTTGCGTAACGGCGGAACTTCGACCCAGCCTAGTCCCGATGGGGCCGTGTCTCAACATCGCATTCGGGATCGCCAAGCGCCGCGCTGACGGTTTTCGCGATCATCGCCGGAACGGTGGGCGACATGCCCACCGGCTGCAGCACGCGTCCCGCAAAGCCCGCCTTGGCCAGAGCGGCGGGCAGGTCGTCCGTCACATGTTCGGCGCGGGTCGCGAAAAGTGGCAGGCAAAGACTTTGCGCGGGCAGGTCGCGCGCGGCATCGGCCAGGAACGGCGCCTCCTCGATGAAGCCGCAAGAGGTGCGGGCGCAATGTGGTGCCAGCGCCCCGGCCATCGCCTGCGCGGCCGAGGCGGGTGCGCGCGAACGGCCCGATCCATGCGCCGCGATCAGCACATGGGTTCGCGGCAGGGACCAGCCCTGATCCGACGCGGCGGCGGCGAGCATGCCAAGACACAGGTCGGGCAGGCCGGGATCGCTGCCGAACGGGGGCAGGATCCGGGCCTGATCCGCGCCGCAAAGCGCCAGCCTGCGCGGCAGTTCGCTGCGCGTGAACCAGCCCTCGGCCATGAACATGGGATAGACGAGATGGTCGTTTCTGGCCACGTCCAGCGCGCCGGGCATGGCAAGTGTCGCGCCCCGGACGCGGATCCCGGAAAGCCGGGCCGCGACTTTGGCCGCCAGATCCTCGACCGCCGCCTGTTGCGGGCCGGGATCGCCCGGCTGGCCGTGGGCGACGATCAGGACCTCAGGCACGGAAGGCGGCGGCGAAGGGCTCGGGGATGGCGAAGGCCGTCAGCGCCAGCGCGCGCGCCGTGGCTGACATCTTTCGCGCCGTCTTTTCGACGATCCGCTGCAATTCCGCGGGATCGCGCCCTTCGGCAAAGGGGCCAAGATACCAGCGGATGAAGGTGAAGCAGGCGACGTCCTCCATCGCCTGAACCTCGTCATCGCGCTTGATCCCCTGCTTGGTCAGCATCCGTTCGACATGGGCGATGTCATCGGCACCATAGCCCGCCTCGCGCATGATGCCTGCGACGCGCGCGGCATGGCGGCGGCCCTGTTCGGTGCGCCAGGCCAGATAGCCGGGCCTGTCCATCGGGTAATCGCTGCGCGGCAGGGACCAGCGCTCGATATGCTGGCCGCGGCAGGCGATGCGCAGCGGTTCCGAGGCCGCGGGATACAAAGCCTCTTGTTCGGCGCTCATCCGGCGGCCGTATAGCAGCGCCTCGGGCTGGCCGTCGGTTGTCAGGGTCGGATCGGCGGAATTGGCCTTGTCGATGGCGTCGAAAGCGGTCTGAAGGCGGGTCATGGGCATCCTCTTTTGCCACCATCATGGCGCAGGCATCTGCGGCGTCAACGCGCATTGCCGCAGCGCAGGCCCAAGGCTAGGGTCGCGGGCATGGATTGGACAGAATTCGCATTGGCCCTGGCGGTCTTTCTTGGATCGCATGTGATCCCGATGCGCTTTCGTGCGCCCTTGATCGCGCGACTGGGGCGCCGGACCTATCTGGTCGGCTACAGCCTGCTGTCGCTGGCGCTGCTTTACTGGCTGATCCTGGCCGCCGGTCGCGCCCCCTTTGTCGAACTGTGGCCGCAGCAGCTCTGGATGCGCTGGCTGGTCAATATCGCGATGCCTGTCGCGATCGCGGCGACCTGCCTTGGCGGAATGGCCGGGTTGATGGCGGGGCTGACGCTGTGGGCCGGAACGCATCTTCTGGCCAATGGCGATCTTGCCCATGCCGTGCTGTTCGGCCTGCTGCTGGCCTATGCCCTGTTCGGGCTGTCCATCGGTCTAAGAAAGGGCATCGCGATCCGGACCGGGTGGCAGCGCATCGTCGCGGTGCCGTTCATCTGGGCGGCGCTGCTGCATCTGCATCCGTTGCTGATCGGGGTCAGTCCGCTGCCATAGGCTCGGGCGGGCGAAATCCTTCGGGAATCCGGTCGTACCCATCAAGGATCAGATCCGCCAGCATCCCGGCCGCCGAGGGGGCCATGGCAAGGCCGATCTTGAATCCCCCGTTCGCCACATAATGGCCGGGACGTCCCGGCCAGGGGCCGACGATCGGGGCGCGGGACTTGGCGCGGGGCCGAATGCCCGCCCAGCGATCGACGACCGGCGCATCGGCAAGGGCGGGGCACAGCGCCCGTGCCTTGTCGATCAGCGCGTCAAGCTGCGCGTCCGTTCCCGTATCCGTCGCATCGCGTTCCGAGGTCGAGCCGACGGCGACGGTCCCGTCCGCATGCGGAACGATATGCAGACTGTCGGCAAAGACCTGCGGCTGGTCGGCCATGTCAAGCGCCAGCAGCGCCGACTGGCCCTTGACGCCGTTCCCGCCAAAGGGTTGCAGCCCTGCGACGCCGGTTGCCCAGATCGCGGGACGATCGGGGGCGGGGGTTCCCTCGACAATCTCGCCGCCTTTGGCGCGGATGGCTGCGGCCAACGCCTCTCCGGCGCGACGCGGGCTGATCCGCGCGGTCAGCCGGTCCACCAGCCACAACCCCGTGGCCGAGACAGGCACCAGTCCCACCTGTGGCAGGTCGGTCAGCTCCATCCCCGCCCAACCGGGCCAATGGGCGCGCGCCGCCTCGATCCGGTCGCGCATCCGCTCTTCGGCACCGGGGGGAACGGGCTGGATGCGCCCCGTCCGGGCATAGCCGGGATCTGTTCCACCCGCCGCGGCGACCTCGGCCCACCAATCGCTGGCGGCGATCAGGGCCTCAAGCTGGGTCTGCTTCTTGTCGTTCCAGTTTTCGGGGGCATGGGGTGCCAGTGCGCCGACATGCCCGCCCGAGGCGCCGGCGCCGATCCGCACCGCCTCGAACACCTGCACCGGCTGGCCGCGGCGCAGCAGTTCCCACGCGCAGGCCAGCCCGAAGACGCCCGCCCCCGCGACGGTCAGTTTTGCGCTTGCCATCCGGATACCCCATGTAGCATCTGCCCCGGTAAAGGAGTTAGCGCGGATGAACGATCCCGACCAGAGCAGTGCCGACCTTGATTGGCGCGACGGCGCGATCCCTGTTTCTCGCCGCTTCGACGATCCCTATTTCAGCCTGAATGGCGGGTTGGACGAGACGCGCCATGTCTTTCTGGCGGGAAACGATCTGCCCGGCAGGCTGGTCCCCGGCTTTCATGTTGCCGAACTGGGATTCGGCACCGGACTGAACCTGCTGGCGCTGGCGCAGGTGGCGACCGATCCTGTTCGCTTCACCAGTTTCGAGGCGTTTCCAATGGACCCCCAGGAGCTGGCGCGGGCCCATTCCGCCTTTCCCGAACTTGCGGCGCTGTCTGCGCAGTTGCGCGACGGCTGGCCCCGCCGCCGCTTTAGCGTGGGCCAGGTCGAGGCCGAGATCATCGAGGGCGATGCCCGCACGGCGCTTCCCGCCTGGACGGGCAGGGCGGATGCCTGGTTCCTGGACGGCTTCTCTCCCGCCAAGAACCCCGAGCTTTGGGGAGAGGACCTGATGCGGCAGGTGGCGCTGCATACCGCTCCGGGGGGCAGTTTCGCGACCTATACCGCTGCCGGCCATGTCCGGCGCGCCTTGGCCGCTGCGGGCTTTCAGGTCAGCCGGGCCCAGGGGTTCGCGGGCAAGCGCCACATGAGCAGGGGGACGCTAGCGCCTGACCTCGGGGATGCGTGAGGGCGCATAGCTGGCCGCCTGATGCGGCGGCCGCCCGCGCGTCGCCCCCCAGAAGGCAGGTCCGCCCCGGCGCAGAAAAACCGGCAGCGTCAGCAGGACTCCCGCGATGAAACCCGCGGCATGGGCGATATAGGCGACGCCGTCCTCTTGCTGCAGCAGCGCGCCCGACACCAGTTGCAGGCCGAACCACGCCAGCAGCAGCACCCAGGCCGGGATGGTGAAGCGCTTGAAGAAGATGATGATGATCGCGATCACATCGACGCGGGCGCGCGGGAACAGCAGAAGATAGCCCCCCATCACCCCCGCGATCGCGCCCGAAGCCCCGACCATGGGCACGGCGCTTTGCGGATCCGCCAGCACCTGCCCCCCTGCCGCCGCAAGGCCGCAGGCAAGGTAAAAGACCAGGAATCCGACCGGACCCATCTGGTCTTCCAGATTGTCGCCAAAGACCCACAGGAACAGCATGTTCCCCGCGATATGCATGATCCCGGCATGCAGGAACATGTGCGTGATCAGTCCCCACATCCAGAACCCTTGCGAAACCGCCGCCGGGTAAAGTGCAAGCCGGTCCCAAAGCCCGGACATCCCGCCCAGCCAGGGTGCGGTCAGCAGGAACATGACAAGGTTCAGGATGATCAGCGCATTGCGGACATGGGCCGGATGCTCGGACGGGTTGTGGTCACGGATCGGAAACATCTGCGGGGCGGCCTTTCACGTCTCCATGAAGGCTGGCCGGGTCGGGCCAGAAACGCAAGCCGTGCTGTTCCGGCGCGCCGCCCGGATATAGCATCCCTCCGAATCGTTTCAAGAGAGGGTCAAATGACCAGCCTGACGGACCGCAAGAATGCCGCAATCTCGCGCGGGGTCGGCATGACGACGCAGATCTATGCCGATCGCGCCGAGAATGCCGAGATCTGGGACAAGGACGGCAACCGCTATATCGACTTTGCGGCGGGCATCGCCGTGGTCAATACCGGGCATCGCCATCCGCGCGTGATCGCGGCGGTCAAGGAGCAGCTCGACCGCTTCACCCATACCTGCCACCAGGTCGTGCCTTATGAAAGCTATGTCGCGCTGGCCGAGCGGCTGAACGCGGCGGTGCCGGGCGACTGGCCCAAGAAGACCGCTTTCTACACAACCGGGGCCGAGGCGGTCGAAAACGCGGTCAAGATCGCGCGCCATCATACCGGCCGGGCGGGCATCGTCGCCTTTTCCGGCGCCTTCCACGGGCGCACCTTCCTTGGCATGTCGCTGACCGGCAAGGTCCAGCCCTACAAGGCGGGCTTCGGGCCGATGATGAACGACATCTGGCACCTTCCCTTTCCGAACGACCTGCACGGCGTCACCCAGGACGAGGCACTGGCGGCGCTGGACCGGCTGTTCAAATCCGACATCGACCCCGCCCGCGTCGCCGCGATCATCGTCGAGCCGGTGCAGGGCGAAGGCGGCTTCTACGAGGCGCCCTCGGGCTTCCTGCAACGCCTGCGCGAGATCTGCGACCAGTATTCGATGCTGCTGATCGCGGACGAGGTGCAGACCGGTTTCGCCCGGACCGGCAAGCTTTTCGCGATGGAACATCACGGAGTCGCCGCGGATATCACGACAATGGCCAAGGGGCTGGGCGGCGGGCTTCCGATCAGCGCGGTCACCGGCCGGGCCGAGGTCATGGACAGTCCCGCTCCGGGTGGCCTTGGCGGGACCTATGCCGGAAACCCGCTTGCGGTGGCAGCGGCCCATGCCGTCCTTGACGTGATCGCGGACGAAGGCCTTTGCGACCGCGCGACTCGGCTGGGCCAGCGCCTGAAGCAGCGCCTGTCCAGCCTGCGCGACGACGTGCCCGAAATCGTCGACATCCGCGGCCCCGGCTTCATGAATGCGGTCGAATTCAACGTCGCCGGCAGCAGCCGGCCCAGCCCGGACATGGCCAACCGCGTGCGCGAAGAAGCATTGGCGCGCAACCTGATCCTGCTGACCTGCGGCGTCCACGGCAACGTGATCCGTTTTCTCGCGCCGCTGACCATTCCCGACGCCGTCTTCGACGAGGCGCTGAACATCCTGGAAGATTCGATTCGCGCCGCCCGCGGCTGAAAAAAGCGCAGGTCCGGCCACCGGGGCCGGACCTGCGCGTTTCACCGTTTTTCAAATACCCACGGCCCAAGCTGGCGGCAGGCGGTCAGGCCAGGGCCTTGGACCCCATGTTCAGGAATTTCTGGCGCCGGTCCTTGATGATCTCGGCGGGTTTCTTGCCCTCGAACTCGGCCAGCATCTCGGACACGGCATCGCCGACGGCGGCGATCGCATCGGCGGGGGCGCGTTGCGCACCGCCCAGCGGCTCGGGGATGATGCGGTCGATCACGTCCAGCTTCTTCAGATCCTGCGCGGTCAGCTTCAGCGCGTGCGCCGCCTCGCGCATCTTCTCGGCATCCTTCCACAGGATCGAGGCGCAGCCTTCGGGCGAGATCACCGAATAGATCGAGTGTTCCAGCATGGCGATGCGGTTCGCGGTGGCGAATGCGACCGCTCCGCCCGATCCGCCCTCACCGATGACGACCGAGACGATCGGCACGCCGATCTGCAGGCATTTCTCGGTCGAGCGCGCGATGGCTTCGGACTGGCCCCGCTCTTCGGCGCCCTTGCCGGGATAGGCGCCGGGCGTGTCGACCAGCGTGATGACCGGCAGGCGGAAGCGGTCGGCAAGATCCATCAGGCGGATCGCCTTGCGATAGCCCTCGGGCCGGGCCATGCCGAAATTGTGTTCAAGGCGGGTGCGGGTATCGTTGCCCTTTTCATGGCCGATGACCACGCAGGGCTGGTCACGGAATCGCGCAAGCCCGCCCATGACGGCATGATCCTCGCCAAAGGCGCGGTCCCCGGCCAAGGGCGTGTATTCCGAAAAGAGCCGCGCGATGTATTCGCTGCAATGCGGGCGCTCAGGGTGGCGCGCGACCTGGGTCTTCCGCCAGGGATCAAGCTGCTTGTAAAGGTCACGCAGAAGGTCGGCGGCCTTTTCGTCCAGCGCGGCGGCCTCCTTCTCAAGATCGACACCTTCGCCCTTGCGGGCCAGCGCGCGCAGCTCTTCGGCCTTGCCCTCCAGGTCGGCAAGAGGCTTTTCGAACTCGAGATAGGTCATTCAGGGCTCCGCGTCGTCATCCGGTCGGCTTCGGGGGTCTATATGATCGTCAGTCCGCCGGATTGCAACTTGTGCCTTTCCAGCGGTCCAGTGCGCCTTCGTCCTCGGCCCGGGCCTCGACCCAAGCGCCCGGCCCGCTGGCGGTAATCTCGCGCTTCCAGAAGGGGGCGCGGGATTTCAGCCAGTCCATCAGATACTCGGCCGCGTCAAAGGCCGCGGCGCGGTGGCGGGCAGCGGTGGCGACCATCATGATCTGCTCGCCGGCCTCAAGCCGGCCAAAGCGGTGGATGATGCGCCAATCGCTCAGCGCGAAGCGTTTGGCGGCATCGTTCCCGAACGCGTCCAGCGCTTTCTGGGTCATGCCGGGATAGTGTTCGATCTCCAGCGCCAGAAGCCGGCCACCTTCATCCCGGACCAGCCCCGAGAAGGTGACGATCGCACCTGCGCCAGCGCCGAAGCCTGACAGCTCATGCCCGATGTCGAAAGGCTCGGCCTGGACCCGCGCGGACATTTCAGCCCCCGGTCATCGGAGGGAAAAAGGCGATCTCGCGCGCGCCCGCAACCGGGGCGTCCAGATCGGCAAGTTCCTGGTCGACCGCGACCCGCACCGCGGTCAGGTCTGACAATGCGGCCGCGTGCCATTCGTCGCGGGCGGCCAGTTCGGCCACCAGATCGCGGACGGTTACCGCCTCGGTCTCGACCCGCTCGCGCGCCAGGCCCACGCGTTCGCGAAGCCAGGCGAAGTAAAGGACATCAACGACCATCGGGATCCCTCAGGAAAGGACGGCTCTTGTCGAAGTAATCCCATCCCGTGATCGCCGTCAGCACCGCCGCGATCCAAAACAGCAGAAGTCCACATTGCGTCGCCAGGTCCGACCAACTGTCGGACCAGGGCAGCGAGGTCTGGCCAACCAGCGGCGGGTGGCCGACTTCGTAATATTTCAGCCCCGTCCCCAGGAACAGGACCGCCAGCGCCAGCATCTGGGCGGTGGTCTTCCACTTGGCAAGCTTCGTGACCTTCAGCGTGCGCGACTGGTCGCCCAGGAATTCGCGCAGCCCGGAAACGAAGACCTCGCGGAACAGGATCACGGTCGAGGGCAGAATCAGCCAGGGGTTCATCCCGGAATAGCCGGTGATGACGACGACGGCGATAATGACCATGGCCTTGTCGGCAATCGGGTCCATCGCCGCCCCGAAGCGGCTTTCCTGGCCCCAGGCACGGGCAAGATAGCCGTCGAACCAGTCGGTCACGGCCGCGACCACGAAAAGCGCCAGTGCCGCGAAGTCGGCAAAGGGCCGGGTCAGGAAGAAGAACATCAGCGGAACAAGCGGCGCGGCCGCGAGACGCAGAACGGTCAGGAGATTTGGCAAGGTCCAACGCATGGCCGCAATCTAGGACTTTGACCCGGTGGGGGGAAGGGGGCCTTGGCATTTGCTTCCCCCGCCGTGGACTTTGTTTGCCCGGGATGTGCACGCAAACGGCGATTCGGACGCCTCGGCGCGGGGAGAGCTCAACCTTTCTGGAAATGGTCGACGATCTTCTGGGCCAGCGTCGCGCTGATCCCTTCGACTGCCACAAGGTCGGCCAGACCCGCCCGCCCGACGGCCTTGGCGCTGCCGAAATGGGCCAGCAGCGCGCGCTTGCGGCTGGCGCCGACGCCCGCGATCTCGTCCAGCGGATTGGCCATGGTTGCCTTGGCGCGGCGGGCGCGATGGGTGCCGATGGCCCAGCGATGTGCCTCGTCCCGCAGGCGCTGGATGAAATACAGGACCGGATCGTTCATGCGCAGCGCAAAGGGTCGCTGGTCGACACGGTGGAATTCCTCTTTCCCGTGGTCGCGGTCTTCGCCCTTGGCGACGCCGACCATCGGGATGTCCTCGACCCCCAGTTCGGCCATGATCTCATGCACCGCAGAAACCTGCCCCGCACCGCCGTCGATCAGCAGAAGGTCGGGCCATGCATCGGACGAGCGGTCGGGATCTTCTTTCAACAGGCGGGCGAAGCGGCGGGTCAGCACCTCCTTCATCATGCCGAAATCGTCGCCGGGGGTAATTTCGGTGCCCTTGATGTTGAACTTGCGGTACTGGCTTTTGATCCAGCCTTCCGGCCCGGCCACCACCATGCCGCCCACGGCGTTGGTGCCCTGAATGTGGCTGTTGTCATAGATTTCGATGCGCTGCGGCGGGCCGGGCAGATCAAAGGCATCCGCCAGCCCCTCCAGCAGGCGCTGCTGCGCGGCGCTTTCCGACATGCGCCGGGCCAGGCTTTCGCGGGCGTTGCGCAACGCGTTCTCGACCAGCTCTGCCTTTTCGCCCCGCTGCGGGACACCCAGCACGACCTTGCGCCCGGCCTTTTCCGAAAGGGCTTCGGTCATCAGGTCGGGATCCTCGATGCCATGCGACAGCAGGACCATGCGCGGGGGGATCTTGCCGTCATAGAACTGCGCCAGGAAGGCCTGCATCACCTCATCCGCCGATTCGACGCCGTTGAGCTTGGGGTAGAAATCCCGGTTGCCCCAGCTTTGGTTGCCGCGGATGAAGAAGACTTGGACGCAGGCCTGCCCGCCCTCGATATGCAGCGCGACGACATCGGCTTCGGTCACGCCCTTGGGGTTGATCGCCTGCACCGACTGCACGGCTGTCAGCGCCTTGATCCGGTCGCGCAATGCGGCGGCGCGTTCATATTCCATCTCTTCCGAGGCGACCGTCATCTCGCGCGCCAATTGCGCCTGGATTGCGGTCGACTTGCCCTGCAGGAACAGTTCGGCATCGGCGACCAGTGCGTTGTAATCCTCGACCCCGATCCGACCGACGCAAGGGGCAGAGCAACGCTTGATCTGGAAAAGCAGGCAGGGCCGCGTCCGGCTTGAGAAGGTCGCATCCGTGCAGGAGCGCAGCAGGAAGACCCGCTGCAATTGGTTCAGCGTCCGGTTGACAGCCCCCGCGCTGGCAAAGGGACCATAGTAATCGCCCTTTTCCGATTTCGCGCCGCGATGCTTCTTGATCTGCGCAAAGGGGTGGGACTTGGCGACCAGGATGTTGGGAAAGCTTTTGTCGTCGCGCAGAAGCACGTTGTAGCGCGGCTTCAGCTGCTTGATCAGGTTCTGCTCCAGCAGCAGCGCCTCGGTCTCGGTGCGCGTGGTCAGGAACATCATCGAGCAGGTTTCGCGGATCATCCGCGCGATGCGCCCGGAATGACCCTGACCGCGGGCATAGTTCGAGACCCGCGCCTTCAGGTTCCGCGCCTTGCCGACGTAAAGCACCGCGCCCTGCGCATCCAGCATCCGGTAGACGCCGGGCGAACTGTCCAGCGTCTTCAGATAGTCCTGGATCAGGAGCTGTCCGGTCCGGGTGACCGGAATCTCGGGGGAAGAATCGTTCATCATGTCAACACAATTGATTCTTGAAGCCGCTGCAAGTTTGCACGCGTGAAATCAAGCTGAATCCTGTCCACGGAATCTGTGGATAAATCTGTGAGTCTCCTTGGGAGCAGTATACGTTTGGCAAGCGTTTGTTGGGGATTCCTTGACTTGCCCAAAAAACACGCAGTTTCGCAGGGTATTGATTTTCAATGGAATTTTTTATGCGAGCAACAATCCCATGAATTTGCTGGCAGAATCGTGAAGAAATTGCGAAGGCGGCTGTCAAGGTGGACAAGTTGCCGCAGCTGCAAAAAGTTCGATGCCGCGTCGGCCGGGAGAGCGATGCCCGTAAACTTCCATACCATTCAAACCGATAGGGCCTGAATGGCGCAAGACAGGGCGTTATTGCCCCGGCTTTCGTGGAAGTGGGCGACGCTCGGCGCGTCCGCGTGCGTCGGCTATTTATAGGGGATACCCAGAAGTCGCGCGATGATGCGCCGCACACCCGGACCAGCCGCAAGAGCGAGCGCGATGATGATGAGCAGGCACAGAAGGACGGTCTTGATCATCATCCCCTCGCGTCGAAGCGGGCATAGGCCGCGCGTTCCTCAATCGTGTCGATCACGTCGCCTGCCGAAAGGCCGAAGCGCCGCAGTAGTGGTGTGCGCTGGCCATAGGCCTGAAAGCGGACGCGCTCGCCGTAAAGCTCGCGCATCTTGGGGACAAGATGGGCAATGCCATCGGCCAGCCCCAGCGCCACCGCCTCGCGGCCAGTCCAGATCTCGCCCGTGAACAGGTCGCGGTCCGGCGGAAGGCGGCTGCCGCGCCGCGCCCGGATCTGCGCCTTGAACGCTTCGTGGATGGGCAGAAGCAGGCGGTTCAGCCGCTCGACATCCTCGGGCGTTTCCGGGCGGAAGGGGTCGAGCATGGATTTCGACTGCCCCGCGGTATGGACACGCCGCTCGATCCCGTGGCGTCCGATCAGGTCGGCAAAGCCGAACCCGGCCGAGATGACGCCGATCGAACCCAGGACCGAGCTTTCGTCCGCCCAGATGAAATCCGCGGCCGAGGCCAGCCAGTATCCGCCCGATGCCGCGACATCCTCGACAAAGGCATGGACCGGGACGCCGTGCTGTTCGGACAGGCGACGGATGCGGGCACCGATCAGGCTGGACTGGACCGGCGAGCCGCCCGGAGAGTTCAGCACCAGCGCAATCGCTGCGGGCTTGCGCCGCTTGAAGGCGCGTTCCAGCAAAGGCGCAAGGCCGGCGTCGGACAGGCCACTGGCCCCACGGCCCTGGGCGCTGATGACGCCCTGAAGCCGGACCACGGCAACCATGGGGGGACGGTTCAGAAAGGGGATTCTCATGCGTCCTCAGATAGGCACCGTTTCCGGGTCCGGCAAGCGGCTAGTGCTGGCGGGCCAGGAATTCCAGCACTTCGGCACGATCGGGCATCGCGTCGCCCGCGCCGTGGCGCGTCACCTGAAGCGCGGCGGCGGCGGCGGCATGGCGAAGCGCGGTGGGCACATCCTCTCCGCGTGCCAGCCCGGCCGCGAACCAGCCCGCGAAGCAATCGCCCGCGCCGGTGGTGTCCAGCGCGGTGACGGCGAAGGCCGGCTGGCGATGGACCATTCCTGCGGTCAGATCGCGGTACTCCGCCCCTTCGGGGCCGCGGGTGATCAAAAGGCCCTGGACGGGCAGGTCCTCGCCAAGCGCGGCGAAGGCCTCGGCCGCCTCGCCTTCATTCACGGCCAGGATCGAGACATGGGGCAAGACCTTGCGCAGCGCCCCGATCTCGAACGGGGCGGCGGAATAGATCACGGTGGCGCCCGCAGCGCTGGCCTGGGCAGCGGCTTCGGCTTGCAGGTTGGTTTCGTTCTGCATCATCAGGATATCGCCCGGTCCGATCCCGGTCAGGTCGCGCCGCACCGCCTCGGCGGACAGGTCCTGGTTGGCGCCGCCATGGACGATGATGGAGTTCTCGCCCTCGGCGTCGATCAGGATGATCGCGTGGCCGGTGACCTGGTCCGGCAGGCGCGCGATGCGGTCGGTTTCGACCCCGGCATCGACAAGACGCTGCAATACCCAGTCATCCGCCGCACCCATCGCGCCAAGATGAACCACCCGCGCCCCGGCCCGCGCCGCCGCGACCGACTGGTTCGCGCCCTTGCCGCCCAGCCCGTGGTCAAGATCGCGCGAATGGATCGTTTCGCCCGAGCGCGGCAGGTTGGCGAGCCGATAGACATGATCGATATTGATCGAGCCGAGGTTATAGATCGTCATGGGCCATTCTCCTGTCCGGTGGCGACGTATCTGATGCCTGCACCAGGCCTTGTCCAGTGTGCCAAATGAAAGACGCGCCCCGAAGGGCGCGTCCGTTTTCGCGGTCCGGGGGCAGGGTCAGTCCTGCTTGCGGCCACCCTTGACCGGAAGCCACAGCTTCTTGTTGGTCATGAACAGCAGACCGGCCAGCACGATCAGGAACACGACCGAGACGAAGCCGACCTGCTTGCGGGCCATCATCTTCGGCTCGGCGGTCCACATCAGGAAGGCCGAGACGTCGCGGGCCATCTGGTCCACGGTGGCCTCGGTCCCGTCCTCATAGGTGACCTGCCCCTCGGTCAGGGGCGGGGGCATCTTGATCCAACCGGTCGAGAAGGCCGCGTTGTGATAGAAGGTGCTGCCCGCCTCATCCTTGGATTCGCCGTTATAGCCGGTCAGGATGGCGTGGATGTACTCCGGCCCGCCGATCCCGCGGAACAGTTGCGAGATGCCGCTGCCATAGGGGCCGTGGAAACCCGCCCGCGCCTTGGCCATCAGCGACAGGTCCGGGCCAAGGCCCTCGCCCAGGTTCGTCGGGAAATGGTCGGTCGGGATGCGCGGACGCTCCTCTCCGGTTTCCTCGTCGACGATGGTCAGGTTCGCCGCATAGGCGCGCACCTGATCCTCGGGCAGGCCGGGGCCACCCTCATCATGCAGGGTGCGCAGCGGCACATAGCGCAGACCGTGGCAGGCCGAGCAGACCTCGGTATAGACCTGCAACCCGCGCTGAAGCTGGAACTGGTCGAAGCTGCCGAACGGACCTTCGAAGCTGAACGAGATATCCTCGATATGCGGGGCGACATGGGCTGCGCCGGCAGCTTCGGGGGCCGCGCCGGCGGCGCCATGGTCGCCTTCGGCAGCGGGTGCTTCTGCTGCCGGAGCCTCTGCAGCAGGTGCTTCCGCAGGTGCCGCTTCCGCAGGCGCAGCCTCGGGGGCCGCCGCTTCGGCGGCAGGAGCGTCTGCGGCCGGTTGCTCGGCTGCGGCGGGCTTGGTTTCCGCTGCGGCTTCCGGGGCGGCCTGCGGTTCAGGTGCAGGAGCTTCGGCTGCGGCCGGTGCAGGCGCTTCCGCCGGAGCCTCGGCGGCGGGTGCCGCTTCGGCGGGTGCAGCCTCGGGAGCCGCCGCTTCGGCAGCAGGCGCCTCCGCAGCCGGTTCCTCGGCTGCAGCGGGCTTGGTTTCCGCTGCGGCTTCGGGGGCGGCCTGCGGTTCAGGTGCAGGAGCTTCGGCTGCGGCCGGTGCAGGCGCTTCCGCCGGAGCCTCGGCGGCGGGTGCCGCTTCGGCCGGTGCAGCTTCGGGGGCCGCCGCTTCGGCAGCAGGTGCCTCCGCAGCCGGTTCTTCCACGGCCGCCGGTGCCGCAGCGGGCGTTTCCGCTGCCGGGGCGGGTGCGGCACCTCCGGTGTAGTAGCTCGATCCCGCGGGCGCCGTGGTGCCGGGCGCGGTCGAGGCGTCCTGCGCCACCGCGCCACCCGCCAACGCCAGCGTCAGAGTGGCGACAGCCGTGAGCGATGCGTTTCTCAGGGTCATATTGCCTCTCCTCACTCGGCGGGATGGGTTTTGGCGCCGTAATGGGCGCTGAAGTCTTCCTCGATGGTCGAGGGCATCGGATCGGGCTTCTCTATCACGCCAAGCAACGGCAGGATCACCAGGAAATAGGCGAACCAATAGGCCGCGCCAGCCAGCGCGATATAGGGATAGATCCCCTCGGCCGGCATCGAGCCCACCCACATCAGGACGACGAAGTCGAAGGCCAGCAGCCAGAACCACCACTTGAACAGCGGACGGAACCGGCCCGAACGCACGCGAGAGGTGTCAAGCCAGGGCACCAGCGCCATGACCAGGATCGCGCCGAACATCGCGAGCACGCCGAAGAACTTGGCGTCGATGATGCGGAACGACAGCCAGTTGACCAGCTGCACCGCCCAGACATCGGCAGTGAAGGCACGCAGAATCGCGTAGAAGGGCAGGAAGTACCATTCCGGCACGATATGCGCGGGCGTCGCCAGCGGGTTCGCCTCGGTATAGTTGTCGGGGTGGCCCAGATAGTTGGGCATGAAGCCCACGACCGCAAAGAAGACGACCAGCACGATCGCCAGCCCGACCATGTCCTTGACCACGAAATAGGGCCAGAAGGGCAGGGTGTCCTTTTCCGCCTCTTCCTTCGAGGTGCGGCGGACTTCGACGCCGGTCGGGTTGTTGTTGCCGGTGGTGTGGAAGGCCCAGATATGGACGATCACCAGCCCGGCGATCACGAAGGGCAGCAGGTAATGCAGCGAGAAGAAGCGGTTCAGCGTGGCATTGTCCACCGCCGGTCCGCCCAGAAGCCAGGTCTGGATCGCGTGGCCGATGCCGGGAATGGCCCCGAAAAGACCCGTGATGACGGTCGCGCCCCAGAAGGACATCTGGCCCCAGGGCAGCACATAGCCCATGAAAGCGGTGCCCATCATCAGCAAATAGATCAGCATGCCGACGATCCAGGTCACTTCGCGCGGAGCCTTGTAGCTGCCGTAGTAGAGGCCGCGGAAGATGTGGATATAGACGGCGAAGAAGAACAGCGACGCGCCGTTCGCGTGAAGATAGCGCAGCATGTAGCCGCCGTTCACGTCGCGCATGATATGTTCGACCGAGGCAAAGGCCATGTCGACATGCGGGGTGTAATGCATCACCAGGACGACGCCGGTGGCGATCTGCAAGACCAGGCAGAAAGCCAGCACCATGCCCCAGATCCACCACCAGTTCAGGTTCTTGGGGGTCGGGATGGTCAGGGTGTCATAAAGCAGGCTTACGATGGGCAGGCGACGGTGCAGCCAGCGCTCGAAGCCCGATTTCGGCTCGTAATGGTCGTGGGGAATTCCGGCCATGTGCGCTTCCTCAGCCCAGTTGGATGGTAGATTCGTCGACGAAGGACGCGACGGGAACATGCAGGTTCTGCGGGGCCGGGCCTTTGCGGATGCGGCCCGCCGTATCGTAATGCGAGCCATGGCAGGGGCAGAACCAGCCGCCGAAATCGCCCGCGCCGTCCCCGATCGGGACGCAGCCCAGATGGGTGCAGACTCCCAGCATGACCAGCCATTCGCCGGCCTCGTCCAGCGTGCGGTTCTGGTCCAGGGCGGGTTCGCCCGGCTTGTTCTCGTTTTCGGCGCTCTGGTCGATCAGGTCGGTCAGCTCAACTGCGCGACCTTTCTGGATTTCTTCCTCGGTCCGGCGGCGGATGAACACGGGCTTGCCGAGCCATTTGACTGTAAGCTGAGTGCCGGTTTCGACACCGCTGACATCGACATGGATCGAAGACAGCGCCTGCACATCGGCCGAGGGATTCATCTGGTTGACAAGGGTCCAGGCTGCAGCTCCGGCCGCGATCGTGCCGGCACCGGCCGTCGCGAAATAGAGGAAATCCCTCCGGGTGGCGCCGCTGTCTCCTGCGTGGTCGTCTGCGTGGGACACGGGTTCGATCTCCAATTTATGCCCCTTGAAACAGGGCTATATGTCAGAGCGGGCCGTGACGCGCGCACTTCCCCCCCCTCGCCGAAGTTTGTAGCGGTCAAAATCTCGTCAGTCTAGCGCGTGGCAGAAGGCGGTCCGGCGCATCATTGCCAATGTGTGGGATTTTGGTTGCGGGTGCGGTCACAACAACCCCTCGGCGCGAAAGCTCAACTCGCGCGAGCGGCCGACGATCAGGTGGTCATGAACGGCCAGCCCCAGAACTTCGGCCGCGGCGACGATACGACCGGTCATCGAGATGTCCGCCTGCGACGGAGTCGGATCGCCCGAGGGGTGATTGTGCACCAGGATCAGTGCGCTGGCGCTGAGTTCCAGTGCGCGACGCATGATTTCGCGCGGATAGACCGGGACATGGTCGACCGTGCCACGCGCCTGTTCTTCATCCGCGATCAGGACGTTCTTGCGGTCGAGATAAAGGATGCGGAACTGCTCGATCTCGCGATGCGCCATCGCGGTGTGGCAGTAATCCAGCAAGGCGTCCCAACTGGTCAGGACGGGGCGGTGCATGATTCGCGATCGCGCCAGTCGCTGGGCCGCGGCCTCGACGATCTTCAGTTCCTGCACCACGGCGGGACCGACGCCCGCGACCTCCTCCAGCCGGGCGGGCGGCGCAGACAGGACACGGTTGAAATCGCCGAAGCGGTCGATCAACGCGCGTGCCAGAGGCTTTACGTCCTGCCGGGGAATGGCGCGAAACAGCACGAGTTCAAGCAGTTCGTAATCCGGCATGGCGGTGGCGCCGCCCTGCATGAAGCGGTCCCGCAGCCTTGCGCGATGATCTGCGAGATAGCTTGGTTGGCGTCCGCGCGCATGGCCAGATTCGGGCGCAAGGCCTGCCGCCTCGTCCCCCCGATCCGCCGGGGGGAAAAGTGGCAGCGGCGCTTCGTCGAATGGGCGATTCGGGTCCATGGCCGGAAAATTGCCACGGAAGCGGTAAACGGGCCGTTAACACGGCCCGACCGGATTTTGGTTCAGCCCTTCATCTCGTCCCAGAAGCCCTTGATCTTCTGGAAGAAACCTTGTGTTTCGGGGCTGTTGTCGGCCTTGATCGCCTCGAATTCGCGCAGCAGATCGCGCTGACGCGAGGTCAGGTTCACCGGGGTTTCCACCGACAGCTCAATCAGCATGTCGCCGAATTCGCCGTTCATGCCAGGACCGTGACGCAGCGGGGGCATGCCCTTGCCGCGCAGGCGCAGTTGCTTGCCCGATTGCGTACCGGCGGGAATCTTGACGCGCGAACGGCCACCTTCGATGGTCGGAACCTCGATCTCTCCACCCAGCGAGGCGGTCACCATGCTGACCGGAACCTGGCAGGCCAGCGTCCGGCCGTCGCGGATAAAGATCGCGTGATCCTTGACCTCGATGAAGATGTAGAGATCGCCCGAGGGTCCGCCGCGCATCCCGGCCTCGCCTTCGCCGGCAAGGCGGATGCGGGTGCCGGTCTCGACGCCCGCGGGGATGTTGACCGACAGGGTGCGCTCTTTCTCGATGCGACCGGCGCCGTGGCATTCCTTGCAGGGATTCTTGACGATCTGACCCTGGCCGTTGCAGGTCGGGCAGGTGCGTTCGACGGTGAAGAAGCCCTGGCTGGCGCGAACCTTGCCCATGCCCGAGCAGGTGGGGCAGGTGGCCGGTTCGACCGCGCCTTCGGCGCCGGTGCCGTTGCAGGCGCCGCAAGCCACCGATCCGGGCACGGTGATCGCCTTCTGTGCGCCCGAGAACGCCTCTTCCAGCGTGACGCGCAGGTTATAGCGCAGGTCCTGGCCACGGCTTGCGCGCGAACGTCCGCCGCCATTGCCGGGACGGCGACCCATCATGTCGCCGAAAAGATCCTCGAATACGTCGGCAAAGGCCGAGCCGAAATCGCCCTGGCCATTCGCGCCGCGGAATCCGCCGCCGAAACCACCGCCCCCGCCTTCGAACGCAGCGTGACCGAAGCGGTCATAGGCCGCCTTTTTCTGGTCGTCCTTCAGGCACTCATAGGCTTCGTTCACTTCCTTGAACGCGGCTTCCGAGACCTTGCAATCCTTGTTGCGGTCGGGATGCAGCTCTTTTGCCTTGGTGCGATAGGCCTTCTTGATCTCGTCGGCCGAAGAGCCTCGAGCAACGCCCAGCACTTCGTAATAGTCACGTTTCGCCATGTCGTTCGCGTCCGGGGTCTTTCAAGAATTGGCCGGCCCGCGCGTTTTGTGCTGCGGGCCGGCCTGAGGGTTGCTTTTACATGCGCTTACTTGCGCTTGCCTTCGCCGAGGTCTTCGAAGTCGGCGTCGACGATGTCGTCCTCGTCACGCGACCGGGGTTCCTCGGCTTCGCCAGCTTCGCCGCCTTCGGACTGGGTGGCCTTGTAGATTGCCTCGCCCAGCTTCATCGAGGCGTCCATCAGGTTCTGGATGCCGCCCTTGATCTTGCCGGCATCCTCGGTCTTGAGCGAATCCTCAAGCGCGCCGATGGCCAGCTCGATCACTTCGACGGTCGAGCCGTCGACCTTGTCGCCATGCTCTTCCAGCGATTTCTTGGTCGAGTGAATCAGGCTTTCGGCCTGGTTCTTGGCCTCGACCAGTTCCTTGCGCTTCTTGTCGGCTTCGGCATTGGCCTCGGCGTCCTTCACCATCTTGTCGATATCTTCGTCGGACAGACCGCCCGAAGCCTGGATGGTGATGTTCTGCTGCTTGCCGGTACCCTTGTCCTTGGCCGAGACCGAGACGATGCCGTTCGCGTCGATATCGAAGGTGACTTCGATCTGCGGCATGCCGCGCGGCGCGGGCGGGATATCCTCAAGGTTGAACTGGCCCAGCAGCTTGTTGTCCGCGGCCATTTCGCGTTCACCTTGGAAGACCCGGATGGTCACGGCGTTCTGGTTGTCTTCGGCCGTCGAGAAGATCTGCGACTTCTTGGTCGGGATCGTGGTGTTGCGGTCGATCAGTCGGGTGAAGACACCGCCCAGCGTCTCGATGCCCAGCGACAGCGGGGTCACGTCAAGCAGGACCACGTCCTTGACGTCGCCTTGCAGAACGCCGGCCTGGATGGCCGCGCCAAGCGCCACGACTTCATCGGGGTTCACGCCTTTGTGGGGCTCTTTGCCGAAATATTCGCTGACCGCCTCGATAACCTTGGGCATGCGGGTCATGCCGCCGACCAGAACGATCTCGTCAATGTCGCCTTTCGACAGGCCGGCATCCTTCAGCGCGTCCTGAACCGGCTTGATCGTGCGCTTGATCAGGTCGGCAACCAGGCTTTCCAGCTTGGCGCGGGTCAGTTTCATGACCATGTGCAGCGGCGTGCCCGAGTTCTTGTCCATCGAGATGAACGGCTGGTTGATCTCGGTCTGGGACGAGGACGAAAGCTCGATCTTGGCCTTCTCGGCGGCTTCCTTCAGGCGCTGAAGGGCCATCTTGTCCTTGGTCAGATCGACGCCGTGTTCCTTTTTGAACTCGTCGGCAAGATAGTTGACGATGCGCATGTCGAAGTCTTCGCCGCCAAGGAACGTGTCCCCGTTGGTCGATTTCACTTCGAACAGGCCGTCGTCGATTTCCAGAATGGTGATGTCGAAGGTTCCGCCGCCAAGGTCATAGACCGCGATGGTTTTCGAATCCTTCTTGTCGAGGCCATAGGCCAGCGCGGCCGCGGTCGGCTCGTTGATGATGCGCAGGACTTCCAGCCCCGCGATCTTGCCCGCGTCCTTGGTCGCCTGACGCTGGGCGTCGTTGAAATAGGCGGGAACCGTGATGACGGCCTGCGTCACCGGCTCGCCCAGATACGATTCGGCGGTTTCCTTCATCTTCTGCAGGATGAAGGCGGAAACCTGGCTGGGCGAATAGTTCTCGCCCCGGACTTCGACCCAGGCGTCGCCATTGCCACCGTCCACGATGTTGTAGGGGACAAGCTTCTTGTCCTTTTCCACTTCCGCATCGGTGGTGCGACGGCCGATCAGACGCTTGACGGCGAAGACGGTGTTCGACGGATTGGTGACGGCTTGGCGCTTGGCCGGCTGGCCGACCAGCCGCTCGCTGTCGGTGAAACCGACGATCGAGGGGGTCGTGCGCGCGCCTTCCGAGTTCTCGATGACCTTGGGCTGGCTGCCGTCCATGATGGCGACGCAGCTGTTCGTGGTCCCGAGGTCGATGCCGATGACTTTAGACATGCAATAACCTTTCTTGCGGCGATATTTTGGGCCCCGGGTCCGAATACGGCCCCCGAATCCCGATCCCTTTGATTGACCGAAGGGAAAGCCCTTCGAACTCTTGGGGCTATATAGGAAGGCCTCAAACCGCCTGCAAGCTAGGCATGGGATCGAATCCCGCTTGCGGTCGTCGCGTCGCCAAAGGGACGGGCGCCGCGCCCCTCAGCGTCCCGCCATGGTGCTGATCGAGACGGACTTGCGGGTCACGAACTCGGCCATCAGCCCGATCATCAGCAACGCGATGATACAATACAGCGGGTATTCCAGGCTCGTATTGCGCGGGGTGTAGTTGATGAAGGCGAAGCCGCGCGTCTGGTCGATGATATGAAACAGCGGGTTCCACGAGAAGGAATGCAGCATCGCCGTCGACAGGGTGTTGGCGACGAACATCTTCCCGGAAAAGACCATGTTCATGCGCTGGTAGAACGCGGTCAGCACCTGCGCGGCCTGGGGCCACCAAGGCCTGAAGGACAGGAAGATCAGCCCGATCGTACAGCCCGAGAACCAGGCCATCAGCAGCATTCCATAGCAGGCGACCGGGTATTCGATATGGATCGGCTCCATCAGGTAATGATAGCCGGCCAGAATCACGATCGCCGCAAAGGTCTGCCGATACAGCGTCGCAAGCGCCGCGGCAGCGATCAGGACGGCCGTGTTCATGGGGCCGTGCTTTACCATCTGGTTCGTGGGATTCCCCGCCCCCGCGACCGCGCCGATCGACTGGGTATGGGTCATGAACATGAAGATGCCGGTCATGATATAGACCGTGAAGTCCCCCCGCAGTGGCGAGCGGCGCACCCCGATGATGACGAAAAGCAGATAGAAGCCCAGGATCATCATGATGCCCCGGACCACTGTCATCAGCAGCCCGACGATGGCATTGCGCTGCCCCTTGCGCAGGTTGTTGGCCGTCACGTGATAGATCAGGGCCAGCGTGTTGAACGCGGCCTCGAACATGTTGCGGTTGCGTGGCTGGACGAACATCGGTTGGCGGGATCCCGTGCTTGTTGCGAGGGGGCGCTTGCCCTGTGCAATCGCTGGCATCATAAGGAAACCGGGTGCCGCATTCAATCGCCTGCAGACCGGCGGTCGGCCGCAAGGAAAGGGATAGCTCATGCAATTTGATGTAATGATTGCCGAAATGCGGCGACTGGCATTGAAGGCTGGCGATGAAATCATGCGGATCTATGGCGCCGAGGACTTCGAGGTCAGGGCGAAATCCGACGCCTCGCCCGTGACCGAGGCGGATGAGGCGGCCGATGCGCTGATCTCTGCCGGTCTGAGGGCGAAATTCCCCGATATTCCGCTTGTGACCGAAGAACAGGCCGCGACGCATGGCCAGGCGCATTCGACCTTTTTGATCGTCGATCCGCTGGACGGTACCAAGGAATTCGTGCAGCGCCGCGGCGATTTCACCGTCAACATCGCCTATGTCGAAAATGGCGTGCCGCGGCTTGGCGTCGTATATGCCCCGGCAAAGGGGAGGCTTTTCTATACCTCCGCCGATGGCGGTTCGGTCGAGGAGAAGGGCCCCTTCGGTGATGCCCCGGGCCATGTCACGCCGATCGGCGTGAACTCCACCCCCGACAATCGCGGGTTGATGGTCGTCGCCTCGAAGTCGCATCGCGACGCGGCGACAGACGCCTATATCGGGCGCTACGGAGTGCGCGACATGACCTCGGCGGGGTCGTCGTTGAAATTCTGTCTGGTCGCTACGGGAGAGGCGGACCTTTATCCGCGCCTTGGCCGCACCATGGAATGGGACACCGCCGCGGGTGATGCGGTCCTGCGCGGCGCGGGCGGCGAGGTCGTCCGCTTCGACGATCACACTCCGCTGGCCTATGGCAAGCCGGGATTCGAGAACCCCTTCTTCATCGCCTTCGCGCCGGGCGTCCTGCTGGTCAAGGGCTGAACCCATGTCAGTCGTCATCGTGATTCCGGCTCGCCACGCCTCGACGCGCTATCCCGGGAAACCCTTGGTCGAGCTGCGTGGCGCGACCGGGGCTGGACTCAGCCTGATCCGCCGCAGTTGGGATGCCGCCTGCGAGGTGCAGGGGATCGAACGGGTAATCGTCGCGACCGACGATGAGCGCATCCGGGATCACGCCGCAGGATTTGGCGCCGAGGTGGCGATGACCTCGCCTTCGGCGCGAAACGGAACCGAACGCTGCGCCGAGGCCGTGGCCAATTTGGGCCTGTCGCCCGAGATCGTCGTGAACCTTCAGGGTGACGCGCCGCTGACCCCGGCCTGGTTCGTCGAGGAACTGGTCAAGGGCCTGCGTGCCGATCCGGGCGCTGACGTCGCCACGCCGGTCCTGCGCTGTTCCGGGGCGATGCGGTCGGATCTGATCGCGGACCGCGTGGCCGGTCGCGTCGGCGGGACCACGGCGGTTTTCGGCCATGACCGGCGGGCGCTTTATTTCTCGAAAGAGGTGATCCCCTTCGCCGCGGCCGATTTCGGTCCCAGTGATCCGACCCCGCTCTTTCACCATGTCGGCGTCTATGCCTATCGCCCGGCCGCGCTGGCGGAATACCCGGCATGGGGCGAGGGGCGGCTGGAGGTCCTGGAAGGACTTGAACAGCTTCGCTTTCTTGAGCGCGGCCGTCGGATCCTGTGCGTCGAAGTCGAGGCCCGGGGCCGCGAATTCTGGGAACTGAACAACCCTTCGGACGTGCCGAAGCTTGAGGCGATGATGCAGCGCATGGGTATCGCCTGATGCACCGGCAGGGTGGCGCAAGCGCGACGGTGATCGTCGTCTCGCGCCACCGGCCGCGGGAACTGGAACGCTGCCTTTCGGCGCTGACCCGCCAGACCCATCCCCATCTTGAAGTCGTGCTGGTGGCCGATCCGGCTTCGCTGCAGACGCTGCCCGACCTGCCGTTGAAGCGGGTCTCCTGCGATGTCCCGAACATCTCGATCGCGCGCAACCTTGGCCTTGCGCTTGCCGCGGGAGAGGTGGTGCTGTTCATCGATGACGACGCCTTGGCCGAGCCGGGATGGGCGCTGGCGCTGACGCGTCCTTTTGCCGATCCGCGGGTGATGGCGGCGACCGGCTTCACGCGTGGCCCCGACGGGCTGGCCTGGCAGGTCCGCGCCGAAAGGATCACGCCTTCGGGGCAAAGCTATGAGATCGAGGTCTCGGAGGCGCAGTTCCTTGGCCCCGAGGAGGGCGCACCGGTCAGCACCGTCGGCACGAATTGCGCCTTTCGCCGCAGCACGCTGCTGGAGATCGGCGGCTTCGATCCGGCCTTTGCCTATCATCTGGATGAAAGCGATGTGAACCTGCGGCTCGCCGAACGCTTTCCGGTGCGGCTGACCGCCGTCATCCCCGAGGCAGAGGTGATCCACGGGCTGGCCCCGGGCGTCTCGCGTGCGGTGGTGGGCGTGCCCCATGATCTGTCCGCCATCGGGCGCTCGACCGCTTTCTTCGCCGCACGGCATGGCGGGGACGTGGACTGGCTGCGCCAGGCGCAGCGCCAGCGCCTGCTGCGGCACATGGTGGCGGGACGGCTGGACCCGTTGCGGGTCGGGTCGCTGCTGGCCACGCTGGAGTCCGGGATCGCCGAGGCCGCGGCCGCGGGCGTGCCGCCCGACCCGGTCTGGACCCATCCCGCGCCGCCGGCCTTCCAGCCATTCCCAGCGTCGCCGCCCGGGGCCGAATTCATCTGGGGATGGCATTGGAATGCGCGGAAATTGCGCGCGCGCGCCGCGGATGCGGTCGCCGAAGGCAAGTTGGTGACCCTGTTGCTTCTGACCCCGACATTTCTGCCCCATCGTCTGACTTTGCGTGACGGCGGCTGGTGGGAGCAATATGGTGGGGTCTGGGGCGCCTCGAGGCCGGGCGATTCTCATATGATATTGATGACGCGTTCAGCAAGGATCGCCCGGGAATGGGGGTTTTTTGCCGCAGTGCGGCGATGATCGGCGATTTCGCGCTGCTTCATGTTGAATTCGAATTTATTTCCAGATCAGTGCTGAACTGATCCGTGTGCTGAGGGATTGTTGTGCAACCGTCGGCGAAACGAGATAATCTCTGCCCAGACGGCGCAGATATCAGGAGACCAGATTGATGAGTCGCAAAGTGACGAAGGCCATTTTCCCGGTAGCGGGACTTGGGACCCGCTTTCTGCCGGCCACGAAGAGCATTCCGAAAGAGATCATGACGCTGGTCGACCGGCCTCTGATCCAATACGCGATTGACGAAGCGCGGGCTGCCGGGATCGAGGAGTTCATTTTCGTGACCTCTCGTGGCAAGGGCGCGCTGGAGGATTATTTCGACCACGCGCATGAGCTGGAATCGAGCCTGAAGAAGGCCGGCAAGACCGATCTTCTGGACGTGCTGCGGGCGACCAACATGGATTCCGGGGCGATCGCCTATGTGCGCCAGCACAAGGCGCTGGGTCTGGGCCACGCGGTCTGGTGCGCGCGGCGTCTTCTGCAGGACGAGGCGGTGGCCGTGATCCTGACCGACGACGTGATCATGGGCGAGCCGCCCTGCCTGCAGCAGATGATCGAGGCCTATCAGGACACCGGCGGCACCATGGTCGCGACCATGGAAGTTCCGCTTGAAAAGACCAAGTCCTATGGCGTTCTGGACGTGGCCGAGGACATGGGCGCCATCGTCCGCGCCCGCGGCATGGTCGAGAAGCCCAAGGACAACCCGCCCTCGAACCTGGCGGTGATCGGACGCTATATCCTGGCGCCGACGGTGATGGAGAACCTCAACAAGCTCAAGCAGGGCGCGGGCGGGGAAATCCAGCTGACCGACGCCATCGCCGACGAGATCGCCGAGGGCCGCGACGTCTTCGGCCTGCGCTTCCGGGGGCAGCGTTTCGACTGCGGCTCGAAAGCGGGCTTCCTGCAGGCCACCGTCGCATTCGGACTGGCCAGGGACGAGCTGAAGGACGAATTCAGCGACTATCTCGCAGACATCATGTCCATGCGGAAGGCCGCTGAATAACGATGACGGACAAGGTTCTTGTGACGGGCGGCGCGGGCTATATCGGTTCGCACGCCTGCAAGGCGCTGCGTGACGCGGGATTCATTCCGGTCACTTACGACAATCTTTGCACCGGCTGGCGCGATGCCGTGAAATTCGGCCCCTTCGAACAGGGCGACCTGATGGATCGTGCGCGCCTGGACGAGGTGTACGCGATCCACAAGCCCGTTGCGGTCATGCATTTCGCCGCCCTGAGCCAGGTCGGCGAGGCAATGCGCGAACCGGGGAAATACTGGCGCGGCAATGTCTCGGCATCGCTGAATCTGATCGAGGCGACGCTGGCCGCCGGGGTCGGGAATTTCGTCTTTTCCTCGACCTGCGCGACCTATGGCGATCATGATGGCGTCGTGCTGGACGAAATGACGGCCCAGGCACCGCTGAACGCCTATGGCGCCAGCAAGCGCGCGATCGAGGACATGCTGAAGGATTTCGGCGCCGCCGACGGCCTTCGCTCGGTCATCTTCCGCTATTTCAACGTGGCCGGCGCCGATCCCGATGGCGAGGTGGGCGAGTTCCACCAGCCCGAGACGCACCTGATCCCGCTGATCCTTGACGCGATCGACGGCAAGCGCGACGCCCTGACCATTCACGGTACCGATTACCCCACCCAGGACGGCACCTGCATCCGTGACTATGTCCATGTCATGGATCTTGTGGATGCGCATGTGCTGGGGTTGCGCCACTTGCTGGCGGGCAATGTCCCGCGCGGCGCGCAGGACGTCTTCTGCCTTGGCACCGGCAACGGGTTCTCGGTGCGCGAGGTGATCGACAATTCGCGCCACGTCACCAATCGCCCGATCCCGATGGTCGAAGGACCGCGGCGGGGCGGGGACGCGGTCAAGCTGGTCTCGGGCAGTGGCAAGGCCATGTCAGTGCTGGGCTGGGACCCGGTGCGGTCGACCCTGCCGCAGATGATCGGCGACGCGTGGCGCTGGCACCAGCACGGCGGATATGAGCGCTGATCCGGCGATCCTGCTGGATGTCTCGCGCCTGATCTCGCGGCTGGGGAAGGGTCCGGCGACCGGTATCGACCGTGTCGAGGCCGAGTGGCTGGCCCATCTTGGCCAAAGCGCGCAGCCCTGCCTGCTGTTGGCCCGTGTCCGACGCGGGCAGTTGCTTCTGCCGTGCGAGGCCGGGCGTAAGATCCTTGACTGGCTTTCGGGCCGGGTCGAGGATTTGCCCGACCCCGTGCTGATCGACCGGCTTCGCGGACGCCAGGACCTGAGCGCGCGCGCCGAAGCGGCACTACGGCGGATGGCACTGCATGCGGCCGGGCCAGCGGGGCGAGGCATCGCGGCCCGCGCCGCTGCCTTGCTGGGCGGGGACGCGATCTACCTGAATGTCGGGCACAGCAACCTGTCGGCGCCGCTTCTGGCGGGGCTTGGCGTGCTGCGCCGGGTCGTGCTTGTCCACGACACGATCCCGCTGGACCATCCCGAATTCACCCGCGCCGGACAATCCGCGAAGTTCCGCGAGCGTCTTACCGCGGTTCTGGGCCATGCCGACCAGATCCTGGCCATTTCGGGCGCGACGCGGGATGCGATTTTGCGCTGGCGCGACCGGATGGGCATTCCGGCAGGAGCGGATGTCTTTGTCGCGCCAATCGGGACGCGACTTGCTGTCCCCGCGCCCCTGTCTGCGCAGATCGCGCCGGACCGGCCGTATTTCGTCACCCTTGGCACGATCGAGCCGCGCAAGAACCATGCGCTGCTTCTGGATTGCTGGGAGACGATGGCCCGCCGCCTGCCGGCCGAGGCGATGCCCGGCCTTGTCATCATTGGTCGGCGTGGCTGGGAAAATCATGTGACCTTCGCGCGCCTGGACCGCTGTCCGGCGAATGGGGCGGTGCGTGAGTTCTCGAATCTGGACGACGGGGCCGTAGCGGGGCTGCTGGACGGCTGCCATGCCCTGCTGATGCCAAGCCGGGCCGAGGGCTTCGGTCTTCCCTATACCGAGGCCGCGGCGCGCGGCATTCCGGTGCTCAGCGCGCCACTGCCGGTCGCGCGCGAATTGCTGGGCGACTATGCCCGCTATCTTTCCCCCGACGATGCCGGACAATGGGCCGACGCCGTGATCGAGATCGCCGCACGGCCCGTCTTGCGGCACCCGGCGCTGGCCGTGCCGCAATGGGATGCACATTTTGCCGCTGTGGAAGGGCTCATGCGCGAAGGATTGCACCCACGGTCGGCGGCGGCTATGCCGGGCTAAAAGCGAAGATTCCCGTGAAGCGACTGTTCAGGATCACCCGGCGAAAGTTGCGACTCCGTGTCCGTCGGCAATATTTGCTGGGGCGCGCGATCCGGCGGCGGCATCGCCTGCACCCGATTGCGGTGCGGACCCGGCGCATTCGGCGCGGGGATATCCTATTGTTCATGTCGATCCGCAACGAAAAGGTGCGGCTACCCTATTTCCTGGAATATTACCGGCGCATGGGGGTCCAGCATTTCCTGGTCGTCGATAATGGCTCGGATGATGGCGGGCTGGAATATCTGAGCGAGCAGATGGATGTTTCCGTCTGGCTGACCCATTCCAGTTACAAGGATTCCCGTTTCGGGATGGATTGGATCAACTGGCTGCTGTTCCGCCACGGTGTCGGGCATTGGTGTCTGACCGTCGATCCCGACGAATTCCTGATCTATCCGCATCACGATACCCGGCCGCTGAAGGCCCTGACGGATTGGCTGGACGCCTCTGCGATCAAATCCTTTTCGTCGATGCTGCTGGACATGTATCCCAAGGGTCCGCTTCATGCCCGCACCTATGTGGAGGGTGAGGATCCGTTCCAGATCGCAAGCTGGTTCGATCCGGCGAATTACACGATCCGCAAGAATGGCGAATACGGCAACCTGTGGATCCAGGGCGGGCCGCGCAGCCGCGCATTCTTCCATGACAATCCCGCCCAGGGACCGGCGCTGAACAAGATCCCGCTGGTGCGCTGGGAACGGTCATATGTCTATGTCAGCTCGACCCACATGCTGCTGCCGCGTTCGCTGAACGTGGTCTATGACGAGGATGGTGGCGAAAAGGCCTCGGGCTGCCTGCTTCATGCAAAGTTCCTGTCCACCTTTGCCCAGAAATCCGCCGAAGAGCTTGAGCGTCGGCAGCATTACTCGGACAGCCAGGAATACATGGCCTATCACTCGGGTCTTCAGGACGAACAGGATTTCTGGTGCGAGGAATCGCGCCGATATGAAGACTGGCGCCAACTGGAGGATCTGGGACTGATCTCCAAGGGGAACTGGGCATGACGGCCCCCGAACATGAACCGCCCGCTCCATTGCGCGGCGGCAAGGTCCGGCTGGGCATCGTCATGCTGTGCCACAACGAATTGCCGTTGGCTGCCCGCATGGCCGAGGTCTGGGCGGCTGGTGGGGCGGTCGTGGCGATTCATATCGACGCCAAGGTTTCGGCCATGGAGGTCGCCACCATGAAGGCCGACCTCGACCGGTTCGAGGACGTGGTGTTTTCCCGTCGCCATCCCTGCGAATGGGGCAGCTTCAGCCTGGTCCGCGCCACCCAGGATGCAGCAGCGCTGTTGCTGGACCGGTTCGAGGACGTGAGCCATGTGATGGTCGTGTCGGGATCGTGCCTGCCGCTCCGGCCGGTTGCGGACCTGATCGCCTTCCTGTCGCGCCATCCCAATCGTGATTTCATCGAAAGCGTGACCGCCGAGGATGTCGGCTGGACCGTCGGCGGGCTGAACGAGGAACGCTTTACCCTGCGCTTTCCCTTTGCCTATCGCCGTCGGCGCAAGCTTTTCGACCGCTATGTCGAGCTGCAGCGCCGCCTGAAGTTCAAACGCCGCATCCCCGAAGGACTGGTCCCGCATCTTGGGTCGCAATGGTGGTGCCTGACGCGGGTGACGCTGCACGCGATTCTTGCCGATCGCCGCCGTCCCGAATTCGACCGATATTTCAACCGCGTCTGGATCCCGGACGAAAGCTATTTCCAGACGCTGGCGCGGCTGCATTCGAACCGGATCGAAAGCCGCTCGCTGACGCTTGCCAAGTTCGACGACCAGGGCAAGCCCTATATGTTCTACAACGACCACCGCCAGATTCTCGAGGAATCGCGCTGCTTCGTCGCGCGCAAGATCTGGCCGCGGGCGACGGCGCTTTACACCTATTTCCCGCGCCCGGTGCATGGCGAACCTTCGGCGGCAGAGCCCCAGCCCGAGCGGCTTGACCGCATCATCGGACAGGCCGTCAGCCGACGCCGCCTGGGCAGGCCGGGACTGTACATGCAGAGCCGCTTTCCCATGAAGGACCGCGAGAACGGCAAGACCTCGGCCCCCTATGCGGTGATGCAGGGGTTTTCGGACCTGTTCCCCGGTTTCGAACCCTGGCTGGCCGAACGGGTCGATGCCGATGTCCACGGCCATCTTCTGTCGCAAGACGGGGTCGAATTTTCCAACCGCTCGCGAATTGGTCCGGGGGGGCTCAGCGACAGCGCGGCGCTGCGCGATCTGGACCCGCGTGGCTTTGTCGCCAACCTGATCCGCATGTCCCAGCGGATGCAGGTGATCCAGTACAGCCCGCGTGACCAGCAGAACCTGAACTGGTTCATGGCGACCGATCCTAACGCACAGTTCTATGTCATCACCGGGGCCTGGGCGGTGCCGCTGCTGCATTCGGGCATGCCCTTCGACGACATCCGGCGCATTGCCGCCGTGCTTCAGCGGATCGAGCTTGAGCAGATGGGTGTGCTGAACTCGGTCTGGCTGAAGGCGCGCACCCGGATCTGGGACCTGGGCGATTTCTGTTCGCGCCCGGCAGGGGTGCTGCGCAGCGTCCTGCGCGAATTGGGGGGTGATCCGGACATGTCCGCGAACCTTCCCGAGATGCGGGAACTGGCCGGAATGGGCCGCTTTCTGCAGCGATTGCGCAATGCGGGTCTGCGTCCGCAACTGATGGGCGAGTTCCCCGTCGTCGAACCGGTCCCGAGCAAGGAAAGCATGTGACATGACCCAGACCTTTCAGCGCTTCGTCATCTTCGCCGAAATGCGGACAGGGTCGAACCTGCTTGAGGCGACGCTGAACGCACTGAAGCGCGTCACCTGCTTCGGAGAGGCCTTCAACCCCTACATGATGGGCTGGCCCGACAAGGACGAGCTGAAGGGCATCACCAAGGCCGAGCGGGACGAGGATCCACATCGCCTGCTGGCCGCGATCTTCGACAAGCCGAACCACCTGCCGGGCTTTCGCTATTTCCACGACCACGATCCGCGGGTCTTCGATGCGATTATGGACGACCGGGCCTGCGCCAAGATCATCCTGACCCGCAACCCGGTCGACAGTTACGTCTCGACTGCGCTGGCCCGCGCCACGAACCAGTGGAAGCTGAACGAGACCGAGACCCCGATCCCTGCCGCCGCCCGGTTCGAGCCCGAGGAGTTCCGGCAGGTCGCGTCGGAGGTCGAGGAGTTTCAGCTGCGCATCCAGCATCGCCTGCAGGTGACCGGTCAATCGGCCTTCTGGCTGGGATACGAGGATCTGCGCGATACCGGGGTCATGACCGGACTTTTGCACTGGATGGGGCGGACAGACCTGGAAAAGGTCGCACCCGCCAGCGACCAGGTGCCGCAAAACCCCCGTGAACTGTCCGAAAAGGTTTCGAATTTTCAGGAAATGCAGACCGCGCTGTCGGAGTTGGATCCCTTCATGCTGCGTCGGATTCCGAATTTCGAACCGCGCCGCGGTCCGGCGGTGCCCTCGTTCCTGGCGGCCGAGGCAGGCAAGGGTCTTGTCTTCATGCCGATCAAGGGCGGGCCGGGTGACAGGATCAGCGCGTGGCTGCGCCAGATCGGCGAGGTGACCGGCGACCTGAACCAGAACAGCCTGCGCCAGTGGAAGCGTGACCATACCGGGCATCGCAGTTTTACCGTCCTGCGCCATCCGCTGCGGCGCGCCTGGTCCGCGTTCGAGGCACTTCTGCAGGGCGGAAATGCCGAGCTGCGCGACCTGATGCGTCAGGTCCATCGCGTGGCCCTGCCACGAGAAGAGGACCTTCCGGACCTGACCGACAGCCGTCGGGCCGAGCTGTTCGAAACCTTCCTGGACTTCCTGCGTCGCAACGTGAACGGCCAGACCTCGTTGCCGACGCATCCGGGCTGGGCGAGCCAGGCCGAGGTTCTGTCGGGCTTTTCGCGATTCGGCGCGCCGGACATGGTGCTGCGCGAATCCGATCTGGAGCGTGAGATCGGCTGGCTGGCCAGCAGCGTGGGCATCCGGCAGGCCCCCGCGCTGCCGCAGGCGACCGAGCGCTTCCCGGAATTCCTGAACGACCAGAAGCTGCGCGGCGCGGCAAAGCGCACCTATCTGCGTGATTACGTCGCCTATGGTTTTGGCGGCCAGCCCTGACGGCGCGCGGCCAAGCGGTGATCAGCCCTGCGGGGTCATTGCCTTGCGTTGGCGGTTGCGTTCCAGCCCAAGATGGCGTTCCCGCCAGATGATCAGGATGCCCGCGGTGATGACCAGCGCCGCGCCCGCCAGCATCACAAGGGTCGGAGCCTCGCCAAAGACAAACCAGCCGATCAGCAGCGCCAGCAGCATCGAGGCATATTCGAACGGTGCAATCAGCGAGGCATCGGCATAGCGATAGGCCGAGGTCAGAAGGATCTGCCCCAGCCCGCCCAGCAATCCGATCGTGATCAGCAGCGCCGCCGTGCGCAGGTCCGGCATCACCCAGCCAAAGGGCAATGTCAGCAGGCTGAGCAACGTCGACGTGACCGAGAACCAGAAGACGATGGCCGAGGTCCGCTCTTCCTGCACCATCTTGCGCACGAAGATCATCGCAAGCGCGGTGCAGGACGCTCCTGCCAGCGTGACGACCGTGCCCAGGCTTTCGCGCAGGTCCATTTCGGCCCCGGTGGTCAGGCGCGGGGACAGCACGATCACCACGCCCAGAAGCCCCATCACCACCATGCTGATGCGGAACAGATGGACCTCTTCGCCCAGAAACATCGCGGCGAAGATGACGGTCAGCAGAGGCGCGGCATAGCCGATCGCGGTGACTTCGGGAAAGGGCAGCAGCGACAGCGCCCAGAACCCCAACCCCATCGCCATCGTGCCGATCACGCCACGATAGAAATGTCCCATCGGGCGATAGGTCTGCAGTCCGACGCCCAACTCTCCGCGCCAGAGCAGCCAGACGAGAATCACCGGGATTGCGAAAAAGGATCGGAAAAAGACCTGCTGACCGGGCGGGACGCCAAGGCCGCTGGCCGAGGTCGCCTTGATGATCGACGCCATGACGGTGAACACCATCACGCTGACGCATTTGAGCAGGATACCGCGCAGAGGACTTGGAGGCGTAGGAATCATGTCAGTCTTTGGCAGGCCCATTGCGCCGCGTCTGCCACGGCGGGGTCGGGATCATGCGCCAAGGCTTCCGCGACTGGACGCAGATGTGCAAGCCCCGAATTGCCGATTGCGTAAAGCACATTCCTGACCATGCGATTTCTGCCGATCCGCTTGATCGGACTGCCGGAAAATCTTTCGCGGAAGGCGGCGTCATCCAGCGCCGCCAGCTCGGCCAGGGCAGGGGCGCCGTGTGGGCCGTGATAGCGCAGCTCGGTCGCGGCCTGGGCGAACTTGTTCCAGGGGCAGGCGGCAAGGCAGTCGTCGCAACCATAGATCCGGTTGCCCAGCAGCGGGCGCAATTCTGGATCGACCGGTCCCTTGTGTTCGATCGTCAGATAGGAAATGCAGCGCCGCGCATCCAGTTGATAGGGGGCTGGAAAGGCCCCGGTCGGACAGACGTCAAGGCAGGCCCGGCACGATCCGCAGTGCGACACCTCTGCGGCATCTTTCGGCAGGTCCAGGGTGGTGAAGATCGAGCCAAGAAAGAACCAGCTTCCCAGCTCACGCGAAAGCAGGTTGGTGTGCTTGCCTTGCCAGCCCAGCCCGGCCGCCTGCGCCAGCGGTTTTTCCATGACCGGGGCAGTGTCGACGAACACCTTGATCTCGCAACCGGTCAGGTTGACCAGCCAACCGCCCAGTCGCTTCAGCCGCTTCTTGACCAGATCGTGGTAATCCTTGCCCTGGGCATAGACGCTGACCGCGCCCCGGTCGGGATGGGCCAGAACCTCGGTCGGGTCGTGTTCAGGGGTGTAAAGCTCGGCCAGCATGATGACCGAGCGCGCCTGTGGCCACAGGGCATCGGGCGCTGCTCGCCAATGGGTGCGTTCGGCCATCCATTCCATCTGGCCGTGGCGTTCGTCGGCAAGGAACTCGGCCAGGCGGTCGGGCAGGCGGGGATCGGCGTCGGGCGCGCAAATGCCAAGGGCCGAGAAACCCTCGGCCCGCGCCTGATCCTCTAGCCGGGAACGGATATCGACAGGATCAGAAATCCAGGAGCGCATAATGTGGCGCCGGGTGAACGCCCGGCAGATGGTCGGCCAGCAGGCTGCGGAAGGCCGGGCGCGACTTGATCTTGGCATACCATTCCTGCACCTCCGAGGAATGGGTCCAGTCCACGTCCGAAATATAGTCGAGGCAGGACAGATGCGCGGCGGCGGCGAAATCGGCCAGCGTCATCACGTCACCCGCCAGCCAGCGCCGATGCTCCAGCAGCGATTTCATATAATCCATGTGATAGCGGATCGCAGACAGCCCCGCCTTGACTGTGCGCGAGTCGGGATAGCCAAGCCGCATCACCTTTTTCCAGACCCGTTCGTTCATCACGGGACGGGTGCATTCGGCGCTGAACTTGTCGTCGAACCATGAACACAGGCGGCGCACCTCGAACCGGTCGATCGCCGAATGCGGCATCAGCGCGGGAGAGGGGTATTTTTCGTCGAGATACTCGCAGATCGCCTGGCTTTCTGCCAGAAGCCGCCCGTCCATCCGCAGCACCGGAAGCTTGCCTGCCGGGTTGCGGCGCAGGATTTCGGACCCCGGTTCCCAATATCGGTCCTCGACCAATTCGACCTCGATCCGTTTTTCGGCCAGCACCAGTCGGACCTTGCGGCAGAAGGGCGACAGGGCAATGTGGTAAAGCCGGATCGTGGAATTGCTGGAAGAAGTATTCATCTGGGGAAAGCACCGGGGGAATTTCGCGGACAGCCTGTGATACGCTTCGCCCGTCGCGGTTTCAACAAGGTTGGATTCAGCGCGGCAGGATCAGGCAGGAATCGCGCCCGTCGCTGCGGATCGTGGCCGCGCCATCGGCGATTGCCCGCGCGCGTGTCGACCCTGTCTTGGGCTTGCGCGTCTTCGGCGCCGGCAGGATCGAGGCCAAGGCCGCCGCCTGCCGCGACGACAGCTTGTCGGGCGTGGTTCCGAAGTGATGCTTGGCGGCGGCCGAGATCCCGAAGACGCCCGGTCCGAATTCGGCCAGGTTCAGATAAACCTCGACGATGCGGCGCTTGGACCAGAGCGCCTCGATCATCGGAGTGTAGACCGTCTCAAGCACCTTGCGCGGCCAGCTTCGCCCCTGCCACAGGAAGACGTTCTTTGCCGTCTGCTGAGAGATGGTCGAGGCACCGCGGCTGGATCCCGAATGAATCACGCGGCGGATCTCGATCATGTCGAAGCCCCAATGGTTGCAGAAATTGGCATCCTCGGCCGCGACCACGGCCCGCACCATGTCTGGAGAGATGTCCGACAGCCTTGTCCATTCGCGCGGCGTGCCGGGATATTGCCGGGTTTCGGTCAGGATGGTCCAGCTGGTCGGAGGGTTGATGAACGAGAACAGGAAGACCAGCACGAACATCAGCGCCAGCAGCCTGACCCCGATCCAGCGGATCCAGCCGCCCAGCCACATCAGCCCCCGGCGCAGGAAACGCCAGCGCCCGGCCGGGCGCGGACGTCGCGCCTTGGGCTTGGCCGGTGCTTCAACCGGCTGCAGGGGGTCTGTGATGCTTTCGCGGCGGCGGGGCATGGGCGCGTCCTGTCACGCCAATGCCCATTGCGTCAAGCATTTGGATCGCCGCTCAGGGGGTCTCGGGCGCGGCGGTCGACCCCGGTTGCGCCGCAGGCTGCGTCGCGGGCACGCTGGCGGGCGCATCGGCCTGCGGAATACCCATCGCGCTGCCCAGCTTGCCCCCGGCAAAGGCCTCGCGCAGTTTCTGCTCCTGTTCGTCCGGCAGCGAGGACTGCAAGACGCGTCCGCGCAGCTGGAAGCCCTCAAGCCGCGCCAGCACCTTGTCGGCGGTCATCTTGCGCACAAGGATGAACACGGCCGAGCCATTCGGCGGGATCGAGCGTCCGATCTCGCGCATGAAGTCGTCGTTGATCCCGATATCCGTCAGCCGCCCCGCGATCGCCCCCGAGGCCGCGCCCACGGCCGCGCCGATCAGCGGGTTCAGGAACAAAAGCCCGACCAGAGTGCCCCAGAACCCGCCGCCCACGGCCCCGGCCGCGGTCAGGTTCACCGGCTGGTGCAGCTGGATATCGTCTGCCGTCGGACGGGTGACGACCACTGCGTCCTCAAGCTGGATCAGGTATTCCTTTTGCATCTTCACCAGTTCGCTGCGCAGCTCGAACCCGGTGGCTTCGTCGTCGAAGGCAATCACAAGCAGATCGGACATGGACGGGATCCTTGTTGATGGAAGTGCGGGAGTTTCGCGGCCCCGCGGCGGGGGAACGCCCAAAGGCGCCAAGCTGTTCCCCAAGATGCAAGTTGCCGCGTCGGAAAGGGAATTTCGTTCCCTTGGGCGCATCCGGGCTTGTCACCGGCCCGTTCGATGGTGCCAAATGGCACCCGAACCATCCATCCCGTCACTTGGCCCAGAGGTGCAGATGCTGATCCAGCTTGTCCAGATCGAGGTCCATCCGGGCAAGCGCGACGCCTTTGTCGAAGCCTTCCGCCTGAACTGGGAAGGCGCGCGGACCGAACCCGGCTGCATCCGCTTCGACCTGCTTTGCGATCCCGAGGATGAGAACAGCTTTTCCGTCTATGAGTTGTTCGAGGACGAGGCCGCGCTGGACGCGCACCGGGCCACGGACCACTATCGCCGCTGCGTCGCGCTGATCGACCCGCTGATGGCGGGGCGGCGCAGCAAGCGGTTCTTCGCCCCCGTTCTTGTCGAAGGGCGCGCCGCCGACCGCCCCTAGCGTTCCAATCTCTCCTCGCCGCAAGAGAACTGCCCCGACATGCCGAACCCCCTTCGTCCCTATCGCTCTCGCCTGCGCAGGCTGCTTGGCCAGCCCGATCCGGATTTCCTGGCCGGTGCGCTGGAAAGCTGGGAAGAAGCACCGGGAGGCGTCGTGCATATCCGACCCGCCCTGTCCTTGCCGGGTCAGGTCGAGCGGATCAGGTCCAGCGTCTTCGCGACGCTGGCGGATACGGTCAACGCCCTGACGCTGGAAGGCGACGTGCGCGAGGGGCCAACCCTGGGCTGGCGCTTCCGCAATGTCGATCTTGTCGACGGCGTACTTTACCGCGACGGGGCCGAGCTGCACCTGCGCAGCCGCCGCAACCGGCTGGGGCTGGCCTTCCGGCCCCGGCAGACGGCCAGCGGCGCGCTGTATGAAAGCTGGAACACGAATCGCTGGTTCGGAAGCTGGCTGATGGATGCGCTGGTGGCATGGCCGCTGGCCGAACGGACCGGAGAGCCACTGACCACGGCGCCGCCTCCGCCCGTTGGCGGCCATGCCGCGCGCTATGAGGAGCTGTTGGGCGTCGATCCGATGCGTATGCCCGCTGCTGTGCATTTCGACGACCTGATCGTGTTTTCGGACCTGGCGAACAACCCCGACAAATGGCGCCGCCAGTATGAACTGCGATTGAAGCTGCTGGCCGGTCGCCACCCCGAACCGGTTCCCGGCGTCTTCCTGATCCGCGGCACCGGGGGCGACCTGCGCCTGCTGAAGAACGAGCGCGAACTGGCCGAGCGGCTGGCGACCGAACGGGGCTTCCGTATCCTTGATCCCCTGTCCGCAAGCGTGGACGAGCTGATCGAAGCGTGCGGCGCCGCGCGCGCCATCGTCGGCGTCGAAGGCAGTCAGCTTGTCCACGGGATGATCGTTGCGCCGCCCGATGCAGCGATCCTGCCCATCCAGCCCCCCGACCGGGTCGCCGCCACGCTGAAGCAGCTGAGCGACCGGCTGGGGCAGCGTTACGGCCTGCTGGTGGCCGAGGGCAATGACACCGTCTTCACCCTCGACTGGCGCGATCTGGCCGCGACGCTGGACCTTTTCGACTGAATGGTCACTCCCCGCGCGGGAAGCGCTTGGATTCCTCAAGGACGTTCAGGTCCATGTGGTTGCGCATGTAGCGCTCGCCCGCGGGCTGGACAGGCTGATGGTCCCATGCCTGATAGCCGCCGTTCCGCAAGGCCTCATAGACGACCCAGCGGCGGGCCTGGCTTTGCCGGACCTCGTCGTCATAGGCGGGCAGATCCCAGCGCTGCGCTGCCACGTCCCGCATCCGCTGAAGCACCTCGGCTGCGGCAGGATCGGTCGCGCGGTTCACGCGCTCACCGGGGTCGTCGGCCAGGTTGAACAGCAGTTCGGGGTCGGCAAGGCAGGCGATGTATTTCCAGTCACCGTCCCGCAGCGCGACCAGGGGCGTGATCGATCCCTCGGCCGCATATTCCATGGCGACCGGACCCCGTTGTTCCGCGCCATGCGCCAATGAGCTGCCGTCGGTCCAGGGCATGACCTGATCCATCGGAATGCCCGCGAGGTCGCAGATCGTGGGCAGGACATCGATGGTCGAAACCGGAGTCGCGATCCGTCCCGGCGTCATTTCGGTCGAGGCGATCATCAGCGGCACCCGCGCCGACGGTTCGTGGAAGCTCATCTTGAACCACATGCCGCGTTCGCCCAGCATTTCACCGTGATCGGACAGGAACACCACGACGGCCTCCTGCCGGCTGCGCTCCAGCACGTCCAGGATCTCGCCCAGCTTGTCGTCGACATAGCTGATATTCGCGAAATAGCCCTGCCGCGCGCGGCGGATGTGGTCGCGCGTCACGTCAAGCCCGCGCCAGTCGCAGGCGTCCATCAACCGGCGCGAATGCGGGTCCATGTCGTCATAGGGGACGGCTTCGGGCGGCTCCAGTTCGGGGATGCCCTCGTAAAGATCCCAGTATTTCTTCCGCGCCACGAAGGGGTCGTGGGGGTGGGTAAAGCTGACGGTCAGGCACCAGGGCCGCTCGTCCCCCCCACGAGAGAGATCATAAAGCTTGCGGCAGGCGTGATAGGCGACCTCGTCGTCATATTCATATTGGTTGGTGATCTCGGCCACGCCCGCGCCGGTGACCGAGCCAAGGTTGTGATACCACCAGTCGATCCGCTCGCCCGGCTTGCGGTAATCCGGGGTCCAGCCGAAATCGGCGGGATAGATATCGGTGGTCAGCCGTTCCTCGAAGCCGTGCAGCTGGTCGGGGCCGACGAAATGCATCTTGCCCGACAGACAGGTCTGATATCCCGCGCGGCGCAAGTGATGCGCATAGGTCGGGATGTCCGATGCGAACTCGGCCGCATTGTCATAGACCCGCGTCCGGCGCGGCAACTGGCCTGCCATGAAACTGGCCCGCGCGGGCGAACAAAGCGGGCTTGCCGTATAGGCGTTGGAAAAGCGCGTCGACCTTTCGGCCAGCTTGCGCAGGTTCGGCACGTGCAGGAAGTCTGCCGGGCCGTCGGGGAAAAGCACCCCCGACAGCTGGTCGACCATGACGATCAGGATATTCGGTCGCGTCACTTACTTCACCGAGGCCATGACCGCTTCTGCGCCGGGCTTGCCGTCCAGCGTCGTCACGCCGTCCAGCCATTTCGCCACCGCCTCGGCGTTGTCCGCGATCCAGGCCTTGGCCGCATCGGCGGGATCGGCTCCGTCGTCCAGGATCTTGCCCATCAGCACGTTTTCCTGGTCGACGGTAAAGGTCAGCTGCTTGAACAGCTTCGCCGCGTTGGGGCAGCCCGCCACCCAGTCCTTGCGGGCGACAGTGTGGACGGTTGCGCCACCGTAATCCGGTCCGAATTCCACGTCGCCGCCCGACAGGTAGGTGATCTTCAGGTTCACGTTCATCGGATGCGGCGCCCATGCCAGGAAGACCGAGGGCTTGCCCGCGGCGTCATTGCGCGCGACCTGCGCCAGCATCGCCTGTTCGCCGGATTCGACCAGTTCCCAATCGCCCAGGCCGAACTTGTCATCCTCGATCATCTTGGCGATGGACTGGTTCGCGGGCGCGCCCGGTTCGATCCCATAGATCTTGCCCCCAAAGGCATCCTTTTGCGCGTCGAGATCGGCGAAATCCTTGATGCCCAACGATCCGGCCGCATCGGTCACGGCCAGTGTGAACTTGGCACCGGTCAGGTTCTGGACCAGTTCCTCGGTCTTGCCCGAGGCTTCCAGATCATCGCGGAACTTCTGCTGCGCGGGCATCCAGTTGCCCAGGAAGACATCGGTCTCGGCGTTCTTCAGTGCCTCGTATCCGATCGGGACCGACAGGGTCTTGATGTCGGGCTTGTAGCCCAACCCCTCAAGCACGGCGCGCGCCACGCCGTTGGTTGCGGTGATGTCGGTCCAGCCGGGATCGGACAGGCGCACGGTGCCGCAGGTTCCGGCATCGTCGGCGATTGCGGGCAGGGCACAGACCAGCGCCAGGACCGCGGCGCCGCTGAAGGGAAGGATTCGGGACATGCTGTCGCCTCTCATCTTGTCAGGGCGGAGGGCCGCCAGGGAATGACAATGAACCCATAGCCGGACCTCATGCGCAAGAACAGAGCGGGGCGTCGGGTGGGAAGGCCCCCGGATTCCGGGTCCTTTCCAGCCGGACGAAACCGGACGCGCGCCCCGCCGGCGGGGTGGTGGCCCATCACGATTCGTCCCCAGTCGACGGGCCAGGGAGCGGGTTGACGCCTGGATGCATGTTCGGCGCGAAGAGAGTTCAACAATTTCAGCCAAAAGTTGTCCATTTGGATAGCATTTTGGGCGAAGCAATTAACCATCTACACGCCATAGTTGCGCTAGCTTGCGCCGAAGCGATTGTCCACTTTCGGCGAGGCCTATCCTGCGCAACTTCATTTGTACTGCCCTTGGGGCGACCGCCTTTCTTGCCTGTCTTCTGCCCGCCGCTGCCGCGGACTGGTCGGGTTGTTATGGCGGGGTCAGTCTTGGAGTCGCGCGGGCCAAATCCGACATCACCGACAAGCCGTTCCGCGAGGGGCCGTTTGCCGGGGCAGGCGTGGGTTGGAACGGTGCGCCCCATACCGTCTCTGCGGATGGAACCAGCGCGGCGCTGGGCGGGACACTGGGCTGCGACCGGCAATTCCAGAACGGCGGCGACGGCGCCTTCATCCTTGGCGCGGCGATGGACCTGAGCGCGCTGAATGCGGGCGGCGATGTGTCGTTTCCGGGGGCCGGGGCCGATACAACCGCCGATTTCAAGGTGAAGAACACCGCAAGCCTGCGCCTGCGCGCCGGTTATGCCCAGGATGACAAGCTGTTCTATGTCACCGGTGGCTATGCGCGAGGGGATATCGATGTCGGCGCGCGGGACCATGCACCCCCCGCCATGATGGAGGTCTCGGGCGGGGGCGGCAGGTCGGGATGGGTGCTCGGCGCGGGCGTCGAATGGCGCATCGCCGAAAACCGCAGCCTGGATTTCAGCCTGCTGCATTACGACTTCGGCAGCGTGAGCGCGACCGGCGCGGCCGAGGATCCGGCGGGCGCATTCCCGCGCTTCGAGAATGAGGTCACTGCCGACGTGCTGCGCGTCGGCATGAACTGGCATTTCTGATGACCGTGACCGCGGCATTGCCCGACGCTCCGGCAGGGGGCGTCGATGCGGCAAATCCCGAGCCGCTTGTCACCTGCTCGGCCGGCTTCTCGGACTGGCTTGAAACGCAGGACATCGCGCTTGCGCTGACCACCTATCAGGCAGGGCGGCTGTTCTTCGTCGGGCGGAAACCCGATGGCGGCATCCGTGCGCATGAGAGGCTGATCGAAAACTGCCAGGGTCTGTGGACCGACGGGCAAAGCCTTTGGACCAGCAGCGCCTTCATGCTCTGGCGGTTCGAGAATGTCCTGCAGCAGGGCCACGCGATGCCGGGGGGCGCCGATCGCAGATTCGCCCCGGTCGAGGGACGCGTAACCGGGCAGATCGACCTGCATGACATCGCAATGACCCAGATCGACGGCGCGCCGCGCCCGATCTTCGTCAACACGCTGTGCAATTGCCTTGCCACGATCAGCGACCGCGATTCCTTTCGCCCGCTGTGGATGCCCCGGTTCATCAGTGCGCTGGTGGCCGAGGATCGCTGCCATCTGAACGGGCTGGCGATGGACGGGACGCGCCCTGCCTATGTCACTGCTGTCGGGACCTCTGATGTCGCCGACGGTTGGCGTGACCAGCGGCAGGCAGGGGGCGTGGTGATCGATGTCGACAGCGGCGAGATTGCGGCGGCGGGTCTGTCCATGCCGCATTCGCCGCGGCTTTATCGTGGCAGGCTTTGGCTGCTGAATTCGGGCACGGGGGAATTCGGGCAGATAGATCTGCGGGATGGCAGTTTTACGCCCCTGTGCTTCTGCCCCGGCTTCGCGCGGGGCCTGGCCTTCAGCGGCAACCATGCAGTGATCGGCCTTTCGCTGCCGCGTCATGGCGGCAGCTTTTCCGGGCTGGAGCTTGACCAGCGCCTTGCCCGGAAATCCGCGACGCCACGCTGCGGGCTTCTGGTTGTCGACCTGACCTCGGGCCGGGTCGAGCATTGGCTGCGCTTCGGTCACACCATTACCGAGCTGTACGACACGGCCGTCCTGCCACGGACACGCATGGCCGAGGCCATAGGTTTCCGCAACGACGACATCAGGCGGGAAATCCGCCCCGAGATCCGGTCCGGGACCGACCGGATCATGGCCACCCCACATCCGCGCGAAGGAGTCTGACATGGCCATCTTCCGGACCATGACCACCAATCCGACCGGCACGAACCCGGTCAGCAACGCGGTCGCCGACGTGAATGGTGACGGCAACCTGGACCTGCTCGTCGCGAACTACATCAGCGACAATGTCTCGGTGCTGCTGGGCGATGGAACCGGGGCATTTGCCCAAACCGGCCTCATGCCTGCCACCGATGCCCCGCGATCAGTTGTCACCGGCGATCTGGATGGCGACGGCGATATCGATTTCCTTGCCACGAATCTTGCGGGCAATGGCGTCACTATTGCGATGAACGACGGCACCGGCGGCTTCGTTACGTCTTACACCGCTGTTGGAACGGGTCCCCGCGGCATAGCCGTCGGGGATCTCGACGGTGACGGGGATCTTGATTTCGTCACCGCAAACTATTCGTCGAACAATCTGTCGGTCATGTTGAATGACGGCCATGGCAGCTTTGCGGCGGCACAAGGTTCTCCGCTGACGACGGGCGGTAGCCGCCCGGTCCAGATGGCGTTGGGGGATTTCAACGGGGACGGACGCCTTGATCTGGCTGTCACCAACAATTCCAACAACTCGATCGGGATCCTGTTCAACAACGGCGACGGAACCTTTGCCGCCCCGGTTACGGCGGCGACGGGGGCGGGGCCCAGGGGCATCACCGTGGGCGACGTGGACGGCGATGGCAGGGCGGACCTGATCGCAGTCAACTTCAGCGGCAACTCGGTGTCGGTCCTGCGCAACGATGGCACGGGCGGATTTGCGGCACCTGTCAATTTTGCGACCGGAAACAACCCCTATGACGTCAAGCTTGGCGATCTGGACGGGGACGGCGATCTGGACATGGTGGTGTCCAATTCCGGCTCCTCCTCGATCAGCATTCTTTTCAACGATGGCGCAGGCAACTTCACGCCTGCCAGCGGCCTGCCGCTTCCTGTCGGAATCTCTCCAGGCGGGTTGTCGCTTGCGGACTTCGATGGCGATGGCGACCTTGATATCGCGACATCGAACTTCGGTTCGAATACCAGCACCATCCTGCTGAACACCATGGCGACCTATTCGGTCACCGCGGCCTCGGCAAATGAAGGTACGGCCACCGGTTCGGGCGGTTATCTTGAGTTCACCATCACCCGCACAGCCACCTCGGAAGCCGAGAGCGTGTCCTTTTCCCTTGGCGGCAGCGCGACCGCAGGTTCCGACTATGTCGCGCCGGCAGCGACGGTCAGCTTCGCGGTAGGACAACAATCGGCCATCGTCCGCGTCGCCATTGTTCCAGATTCGCAATTCGAGGCAGATGAAAGCCTGACGCTTACCCTGACCCATGCCGATGGAGAGGGCAGGATCTCGGCCACAGAGGGCGCGGCAACCGCGATCATCGTGAATGATGACGTGGTAAACCGCGCCCCATCAGGTGCCAACCACACACTCTCTTTGAACGAGGACGGCAGCCGCGCGTTGGTGGTTTCGGATTTCGGCTTCAGCGATCCGGACGGACACGCGCTGTCGGCGGTCAGGATCACCGGCCTGCCGGGGGCAGGGCAATTGACGCTGGATGGCGTCGCCGTCACGGCGGGGCAGATGGTTGCCGTCGCCGATATCGCCGCGGGTGATCTGGTGTTTCGGCCCGCGGCGAATGGCAACGGGGCACCCTATGCCTCGCTGACCTTTCAGGTGCAGGACAATGGCGGCACGGCGGGTGGCGGGGTCGACCTTGATCCGACGCCGAACCGGCTGACCTTCAATGTCGCGGCGGTGAACGATGCCCCCGTCCTGATCGGAGACCTGCACGCGACTGTCCGCGAAGGCGGGCGCTATGTCCTGACCGCTGCCGATATCGGCTTCAGCGATCCCGACGACAGCGGCGCGGGCGTGGTGTTCCGTGTCTCGGCCCCGGTTCATGGCGCGCTGCTGGTGAATGGCGCGGCCGCGGCCAGCTTTACCTCCGCCGATATTGCCGCGGGCCGGGTCAGCTTTCTGCATGACGGGTCCGAGAGCAACTCCGCCTCGTTCCGGGTGCTGGTCGAGGATGGAAACGAGGACGGCTCGGTCCCGATAGCGCGCAGCTTTGGCTTCAACGTGACGCCCGTGAATGACGCGCCGGTGCTGCATGTCTCGCCACTGGTCGGCAGCCTGGCCGAGGATGCGTCGACCGCGGCGGGCATCAGGGTTGCGACGTTGTCCGTGACCGACCCGGATGGCGGGCCGAACCACCTGTCGCTGACCGGCGCGGATGCGGGTCTGTTCGAGATCCGCAATGGCGGGGTCTGGCTGCGTGCCGGGGCCGCGCTGGATTTCGAGACCAATCCCGCTTTGGACGTGACGGTCCTGCTGAACGATCCGACCATCGGCACCGGCCCCGAGGGACGCCATGCGCTGCGCATCGCGGTGACGGATGTGGTCGAGGGGCTGACCGGCACCGCCGGGAATGACCGGCTGGTTGGCGGTTCGGGCAACGAGACGCTGTCTGGTCGCGGCGGGAACGATGTCCTGCTGGGGGTCGGGGGCAATGACGTGCTGATCGGCGGAGCGGGCGTCGATACGATGCGCGGCGGCGCGGGCCATGACAGCTTCGTCTTCACCTCGGTCCAGGATTCCGCGCCGGGCTATTCCGGCTATATCAACAACGGCCCGCTGAACCCGCTGTCGGGTGCGGGTCATCGTGACCTGATCCTGGATTTCACCCATGGGCAGGACAAAATCGACCTGTCGCGGATCGATGCGAATCCGGCGCTGGCCGGGGACCAGGCCTTTGTCTGGCGCGGCGGTGGCAATTTTTCGGCCACGACGGCAGATGTGGTCTTTCGCCAGTTCGATGTCACGGGCACGGACCATGACCGGACCATCGTCTATGGCGATCTGAACCACGACGGGCGGGCCGATTTCCAGATCGAACTTGCGGGGCTGGTGAACCTGAATCGGGACGATTTCATCCTGTGACGGGTCGGGTTTCGGGGCCGGTTTCCGGCCCCGCCGCGCCAGCTTCGGGACAAGCGACATAAGCGGCGCATTGGTCGCGAATGCCCGAATGAGATCATCGAAGACGCAAAAGCGTCCAGCGCTGAAAGGCTGGCCCGAAGGCCGAATTATAATGTCTGGACAAACGCTTGGCTGACATTATCATCAGCCGTTGTGCCAATCTTCCGGGGGAAGATATAGTGGTGAGCCCAACAGGATTCGAACCTGTGACCCACTGATTAAAAGTCTGTTGCTCTGAAAATCTCCAGTCGATTTCATCCCGTGCCATGTCGTTTCAAGAATGTTTGCCATAAAGTTTTTCGCAAACTTTTCAGAGATTTGCAATTTTCTCCATCCCGTCTTATCTTGTTTCAAGCGGTATCAATCCATGCCGTCGAGAATGTCCGCTAGCTGTCCGCTAGCTTTGATGTTCTCGGGTAGTTCCGGGGAATGGGGTGGCGGGTATGAAAAAGTCGATCAGTGATGTGCTCTTGCGCTCCCTCAAAGCGCCCGAGACTGGGCGCGTCGAAATCTCTGACGTCGCGCGGCCGGGCCTGAGGTTTCGGATAATCCCCAGCGGCAAGCGCACCTGGATTTTCGAGAAGCGCATTAAGGGTGGGCCAAAGCGCACCCATACGCTTGGCACCTACCCCGAGACGTCTATCAAGTCGGCCCGAGCTATGGCTTTGGAACTTGAGTTGGAGGCAACTCGGGGGTTCGACCGCATTGCAGAGGCGGAGAGGGAAGCCGAACGGAAGGTCCAGGCGGAACTTTCAGCAACCAGCGTTCAGAGGGTGCTAGAGGCGTTTGATGCCCTTCACCTCGCGAACCTGCGGACAGGCAGTGAAGTGCGCCAATCGCTGTTGGCTGCTATGGCGCCCTATCTCAGCCGTGACATTGCCAGCCTGAACAGGAAGACCTTGCAGGGCATCATCGACGCCAAGGCGGCAACGGGGGCAAAGGTGCAGGCGAACCGCGTGAAAGCCTACCTGTCCAAGTTCACGAAATTTGCCTGGCAGCGGGGATATATCGAGAACCACATCGGCGTCGGGCTTGAAAAGGCATGCAAGGAAGTTTCGCGGGACCGCGTCCTGACCGTTTGGGAAGTCCACGAAATCTGGGATGCGACGTTCAAGCTGTCGGATATCGCTGGGGGCATCGTCCGCCTCCTCATTCTAACCGCCCAGCGCAAGAACGAGATTGCCCGACTTACATGGGATGAGGTGAGCGCGGAACAAAGTTGGATCGAACTCAGAGGTCGCCGCACCAAGAATGGCAAGGCGCATATCACCCATCTTTCTGGTCCGGCGATGAAAGAGATTGAAGCTCGCCGCGGCATCAGTGATTCGCCTTTCCTTTTCACCACGACGGACAAGGCGCCGTTCTCAGGTTTTAGCAGCCTCAAGAGGCAGTTGGACGAGCACCTGCGAAAGGATTTCGAACACTGGACCTTGCATGACCTGAGAACCGCATTTGCCACTGAGATGGCGAGTCGTGGGGAATTGGAAACGGTGGTTGACCGGATACTGAACCACGCCGCGTCCGGATCGGCGCCCAGCGCTGTCGCTCGCGTCTACAATCGGTCGCAGTATCTGCCTGAGCGCAAGCGCATCCTGAACGACTGGGCGGCGGTGGTGACCGGCCCGCGTCCGGTGAAGTCGACCAAGGTCATTCCGTTCAAGGCGGGGGCAGCGTGACAGCCGACATTCCAGAAGATGACTGGATGGACGTTTTTTTTCGGGAAGGCACCGAGCAAAGGGCGGTGCATTTTGCGAAACAGGGGGATCCGACCCTTCTGATTGACCTCATTGAGTCTGGCGAGGCCATAGGGCCTTTAGCGCGCTCTTTTCTCGTCTCGCACTTGAGGCGGAATGCTGGCCGGCGCAATTTGTGGCTGGACGGGCAAAGGCGGTTGGAGGCTGCAAATTCAGTATGGCTTTTGGCCAGAATGAACGGCTGGTCTCGCGGGCGCGCGATGCGCGAATATCTGGACGAGCATCCCGACTTGGACATGGAGACGCTTCGCACATGGCTGCGAGAAGCGGGAGTGGGAAAACTAGACGGATTGCCACCTATCCCAGAAATACCCGTTAAGAAACAGAAGGGTTAGAAACACTTCAAGGTGCTCACCCTGCGCGCGCGCATCGTTTCAATCAGCATCAACCCATCGCAACGAGAACCAACCAGTGCGAGGGTTGACCAAATGCAGACTTCTGAACGGCTCCTGAGAGACCAAGATGCCGCTGCTGCGCTCGGCGTTAGCAAGACCACCTTCTGGCGGCTGACGAAGGACGGCACCGTGCCTCGGCCCATCAAAATCGGCGCGTCCTCGCGCTGGCCGCAATCCGAAATCCTTGCGGTTATCGAGCGCGCAAAAGCTGCGCGTGCCGAAGCCGCATAACGAAACCACCACCCCGGGGCATTCAGGGTGGCGGCGCATTCGTTTGGCGGTATTGGGATACCACGAATATAGCGTTCGACGCCCTTGCCTGCAAGATGAAAGGCAAGGTTATGACCTTCGAAAAGCAATGGCCCGCGAGGGCATTTACGGTGAGCGACGGGGCGCAGGTTTCGCGTGTCGTCGTCGTCAAAGGCCGGGACCGCTGGGCTCTTGAGGAGTTGATGCGAGCCGGTCCCAAGGGCTGCACGCCGATCACGCATCCCGGCCCTCGCTGGTCCGCTTACGTGTTCAAACTGCGGCAGGCCGGTGTCAGCATCGAGACCCTGCATGAGAACCATGACGGACCATTTCCCGGCCATCATGCCCGCTACGTTCTTCAATCCAGCGCCATCCCCGGCCGGGAGGCTGCGGCATGATGGATCTGGGCACCATTGCGAAAAACAGCCGCGAGGAAATCCGCATCACCGCGGAAAGCTTCAAGGGTCACGACATCATCAACATCCGCGTCTGGTATCGTGACGATACCGACGAGATGCGCCCCGGTAAGCAGGGGCTCGCCTTTCGGTTGGATCTGCTGCCGGCGGTCCTTGACACTCTGGGCAAGGCCCGGAAAGGCGGTGCTGCATGATGGGGCTTCGCATTTCGCGACTCTGCATCCGCTATGGCATCAGCTACGACCGCGCCGCCCTGATGGCTTCCCTGATCTGGGGTGCTGGTCGTGACTGATGCCCGCACCCTCACGCTCTCGCTGGGTGGCAAATGGTATGGCCGCTACGGCCTTGCCTGCTGCCCTGCCCACGGCGACCGCAAGCCGTCCTTGTCGCTCGCCGACGCCCCCGATGGGCGTTTGCTGCTGAACTGCAAGACTGGCTGCGCCTTTACCGACATTCTGGAGGCCCTGCGTTCGCGGGGCGCCATGACCGGCGACTATCGCCCCGAGCCGTTGAGCCCGGCCGAGATTGCCCGCCGCAAGGCCGAGGACGAAGCCGCCGCCATACAGACGGAGAAACGCGCGCGGGCCTGCTGGACCGAGGCGCAGCCGATCGTCGGCACCATCGCGGAAACCTATCTGCGGGGCCGGGGCATCACCTGTGCCTTGGCGGAAAGCCTGCGCTTTCATCCCGATTGCTGGCATCCGAGTGCCCAACGCGCTCCCGCCATGGTGGCGCGGATCGAGGGGCTGACCCGGCTGGCGGTGCATCGGACCTATTTGCGCCCGGACGGCAGCGGCAAGGCGGATCTGGACCCGCCCAAGGCCATGCTCGGCGCGGCGCTAGGCGGGGCTGTGCGACTCGTTGAGACGCAGGGGCCGCTGGTGGTGGCCGAGGGTATCGAAACCGCTCTGAGCCTCGCCAGCGGTTTGCTGGGGCGTCCCGCGACGATCTGGGCGGCACTGTCCTGCGCCGGGATTGCCGGGCTGCACCTACCATCCCGTGCCGGGCGCCTGACCATTGCCAGTGACGGCGACGAGCCGGGTCGATCTGCCGCGCACAAGCTGGCCGAGCGCGCCAGCGCCCTGGGCTGGACCGTCAGCCTTCTTCCAGCCCCCGAGGGACGGGACTGGAACGATATCCTGAACAAGAAAGGGGCCGCTGCATGAACGCGATGCCCGAACAGCTACATCCCGCCGCAGTTCCCTTCATGGAAGAATGGCCGGATGCCGATCTACGTCTGCTGAGCAGCGAAATACCGGAACCGCCTGCGCTGCCCTTGGAACAGGTCTTTTCGGCGTGCTGGGCAGACTGGATGCGCAAAGCCGCCGATTGCAAGGGCGCGCCGCCCGATTATGTGGTTGCGTCAGTTCTGTCAGTTTGCGGCTCTCTGATTGGCAACACCCGCTGGGCATCGCCTTGGCAGGGTTGGGCAGAACCGCCTGTGCCGTGGTTCATGATTATCGGAAACCCGTCAGCAGGCAAAAGCCCTGGTCTTGATGCCGTCCTGATGCCTCTCAAGAAGTCCGAACGTCAGATGCGCGAGGCCGCGCAGGGCGATATCAACGATTGGCGCGCGAAAGCGGAGGTTGCCCGCTTGGCGGAATCCACGTGGAAGGAAGCCGTAAAGGCAGCCATCAAAGTCGGCGACGAGCCGCCCGCGCGCCCGGACTCGGCCAACCCCGGCCCTGAGCCTGTGATGCCTCGGCTTGCTGTATCCGATGCCACGGTCGAAAAGCTGGCGGTCATCATGTCGAGCCAACCGCGCGGCACTCTACTGGCCCGCGACGAGTTGGCGGGATGGTTGCAGGGCATGAGCCGCTATTCTGGGGGCGGTTCGGATCGCCCGTTCTGGCTGGAAGCCTATGGGGGCCGTGCCTATTCGGTCGAGCGCATGGGGCGTGATCCGGTTTATATCGACAGGCTCACGCTGGGCGTGGTGGGGGGTATCCAGCCCGACCGGCTTCGTAGCCTGCTGATCAAGTCGGATGATGATGGTCTGTTGGCCCGCCTGATGCCTGTCTGGCCGCACCCTGCGCCCGTGAAGCGCCCCGAGGTTTTCCATGATGAAACCTTCATTGAGAATGCTGTCACGCGGTTGCTGACGTTGCAGATGCCTGCCGACGAGCGCGGGGAGCGGCGCCCCTGGTTCGTGCCTTTCACGAATGATGCACGCGACCTTCTGGATAGCTTCCGGCAGGCCGTTCGAGAATGGGAAGTCGGCACGGAAGGGCTGATGCTCTCTTTCATCGGCAAACTGCCCGGCGTGGCCGTGCGGCTGTCCTTGGTGCTGGCGATGATGGAATGGGCATCGGGAGAAGCCCAGGAGCCGCAGGAAATCACCATCAACCATTTTGGCAGGGCGGCGCATCTGGTCGAAGCCTATCTCCTGCCTATGGCGAAGCGCGCCTATGCGGAGAACGCTGGAAATCCGGCGCAGCGCTCGGCCCGCGCGCTTCTGGCTCTGATCCGCGAAGAAGGCTGGCGGAGCTTCACCGCTCGCGATGTGCGGCGCAAGCAACGAACCCACCTTCAGGACATGGAGATGATCAACCCGGCAATCAGAGTTCTGGAAACCGCCGATCTGATCCGCAATGTCGAACTTCCGCCCGGGCCAAAGGGTGGTGCGCCGAAGCGGCTCTATGCGGTCAATCCTGCCGTGCGAGGTGACGCATGACACGATGGCTCCAAGCGGCAACCGCAGGTCTTTGCCAAACTGACAGAACTGACAGAACTGACGAAACCCCCGATATGCAGACGATTCCGACCAAGGAAACCCCGAATCCCGAGGTTCTGTCAGTATTGTCAGTTTGTCAGTTCGACGCAGAACCAGCCTCGCCGTCACCTGCTGCCGCCCCGTGGTCAGGTCGCAGCTATTCCCCTGAGGTCATCCGACCGGGCGTGGCGGGTGCTTTCGCGGATTGGAAGGCGATGAACGACCCGCAGGATGCGAGGGCATGGGCATGATTCTCGTCAAAGTCCACATGGAGGATCCACGATGAGCGGCTATCTTGACGGGCTGGGCCATATCGGGCGTCGGATGTTTCGCGATGCTCTGGCCATGAAAGCAGCTCAGACTGCTCGTGATTGGGCCGAGAACAGCCAGGACGTTCACGATGGCAAGTTCGTCCCTGTGCGGGAACCGGCGGCAATCGAGGCTCTGCGTGGGGTCTACGAGGTCGTGCTGCGGAGAGGTGGTATGGATCATGTCGAGCGCATTGATCAGGAAACGGCGTTGGCCTTCCCCAGCCAATCCGGGTTCGTGAGACCCAGCACAATCCTTGCCTATCTTGGGCATGTTCACGTCTCTGGTGATTCCGACCTGAGTATCTGTGACTTCGAACGGCAACGGATGCAGCCGGCAGCATGGCTTGCCTCCGGCATCGACCGCGATGGCTTTTGCCGGTTCGCGGTTTTGATCCGATACGGCGACCTGAGCCCAGAATTCCACAGTCATGGTCGACGGGACGCGTTGCGTCAGTTGGCGTTCAAAACTCTCGATCCGGCCACAAGAGCCGCCTTCTCACGCAATGCGAAATCGAAAGGGTGCACATCTTGAACAGAGCAATCAAAAAAGTCGTCCGCAACCATGCAGACCGAGCGGCGGCCAGAATGGCGCAAGGCTTCCTCGCTACTGTTGGTGAGAGCGTAGTTCAGGTCTGCAACGTCGCATTGATAGGAATCTTGCAGGAAGCCATTGCGGACATGTTGCGCAATGGACGTTCGGAGGTCTTGCGACCCGTAACACTGGCCATGGCATCGGGATTCCCTGGGTTCAATCCACATTCCGACTGGTCGGAGAGGGCTTGGCTCGCGGTGGTTCTGGACGACCAGGGCATGCCATACGCGGCCGTCCAGCAAGAGGGTCCCGCGAGTATTCCTCCTCAATGCCGTGTAGGTGCCGCGCGATCAGCAGCGCTCTTTTCCGCTTGGCGCAACAGCCTTTCCCCCCTGGCCAAACTCGCAAATTTGCCGCCCCTCGGGAGGGCATAAATCTTGAGATTCGTCGTGATATGAGGTAATATAATACCGTAACTGGCGGTAACGGTATGGGGCTATGCTGACCGATCAAAATACCTCGGCGACAGCCAAGGAACCGTCTGTGTCCTCCATCCTCGCGGGGCTGGCCGCAGACCCTCTGACCCGTCGCATATCGGTCGAAGAAGCAGCCCAGTTCTTTGCGCATCCCTCGCAGCAGATCTACGGGGCCGCACCGGACAACCTGCCCGGCGAGCCGTTTATGTATTACGCCAGCGGGCCATTCTGTGGCGCCGCGCATCCCGGCCCCTTGCGGGACGTCTGGATCGTTGATTATGCCGTCAAGCCGGAGGGCTGGGGCAACCTCGTCGAACATGCCCGCAACGTCCTGCGCATGCATTGGGACACCGTGCAGCCCGCGAGCCTGATAGGCTTCACGCGCACAGATCTTCGCCATGCGCTCGCCTTCATGCGGCGCGTCGGCTTCGTGCCAATTGGGACACTCACAGCCAGCAATGGCGATTTCGTCATCAGCCACTTCGGAGAACCGCAATGGGCATTGATCCAGTAACCGCCGCTATCGGCGGATCGGTCGCGAGCGGCCTCATGGGTTCGTCTGCATCCAAGAAAGCCGCGAGCGCCCAGACAGACGCCAATGACAAGGCCTTAGCCCTGCAACGTGAGATGTATGACCAGACCCGCTCAGATCTGGGGGGCTATCGCGATGCCGGCGGCGTTGGATTGCAGGCCCTGATGTATGAGCTTGGTCTCGGTCCAGCGCCACGTGTTGGCGGTCAGGCTCCGCGCATTGAAACGATTACCACGCCGGGCACTTCCTCGGGCGGGCCATCTCTGCTGGATCGGCTCCGCGCAGGAGCTACTGGCAATCAGGATACGCGGGACTACTATCTCAACCGCAATCCCGACACGACCACGCCGGGCAGAACGCAATACCGTGTCGGCGGGCAAACCTTCAACACGCTGGAAGAGGCGCAGGCTTGGGCACGGTCCAACCCGACTGGAAGCTCGGCATACCGTGGGTTCGAAGAAACGCCCGGCTACAAGTTCCAGTTCGATCAGGGCACCAAAGCGGTCAACGCGCTGGCGGGGGCGCGTGGTGGGCTGAACAGCGGCAGGACGATGGAGGAACTGACCGAGTTTGGGCATGGTCTCGCCAGCACCGAGCATGGCAATTACCTGAATCGCCTAACCGGATTGGCTGGCCTGGGTCAGAATAGCGCGGCTATGACCGGCACCGCCGGCCAGAACTTTGCCAACAGCGCCGGAAACCTGCTTTCCAGTTCGGGAAGCGCCCTCGCGGACAGCTACATCAACAGCGCCAGTTCGTTCAACAACGGCCTGAACAACGCACTAGGGGCTTGGCGCTATCAATCAGGGCTGGGGAAAACGGGATGAACGCGTTCGAACTCGCGGGCAAGCAGCTTGGCCTGAACGAGAGCGACCAGAAAGCCGCGCTGCAAGACTATCTCGTCACCGGCGGTCAGAACCTCGACCCCGCAACCACGGCATGGTGTGCGGCCTTCGTCAACGCCACGCTGGCGCAATCCGGCGGGCAGGGCACCGGCAAGCTGAATGCTCGCTCCTATCTCGATTGGGGGCAGGCGGTGGATAAGCCGCAGCAGGGCGATATAGCCGTGTTTTCCCGCGGCGATCCGAACGGCTGGCAGGGTCATGTCGGGTTCTTCGAAGGCTATAACCCGGACGGGACAATCCGCGTCCTCGGTGGAAACCAAGGCGACAGCGTGAGCGTGGCGAGTTTCAGCCCTGACAGCCTGCTTGGCTTCCGCCGCGACGGCAATGCCTTGGCAAATGCCTATACCCCGGATTCGCAAGGCCAAGATCCACAGACAGGGCAGCCGGCCAACGCTTTCGCCCCGCAGAATGCACTTGCCGGGTATCCAAACGCCGCGCAGCAGCAGGCTTGGGAACAGTCCATGACCTATACGCCGCTGCGCCGCAGTCGACCCACCAACGCGCTTTCTGCGCCTATTCCCCTGGTGTAAGCATGGCAGAACTTTATCTCCCGAACTTCGTCAACACCCTTGCGATGGCGGATCAGGCATCAGCCCGCGCGAATGACCAGCAGCGCCAGAACGCTCTGGCAGGCTATTACCGCGACAATGCGCAAGACCTCTTGGCTGGCGACCAGAACGCCCTTGCCGGTCTGGCGCAATATGACCCGCAGGCTGCGTTCGGAATGCAGCGGCAGATTCAGGACGACCAGCAGCGGGCCGCAGATCGCGCGGAGATGCGTGCTGACCGCCTGAACGAGCGCAACTACCAGCGTGGCCGCGATGCTCGTCTGGACGCCCGCCAGAGCCGCGCAGACGACCGTGCCGATCAGGAATGGCAGTTCAAGCTGGAGCAGCACGCGGCGACCCTTTCACAGCAACAGAGGGAGGCGCAGGTTGCCGCAATCGAACAGGCAGTGCAGCGAGGCCTCGCCATCCCCGACGCCGCGACTTGGGACCAGTTCATGACGCAGAATGGTCAGCCGGATCTGGTCGGCCAGTTTGACAACCGCGAGAGCATCGCGCGTGGGTATATGACGATTGCAGAGCAGTTGAAGGGGATGCAGCCAGCCGCGCCCATGTCCGGGCCGGGCAGGGTGCAAGCCGACATCAATGCCGGATATCTGCCGGAGGGAACCCCGCTGCGTGGGGAAGCCCCGCAAACGGTTATCGATATGGGCGGCAACAGCAGCGCCTTCACCAAAAAGAGCGATGAACTTGCTGCAACGCGCCTTGGTGATGTCGTGACCGATGGGCAGAACGCCGGGCGGCTGATTGGCGACCTGCAAGCACTCGCTGGACTGGCGGGGCAGATCAACACCGGCAAGGGCGCGGAACTGATGACACGATTCGGCCCCTATGCGGAAATGGCAGGGATCAGCATCGATGGGCTATCAGAGATGCAGTCCTATCAGGCCATCGTTGACCGATTGGCCCCGGCGATGCGGCCCCCCGGCTCTGGTGGATCGTCTGATTTCGACGCCAAGCAATTCCTGTCGTCTCTGCCGAGCCTTGCCCGCACCCCCGAGGGCAACGCCATCATCAACGAAACGCTCCAGTCCGTTCAGCGCCAAAAGCTCGCGGCGGCTGATATCGCCATGCAAGCGCAGCGCGGGGAAATCACATGGCAGGAGGCCGACAAGAAGATGGCGGCGCTCGGCAACCCCTACGAAACCTTCAACAAGATGAAGGACAAGATCAGCGGCGGCGCTTCGCAGGCCCCGCAGGTTGGCGAGGTGCGCAAAGGATACCGCTTCAAGGGCGGCGATCCGGCAGACCAGGCCAACTGGGAGAAGCAGTAATGGGCGGCCCGTGGGAAGATTTCCAACCCCAGACGGCGCAAGAGGATGGCCCGTGGGCTGACTTCGCGCCCGCCAAGCAGGATCCGCAAGGCGGTCGACGGGCAATTGCGTCGACCAAAGACGGCGGCACGATCTGGGAGCTATCGGACGGCAAACGCGTGTTCAGCAGCCCGAACTACAGCACCAGCGACCCGGAGCAGATCGCCGAGCTGATGGAGGGTGCGACCCCGGCTGATGTGTCCATGTCGGGATGGAATGAAGGCATCATCGACCAGAATCCTGTGAAGGCGCGCGCACTGAAAGCGGTGGAAGGCGTGCCGTTCGTCGGCAGCTACGCGGACGAGACAGTCGGAGCTGTTTATGGCGACCAGGCCAGAGATGCATGGCGCTCAACATCACGGGCGATGGATGAGGAAAAGCCGCTCCAAAGTGCCGGCCTACAACTCGCGGGCGGTGTCGCGGCAACGGTTCCAGCCCTAATGGCAACCGGTCCCGGCCTTGCGGCTGAGAGCCTGGCCGGAAACATGCTGCGTGGCGGGCTTTTTGGCATGGGCGAGGGTGCCGTGCGAGGGTTCGGCCGCGGCGAGGACAATCCCAACGCGAGATTCCGGACAGGCCTTACGGATATGGTTATGGGCGGAGCGGTTGGCGCTGTGGCGCCGGCCGTCGCCCATGGCGCAGGAGCGCTCTACCGTGCGGGCCGTAATGCGCTTGCCGACCACCGCGGCGTTGGTAGCGTGGCCAATGCGCTTGGCATCAGCAAAAAGGCTGGACGCCTCCTGTCCGACACTCTGGAGATGGACGACCTGACCCGGATGCGGACTGCCATCAACGACGCCGGGCAGGATGCCATGCTTGCCGACGCTGGCCCCACCACTCGCAATGCGCTGGACTTCGTGACGCAAGCCCCCGGCGAGGGTGCGCGCACGGCGCTGCGCCGGATTGATGACCGCGCCACGGCGGCTGGTGGGCGGCTCAATGACGCGCTGGACCAATCCCTGACCGGCAACAATGTCGGCGCTCCGGGAGGCCGTCAGTTCAGCGACACGGCCCGCTTGCAGGCGGATGTAAGACAAGCCACAGCGCCCGCCCGCAAGGCCGTCTACGACGCTGCCTATGCGCGGCCCATCGACTATGCCAGCCAGCAAGGCCGCGCCCTTCTGGACGATATCAGCCCCCGGCTTCCGCAAGAGGTTATCGGCTACGCCAACAAACTGATGCGGATGAAGGGCGAGAAGTCCGCGCAGATCATGGCGAGCATCGCGGATGACGGCACGGTCACGTTTACGAACCCGCCTGACGTTCGCCAGTGGGATTACATCAAGCGGGCGCTGGACGGGCTTGCGGAGACGAGCGAAGGCACCGGTGCGCTTGGCGCTCAGACCACGATGGGCGGGGCGTTCAAGAACCTCGCTCGGGATATCCGCACCAATCTTGGGCAGGCCGTTCCCGAATACGACTATGCCGTCAACACGGCAGGCGACATCATCGGCGAAATCAAGGCGCTCAAGACGGGGGAAACCCTGCTGCGCGACAATGTGACCCGCGCCGAAGCGGAGGCGGCGCTTGACGGCATGTCGCAGGTGGATCGGGCCGCGGTAAAGCGTGGCCTGCGTGTCAGCATCGATGACGCCGTTGCGAATGTGAAAGCCATTGCCTCGGACCCGAACATGGACGCCCGCGAGGCATACAAGTCGTATCAGATGCTGTCTGGCCGGGCCGCTCAAGACAAGATGAAGATGCTGCTCAAGGAGGACTGGCCACCGCTCAAAACGGCATTGGATGAGGCAGCATCTGCGCTTCGCCTGCGGGCTTCCGTCGGCGGGAACAGCAAGACGGGGATGCGCGGTGAGTTCAAGCAGATGTTTGAGGACGCCAACGCTCCTGGCGATTTCCGTCTTGGGAAGCCGATCCCAACGGCACAGGGCTTTTGGCAGCGTTTCACCGGGGCAACTCCATCGCACGTGCAACGGGCCAATGCGGCTACGCGTAACGAACTCGCGGATGTTCTGACCCGCCCCAATGCGCTGGCTACGCTCAATGCGTTTGAAGGCGCTCGCGCAGCATTTCCACTTTTGCCGGGTGCAGGGGCTGGCGTGACGAATGCTCTGAACGGTCTTGGCTTGGCATCTCTGCCGACGTCGGCTGGAGAGTTGCGTAACCGGCTACTCCCACGATGAGGCAACAGAACGCCGCAAGCCCGATGGCCGGCCAATCGTTCTCATTCCTCTTAATCCGCCAGACCGCATAGAGGAACACGACCGTAACCATGTTCGCGGCAATGACGACGGTAAACACCTCGGCCATGCTCATTGGCGAATCTTACGTTCCGCCGCGAAATCCCGCAACTGATTGAAGGACGGTTTCCATGAAGGCGCAGGAAAGCATCAAACAGACGGCCGCGAATGACCTGGTCCCAGCCAAGGGGGCCAATACCCAGCCCGCGGTGGCGAAGAAGCGGTCTCCACCGAAGATGGGCCTCGATAAGCAGGAAGGCGGAATCCTCACAATCGCCATCTCAGGCGATTTCAAGCGCATTGAGGGGGCAACCGGCAACGACGGGGTCATGAACGGGCTCTTGGGCCAGATATCCATTCTTGGCTCGCAAGGGAAAAGCATCGATGCAGAGGCGTCCAACTTCGCGCTGGGCTTTGTCGACAGCATGGAGCCGCAGGACGCGACCGAGGCGCTTCTGCTGACGCAGATGGCGGCGATCCATCAGGCGACCATGACCATGGCACGGCGGCTCAACCATGCCAGCGTCATCTCGCAGCAGGACGCAGCCGAACGGGCGCTGAACAAGCTGGCGCGGACCTATGCCGCCCAGGTCGAGTCCCTGAAACGGTATCGATCGAAGGGTCAGCAGGTCGTGCGGGTCGAGCGCGTCACCGTCGAGAGCGGCGCTCAGGCGGTCGTCGGCAACGTTAACCACGGGGGAGGGGCCAATGCCAAAAGCTGACATCTACCCCATGCACTGTTCGCCGCGCTGCACCGCAAAATCGAAGCGATCCGGCGTCCGGTGCTGCAATCCGGCGGTGACGGGCTGGACGGTCTGCCGGATGCATGGAGCCCGAAGTGGCGCAGGACCGGGACCGGCGAACCCGAATTTCCGGCACGGGCAGCGCACGAAAGAGGCCATGGCGCTGCGTGCCCATGTTATGGATCTGGTGCGGGAGAGCCGAGAAGTCGACCGGCTGCTCCGGGTTTGATATCGCGCCAATGCCATGTGATGTTCCGGCAACATCGACCTTCGATGTAAGCCATCCCGGCCGGCTGAAATCCGCATATCTTGGGGACGGATCTTCACCGCTCCACATCCTGTGGCATTAAAAAAAATCTTAGATATTCCCGCCGTTTCAGGGGAGGATTAACCACATGCGGCGGGGTGGGGATGGGCGGGCAACATGCGGAACGCTTTCTATTTCGGTGATAATCTTCACATCCTGCGAGATTACGTCTCGGACGAGAGCGTAGACCTAATATATCTCGATCCACCGTTTAATTCTAACGCGACCTACAATTTGCTATTCCGGTCTCCGGACAGAAATCGATGGTCGGACGCCCAGATCGCGACATTTGAAGACAGCTGGAGTTGGGGCGAAATCGCCGATGCTCAATATCGTGAACTGCTGCGCTCCACCGCGCGCGTTGCAGAAATGATCGGGGCGCTGCACCGCTTGCTCGGTCCCAGTGACATGCTCGCGTATTTGGTCATGATGGCGGCGCGTTTGGTGGAACTGCATCGCGTGTTGAAACCGACCGGGAGCCTCTATCTGCATTGCGACCCCACTGCCAGCCACTACCTCAAGATATTGCTGGACGGCGTATTCGGTGCGGATGGCTTCAGGGGCGATATCACCTGGAAGCGAACCTATGCGCATGGAAATGCCAGTCGATCGTTTGGCACAGTGACGGACACAATCTTCTTTTACAGCAAGACGACTTCCTGCACTTGGCACACGCAATATCGCTCCTTGGCAAGCGACGAACTGCACCGGAAATATCCGAATGTTGAGAGTTCTGGACGTCGATGGCAGTCGGTGACGCTCCGCAATCCGAGCGATCGGCCCAATCTCAAGTTCCCTTTCACAGCAAGTAATGGCGTCACCTATCAGCCTCATCGGAATGGCTGGTCGTGCAACGAAGAACGACTGCGGAAATATGATCGAGAGGGGCGGCTCCATTTTCCAGTTAAGTCCGACGGCGCACTCCGTTTGAAAATGTTCGAAGATGAGAGTAGAGGTCACGCGGTGCAGAACCTCTGGGACGACATCGGGCCGCTAAGCTCTCAGGCCCGCGAGCGGCTGGGCTATCCTACTCAGAAGCCGCTGGCCCTCCTTGAGCGCATCATTGACGCATCTTCGAACACCGGTGATGTGGTTCTAGACCCATTCTGCGGCTGTGGCACGACGCTGCATGCCGCCCACGGTCTTGGACGGAAGTGGATCGGGATTGACGTGTCCGTGCAGGCCATGACCGTAGTGAGTGACCGATTGCGACATAGCTTTCCGGGGATTGATTTTGACGTCTACGGCATTCCCACCTCGCTTGAGGGCGCACTATGGCTGGCGGCGGCCGATCCCTTCAAGTTCGAAGAGTGGGCTGTCAACCGGATCGGCGCAATGCACTCCGGTAGATCCCGCGGTGACGGTGGTATCGATGGCAGTTTCTTCTTCATGGCTGATCGCACGACCGATAGTCGGGGAATCGTCTCTGTAAAAGCGGGCCGGAACCTCAATCCAGGAATGGTGCGTGATTTAGTTGGCACGCTGCGGCGCGAGCGTGAGCGAACGCACGACCACACAGCAGTCGCCGTGATGATCTGCGCTCACGAACCCACCGATGGAATGCGACGTGAAGCGCTTTCTGCCGGAACAGTGGAGATGGCCATTGGTCCAGTCCCAGCAGTGCAAATCCTGTCCATCCGTGAAGTTCTGGAAGGAAAAACCATCCGAGTTCCGGTCATGCACGATAGTCTTTCCGCAGCTGCGGCCGGAAGGCAGAAGCCTCGATCAGGGGTAGGCTATATTGCACCGGAAGATCTATTGCGGCAGCGGTCGATGCTCTTCTCGATTCCCAACACTGGTATGCGCTCTCCATCAGCCGCGGTATTGCCCGAGCGCATTCAGAGAATGGGGTGAAGATGATGTGATTTGGACGAGAGTTCAGCGTTCTGAAATTCGACCACCTGCACCCAATGCAGGTGGTCGAATGCTCACCCAATCTAGGTCGCTATGGTCAAACAGCTTCCGCCAACGCAACTTCTGTTTGCTGGCAAATATTAGAAAATTTCATATTTACCTGCGACCCAAAATTGATAACTCGCGAAATCTGCGCTTCTCGATACTCAGACTCATCGATCTTGCCGCGTTTTACCAGCCATCGAGAAACCTCTACCCAGTCCCACATCGGGTTGGCGGTAGTGACACGAAATTTTGGCTTGGGAAAGTTCTCGCCGCGCTCTCCTTTTGCATACAAACTGACCGCCTGCGGCGTTAGTTTGGCTCGGATAGCGATTTCTCTCGCACTCACCAGATAGTCCGGCTCAAAGCGCTCTACCGAGGCTCCTGACTTCAAAATGTTCTCATATGCAGACAGCACCGCATCTTTGAATGAACCAGAACTACGGTTGAAGCACGCCGCCACAGCGCCGTGCATAAGCACAAGCGTTGCGTCATCGCACCCGGCTTCATAGAACCGATCTTCGAACTCCGGCGAATGTGGATCGACATCGCCTACAATAAACGTAAAGCTATACGTCTGCATCGTTGCCTCCGCACGCACACTTATCCACCAATTTTATCAGATCGCTTGCGTGATGCTCAGGCACCCGTGGTGTGCTCCACACAGATACCCGACATCCCGATCTGTCAGCATGGGGGCAATACAGCCTCCCCCATGCGTAACCCCGACACATCTCTACTCTCCAGCCCTTGTTCTCAGCATAAGCAACAGCTTCTTCGATATGCTTGTTCGGATGACGGCTTCGAGCCACTTTGTATGCCTCAAGAATCTAAGAATGTGTTGACAAATGTCAACGGGGGAGTCAAGGACGCTGCAACTTGTGATCTGAGGCTGACTTCGGGGAGCACCCCGTCGCGCAAAACAAGAACAGCTAGTAGGTTTCGCCGGTAGAGTCCCAACATATCGCGCTCGAAAGGCCTGAAACAATCTGAAATTTACGGCTGTTTCGTTCGGATGGTCATCGACAGTTACACACAATGCTCCGGGTCTTCGCCAGCGGCAACGCTGACCTTACCGGCCCTACGCTCGCGGCGATGTTCTGCCGTCTTGTAGGCTTTGTCACTCGCGGCCGTTGTTATTCCCGCTATCGGAGTTTTCTTGCGCGAACGGCTCATTCCTCCGCCCTCCATATCGCTTGATAAAGCTCACCCAGCGCATCCCCGATCTGATCGGCAAGAGCCGTCAAGTCTGGCCGTTCCTGGATGAAAGGATGCTCTTGAACGAAATCGTTGAAGTGCTGCGATACGACGAACGCCCTGTCGCCCGCCTCATGCTGATAGCCGGGGAAGGTCTCGCCCCGTGTCCGGGGGCCATCCTCGCCGTCGCCCATTTTTTCACCTTCAACCACAGCATGTCCCTCATATACATTGCCCCGTCACTTTTCCTTGCCGACAGTTTGCACAGGAGGGATGTAAGGAACTGAGAAGGTCACTCGGCTTACCGAACTTCTCCCTCTGGACAATTCGCCATCGAGTGACACGTCAGCGGCTAAGACCTTGATAATTCCTTTGGAACTGGCCGCGCCCTTGCCCTTTGCGGACGAGTCTACCGTCACAGCCACATCAAAATTGATTTGTTGAATATGCCGTTCTTCGATGCTGTCGGCATTGCCCCAAACTGGATTGATGACTCCAGGGGTGTCTTTCAGGGCGTCTATCGCCTCTTTTACACCTTTCTGGACCTGAATAATCGTATCTCTAATGAAATCTTGAAGGTCCACGGGTTTACCAGCCTCATTTGGGGTTGCACTTCTAAATAACCAACGCATCACATCTACTCTTCGGACCGGGCTCCACCGGTGAACCCCGCTATTGTTATTATGGTCCTGTTCTCTGCTAGCGACACTCCAGGCCCTGCCGCGACTTGCCCACCTTCAAGGAAATGGACGCCTTGGGCTCCGAATGCCTTGCGGACTGCATCTTCGTTTTCGCGACTCAACGTCTTTGTCCGCCCGCTCTCAAATGACCGCAGAGTGTCATGAGAAATGCCCGCGGCGTCCGCGAGGTCTCCGGCTTTCCAGTCGAGCAGCGCGCGCGCGGCCTTGCAAATCTTCTTGTCGAGAGCCTGCATCAACACTCCATGTGTAGGTAATTACACGCCATGTGTTGACACGCCGTGTGTTACTCATTACATATCATGTGTAGCGCAGGGGGTAAACGGTTTCACCTGCCTCGCGAACACGAACCCGCAACTGTCGGGTTCCAAACTCGGAGTGACACACGTGATCGACAACGACCTGAAAGGGGCGACTAAGCCCGCATGCCTTGCCGGCCGAGCCGGATCGGTTTTGCCCATGGCGGAGCGGGTATTCATCACTGTGCGGCTGCGTCTGGCCTTGGATGAAGTCGAGACCGGCCCCGGCGACCTCAAGTCGATGCAGAACGCGATCCAGTATCAGATCGAGGCCTTGCGGGCCGCGCAGCGTCGACTGGATCGCATGGCCTGCTCGTCATGACGGCGCGCAGGGCGATTCCTGCCGATGTTCTCGGCACCCCAACGCCTGGGCAGGCTTGGCCGCGCAACTGCGGCTCGGACCGAATGGCCGGCGAATACAATCGGATCGCCCAAGCTCACGCGCAGGATGCTGCATTCATTCAATCCGGTGCGGTTGCGGCATCACCGTGCGTGAGCTGTCGGCTAATCAAAATTCAATCATGGAGAACGGACTATGAAACGTCGTGATCTGATGAAACTGGCTCCCTTGGCGCTGGCAGTCGGCACTACTCCCGTCATCGCTGCGGTTAAAGAGGAAACGCCGGTCATGCGGCTGTTCCGGGAGTGGCGGGCTTGGGATGACTTCGCCAACGCTCAGGAAGACGACAAGGACTTCGAAAACGCCTTGGAGGGTCGATGGGAAGTCGAGCAGCGCCTGATGCAAACGCCGAGCGAAAGTGCCCGTGACGTGCTTATCAAAGTCAACGCATGGACAAACTTCGGCGACGGCGATGTTGAAGGATGCGACCCGCGCCTTTCGATGTTCTGGGCCGAAGCCCGCTCGCTGATCGGGGGTGCGGCATGAACGCGCTTCGCCAACATATCCAAGACCAGCAGAACAATGCCGCCGCGTTGGAGGCGGTCGTGGGCGCGATGCTGCACCTGATAGAGCGCCCCGACGAAGCGACCCGCACGGTCTGCGTGCAATTGGCCGAAACGGCTTTCGGTCTCGCCCGCGACCTCAACCAGAACCTTGACGTAATTGCCCTGCCGAAAGGAGGTGTGGAATGAACCTTTATCCCGAAATGCCCGCGGATGTCCGCCAGCGCCTGGACGCGTTCGCCTCGCAGACTGGCACGACCCCGCCCGAGCATGTCCTGATTGATGAATACGGGGACGGCGGGGCTCTCACCGACGAAATCCTGAACTACTGCCGAGCGACCGGCCTGAGCCTCGATTGGCTGTGGCTTGGGGAAGGCGACCAGACCGTTGTTCGGGAGGGCCGGGCATGAGCGAGCCCCTAGTTCTCACCGATATCGTCAAAACGGACAAACCGGACGAGTGGGCTGAACATCTCGTCTACTGCGTGGAGACGATGATCGGAACCTGCCGTATCGCCCTGTTGAACGAAACCGTCGGCGGAGAACTGGAGGAGCGCCGCCTGTATATGGTCGAGCAGACCTTGGAGGTGGCGCAGACACTGGCGCATATCGCCGGGATGGGCTGCGAGATGCTTGAAGGCTATCGCAAGCGCGTTGCCAAGATGGAGGCCGCGGAATGAACGCCCTCCTCGATCACATCCAGAATCAGCAGGCTCGGGCCATGCATCTCGAACACATCCTTGAGGCTGCTCAGGTTCTCGACAACGAGGGCCTTGCACCCGCCGCCATCTCGTCGCTGATCAGCACGGCTCGCGACATCGCGGGCGAATTGAATGCGGCTTTGGACAGCGTGGCTTTGCCTGAGGGCTGACACGAGGGCGCCCGGCTTCGGTCGGGCGCTTCCCTTCCTTCATCATATTGGCAACCGGCGCGAGGGCGCATCAGCATGAACATGGCCTATTCGATCAACCGGCACTGGTCCGATCGATTCATCCCCGAGATCCGCCGCATCGTCGGCGCGCATCTGCTGCGGGTGGCGCCTGATCACCTTGATACCCGCCATGCCACAGATCTCCTGATGCTTGATGGCAGGGACGTGCGCATTGCCGCCAGGGTGCGCCGTCATGGCTATGCCGGCCGCTATCCCTATGACTTCACGATCCGCTCCCGCCTGCCCTCGGGCAATCAAACCGAGCTGGCCAAGATTGTGGATGGCGAGGGCGACTGGCTGTTCTACGGCCACGCCAATGCCGCTGAGACGGGATTTGACCTCTGGTGGCTGCTGGATCTACGGGCTTTCCGCGCCGGGCTGATTCGTCATGCCTCGAACGGATATCCCATCTCGTCAGGCGACCGGATGAACACCGACGGCACCTGCTTCAAATGGTTCGACATCCGGTCCTTCCCAAAGGAGCCAGCGCTTGTCCTGGCAACCTCGGGGCCACGCAGTGCCGGGCCGTCGCCATGGCACGCATGAACACAGCATTCTCGGCCCAACCCGGAAGGGGGTGAGTAAGGACGCATTGGCCGACGCAAGCCCCTGCATCAGGCGGGGGCTTTCGCGTTGGTGGTCATATTTTGGGTGGGCGAATCGACTGATGAGCGGTTAGGCAGAAAGGGTTAATGAATTGTTAATGAAGCCGTCATGTTTCGACTCTTTTCCGTTGTTGCCATCTGCCTTGCCCTCCCGGTCTTCGCCGACGATGCGTCCGAGCCAATCAGCGGAGGGCTCACATACGAGGATGTGGCAACGGCTCGTCAGCGTTTGCTCGATCTGGCCCGACCAACTGAAGTGCTGCTCGATGCGGCTTGCTGCAAGGTTTGCAGCAAGGGGAAAGCCTGCGGGAATAGCTGCATCAGCCGGGACAAGCGATGCCATAAGGGCCTTGGTTGCGCCTGTGATGGCTGACCAGGACGCCGAAGGCATCCCGAATCGCAGAATCGCGGGAATCGCGGGGGTGTGCCGGTTCATTTGTGTATTCGTGGCAGGTTTGACCCTGATGTTTCCCGAGCCGGTCCGCGGTGAGGACGGCCCGCGCATCGTCGGGAACGCTGATGTGGTCGACGGGGACACCATCAAGATAGGCCCTGTCGCCATCCGTATTCATGGTATCGACGCCCCTGAACAGGGCCAACAATGCGACCGGGGTGCCGGAAGGAAATGGGATTGCGGCGAGGCTGCCACCGAAGCAATGGCCGATCTGGTCGCGGGGCAGGTCGTGGAATGCATCCCTCTCACCACTGACGCTTACCGGCGAATCGTGGCGCGCTGTCAGGCAAAGGGGCTGGATATCGGCGGTGAGATGGTCGGGCACGGCTTGGCGTGGGCGTATAGCCGCTATTCCAGTGATTATGTCGATGCCGAGCGGGTTGCCCGCAAACGCAGCCTGGGTATCTGGCGAGGTGCTTCGCAGCCCGCATGGGAGTATCGCGCCGACCGTTGGAACCGTGCCGTTGCGGACGCGCCCAGGGGATGTCCCATCAAGGGCAACATTTCGAACAAGGGTGAACGGATCTACCACACGCCGTGGTCGCCGGCTTACGCCAAGACTCGGATTGATGAGAGCAAGGGAGAGCGCTGGTTTTGCGACGAGGCCGAGGCCCTTGCAGCAGGCTGGCGCGCGGCCCGTTGGCGGTAGTCCCCCCGGTGGGAAACACTCTGAATTTGTCCGCTGACTGTCCGCTGGAACGCTTTTGACGACATTGTCGTCTTGTGCCTATCCTCCCTTAAGCCTTTGGCTTTACAGGAAGATATAGTGGTGAGCCCAACAGGATTCGAACCTGTGACCCACTGATTAAAAGTCAGTTGCTCTACCAACTGAGCTATGGGCCCACTGCACGGGGGGCTAACTAGTGTTGGGCGCTGGTGGGGTCAAGCGGAAAAATCACGACCTCTGGAAAAAACTTTCCCGCAAGCGTATGTGACCCGCATGGAACAGCAGCAAAACCCCGGCCAAGGCCTGTCCTTGCCCTTCATGAAAATGCATGGGCTGGGCAATGATTTCGTTGTCCTCGACGGTCGCTCGACCGGCGAGCTGCCCGCGCCTGCGGTTGTCGCAGCCATGGCGGACCGACATTTCGGTGTCGGATTCGACCAGTTGGCGGTCATCCTGCCGGGCGAAAATGCCGATGCCAGGCTGGTCTTCTATAACGCCGACGGCTCGGTTTCGGCGGCCTGCGGGAATGCCACGCGCTGCGTCGCGCGCTATCTGCTGGACGAATCGGGGGCCTCGGCGCTGCGGCTGGCGACCGATCACGCGGTGCTTGCGGCCGAGGATGCGGGGAATGGCCTGACCCGCGTGAACATGGGGCCGCCGGTTTTGGACTGGCAGAGCATTCCGCTGGCTGCGGATATAGACACGCTGCATCTGCCGATTGATGGCGATCCGGTCGCGACCGGCATGGGCAACCCGCACATGACCTTCTTTGTCGAGGATGTGGCCACGGTCGATCTTGAACGCTTCGGTCCCGAACACGAACACCACCCGCTTTACCCCCAGCGCACGAATGTCGAGGTTGTGCAGGTCGTCTCGCCGGACGAGATCATCCTGCGCATCTGGGAGCGGGGAACAGGTATTACGCTCGCTTCGGGCTCGTGCTCTTGCGCCGCTGTCGTCGCGGCGGCGCGGCGCGGTCTGACCGGCCGTCGCGTCCGGGTGAACGTGCCCGGCGGGGTTCTGGAAATCGACTGGCGCGAGGATGGGGTCTGGATGACCGGCCCGACCGCCCATGTCTTTGACGGGGTGTGGCGGGGATGAAAGATCAGGTGAACCCTCCGGTCTTTGCGACGCTTGGCTGTCGGCTGAACGCCTATGAGACCGAGGCCATGCGCGAGATGGCCGATGCGGCGGGGCTGACGGGCGCGGTGATCGTGAACACCTGCGCCGTGACGGCCGAGGCCGTGCGAAAGGCCCGGCAAGAGATTCGCCGCCTTGCCCGCGAAAACCCCGGCGCGCCCGTGATCGTCACCGGTTGCGCCGCCCAGACCGAGCCCGAGACCTTCGCCGCCATGGCCGAGGTCACGCGCGTCATCGGCAACCATGAAAAGATGCAGCCCGCGACCTGGGCCGGAATGCGTGCGCCCGACCTGATCGGCGAGACCGAAAAGGTGCAGGTCGACGACATCATGTCGGTCAAGGAAACCGCCGGGCACCTGATCGACGGTTTCGGCCGGCACCGTGCCTATGTGCAGGTCCAGAATGGCTGCGATCATCGCTGCACCTTCTGCATCATCCCTTATGGCCGGGGCAATTCGCGCTCGGTTCCCGCCGGAGTTGTGGTCGACCAGATCAAGCGCCTGCGCGACCGCGGCTTCAACGAGGTCGTTCTGACTGGGGTCGACCTGACCAGTTGGGGTGCGGACCTGCCGGGTCAGCCGAGGCTGGGCGATCTGGTCATGCGCATCCTGCGTCTGGTCCCCGACCTGCCGCGCCTGCGCATCAGCTCGATCGATTCGATCGAGGCGGACGAGAATCTGATGCTGGCGATCGCGACCGAGCCGCGCCTGATGCCGCATCTGCATCTGTCCTTGCAGGCGGGCGACGACATGATCCTGAAACGGATGAAGCGCCGCCACCTGCGCGATGACGCGATCCGCTTCTGCGAGGATGCCCGCAAGCTGCGTCCCGGCATCGTCTTTGGCGCCGACATCATCGCCGGTTTCCCGACCGAGACCGAGGCGATGTTCGAAAACAGCCTGAAGCTGGTCGATGATTGCGGACTGACCTTCCTGCATGTCTTTCCCTATTCTGCGCGCAAGGGCACGCCCGCCGCACGTATGCCGCGCGTCGCCGGGCCTGCGATCAAGGACCGCGCCGCCCGCTTGCGCGCCAAGGGCGATGCCGCGCTGGAAAGCCATCTGGCCGCGCAGATCGGCCAGACCCGGCTGGTTCTGACCGAAGGCCCGCGCCTTGCCCGGACCGAACATTTCACCGAGGTCGCCTTTGATCGCGACATGCCCGAAGGCTCGCTGATCGAGGTTGCTGTCCTTGGGCACGATGGCCACCGCCTGCTGGCCTGACTTTTGCGGGGCAGGGGCGGGCCGGTTGGTGCGCCCGCGTTAGGCAGATGACTGTGCCGCGGCCCGTCGATTTCGACAGGTCGCGGAACTATCGCTTGCCGGTGCGGGTGTGCTGCATAATCGTGAAGCCATGACGCTTCTTTACACCCATCCGTCAGGATTTCGGCATGTTACGCCGCCAAGTCACCCCGAGCAGGTGGCGCGGCTTGACGCGGTGATCCGCGCCTTGGCCAATCTGGAGCTGGACCGGCGCGAGGCACCGGACGCCGAGGACGAAGACATCCTGCGCTGCCATCCCCTTGGTTATCTTGCGGCGGTGGCTCGCAAGGTGCCCGAGGAAGGCTGGTCGATGCTGGACGCGGATACCTATCTTTCGCCGGGCAGCCTTGCGGCCGCGCGCCACGCGGTGGGCGGGGTCTGCGCCGCAGTGGATGCGGTACTGGCTGGAGAGGATGCGACAGCCTTCGTCGCCATGCGCCCACCCGGCCACCATGCCGAACGCGCCCGCGCAATGGGCTTCTGCATCTTCAATTCGATCGCGATCGGGGCCGTGCGGGCGCTGGACCACCATGGGCTGGACCGGGTCGCGGTGCTGGATTTCGATGTTCATCACGGCAACGGCACGCAGGATCTGCTGTGGAACGAACCGCGCAGCCTATTTGCATCGACGCATCAGTTTCCGCTTTATCCCGGCACTGGCGCCCCCTCGGAACGTGGCGCACATGGCCAGATCCTGAACCTGCCCTTGCAGGCGGGCTCGGAGGGGGGTCCGGCGCGCGCGGCCTGGCGGCAGATTTGCGACCGCGTGGTCGAATGGCAGCCGCAGCTTGTGCTGGTCTCGGCCGGGTTCGATGCCCATGAGGCGGACCCCCTGGCATCGCTGGCCTGGGAAGACGGTGATTTCACGGCAATAACCCGCTTGATCCTCGACGCGGCGGCGACCTGTTCGGCGCCGGTGGTATCGGTCCTCGAAGGCGGTTATGATCTTGCCGCTTTGGGCCGCACCGCGCGCGCCCATGTCGAGGTTCTGAAGGAGACGCCGGCATGACCGAGATCGAAAACCTGTCCTTCGAGGAGGCGATGCGCGAGCTTGAGGCGACGGTCGGCAAGCTTGAACACGGCGACGCCGCGCTTGAAGAATCCATCGCGCTTTACGAACGCGGCGCCCTGCTGCGCAAGCATTGCGAGGAAGTCCTGCGCCGCGCCGAGGAGCGGGTCGAAAAGATCACGCTTGCCGCCAGCGGCCAGCCGACTGGAACGGTTCCCGTCGAGGGGCTGTGATGCAGGACCGTCTTGAGGATGTGAAGGCGCAGGTTCAGGCCGCGTTGGACGAGGCCATGGCCGGTTTCCCGCCGGGCGAACTGACCGACGCAATGCGTTATGCCTGTATCGGCGGCAAGCGGCTGCGCGCCTTTCTGGTGATGGAATCGGCGCGCCTGTTCGGCCTGACCGACAGAGAGGCTCTGCCCGTCGCCGCGGCGGTCGAGGCGCTGCACGCCTATAGCCTGGTCCATGACGACCTGCCCGCGATGGATGATGACGACCTGCGTCGCGGCCTGCCGACCTGCCATGTGCAATGGTCCGAGGCTACGGCGATTCTTGCCGGGGACGCGCTGCAGACTCTGGCCTTCGGTCTGTTGAGCCTGCACCAGATCGGCACGGCCGAGGTCCGGGTGGCGCTGATCCGCGCGTTTTCCGAGGCCGTCGGGGCCCGCGGCATGGTCTGGGGTCAGGCTCTGGACATCGCGGCCGAAACCGCGCTCGAACCCCTCGACATCGTTGCGATCAAGCGCCTGCAAAGTGCCAAGACCGGCGCGCTCATCGTCTTTTCGGCGACCTCGGGTGCGATCATGGCGGGTGAAGATACCGGCCCGCTGACCGAATATGCCCGCAATATCGGCCTGGCCTTCCAGATCCAGGACGACATCCTGGACGTCATCGGCGACGAGGCCGAGACCGGCAAGAGGCTGAACAAGGACGGCGCGGCGAACAAGGCGACCTTCGTGTCGCTTCTGGGGCTGGACGGCGCGCGCGACAAGGCCCGCAAGCTGGTGCGCAACGCCGAATCCGCGCTGGAACCTTATGGCGAGGCCGCAGGAAACCTGCGCGACCTTGCAAGGTTTATCATCGAACGCGATGCCTGAGCGTCAGGCCGAACGACCGAAATTCCCGATCGAAAGGGTCAGCGCATGAGCCAGACCGACCACACCGACCGCCCTGCCACCCCGGTTCTTGACCGCGTGAACCTGCCCTCGGACCTGAAGGCGCTGAGCGACCGCGAGCTGATCCAGCTTGCCTCGGAGCTTCGTGCCGAGACGATCAGCGCGGTTTCGGTCACCGGAGGCCATCTGGGCGCGGGCCTGGGCGTGGTCGAGCTGACCGTGGCGCTGCATGCCGTCTTCGACACCCCGCGCGACAAGATCATCTGGGACGTCGGCCACCAGTGCTATCCCCACAAGATCCTGACCGGCCGGCGCGACCGCATCCGCAGCCTGCGGACCGAAGGCGGGCTGTCCGGCTTTACAAAGCGGTCCGAAAGCCCCTTTGATCCGTTCGGCGCGGGGCACAGCTCGACCTCGATCAGTGCGGCGCTGGGTTTTGCCATGGCGCGTGAACTGGGCGGTGATCCGGGCGACGCGATCGCGGTGATCGGCGACGGCGCGATGACCGCGGGCATGGCGTTCGAGGCGATGAACAATGCGGGCGACCTTGGCAAACGGCTGTTCGTGGTCCTGAACGACAACGAAATGTCGATTGCGCCGCCGACCGGGGCGCTCTCGCGCTATCTGACGCGGCTTTACGCGGAAAACCCGTTCCAGGATCTGAAGGCGGTGGCCAAGGGCGCGGTCGGATTCCTGCCTCCGCCCCTGCAAGAGGGAGCGCGCCGGGCCAAGGAAATGCTGAAGGGCATGACCATCGGCGGCACCCTGTTCGAGGAACTGGGCTTTTCCTATGTCGGCCCCGTCGACGGGCACGATCTTGACCAGTTGCTGCCGCTGTTCCGCACGCTGAAGGCGCGCGCCACTGGTCCGGTCCTGATCCATGCGGTGACGAAGAAGGGCAAGGGCTATGCCCCCGCCGAACGCGCCGCGGACCGCGGCCACGCGACGGCGAAATTCGACGTCGCGACGGGCACGCAGGCCAAGGCCAAGTCGAATGCCCCCAGCTATACCTCGGTCTTTGCGCGGGCGCTGACCGATCAGGCCAGCCGCGACGACAAGATCGTCGCCGTGACCGCCGCGATGCCGGACGGGACCGGGCTGAATCTTTTCGCCGAACGCTTCCCGCGTCGCTGCTTTGACGTGGGGATCGCGGAACAGCACGCCGTGACCTTCAGCGCCGGGCTGGCCGCGGGGGGGATGAAGCCTTTCTGCGCGCTTTACTCGACCTTCCTGCAGCGCGGCTATGACCAGGTCGTGCATGACGTCGCGATCCAGCGCCTTCCGGTCCGCCTCGCCATCGACCGCGCGGGGCTGGTCGGTGCGGATGGCGCGACCCATGCCGGTGCCTATGACATCGCTTTTCTTGCCAACCTCCCCGGCATGGTCGTCATGGCCGCCGCGGACGAGGCCGAGCTGGTCCACATGGTCGCGACCGCCGCTGCCCATGACGAGGGCCCCATCGCCTTCCGCTATCCCCGCGGCGAGGGCATGGGGGTCGAGATGCCGGAACGCGGCGAGCCGCTGGAGATCGGCAAGGGCCGCATCATCGCCGAGGGCAAGCGTGTCGCCATCCTGTCCTTCGGCACCCGCCTGGCCGAGGTCATGCGCGCGCGCGAGGAATTGCTGGCTTCGGGCATCTCGCCCACGGTGATCGACGCGCGCTTTGCCAAGCCTCTGGATCGCGACCTGATCCTGGCGACGGCGCGCTCGCACGAGGCGCTGATCACCATCGAAGAAGGGGCCGTCGGCGGCTTTGGCAGTCTGGTCGCGCAACTTCTTGCCGATGAAGGTATTTTTGACGGAGGGTTGCGCTTCCGTCAGATGGTCTTGCCGGATAGTTTCATCGACCATGCCAGCCCAGAAGCGATGTATCGCGAAGCCCGCATGTCTGCACCGGATATCCGGGCGAAGGTGCTTGAAGTTCTGGGCGTGGCAATGGTGAAACGCGCTTGAGAGGTCCCGATGCTGCGTATCCTTCTGACTGGATTGGTCCTGTCCTTGCCGGTGGCGGCATTGGCGCAGGCACCCGCATCGCAAGAGCCCCCGGCCGCGGATAAGCCAGCCGCGGACAAGCCTGCCGCCGCCGCGGAACCCGCGCCTGCCGACCCTGCCGCCGCGGGTCAACCTGCCGCTGCCGATGCGGCGAAATCGGCTGCCGAACCGGCCCCGGCCAAGGCCGAACAGGCACCCGCCAAGCCAAAGGGCTATCTGCCCAACCTTTACGACGTGACCGTGGTCGAGACCTGGGACACGCTGAACGTGCGTGAAACCCCGGACGGCCAGGCCAAGGTCATCGCGACGCTTCCCGCCACCGCCACGGGGGTCGAGCTGATTGCGCGCGATGCCTCGGGAAAATGGGGGCGTGTCAATGTCGGCGAGCAGTCCGGATGGGTGGCGCTGCGCTTCCTTGCCCCGCAGAAGGGCGTCTGGCAGCCCGAATCCCTGCCGCAAAGCCTGGTCTGCAGCGGCACCGAGCCATTCTGGTCCCTGAAGACCACGAAATCGGGCATGATCTTTTCCGAACCGGACAAGAAGGACCGCGAGCTTGGCCTGCGCAAGGTCATGGATCGCGGTATCGAGAACGAGCCGACGCGCGGGTTGATCGCGGGCGACGATGCCGGTCGGGTCACAGCTTTTGTCCGTCCCGACCAGTGCAGCGACGGCATGTCGGATCGGGGCTACGCGCTGGCCGTCTCGGTCATTATTGACGGGCAGGACATGCCGTCGCGGATGCTGAACGGCTGCTGCTCGATCGGGCGCTAGGCCGGGACGGGGATCGGCGGGGTCAGTCCCCGCCTTCCGCCAGCAGCGCGGCCAACCCGCTGCGGTAATCGGGATATTTCAACCTCACCCCCAACTCTCGCTTGATCCGTTCGTTCGAGACCCGCTTGCTTTCGGCATAGAAGGAGCGCGCCATCGGCGTCATTTCGGCGCTGGCGAAATCCTCGGCCGGTGGCGGCGCCAGGCCCAGAAGTGTTGCGGCATGGGCGATGACATCTTCTGGCGGGGCAGGGTCGTCGTCGCACAGGTTATAGATCGCGCCGGGACGCGGCGCCTTGATCGAGGCTAGCAGGGCCTGGGCGATGTCCTCGGCATGGATGCGGGAAAAGACCTGGCCGGGCTTCACGATCCGGCGCGCGGTCCCGGCCCGCAGCTTTGCAAATGGGCCACGTCCCGGACCATAGATCCCCGCCAGCCGGAAGATGTGCAGGGGCAGCGCATGGGCGGCCGCCAGCGCCTGCCATGCCTGTTCGGCGGTGACGCGGTCGTGCCCACGCCGCGTCGTGGGTGACAGGGGCGTTTCTTCGTCGATCCAGTCGCCGCCATGGTCGCCATAAACTCCGGTCGTCGACAGATAACCGATCCAGCGCGCGCGCGTGCGCGCAATATCGGGTCCGAAAGCCGCCAGCGCCGGATCATGCCCCTCCTGCGGGCCGGCCGAGACAAGGATCGCGTCGGCGCGTGCGATCTCGTCCCTAACGGCATCTTCATCCCCCGGCCACAGCAAGGGAGTGGCGCCGCTGGCCAGCACCCGTGTGGGCTGGCTGCGGGTGGTGCCGGTGATCTGCCAGCCTTCTGCCTTCAGCAAGGGATCAAGAAAACCGGCGGAATAGCCGTGGCCGAGGACCAGCAGCCTCATGCGCGGCCCCTCAGGATCTCGGCCGCGATCGCGAACGAGCGGTGGCGCGCCTTCTGGTCGAATATGTTCCCGACCAGGATCAGCTCGTCGGGGCGATAGCGGGCGACCAGCTCGTCCAGCCGCGCGGCGACCGTCCGGGGGGAACCCACTGCGCTGACCGACAGCGCCTGTTCCACCGAGGGCAGGATGCCCGGCGGTACCGCATCGCGGATGTCATCGACCGGCGCGGGCAAAAGCCCCGGAGAGCCAAGCCTGAGCCGCGCGAAGCTGATCATCTGGCTGGTCCGCAGCCGCTGCGCCTCGGCATCGGTATCGGCGGCGATGACATTGACCGCCAGCATGAAGCGCGGGGTTTCGCCGAAGGGCGTCTGCTGGAACCGCTCGCGATAGACCGTCACGGCCTCGTCCAGGTCGCCCGGCGCAAAATGGCTGGCAAAGGCATAGGGCAGACCCAGCGCCGCGGCGAGGCTGGCGCCGTAAAGCGACGAACCCAGGATCCAGACCGGGACATTCGTGCCCTGTCCCGGATGCGCCGCGACCGCATTGCCGGGGACCGCAGGGCCGAAATAACGCAGCAGCTCGACCACGTCGTTCGGGAAATCCTCGTTGCGGGACATGCCGCGGCGCAAGGCGTGCATGACCGCGCCGTCGCCCCCCGGCGCGCGGCCAAGGCCAAGGTCGATCCGGTCGCCATGGATGGTCGCCAGCGTCCCGAACTGTTCCGCGATTGCCAGCGGCGCATGGTTCGGCAGCATGACCCCGCCCGCGCCGACGCGAATCCGGCGCGTCTGACCGGCGACATGGTTAATCAAAACCGAAGTCGCGGCGCTGGCGATCCCCGGCATGTTGTGGTGTTCCGCCAGCCAGAAACGGTGATAGCCCCAGTCCTCGGCGGCCTGCGCCAATGCGACGGAATTGGCGATGGCCTGGCGGGCATCGGCGCCCTCGGCGACCACGGCAAGATCAAGTATGGAAAACTGCATGCGGCACTCCTTTGTCTCAGCAGATAGGATGCCCGGTCGCCGCTTGCCAGTCCGCGGCGGCGCTGGCACAGTCCGCTGAAAAGCAGGAGCGCCTCCCAGATGACCGACAACCGCCAGTTGCCCGTCGAAGCCCCCGAGAAGGCCGAGCGGGTCCATTTCGACGATCCGTCGGCCGCGGTGGACCGCCTGATCGAGCTGTACGAGCGGTCGTCGAAATTCCTGCTCGACCGCTTCATTCGCACGCTTGAGGGTCAGCGGCCGACGGCCCGCTATCGTGCTTTCTATCCCGAGCTGCGGATGATCGTGCTCAGCCACACCAAGACGGATTCGCGCCTGTCCTTTGGCCATGTCGCGGTGCCGGGCAGCTATGCGACCACGGTCACGCGGCCGGACCTGTTCCGCGGCTACCTGACCGAGCAGATTGCCCTGCTGATGAAGAACCACGCGATCTCGGTCACGGTCGGCGACAGCGATACCCCGATGCCGGTGCATTTCGCGGTGGCGACGCAAAGCGATCTGAACGTCCCGCAGGAAGGCGTGCTGTCATTCTCGCTGCGCGACGTCTTCGACGTGCCCGACCTGAACACCATGAATGACGACATCGTCAACGGCACCTCGGGGCCCAATCCCGACGGCAGCCAGCCGCTTGCGCCCTTTACCGCGCAGCGCGTCGACTACTCGCTGGCGCGGCTGTCACATTACACCGCGACCCTGCCGGAGCATTTCCAGAACTTCGTCCTGTTCACCAACTACCAGTTCTATGTCGACGAGTTCGAGGCCTTTGCCCGACGTGCCCTGGGCGATCCCGAGTCGGGCTATACCGAATTCGTCGCCCCGGGAAACCAGATCCTGGAACGACCCGAGGACCTGCTGGTCACGGGCGCCAAGACACCGCAAATGCCCGCCTATCACCTGAAGCGCCCGGACGGTGACGGGATCACGCTGGTCAATATCGGTGTCGGGCCCTCGAACGCGAAGACGGCCACCGACCATATCGCGGTGCTGCGCCCCCATGCCTGGCTGATGGTCGGCCATTGCGCGGGCCTGAGGAACTCGCAATCCCTGGGCGATTTCGTGCTGGCCCATGCCTATCTGCGCGAAGATCACGTCCTGGACGACGACCTGCCGGTCTGGGTTCCGATTCCCGCGCTGGCCGAGGTTCAGGTCGCCCTGCAAGAGGCCGTGGCCGAGGTCACGCAGCTGGACGGGTATGAGCTGAAGGGGATCATGCGAACGGGGACGGTCGCCACCATCGACAACCGGAACTGGGAATTGCGCGACCAGTCCGGCCCGGTCCAGCGGCTGTCGCAGTCGCGTGCCGTGGCGCTGGACATGGAAAGCGCGACCATCGCCGCGAACGGTTTCCGCTTCCGGGTGCCCTATGGCACGCTGCTGTGCGTTTCGGACAAGCCGCTGCACGGAGAGTTGAAGCTGCCGGGCATGGCGACGGATTTCTACCGCACGCAGGTGGCAAGCCATCTGCTGATCGGAATCCGCGCGATGGAGAAGCTGCGGGCGACGCCGCTGGAGCGGATCCATTCCCGCAAGTTGAGGTCGTTTAACGAGACGGCCTTCCTTTAGAGCGCGCCGGATGCGCAGGTTTCGCAGCGTTTGCTGGCTGGAAAGGGCAAAAATGGCTTGCACCTTCCTCAAAAAGCTTGTGTAGCGCCCTTCATGCCGCCAAGGTGGCGTCCGAAAATTTCCCGAACGGGAAACAACGAGGAGACAGACTATGGCTATGGCCGCTTCTAAACCGATGACCAAAACCCAGCTGGTGGCCACGCTCGCCGAAGAAATGGGCAGCGACAAGAAAACCGCTGCTGCGGCGCTGGACGCGCTGTCGGCTGTCGTGTCGAAAACCGTCGCTGACGGTGGCGCGCTGACCCTGCCGGGCATCGGCAAAGTTGCTTGCCGCGCGCGCCCCGAGCGTCAGGTCCGCAACCCGCAGACCCAGGAAATGATGACGAAGCCCGCCGACAAGGTGGTCAAGGTCACCATCGCGAAGGCGCTGAAGGACAGCGTGAACGCCTGATCTTCAGGCCGTGACGCAAGCGAAGGACCGCGCAGCAATGCGCGGTCCTTCCTTTTTGTGGCGCCGGTATGGTAGTTCCCCGCTTTTGTCTTGCGCCCGCGCATTCATCTGCTAGCTCATGCGGGCGGTTCGACGGAAAGGCTGGCGCATGGATTTCAAGGCCATCGCGATGGGGTTCGGCTTTGCGCTGATGTGGGCTTCGGCCTTTACCACGACGCGGATGATCGTGACCGCCGCCCCGCCTTTGACCGCGCTGGTCATCCGCTTTGCCCTGTCCGCCGTGGTGGCGCTTCCGTTGGCCATTGCGATGGGGCAGAACCTTCGGCTCAGCCGCGCGGAATGGCGCACGGTCATCATCTTCGGCATCTGCCAGAACACGCTATACCTGGGCCTGAACTGGATCGCGATGCAGCATGTCGAGGCATCGGCGGCGGCCATCATCGCCTCGATGATGCCGCTGATCGTCGCCTTCTTCGGCTGGCTGATCTATGGCGAGAGGCTGCGGCCCGCCGCAGTGGTTGGCCTTGTCGCCGGGGCCGCCGGGGTGACGCTGATCATGGGCGTGCGCCTGCAGCACGGACTGGATATTCCGGGCACGATCCTGTGCCTGCTGGCGGTCGTCGCGTTGACAGTGGCGACCCTTGCCGCGCGGGGTGCGGGCGGCAGCCGCAACATGATGACCATCGTGGCCATGCAGATGGCCGTCGGCGCGCTGACGCTGGCGATCCCCGCCGCGATCCTGGAATGGGGCCGCCCCGTGCAGTGGAGCGGCCAGCTTGTCTGGGCCTTCATCTATACCGTGCTGGCACCGGGCATCGGCGCGACCTGGATCTGGTTCCTGCTGGTCGCCCGCGTGGGTGCGGTGCGGGCGGCCACGTTCCATTTCCTGTCGCCGATCTTTGGTGTCGGCATCGCGGCACTGCTGCTGGGCGAACGGTTCGGCGCCTCGGACGTGATCGGGGCCCTGGTCGTCGCAGCGGGCATCCTGATGGTGCAGCTGGCGCGCCTGCCGACTGCCCCGGCTCAGCCGTCGAAGGCCGCCGCCAGCGCCTGGGACGGGCGCGACTGAATCCGCCCCGCCCACTCAATGATCGCCGGGGTGCTGGGCATGACGTCCCCGAAGAAGATGAAGGGGCTGGCGACCAGCAGATCCGCGGCCGAGAACTTGTCGCCCAGCAGCCAGGGCTGGCGGGTCAGGGTCTTGTCCAGCTGCTCCAGCGCGGTCGGGTAGTCGCGGAACGTCGCCTGCAGGGCAGGGTGCGACAGGCCCGCGAATTGCAGCACCGCAACCGGTTCAAGCACGCCCTGATACCAGAACAGCCAGCTGAGATACTCGCCACGCTTCGGATCGCCTGGCAGCGGCGCCAGACCCGCCTCGGGGAAAAGATCGGTCAGGTATACGATGATCGCCCCGCGTTCGCGCAGGTGATCGTCCCCGTTGACCAGATAGGGGACCTTGCCCTCGGGGTGGGGGTTGGCGGGGTCGCGGCCGCCCGATCCGTTCTGGCGCGGGATTGTCACGGTGCGCACGCGGATCTTGTCCATCACGTCCAGCTCGCAGAGCAGGCTGATGATGGTGTTCGAGCGGCTTTGCGGGGCGTGATAAAGGGTCAGCATCTTGGCCTCCTGTTCTGACGGGTTCAGGATGCAACTGCCCTGCTGACAAAAGGTGACAGCATGTCCCGCACCGATCGACTGATGCGCCTGATGGATGCGATCCGCCGGTTGCCCGCACCGGTCACGGCCCTGCGTCTGGCCGAGGAAACCGGCGTATCGCAGCGCCAGCTTTACCGCGACATCGCCACGCTGCGCGCGGGCGGCGCGCTGATCGATGGCGAGGCGGGCCTGGGCTATTCCCTGACCGAAGATCCGGCGCTGCCGCCGCAAAGCTTCTCGCGCCTTGAGATCGAGGCGCTGATGCTGGCCGTGTCCGGGTTGTCGTCGCTGGGCGATGATGCATTGTCGCGGGCGGGTCAGGACGCGCTGGCACGGATCATCGCGACGTTGCCGCAATCGCAGGGCCGTCACGCCATGCACGCGACGATGCGGCTGTTCCGAGAGCCGCGCCCTCGGCCCGGTCCCAGCATCGACATGGAAATCCTCAGGCAGGCGTTATGGGATGAACAAAGTCTGGTCATCGACTATCTCGACCTGAACGACCTCAGTTCGACACGCGAGATCTGGCCGCTGGGCCTGTCCTTCAGCGACAATCACATGATGCTGCTGGCGCATTGCCGGCTGCGGGATGACTATCGCGTCTTTCACGTTCCGCGCATTCGCAGGATGGACCGGGGCGGCACCAGTTTCCGCCCCCGCCGGGTCGCGCTGCTGCGCGAATGGGTCGCTGCACGACGGGCTACTCTGCCGCAACCGGGGTGAAGATCGCGGTTGCGGGATCGCAGCGATACAGCGCCAGGTAATCCGTTGCGTGATCGGCGACATTGCAGACCGCGTCCAGGATCGCCGTGACCTCGGCCTCATCCGCTGCCCAGCACAGGTTCAGGCGGACGAATCCCGGCTTCTCGATCTCGTCCCCCGACAGGATTGCGGTGCGCAGGCGGTCGGATTCGGGCTGATCGATCCCCAGAAGCGCGTGGACATAGGGTCCTGCGCAGGCGCATCCACCGCGCGCCTGCACCCCGTGCAGGTCCGACAGCATCCGCGTTGCCAGTTGCTGGTGGACATGACCGCCTTGCCCGTCGCGGATGCGGAAGCTGAAGAAGGGCAGGCGCGGGGCGTCCAGATTCCCCAGAAGCTCGATGCGGGCGTGATTGCGAAGCCGGGTCAGGCCACGCGCCAGCCAGCGGGCATTGCGCTTGGCGATGCGCTGCTGTCCTGCCGCCTGTTTCGTCAGAAAGACCAGCGCGGCACGGATGTCGCCGGTGACGTTCGGGGTTCCGGCTTCTTCCCGCGCCTCGATCGACGACGAATAGTCGTGGCCCTGGGGCGAGACGAAACGGACGGTGCCGCCACCGGGCAGGGTCGGGCGCGTTTCGGCCACCGAATCTCGGCGCAGGATCATGACGCCGGATGCCCCCGGTCCGCCGATGAACTTGTGAGGTGAGGTTACGACCGCGTCCATCCCGAGCGCCATGTCGATGGCGAGATAGGGGCCAGCGCCGGCGTAATCCCATGCCACGCGCGCGCCCGCCTGTTTCAGCAAAGCTGTTACTGCGGCCACGTCGGTCAGCGTTCCGGTGACGTTCGATGCTGCGGAAAAGCTGCCGATCACCGGCCCCGTCGCGCGCGCCAGTTCGTCGCGGAGCGCGTCAAGGTCGGGACCGCCGGTGGGCGCTTCGGGAATGGTGATGACCCTTGCCCCGCTTTCGCGCCAGGGCAGGATGTTCGAATGATGTTCATAGGGGCCAAGCAGGACTGTCGCCTGCGGACCCACCTGCCACAGATGGACAAGCCTGTTGATGCCCTGTGTCGCGCCCGAGCCGGTAAAGATGACTGCGTGATCGTCCGAAGCGTTGACGCATTCCGCGATGGCCGTACGTGCCGCCCGGCGCAGGCGGGTCATCGTGCCGCCGCAATGGCTGGCCTCGGTATGGCTGTTCGCATACCAGGGCAGCACGGTTTCGATCATCCACTCTTCCAACGGACGCAGCGCGCGGCCCGAGGCGATGTAATCGGCATAGATCAGTTTGCGCGGTCCGAACGGACCCTGAAAGATGGCATCGCGGCCGATCAGGCCGTCATGGATCGTCTGCAGGGGGTCTTCTCCCAGCCGGGCAAGGTAGCTGTCAAAGGGGGGCATCTGTTCCTCGTATTCCTATGCCCAGAATGACCCGTATCTTGCGATGAAACATCCGCTATAAACGATAGCATCTGCGAGAATGGTGGTCATATGAACGATCAGGCGAAGAATTTCGATGAAATCGACAACAAGCTGCTTGCGCTGCTGCAGCGTGACGCGAGCCTCTCGCAGCGCGAATTGGCCGAGCGGGTCGGCCTGTCCCAGAACGCGTGCTGGCGGCGCCTGACCCGGTTGACCGAGGCAGGGGTTCTTCAAGGCAGCCGCGCCCGCATCGACCCGGTCGCTCTGGGCCTGCAACTGACCGTCTTCATCGTGATCCGCACCCGCCATCACGATGACGCCTGGGCCCGCCGTTTCCGCGCCCGGATCGAGGCTCAGCCCGAAATCGTCGATTTCCACCGCATCGGCGGCGAATGGGACTATCTCGCCAAGGCGGTGACGACCGGGATGGCGGGCTATGACGCGCTGTACAAGCGATTGATCGTGGACATGGATCTTGAGCGCGTGACCGGCGTTTTCTCGATGGAAACCATTTTCGAGGGTCGTCCCCTGGTTTCCACGGGTTGATTTTCACGAAATGTTCTACACCTTGGAGACATGCGCGCTGAAGACCTGCTCTTTCCCACCAAGGCCGGGCTGTACTGCCCCGAGGGTGATTTCCACATCGACCCGCTGCAGCCGGTTCCGCGCGCGCTGATCACCCATGCCCACAGCGACCATGCCCGCATGGGTCACGGCGCGGTCATGGCCACGCGTGAGACGCTGGACATCATGCGCCTGCGCATGGGTGAAGGCTTTGCCGGAACCACCGAGATTGCCGGGGCCGAGACGCGTATCGGCGGCGTCAGCGTGGGTTTTCACCCTGCCGGACACGTGCTCGGTTCCTCGCAGATCTCGGTCACGGCGGTAAACGGGCCGCGGATCGTGGTTTCGGGCGACTATTCCCGTCATCCGAACCCGACCTGTGCGCCCTTCGTTCCGGTCGCCTGCGATGTCTTCGTGACCGAGGCGACCTTTGGCCTGCCGGTCTTCAACTTCCCCGATCCCGCAACCGAGATCGCCCGGCTTCTTGCCAGCATGGCCGAATTTCCCGATCGTCCGCACCTGATCGGTGCCTATGCCTTGGGAAAGGCGCAACATCTTATCGCTCTGGTGCGCGCTGCGGGCCATGATGCGCCGATTGCCATCCACGGTGCGCTGAAGACGCTTTGCGATTACTATCAGGACTGCGGTGTCCCGCTTGGCGAGTTGATCCCCGCCACCGCGGATCAGGTGCCCGCCCAACTTGTGATCGCGCCGCCCTCGGCCTTTGCCAGCCCCTGGGTGCAGCGATTTCGCGACCCGGTGATCGGCTTTGCCTCGGGCTGGATGGCGGTTCGTGCGCGGGCGCGCCAGCGCGGGGCCGAACTGCCGCTGGTCATCAGCGATCACGTCGACTGGCCGGCGCTGACAGGGACGCTGACCGAACTGTCCCCGTCCGAGGTCTGGGTCACGCACGGGACCGAAGACGGGGTGATCCGCTGGTGCGAGCTGGCCCAGATCGCCGCGCGGCCCCTGCGGCTGGTCGGGTATGAGGACGAGGCGGAATGAAAGCCTTTGCCGCTTTGCTGGAACGCCTGGCCTTTACCCCGGCACGCAATGCCAAGCTGCTGCTTTTGCAGCACTACCTGCAGCGGACACCCGATCCGGACCGGGGCTGGGCCTTGGCCGCCCTGACCGGCGACCTGCAATTGCGGACAGTCACGCCGTCGCTTCTGCGTGGCCTTGCGGCCGAGCGGGTCGATGGGCAGCTGCTGGCGCTCAGCTATGATTTTGTGGGCGATCTGGCCGAAACCATCGCGCTGATCTGGCCCGGCGGGGCCGAGGACGACCCCTCGTTGTCTCAGGCGGTGGCGCTGCTTCAGGGAACCGGGAAGGCCGCGTTGCCCGCCGCGATCGCGGCAATGCTGGACCGGCTTGGCCCGTCCGAGCGGCTGGCCTTCCTGAAGCTCGCGACCGGCAACCTGCGGGTCGGATTGTCGGCGCGCATGGCCCGGATGGCGCTGGCCGCGATGGGCGGCCCCTCCGTTCCCGAGATGGAAGAGGTCTGGCACGGGCTGACGCCGCCCTATGCCGCGCTTTTCGACTGGATCGGCGGGGGCGCTGTCCCACGGGGCGCCGCGCTGGCCCCCTTCCGGCCCGTGATGCTGTCCACGCCGACCGATCTGGACGAGCTGCGCGCCCTGCACCCCGTCGAATATATCGCTGAATGGAAATGGGACGGCATCCGGGTGCAGGCCGTCAGCGAAGGCGGCGTGCGCAGGCTTTATTCCCGCACTGGCGAGGATATCTCGCACGCTTTTCCCGACGTGATCGCCGAAATGGGGTTCGAGGGCACGGCGGATGGCGAACTGCTGGTGCGGCGCGACGATACGGTGGCCCCTTTCGGGGATCTGCAGAAGCGGCTGAACCGCAAGACGGTCGGCAAGTCGCTGCTGACCAGCCACCCCGCCGGGCTGCGGCTTTACGACCTGCTGACATGGCAGGGCCGGGATCTGCGGAGCGAACCGTTGACGACGCGCCGCGCCCAGCTTGAGGCCGCCGATTTCGGCAGCTCGCGCATCGATGTCTCTCCTCTGCTGGATTTCGCAAGCTGGGACGATCTGGCTGCCCTGCGTGCGGACCCTCCTGCTGCCGTGATCGAAGGGGTGATGATCAAGCGCCGGGACAGTGCCTATCTGTCCGGGCGTCCGCGCGGACCATGGTTCAAGTGGAAGCGCGATCCCATGGTGGTCGATGCGGTGCTGATCTATGCGCAGCGCGGTCATGGCAAGCGGTCGGGCTTTCACTCGGACTTCACCTTTGGATTGTGGCGGGGCGAGGAACTGGTCCCTGTCGGCAAGGCCTATTTCGGCTTCACCGATGCCGAGCTGATCGAACTGGACCGCTTCGTGCGCCAGCACACGGTCGAGCGTTACGGCCCCGTCCGCGCGCTGGAACCCCGGCTGGTGGTCGAAGTCGCATTCGAGGGGGTGAACCGCTCGACCCGCCACCGCTCGGGCGTCGCCATGCGCTTTCCCCGGATCAGCCGCATCCGCTGGGACAAGCCCGCGCTGGAGGCGGATCACCTGTCCGCGCTGGAGGCGATGCTGTGACCCTGCCGCCCGAATTCCGGGACTGGTTCGCCAGCAAGGGCTGGCAGCCCCATCCGCACCAGCTTGCCCTGCTGGAAACGCCGGGCGACAGCCTGCTGATCGCGCCGACGGGCGGTGGCAAGACCCTTGCCGGCTTCCTGCCTTCGCTGGTCGAATTGCGGGCGGGCGGGCGCAAGGGGTCGGTCCACACGCTCTACGTCTCACCATTGAAGGCGCTGACGGCGGATATCGGGCGCAACCTTGCCCGGCCGGTGGCCGAGTTGGGCCTGCCGATCCGGGTCGAGGACCGCACCGGAGATACCGGCGCGACCCAGCGCCGCCGCCAGCGCGTCGATCCGCCCGAAATCCTGCTGACCACGCCCGAAAGCCTGGCCCTGATGCTGAGCTATCCCGAAGCACCCGCGATTTTCGCCGGTCTTCGCCGCGTCGTGCTGGACGAGTTGCACGCGCTGGCCGAAAGCAAGCGCGGCGACCAGCTGATGCTGGGGTTGGCCCGCCTGCGCAGCCTGTCGCCCGCCATGCGGGTGACGGGCCTTTCCGCGACGGTCGAGGATCCGCAGGCGCTGGTCGATTTCATGGCGGGCGCCGGTCCCGTCACCGTTCATCTGGCCGATCCCGGACCCGATCCCGACATCGCCATGCTTGCGACCGAACAGCCCGCGCCCTGGGCAGGCGGCGGGGGTCATTACGCGGTCCCCGAGGTGCTGGAAGCGGTCAGGCAGGCCCGCACCACGATCATCTTCATCAATACCCGCGCGCAGGCCGAATTGTTCTTTCAGGCGCTGTGGGCCGCGAATGTCGACAACCTGCCCATCGGGCTGCATCACGGCAGCCTTGCGCGCGAACAGCGCGCCCGCGTTGAGGCGGCGATGGCCGCCGGAGAATTGCGCGCGGTGGTTGCGACGGGCAGCCTTGATCTTGGCATCGACTGGGGCGCGGTCGACCTGGTGATTCAGGTCGGCGCTCCGAAGAACGTCAAGCGCCTGGTCCAGCGCATCGGCAGGGCCAACCATCGCTATAACGCGCCGTCGATGGCGCGGATCGTGCCGGCAAACCGGTTCGAACAGATCGAATGCGTCGCCGCGCTTGAGGCGGTGCGCCTGCGCGATCTGGACGGGACGCCGCGCGGTCCGGGGCCGCTGGACGTGCTTTGCCAGCACATCCTGCTGACGGCCTGTGCGGCACCCTTTGACGCGGATGCGCTGTGGGCCGAGATCCGCACCGCCGGTCCCTATCGCGCCCTATGCCGTGCCGATTTCGACGCCTGCCTGGATTTCGCGGCGACGGGGGGCTATGCGCTTCGCGCCTATGACCGCTGGCAGCGATTGATGCTGCGGGGCGGGCTGTGGCATCTGCGCGATCCGCGTGCCGCGAAGCTGCTGCGCATGAATGTCGGCACCATTGTCGAGGCCGAGATGGTCAAGGTCCGTCTGCGCGGGCGCGGCGGCACCCCCTTGGGCGAGGTCGAGGAGGATTTTGCGGCAAGCCTTGTTCCCGGCGACAGTTTCCTGATCGGCGGCAAGGTCGTCCGCATGGATGCGATGCGCGAAATGGTAATCGAGGTCACGCCGGTCCCGACCCGCCAGCCCAAGATCGCGGTCTATTCAGGGGTCAAGCTTGCCATGTCGACCCAGCTTGCCCATCGCGTTCTGGCGCTGATCGGCGACCCTTCTCGCCATGACGTCCTGCCCCCGGATACACGTGACTGGCTGCGGCTTCAGGCGCAGGTCTCGCGCCTGCCCGAGCCGGGGGTGCTTCTGTCGGAAAGCTTTCCCCATGCCGGGCTGTGGCATTTCGCGCTTTACGGCTTTGCCGGGCGAAACGCGCTGCAGACCCTTGGCCTGCTGCTGACCCGTGAGATGGAGGGCGAGGGGCTGGGACCCCTAGGCTTCCTGATGACCGATTATGCGCTGCTGATCTGGTCGCTTGATCCCGTGACCGCGCCGGAACGGCTGTTGGACAGCGACCGGCTGCGCGCGGGTCTGGGGGATTGGCTGGGGGAAAATGCGGTCATGAAGCGCACCTTCCGCAATGTCGCAACGGTCGCGGGGCTGATCCATCGCAACATGCCCGGCAATCGCAAGTCGGGACGGCAGGCGACCTTTTCCAGCGACATCCTTTACGACACGCTGCGCAAATACGATCCCGGCCACCTGATGCTGCGCATCACCGCTGGCGAAGCCGGGCGCGGGCTGGTCGATTTCGGCCGGATCGAGGAGATGCTGGCCCGCGCTCCCCGGCGCGAACACCGGATGCTCGACAGGGTCTCGCCCATGGCCGCGCCTTTGCTGCTTGAGATCGGCAAGGTTCCGATCCGGGGCGAGGGGCGCGACCGGCTGGCCCAGATCGAAGCCGCGGCCCTGATGCAGGCCGCCGGGCTGGAGGCGCTGGGATGACGGGCTACCGCTTCGCCTTTCACGGGCTGGTGCTGGAGGCCCGCCCCTCTGGCGCGCTGTGGTGGCCCGAGGGGCGCTGGCTGATCGTCTCGGACCTGCATCTGGGCAAGTCCGAGCGGTTGGCGCGGCGCGGCGGTCCCCTGCTTCCACCCTATGAAGGATTGCTGACGCTGGAGCGACTATCGGCCGAGGTTGCGGCGCTGGACCCCGCGGCGGTGGTCAGCCTGGGTGACGGTTTCGATGATCTGGCCGCCGTGACCGCGCTGGACGCGCAGGTTGTGCGGCGGATCGGGGCGCTGGCCCTTGGCCGGGACTGGGTCTGGATCGGCGGCAATCACGATCCCGGTCCCCCGCAAGGCATGCCGGGCCGGGCGGCCGAGGCTGCGATGATCGGCCGCGTCACCCTGCGCCACGCGGCGCTTTCGGGGCAGGGGCCCGATATCTCTGGCCATTACCACCCGGTCGTACGCCTTGCGGGAGAGCGTCGGCGCAGCTTCCTGCTGGGGGGGCAGCATCTGCTTCTGCCCGCTTTCGGGGCCTATACCGGGGGGCTTGCCTGCGACGATCCGGCGCTGCGCGCGCTGGTTCCCACCGGCTTCGCGATGGCCTGCGGGACGCGCGCCGTCGTCGTCCTGCCAGTGGGCGGTTCCGCGCCTTTGGGTCGGGCGCGTCGCGGACGGATATGAAAAAGGGCCGCCCAAGGCGGCCCTTTCTGCAACTGCTGTGCTGCCGGATCTTAGAACCGGAAGTTCAGGCCCAGCTTGATGTTGCTGTAGTCGACGGTGGCTTCGGTGGTGTAACCCGCGGCTTCCAGCCGTTCCTTGCCAAAGTTCGCGTATTCGTATTCCGCGGTCATCGACATGCGGTCGGTCAGCTGCTTTTCAACGCCAAGACCCACGATGTAGCCGTCGGTGTCATAGCCGACATCTTCACCTGCGACTTCATAGTCGATATCGGCGCGGCCCCAGCCGGCGATACCATAGACCATCGTGTCCGGACGGACGACGTAGCCGGTCTTGAAGCGCAGGGCGAGCATGTTCTTGACCTTGGCATCGGCGCCGAGTTCGGTGCCGCCGATGACGCCCGAGGTGTCACCCTTGATGTCGCCGATTTCATAGCCAAGTTCCGGGCCGAACACCCAGTTGTCGCGTTGCCAGCGGTAACCGGCGCGGACGCCGCCATTGACGCCGTCGAGCTCCATTTCGCCGATATCACCCAACAGGGTTTCGGTCGCTACGTCAGTGATGCCAACGCGGTCGCTGCCACCGAAGGCATAGCCCAGGGTCACACCGGCATAGCCACCAGCCCAGTTCGCAACCGGTTCGACGGCCACGGGAGCAATGACCGGTTCGGCGACGGGGGGCGTGTAGCCACCGGCACTGGCAGCACCTGCACCGAGTGCAAGCGAGGCTGCCATCATCGTAAGATGCTTCACATTCATGTCTTGTCTCCAGAGGCTAACTGCATCGTTCAACAGGCGCACGCGCTACGGCGAGGCGGCTCGTCGCGCCAGCTGCGATGCAGCAAACATCTCACGCGGACGAAATCCAAGGCCAAAGCGTGAATCCGTAGCTTAATATTCTACGCAAGCGATCGTGAAGTCGAGGGGTAATTCGTCAAAAAACGGAATTATTCCCTCATATATCAAGGTTTTCCACGTTAAGCGCGTTCTGTTGAATGAAATCTCGGCGTGGCTCAACAACATCACCCATGAGCTTGGTGAAGATGTCATCTGCCTCGCTGACGTCCTCAACGCGCACTTGCAGCATGGTCCGCGCGGCCGGGTCCAGAGTCGTTTCCCACAGCTGTTCGGGGTTCATTTCGCCCAGACCCTTGTAGCGCTGCAGCGACAGCCCCTTTTCCCCTTCCAGGAAAATCGCCTGCAAAAGCCCCAGAGGGCCGTGAATCGGGATGTCGCGATCCTTGCGGATCAGATGCGCGGTCTGGCCATAGGTTTCCTGAAGGCTTGCCGTCATCGCGCCCAGCCTGCGGCTTTCGCCGCTGCGCAGCATCGGGCCGTCCAGTGTGCGGCTTTCCTCGACCCCGCGCACTTGGCGGGTCAGTCGGATGCCGGCATCCTGGGTCGGGCGACCGGACCAGCCGCGTTCATATTCCTCGGCGATCATGTCCAGGCGGCGGGCCACCGCTTCGGCCACGCCCTGCGCATCGGAATCGACACGGCCCTGCACCAGCGCGCCGGCAATCGCCGCCTGCTCGGTGATGTGGGACGGGTAATGGGTCGGATAGGCGCGCAGGATGCGCCGCGCAATGCGCGCTTCGTCCACGACGCGGGCAAGGTCGGCACCCGAGATGCTTTCGCCGCTGCCAAGCCGCAGGCTCGCGCCGTCGATGCCCTGCTCGATCAGGTAATCCTCAAGCGCGGCTTCGTCCTTCAGATAGACCTCGGACCGGCCGCGGCTGACTTTGTACAGCGGCGGTTGCGCGATATACAGGTGCCCGGCCTCGATCAGTTCCGGCATCTGGCGGAAGAAGAAGGTCAGCAGCAGGGTGCGGATATGCGCGCCGTCGACATCGGCATCGGTCATGATGACGATCTTGTGGTAGCGCAGCTTGTCCAGGTTGAATTCGTCCCGCCCGATGCTGGTCCCCAGCGCGGTGATCAGCGTGCCGACCTGGTCGCTGCTGAGCATCCGGTCAAAGCGCGCGCGCTCGACGTTCAGGATCTTGCCGCGCAGCGGCAGGACCGCCTGGTTCTGGCGCGAGCGGCCCTGTTTCGCCGAACCACCTGCCGAGTCACCCTCGACGATGAACAGTTCGGAAAGCGAGGGATCCTTTTCCTGGCAGTCGGCCAGCTTGCCGGGCAGCGAGGCAACGTCCATCGCCGTCTTGCGGCGGGTCAGTTCGCGCGCCTTGCGGGCGGCTTCGCGGGCGAGGGCGGCCTCGACGATCTTGCCGACGATCTGCTTTGCCTCGGCAGGGTTTTCCTCGAACCATTCGGCCAGCTTCTCGCCCACGAGTCCCTCGACGGCGGGGCGCACCTCGGACGAGACCAGCTTGTCCTTGGTCTGGCTGGAGAATTTCGGATCCGGCACCTTGACGGACAGAACGCAGGTCAGCCCTTCACGGGCGTCGTCGCCGGTGAAGTCGACCTTCTCACGCTTGGCGGCGCCGCTGGACTGGGCGTAATTGTTGATGACGCGGGTCAGCGCGCCGCGGAAGCCCGCCAGGTGGGTGCCGCCGTCGCGCTGCGGGATGTTGTTGGTAAAGGGCAGCACCGTTTCGTGGTAGCTGTCGTTCCACCACATCGCGACCTCGATCCCGATGCCGTTCTTTTCGCCCTGGATGAAGATCGGGTCGGACATGACCGGCGTTTTCGAGCGATCGATGAATTTCACGAATTCCCGCACGCCGCCTTCGTAGTAAAGCTCGGTCCTGAGGGGTTCGGCAGGCCGCTCGTCCTCAAGGATGATGCGCACGCCGGAATTCAGGAAGGCCAGTTCCCGCAGGCGGTTTTCCAGCGTCTTGTAGACGAAGTCGCGGTTCGAGAAGGTGCCTTCGGCGCTGTCTTCGCGTGAGGAAGCCAGGAAGCGCACTTCGGTTCCCTTTTCGCCCGGCGCGGCATCGCCGACGACGCGCAGGTGCTCGACCGTGTCGCCATGTTCGAAGCGGGCGAAATGTTCCTTGCCGTTGCGCCAGACGCGCAGCTCCAGCCAGTCTGACAGCGCGTTGACGACGGAAACGCCGACGCCATGCAGGCCGCCCGAAACCTTGTAGCTGTTCTGGTCGAACTTCCCGCCCGCATGCAGCTGGGTCATGATGACTTCGGCCGCGCTGACGCCTTCGGTCGGGTGCATGTCGACCGGGATGCCGCGGCCGTTGTCGCGCACGGAAACGCTGCTGTCGGCATGGATCTTGACGCGCACGAAATCGGCGTGACCGGCCAGCGCCTCGTCGATGCCGTTGTCGACGACCTCGTAGACCATGTGATGCAGACCCGAGCCGTCATCCGTGTCCCCGATATACATGCCGGGACGCTTGCGCACAGCTTCCAGGCCCTTGAGAACCTTGATGGAATCGGCGCCATATTCGGAGGGCTGGGGGGCGGGTTCGGTCATTGTCATCTTATCCTGCCTTGGGCTCCCATCTTATAGGGGGTCACGGCCGGAATGTCACGGGAAAGCCACAAGATTTAGGGCTTTTCCGGGGATTCAGACCAGCCCCGGCTGATCCAGCAGCGTGGCTCCGTCACGGCTTTCGATCTCGATGACCCACAGGTCCGGATCGCGGCCGGAATGGCGGGCAATCTCGGCGTCGATTTCACGCTCGGCGCCCCCGGAGAGGTTGATCCAAGGGCGTTCATCGGTCTCGAAATCCCATTCCCGCACCCACAGGCTGGCACGGCCGTCCAGCGTCGCGCATTTGACCATGACCGCGCCCGCGGTATCGTCGCCGTGGCGCAGGACATAGGCGGGAATGTCGGCCAGCTGCAGCCGGCGAAGATAGGCCGAGACCCAGATCCCCGCCGCCAACCGCGCCTCAGGCATCGCCGTCGCGGAAATCCAGGCCCATTTCGTTATAGCGCTCGGCCTCGTCCAGCCAGTTTTCGCGCACCTTCACTTGCAGGAACAGGTGGACCGGGCGGCCCATGAATTCCGACAATTCGGCGCGCGCAGCCTGACCGACGGCCTTGATCGTCTCGCCGCCCTTGCCAAGGACGATGCCCTTGTGTCCGGGACGCGCGACATAGACGATCTGGTCCACCCGCGCCGAGCCATCCTTCTTCTCCTCCCACTTCTCGGTTTCCACCGTCAGCTGGTAGGGGATTTCCTCGTGCAGGCGCAGGGTCAGTTTCTCGCGCGTGATCTCGGCGGCGATCATGCGCATCGGCAGGTCGGCCACCTGATCCTCGGGATAAAGCCACGGGCTTTCGGGCACCTCGGCCGCCAGCCAATCGGCGAGATCGTTGCAGCCATAGCCCTTTTCGGCCGAGACCATGAAGGTCTTGGCGAATTCGAACTTGCTGTTCAACTCCTGCGACAGCGCCAGCAGCACCTCGGCCTTGACGCGGTCGATCTTGTTGATGACCAGCGCCACGGGGGTCTTGCCCGCGTTTTCGCGCAGGTTGTCGATAATGGATTGCGCTCCGTCCGTCAGGCCGCGATGCGCCTCGATCAGGAGCAGGATCACGTCGGCATCGGCAGCCCCGCCCCATGCGGCCTTGACCATGCTGCGGTCCAGACGGCGGCGCGGGCGAAAGATGCCGGGCGTGTCGACGAAGACGATCTGGGCATTCTCGTGCATCGCGATGCCGCGGATGCGGGCGCGCGTCGTCTGCACCTTGTGCGTGACGATCGAGACCTTGGCCCCGACCATCCGGTTCAGCAGGGTGGATTTCCCGGCGTTCGGTTCGCCGATCAGGGCAACGAAGCCTGCGCGCGTGTCGGTCATGTCGTTCCTTCGATCCGGTCCAGCAGGGCCTGTGCGGCCGCCTGCTCGATGCTGCGTTTGGTGCCCTGTCCGCTGGCGATGGCTTCGCGCCCGTCGTCCAGCCTGACGGTGATTTCGAATTCCGGCGCATGGTCCGGCCCCGAGCGGGCGGTCTGGACATAGCGGGGCGGCGTCATGCCATTGGCCTGCGCCCATTCCTGCAGGACGGTCTTGGCGTCGCGGCTGTCGGAATCGACATTCTTCAGCCGGTCTGCCCAATGCTTCAGGATGACCCTGCGCGCGGCCTCCAGCCCCGCATCAAGGTAGATCGCGGCGATGACCGCCTCAAGCGCGTCGGCGAGCAGAGCTTCCTTGCGGCGGCCGCCGGACAGCATTTCCGAGCGGCCAAGCTTCAGGACGTCGCCCAGTCCGATTTCGCGCGCGACGGCGGCGCAAGTCTCGCCCTTGACCAGCGCGTTGTAGCGGGGGGCAAGCTGGCCCTCGCTTGCGGCGCGGTCGGCCGAAAACAGCGCTTCGGCCATGGTCAGCCCCAGGACGCGGTCGCCCAGGAACTCCAGGCGCTGGTTGTCGGGGCGGGTCGTGCTGGCGATAGAGCCGTGGGTCAGGGCGCGCTGCAGCAGTTCGGGCCGGGCGAAGTCATGGCCCAGCCGTCCCGAGAAGGCGCGTAGTTCGGCAGAAATCTTCATGTTCCGATCCTGCCACGGCCCCCCTTCCGCGGCAATTCTTCCTTATTCGACGGCCTTGAAGAAACGATCCGGGCGCCAGGTCCAGAAATACAGCAGCGACTTGCCCGCGGACGAGAACATGATCCGGTCGGCACGGCCGATCAGGTATTCCGCCGGAACCATGCCGACGCCGCCCAGCGAGGCAGGCCAGCGCGAGTCGCCCGAATTGTCCCGGTTGTCGCCCATGAAGAAGTAATTCCCCTCGGGCACGGTGAATTCCGGCGTGTTGTCGCCCGGCCCGTTGTCCGTCAGGTTCAGCACGTCATGGCTGACGCCGTTGGGCAGCGTTTCGGTCATGCGCTCGGAGACGCATTGACCGTCGGTCGCGGCGCGGATCTGGCTGGGGCAGGGCAGGCTGCCTTGCGGTCCCTGCGGAGCCTGTTCCTCGGTGAAGGTGCCGTTGGCGACCTGCGGCGCAGCCTCGCCATTGATGTAAAGGACACCGTTGCGCATCTGGATGCGGTCGCCCGGCAGGCCGATCAGCCGCTTGATGAAGTCGTCGCCACGCGTCGGATGGCGGAAGACGACGACGTCACCACGCTCGGGTTCCGAGCCAAGGATCCGCCCCGAGATCGGACACATCGAGAAGGGGCAGGAATGCTGGGAATAGCCATAGGCCATCTTGTTGACGAACAGGAAGTCGCCGATCAGCAACGTGTCCTTCATGCTGCCCGAGGGGATCCAGAACGGCTGGAAGAACAGCGTGCGGAACACCCCCGCGATCAGCAGGGCCCAGAAGATGGTCTTGACGGTTTCCCAGATGCCGCCATCTTTGCGGGCTTCGCTTTTGGCCATGGATGCCGGTCCCCTCATGCGGAATTCGCGCGTTCATGGGCCGCGCGACAAGACAAAGTCAAGCGGAAGCGCCGGTAAACATGGGGGCGATCACGCCCTCGGGAAGCGCCTCGATCACCACGAAGGCCTGCGCCCAGGGGTGATCGTCGGTCAGGGTGACATGGACGAAGGCCCGGTGGCCCGCAGGCGTCATGCTGCGCAGGCGTTCCGCCGCCCAGCCGGTCAGATGCATGGTGGGCTGGCCGCTGGGCAGGTTGCGCACGGCCATGTCCTTCCAGCTGATGCCCATGGCAAGCCCGGTGCCAAGCGCCTTTGAGCAGGCCTCCTTCGCGGCCCAGCGTTTGGCCAGGGTCGCGGCCTCAAGCTTGCGGCGTGCGGCAAGGGCCAGCTCGGTCTCGGTGAAGACGCGATTGCGAAAGCGGTCGCCATGGCGATCCAGTACCCCCGCGATGCGGTCGATATTGGCAAGATCCGAGCCGATGCCAAGGATCATGCGCGCGCCGCGTCCATCCGGCGGCGCATTTCGCGGATCGCCTGGTCCAGCCCGATGAAGACCGATTCCGCGATCAGGAAATGTCCGATGTTCAACTCCTTGAACTCGGGGATCGCGGCGATCGGCCCGACCGTGTCGAAGGTCAGCCCGTGGCCGGCATGGACCTCAAGCCCAAGGCTTGCCGCCAGCGCCGCGCCCTTGCGCAGCGCGGCCAGTTCGGCGTCGCGTTCCGCCACCCGGCCCTCGGTGTCGAAGTCGCAATAGGCGCCGGTGTGAAGTTCGACGACCGCCGCGCCGATCCGCGCCGCGGCCTCGATCTGGGCGGGTTCATGGCCGATGAACAGCGACACGCGGCACCCTGCGTCGCGCAGGGGCGCGATGAAACCGGCCAGGTGTGCCTCGTTTCCGGCGACATCCAGCCCGCCCTCGGTCGTGCGCTCTTCGCGTTTTTCGGGGACGATGCAGACTGCGTGCGGGCGGTGGCGCAGCGCAATGGTCTGCATTTCCGTGGTCGCGGCCATTTCCAGGTTCAGGGGCAGGCGCAGCTGCGCCATCAGGTTGTCGATATCCGCGTCCGAGATGTGGCGTCGATCCTCGCGCAGATGCGCGGTGATGCCGTCGGCCCCGGCGGCCTCGGCCAGTTCGGCGGCGCGCACCGGGTCGGGCCAGGGCGTGCCGCGCGCATTGCGGATGGTGGCGACATGGTCGATGTTCACGCCAAGGCGTAGCATGGTCTTTCCTCCCGAATTCCGCCCGGTTCTAAAGCGTCCCGCGATCTTGCGCGAGTCCGGATGCGGCCACCCACCAGTCCGGATGATCCGCAGCGATCGCGCGGCGCGCATCCTCGGCTGTCCGTGCATCCGGGAACAGGCCGAAACAGGTGGCGCCCGATCCCGACATACGGGCTAGCGCGGCGCCCGCGTCCTGCAGCGCGGCCAGGCAGTCCGCGATCACGGGCAGCAGCCGGATCGCCGCGGGCTGCAGGTCATTGCGGCAGTCGGTCAGGAACGCGATCAGGGTCGCGGCATCGGGGAAATCAGGAAGAACCTGGGGCATCGGTGGGTTCACGCGGCAGTCCAGCGCCGCAAAGACCGCCGGCGTCGACAGCCCGCAAAGCGGGTTCACCAGCACCACATGCAGTTGGGGCAGGGGCGGCAGCGGGGTCAGGATCTCTCCCAGCCCCTGCATCCGCATCGGCCGGCCCGCAAGGCATACCGGAACATCCGCGCCCAGCATCTCGGTTCCGGGGGGGCGGGCGTCCAGCGCGCGCAGCACCGCCGCCGCATCGGCCGAGCCGCCCCCGATGCCCGAGGCGACGGGCAGGTTCTTTTCCAGCGTGATGACCGCTTCGCGTCCGGCCATCCGGGCCGCGCGCAGGCACAGGTTCTGGGGATCGTCGGCCAGTGCCCCGGCAAAGGGGCCGGTCAGTCGCAAAGATAGCGGCCCCGGCGCGACCGTCACGACATCACCCACGTCCAGAAACACCACGAGGGAATCGAGCAGGTGATAGCCATCGTCCCGCCGTCCGGTCACGTGCAGCGTCAGGTTCAGTTTCGCGGGCGCAAGCTCGCGCCGGGGCAGGGTCATGTCAGTTCTTGGTCGAATCGGCCGGGGTCTGGGTGGCGCGGGGGGCGGGAAGCTTGCCGCCATTCGCCTTTTCCTCGGCAAGAACCTTGTCCAGCCCGCGATCCAGCTTGGCGTGGATGCGCTGTGCTTCGCTTTCTTGCTCGGGCTTCAGCGACAGGGCGCGCTGCCACTGGATCTCGGCTTCGCGGTGGCGGCCTGCCATCCAGTAGATGTCGCCCATGTGGTCATTGACCAGCGAATCCCCGGCCATCGCCGAGACGGCCTTTTCCATCGGGGCGACCGCCTCGTCATAGCGACCCATCCGGTAATAGGCCCAGGCCAGCGAATCGAGGATATAGCCGTCATCCGGACGCAGCTCGACTGCGCGCTTGATCAGGTTCAGCGCCTCGTCCAGCTTCTCGCCACGGTCGACAAGGCTGTAGCCCAGATAATTCAGCACTTGCGCGGAATCCGGGCGCAGCTTCAGCGCGGCGCGGAAATCCGCCTCGGCCTTGGGAAACTGGCCCGAACGTTCCAGCGCGATGCCACGCGCATAAAGCGGGAACCAGCGCGCCTCGCCCGCCTTGGTGCCGATCAGCGACAGGGCCTTGTCATAGGCGGGGATCGCCTGCGCGAACTTGTCCTGCTGGCGCAGCAGGTCGCCAAGGGCGATCCAGCCCTGCGCCAGTTCGGGATGCGCGGCGGTCAAGGACAGGGCCGCCTTTTCGGCATCGTCCAGACGGTCGGCGCGGGTCAGCGCGTCGATCCGCGACAATTCCGCGATCGGCCGCATGTCGCCCAGTTCGCGCAGCGCGTCGAATTCCTGCTCGGCCAGATCGAACTGACCGAAGCCCTGCAGAAGCTGGGCGGTGATCAGCCGCGCTTCGCCCAGGTCGGGGGCAAGATACGATGCCAGACGTGCATGAATCAACGCCAGCGGGTCGGGCTCGTCGCTGTTGGCAAGGACGCTGGCAAAGGTCAGATAGACCTGCGCCAGCCCGTCCGCCGGGGTGCGCACACTGTCGAAGGGCAGTGTCTCGCCCTTTTTCAGTCGGTCGCGCAGGGCGACAAGATGCGGCTCCTCCTCGAATCCGGGGGTCTCCTCCAGCATCTTGATGGCATCGGCATTGCGCTCAAGCTGGGACAAGACCTGCGCGCGGGCGATGACGCCCAGGATATGCGCGCCAGCGGACTTGTCCTCCAGAAGCTTGTCGGCCCCCTCATAATCGCCGACCGCCGCCTTGGCGAGCGCGAGGTGATAGTTCACCATCGGCCGCGCGCCGCGCACCTTGCCCATTTCCTCAAAGGCGGACAGCGCCTGGCGTGCATTCCCGGCACCCAGCAACGCCCAGGCGCGCATCATCTTGTCGAACAGCTGGTTGCCGCCCGGCGCGACCTCGTCGACATCGTCGCGTGTGCTGGGCGGGGGGGCCTTGTCGATGGCATTGACCAGATCCTGCCAGCGCCCGGCCCGCGCCAGTTCGGTGCGCTGCATCAGACGTGCCAGTTCGGTCGCGCGGCCCTGATCGGTCATGGTGACGGCAAGCGCACCCGCCCGCTCCATCTCTCCGGCCGAGATCAGCGCGACCAGCGCGGAATCCTGCAGGAAGGGGTCGGTGTCATCCTGCGTCATCGCCTGCAGGTAATAATCCGCGGCGCTGCGGTAATCATTGGCGATCGCGGCCTGGCGCGCGGCCAGATAGGGCCCGGCCAGCCCATGCGTCTCGGGGCCGGGCTTGGCGGTTGCCTTGTCCTCGGGCCCGCCCGGCGCCGAAGGCGCCTTCTGGGCGAGCGAGGGGGCGGCAAGGGCTGCGCCGGTAAATCCCGGCGTGGCGGTCAGCGCGATAAGCGCCAGAGAAAGCAGTCTTGTCGTCACGGTTTCGGCCCATTCCTGGCAATACCCGCTGCGACCCTAGCCTTCCCTTTGCCGATGGGCAACGCCGCCCCTTTCTCGGCCGGTTCCCCCCCGATCACATATTCGGGTAGTTTGGCCCGTCACCGCCCTGCGGGGTGGTCCAGACGATGTTCTGGCTGGGGTCCTTGATGTCGCAGGTCTTGCAGTGGACGCAGTTCTGGAAGTTGATCTGGAAGCGCGGGCCGTCCTCGCCTTGCAGCACCTCGTAGACGCCGGCCGGGCAATAGCGCTGCGCGGGCTCGGCATATTCGGGCAGGTTCACCCGGATCGGGACCGAGGCATCCTTCAGCCGCAGGTGGCAGGGCTGGGATTCCTCGTGGTTGGTGAAGCTGTAGCTGACATTGGTCAGGCGGTCGAAGCTCAGCTTGCCATCCGGTTTCGGATAGTCGATCGGCTGGAAATCCGCGGCCTTGCCGGTCGCCGCGGCGTCGGTCTTGCCGTGTTTCCAGGTCCCCAGCGGGTTCCAGCCGGTCAGGTTCGCGACCCACATGTCAAGGCCGCCAAGCGCCAGGCTGGGCCACAGGCCCAGCTTCGACCAGATCGGCTTGACGTTCCTGACCGGCTTCAGGTCGCGGGCGATGGCGCCGCTGCGGACCTCGGTTTCATAGTCGGTCAGCTCGTCGCCCTCGCGGCCCGCGGCAATCGCCGCCGCCGCCGCCTCGGCCGCCGCGATCCCCGACAGCATGGCATTGTGGTTGCCCTTGATCCGCGGCACGTTCACCAGCCCGGCCGAGCAGCCCAGCAGCGCCGCCCCGGGCACCGTCAGCTTCGGGATCGACTGCCAGCCGCCCTCGGAGATCGCGCGCGCGCCGTAAGCCACGCGCTTGCCGCCCTCCAGCAGCTCGGCCACCATCGGGTGATGCTTGAAGCGCTGGAACTCCATATAGGGGTACAGATGCGGGTTCTGGTAATTCAGGTGGACGACGAAGCCGACCAGCACCTGGTTGCCCTCGAGGTGATAGATGAAGCTGCCGCCGCCGGCATTCTTGCCCAAGGGCCAGCCCATGGTGTGGGTCACGGTGCCGGGTTTCGCCTTGGCCGGGTCGATCTCCCAGATCTCCTTCATGCCAAGGCCGAATTTCTGCGGCTCATGCCCGTCCGACAGGCGATGGCTGGCGATCAGCTCCTTGGCGAGCGAGCCGCGCACGCCCTCGGCGATCAGCACGTATTTGCCGCGCAGTTCCATCCCCGGCTCGTATTGCGGGCCGGGGGTGCCGTCGGGGTTCAGCCCCATCTCGCCAGCCACCACGCCGACGACACGGTCGCCGTCGCGGACCAGCTGCGAACAGGCCATGCCCGGAAAGATCTCGACCTCCAGCGCCTCGGCCTGCTCGGCCAGCCAGCGGCAGACATTGCCCATGCTGACGATGTACTTGCCGTGGTTCGACATCAAGGGCGGCATCGGCCAGTTCGGGACGCGGACCTGCCCGCCTTCGCCCAGAACATAGAAATTGTCCGAGGTCACCTCGGTCTCGACCGGGGCGCCCTTGGCCTTCCAGTCCGGGATCAGCCGGTCGAGGCCCGCCGTGTCCAGCACCGCCCCAGACAGGATATGCGCACCGATCTCGGACCCCTTCTCCAGCAGCACCACCGACAGTTCGGGGTTCACCTGCTTCAGACGGATCGCCGCAGAAAGACCCGCAGGCCCACCGCCAACGATCACAACGTCATATTCCATCGCCTCGCGGACGGTATCGCTCATCGCTGGGCCCCCCTAGCATCCTGGCTCTTCGTATCGGGGCCAGACCTAGCGTCTAACCTGCCATCGGGCAATGCTAACGCGACGAGAAGCCCGACCCCGGCGGGCCGGACGTGCAAGGGGGCGCCGACGGTTCTGGGCAAAGGATCGCGGATTGCTTGTGCCGGGGCTTGAAACGATGAAACAATCGCGCCACGATGCGGCGAAATCGCTGGACGCCCTCGGCCCATGGCCGGGGGCGTTCCAACACCTTGTTTCGCGCAGATTTGTGCCGCCGCGCAGCGGCCGGAAGGACCGGAATGGAAAAGATACCAATGACCCGCGCGGGCTTTGACCAGTTGGACGCGGAATTGCGCGAACTGCGCGGGGTCCAGCGCCCGGCGGTCATCCGCGCCATCGCAGAGGCGCGCGAACACGGCGACCTGTCGGAAAACGCCGAATACCATGCCGCGCGCGAGAAGCAGAGCTTCGTGGAAGGGCGCATCAAGGAGCTTGAGGGCCTGATCTCGCGCGCCGAGGTCATCGACACCTCGAAGCTGTCCGGCAGCGTCAAGTTCGGCGCGACGGTGACGCTTCTGGACGAGGACAGCGAAGAGGAGCGCACCTTCCAGATCGTGGGCGAGGCCGAGGCGGATCTGGAGCGCGGCCTCCTGAACCTGCGCTCGCCGCTTGCGCGCGCGCTGATCGGCAAGGATGAGGGCGACAGCGTCGAAGTCGTCGCGCCCGGTGGCGGCAAGTCCTATGAGATCATCTCGATCCGCTACATCTAAGCGGGGGTGGGGCGCGTGACCGCGCTCGACGCCCTGCGGCGGGCCGGCAATCCCGGCCCCGACCGGCCGCTTCTGGTCGGGGCGGTGGCCAGCGTTCTGTGGCTGGCCGTGGTGCTGGTGCTGGCATGGATTGCACCCGCACACCATGCCGCGCCCGGTGATGATGCGGGCACCAACTGGATGCTGTGGCTGACCGGCACCCTGCTGCCGCTTGCGCTGATCTGGTTCGCCGTCTGGTCCGCCCGCGCCCTGGCGCGACTGCGCAATGAGGCCGAGGATCTGCGCGCGGCGCTGGCACAGATGCAGCCCGTGCCCGAACCCGCCGTGCCGGCCGAACTGCCACGCCCCGATCTGGCACGCCCCGCCCCGCGCCCCGTCGCGCCGGTGCCGCGGCGACGCCCCTCCGCGCCCGCCCCCTCGGCCGAACCGCAACTGGCCGGGCTGGAGCTTGGCGCCAGGGACGCGCCAGAGCTGACCTCGGCCGAACTTGCGCTGGCGCTGAACTTTCCCGACGGCCCCGACGACCGCGAGGCGATTCGCTGCCTGCATCTGGCGCTTGCCGATCCCGTGCTGGCGCGGCTGCTCCGCGCGGCGCAGGACGTCGTCACGCTGCTGGCCGGGCAGGGCGTCTATATGGACGATCTGCTGATCCCCGAGACCGATCCCGACCTGTGGCGCCGTTTTGCGCAGGGGCTGCGGGGCGAGGAGGTGGCCGATCTTGCGGTCATCGACGACACTGCCGCGCTAGATACCGCTGCCGCGATGCTGCGCGGGGACGAGGTGTTCCGCGATGTCGCCCATCATTTCCTGCGCCATTTCGACCGGCTTCTGGGGCAGCGTGTTCAGCGCGATGACAGCGATCTGTTGGCCGTGCTGGCACAGGTCCGTTCAGGCCGGGCCTTTCTGCTGCTGGCGCAGGCCACCGGGATGCTGGGCGGCGGGGTGACGCGGTCCGAAACCGGGCGGGACGACTAAACCGGCAGCCGCAACACATGCGCCCGTGCACGCCAGGGCCAGCCGAGGTTCTGGCGATCCAGCGGCTGAAAGCCAAGCGCCGTCCATGTCGCAAGGGCAGCGATGTTGCGGGCCTCGACCTCGACGCGCAGGGCGGGATGGCCAAGACGTCTTGCTTCGTCCATCGCGGCCAGGACCAGGGCGCGGGCGATGCCGCGCTCGCGCCAGGGAGGACGAACGGCGACGCCGTCCAGGATCAGGTCGCGGGTTTCCGCCCCTCCGCGATGCAGGTGGCTGGACAGATAGCGCAGAAGCCCGCGCACGGGTCCGAAGGTCGCGCGGAAATCGCCGATGCCGGGGGTCAGGAACCCGCCGGCAGCACCGCGCAACCCTGCGATCCCGACCAGATTGCCACCGTCTGACAGCGCGATCAGCGCGCGTTCCCCGTTCATTGTCGCGGTGACAAGTGCCGCGCCAGCGCGCGCCGGGGTCGGCAGGAATTGCAGCGCATGCCCGAAGCCGCGCCAGTAAAGACGGGCGGCCGCACCCTGCAGGTGGCAGGGCACGCCGCGATGGACGAAGAATGCGGGGCTTCCGATCGCGTTCAAATCCTGCCCACCCTTGCGCCGGTCGCCGGCTTTGGTCAATCTGCCGGCCACCCATAGCGCAAGTCGAAGCCAAATCCACCATGACCTCTTCCAAAAGCTCCCCGGTGCCCGCGCCCGAGGCTGAACCTGCCCTGACGCCGGAACAGCGCCGGGTTCTGGCACGCGGTGCGGCGCAGTGCGTGACGCATGGTGCGATCCAGGCACTGCCCTTCCTGCTGGTGCTGCTGCCCTTTGGCCTGCTGTTCGGCGTGCTGGCGGCCGAGTCGGGTCTGCACATGGGGCAGGTGCTTGGCTTCTCGGTCCTGGTGCTTGCGGGCGCGTCGCAATTCACTGCCGTCCAGCTTCTCAGCGACCATGCGCCGACGGTGATCGTCATTCTGTCCGCCTTGGCGGTGAATCTGAGGCTGGCAATGTATTCGGCCTCGCTGGTGCCCTGGCTGGGTGACGCGAAACCGCGGCAAAGGGCGCTTCTGGCCTATTTGCTGATCGACCAGACCTATGCCCTGTCGATCCAGCAGTTCGAGGCCCATCCAAAGCTGCGGCTGGATCAGAGGCTGGCCTATTTCTTCGGCACCGCGCTGTGCTGCTGCATCCCATGGGTTTTCGCCAGTGCACTGGGGTTCAGGCTGGGGCGCGCGATTCCCGAAAGCTGGGCACTGGATTTCGCGCTGCCGATCACCTTCCTGGCGATGGTGGCCCCGATGCTGCGCACGCCCGCGCATCTGGCGGCGGCCGGCGTCTCGATCGTGGCGACGCTGGTCTTCAGCGCCCTGCCCTCGGGGCTGGGGATCCTGCTGGCCGCACCCCTGGCGATGGCGACGGGGGCATTGGTCGAACGACATCTTGAACGCAAGAAAGCAGAGGGCGCGGCATGACCGGTTTCGATCTGAAGGTCTGGTTTGTCATTCTGGCGCTGGGACTGGGCACCTATCTGATCCGCTGGTCATTCCTGGGCGTGATCGGCAGGCGGGCGATCCCGGAATGGGCGGCGCGGGCGCTGCGCTATACTGCAGTGGCGGTGCTTCCCGCCATCGCCGCGCCCTTGGTCGCCTGGCCCGCCGCGACCGGCGGACAGCCTGATCCCGCGCGCCTGACCGCCGCGGCGGTGACGCTGGGAACCGGCATCATCACCCGCAACATGCTTCTGGCGATTGTTGCGGGGATGGTGACGCTGTTCGGGATGCTTTACCTCTGGGCGTGAAGATGGCCGTCGGCGCCATAGCCGACGACAACGCCATTCTTTTGCCGCAGAAGCACGTTGTGGTTGTTGTCCGGGTCGCCGTCCATGTGCTTTTTCGAGGTCACGCCCGGCAGCGTCAGGAACCAGTTGCGCAGCTTCAAGGGCGCAAATCCGCCCGGTGCGCCTTCGAAACCCGGCACGCGGCGCAGGACCTGGCTGGTGGCGACGGCGCAGAAGCTTTTGTTGGTCGCGCCCTGCGCTTCGGCCGAACGGATCGCGGCATCGGCCACCGCAAGCGAGACCGGGACGGTGTCCTCGGCCACCCAATAGGTCTCGCGCGCGTGGTAATCGATGTAGAAGTTCTTGAAGTTCGGGGTGATCCCGTAAAGCACGTCATGCCGTTCGGGAATCGCGGGATGGCTCCAGCTGCCGGCCGGGTCGAAGATGACGCGCTGGCTGCCATTGATCATCAGCGCGGAATGCCCGCCTTCGCCCTTGGGGATGCCGATCACGGTCAGCAGCGTGATTGAGGGCGGCTCGTCCGAGACATAGCGTGCCCGCCGCACCTCTTCATCGCTGGCCATGATATTGTCGGCGCCACAAGCTGCAAGGACAGCAGGCAGCGTCAGCGCAAGAAAGGCACGCCGTTGCATCTTAATTCTCCGGGAAAGCAGGGGGTCAGGCGTTGGTCAGCGCCATGAAGACCAGCACGGCAATCGACAGGCCGCAAACCCAAGTTGCGGCCTTGATGAAGCCCGCAAAGGTCGCCTGGTGTGCGCTGATGTCCATTTCACCGTGTTTGTGTTCGGTGATCTCGTGGTGCGACGCCATCTGTTCCCCCTCGTTCGAAATGTCGGCCAAGGGATAGCGTAAAGCCGGTGGCCTGTCACGCCCCCCAAAGGGTGGCACCCTCGGCGGTCTTGCCTCTGGGCCACACCCGGCCGGTGGCGCGCAGGTGGTTGATGTGGCCGACGGCCTCGGCCAGGGCCAGGCCGAATTCAGGTTTTCCGATGGCGCGGCGGTAAAGCAGGTCGAAACAACCGACGATCGTGCGCGGCCCTTCGGTCAGGCCAGAGACCAGCCGATCCAGCGCGGCGTTCTGATTCTCGACCAGTTGCCGCAGGCGGGTCGGCAGGCCGCGATAGGGCAGCTTGTGGCCCGGCAGTACCAGTTGTTCAGGGCGGGCATGGGGCATCAGGCGCTGGCAGGATTCGATCCAGCCGCCGACCGTGTCCGCCTCTGGCTCGGTCGGATAGACCCCGAGATTGGGCGAGATCGAGGCCAGAAGCTGGTCCCCCCCGATCACCAGATCGTCGTCCTGCGCCCACAGGGTCACATGTTCGGGCGCGTGGCCTTCGCCCATGCGGATGATCCAGCGGCGGTTGCCAAAGGTGATCTCCTGCCCTTCGATCAGGCGGCGGAAGCCGGGCGGCAGGGGCGCGCTGGCATCGGCCATGTTGAAGGGGCGTTCCTCGGCCCGCTCGGCGATCATCTCGGGCGGCATACCGGAGCTTTTCCAGAAGGCGATGGCCTGAGGCGTCGGGCGCTCCTGGACGTCCAGAATGCTCATCCGCGCCATCAGCCAGGCCGTGCGCGAGGTCCACAGCTCGGCCCCTTGCGACTGGAACCAGCCTGCAAGGCCCATATGGTCCAGGTGGTGGTGGGTGGCGATCAGCCGCGTGACGGGCGCGCCAGCCAGCGGCCCCTGAAACAGGTGCTGCCAGATCGCGCGCCCGCGGCGCGTGTCGATCCCGGTGTCGATGACGGTCCAGCCGTCATCGTCGCGCAGGGCATAGACATTGACGAAATCCGGCTTGAAGGGCAGGGGCATCTGCATCCACAGAACCCCCGGCGCGATTTCAAGCGCTTCGCCCTCGGCGGGCTGGATATGCGTCAGGTTGTGGATCACACGGCCATGTGCCCAAGGAAAACCGCGTCGTCAAGCGCCTCGAGATCGGCAAGCCCGGCACGAGCGGCGGCAAGATCGGCGGCGAATTGCGGCAGGATGCGCGTGACATGCACCCGCGCCAGCGTGACGCTGCCGCCCCTGGTCGCGGCCAGCATGTGGTAATAGGCACCCAGCACGCGGGCAAAGGCGGAAAGATAGGGCACCGCGCCCGAGAACCGTTCGGCCAGATCGCGGTCCAGCAGCTCCTGAGTCGCCTCGCGCAGGCTTTCGGCGGATTGCCAGACCTGATGGGCAAGCTCGGGCTGGGTGGCCTGCGCGGCCTTGGCGCCATCCAGGATCTCGTCCAGCAGCGACATCGCCGCGTTGCCGCCATCGGCAAGCTTGCGTCCGACAAGGTCCATCGCCTGGATGCCGTTCGTACCTTCGTAGATCGAGGTGATGCGCACGTCGCGCAGATACTGGGCGATGCCCGTTTCCTCGATATAGCCCATGCCGCCATGGACCTGCACCGCGGTATCGGCGACGCGGGTGCCGACATCGGTGCCATAGGCCTTGGCGATGGGGGTCAGGAAGGCGGCGCGCGCGGCCCAGTCCTGGCTTCCGGTCGCGCGGGCCATATCGATGGCGACCGCGCAGGCCAGGCAGATGGCGCGCGCGGCAAAGACCTCGGCGCGGGCACCGGCCAGCATCCGGCGGACATCGGGATGGCGGATGATCGGGCCCATCTGCATGCGCTCGGCCGCATAGGCGGCGGCCTGCTGCAACGCGGCCTCGCCCTGGGCGACACCCTGGACACCGACGCCAAGGCGGGCGCAGTTCATCATCGTGAACATCGCGGCCATGCCCTTGTGCTCGGCCCCGACGATCCAGCCCTTGGCGCCCTCGAAGCTCATGACGCAGGTGGGGCTGCCGTGGATGCCCAGCTTGTGTTCAAGGCTGACGACGCGCAGGTCGTTCGGCGTGCCGGGATCGCCGTTATCGTCGGGGATGAGTTTCGGGACCATGAACAGGCTGATCCCGCGGGTGCCCGCCCCGCCATCCGGCAGGCGCGCCAGTACCAGATGGCAGACGTTCGAGGTGACGTCGCTATCGCCCCAGGTGATGAAGATCTTCTGGCCGGTGATGCGATAGGTACCGTCGTCGGCGCGTTCTGCGCGCGTGGTCAGCGCGCCCACGTCCGACCCGGCCTGCGGCTCGGTCAGGTTCATGGTGCCGGACCATTCGCCCGAGTTCAGTTTGGGCAGGTAAAGGGCCTTCAGCTCGTCGCTGCCATGATGCTCCAGCGCCTCGATCTGGCCCTGGGTCAGTAGCGGGTTCAGTTGCAGCGCAAGACAGGCCGAGGCGACCATCTCGTTCACCGCCATGTTCAGCGCCTGGGGCAGGCCCATACCGCCATGATCCTGGCTGGAGGCAAGCCCGATCCAGCCGCCTTCGGCCAGGGCCCGGAATGCCTCGGCAAAACCGGGGCTCGAGCGCAAGGCGCCGTTTTCAAGCCGGGCGGGGCTCAGGTCGCCCTGCCGGTTCACAGGGGCGATGACCTCGGTGGCCAGACGGCCCGCCTCGGTCAGGATGGCATCGACGGTTTCCGGCGTGGCTTCCGCGAACTGCTCGGTCGTGGCCACTTCAGGCAGTCCGACCACCTTGTTCAGGATGAATGCGATCTGCTCGACGGGAGCGGTATATGCCATGAGCCTCTTTCCTCCGCGCCTTGGCAAATGCCGCCGAGGCGCATAATTGATCCCTTGAGCCGATCATGAGTGCCGCCGACAAGGCCAGCAACCACAACCCGACGTAACAAGATGCACACCCGACTTCTTTCCCCGGACCAAGAAGGAATCGCCGCTGCCTGCGACCTGCTCTCCAGGGGCGAGGTCGTCGCGATCCCGACCGAGACCGTCTACGGTCTGGCGGGCGATGCCCGTAACCCACGGGCGGTGGCCGGAATTTATCAGGCGAAGGGCAGACCCAGTTTCAACCCGCTGATCGTGCACCTGCCCGATCGTGCGGCGGCAGAGCGATTTGCGGTGCTTGACGCGCAGGCGCGTCACCTCGCCGATGCCTTCTGGCCGGGGGCGCTGACCCTTGTCCTTCCGTTACGTCAAGATGCGGGGATCGCGTCGCTGGTGACGGCGGGGCTGGACACGGTCGCGATCCGCGTGCCGGCGCATCCGGTGGCGCATGCGCTGCTGTCGGCCTTTGGCGGGCCGCTGGCCGCACCCTCGGCGAATCCCTCGGGGCGGATCACCGCGACCACGGCGGCTCATGTGACGGATCCCGAAAACGGGCTGGGCGGACGCATTCCGGCGGTCCTTGACGCAGGCGCATGTCCGGTCGGCGTCGAATCGACGATCGTCGGGTGGAGCGGGGGCGAGCCCGCGCTGCTGCGCCCCGGCGGCGTCGCGGCCGAGGCGATCGAGGCGGTGCTGGGGCAAAGGTTGCTGCGCCCTGCGCTGGACCCCGGTGCGCCGTCCTCTCCCGGCCAGCTGACCAGCCATTACGCCCCGAGGGCGCAGATGCGGCTGAACGCGCTGGCTGCCGAAGATGGCGAGGTGATGATCGGTTTCGGCCCCATTCCGGGCGAGTTGACCCTCAGCGCCACGGGCGACCTGACCGAGGCGGCGGCACGGCTTTTCGACGTGATGCACCGCGCCGATGCCATGGCGCGCCCGATCGCCGTCGCGCCGGTCCCCGAAACCGGGCTGGGCGCCGCCATCAACGATCGTCTGAACAGGGCTGCCGCGCCGCGCTAGCTGCGGCGCAGGCGCCTGCGATCAGGCACGGCCCGCGCTGGGCGACAGCGCCAGCGGGTCGATGCCCATGCCGCCAAGCGCGGCACGCCACTTTCCGGCATTGTCCTGGCCAAAGATCAGGTCGTCCAGCCGTTCGGTGGTCAGCCAGCCATTCGCAAGGATCTCGGAATCAAGCTGACCCGGACCCCAACCGGCATAGCCAAGCGCCAGAAAGGCGGGCTGCGGTCCGTGACCATGGGCGTAGTCTTCAAGGATGTTGCGCGTCGTCGTCATCGCCAGATCCTCGCCGATCCGCATCCGCGTATCGTCCAGATCGCTTTCGCCCGCGACGTGATGCAGGACGAAACCGCGCCCCGGCTCGACCGGACCGCCGAAACGCACAGGCAGATTGACCGCATCGATGCCCGCATCGATGCCCAATTGCGCCAGCAGGTCCGAAAAGTCGACTTCGGGCATGGGGCGGTTGACCAGCAGACCCATGGCCCCGTCCTCGGAATGGGCGCAGACGAGAATGACCGAATGCTCGAATCGCGGATCGCGCATTCCGGGCATGGCAATCAGGATCTTGCCGGTGAGGTTGGAGGATGTGTCCAAGTGCTGCTCCCTCGCATTTGCTTCAAAGATCGGTACTCGGCGGCATTTGCGCAAGGGTTGACCATGTGACTGCCGCTAATGTGACTTCACGCCGGCACCTGTCGCCGCCTAAGAATATGGCATGAAATCAGTTGCCCTTATATTGCTGTCGTCGCTGCCAGCCGTCGCCCAGGAAGGACTGGCGCAGTCCACCCCCGCCTGGGACGGGGCCACGGCCGCAACCCCGCCGGGCCTGGTATCGGCAGAGTTGATGCCGGGCTGGACCACGCCCGAGGGCCATCGCATGACGGCGCTTCGGATCGAGCTTGAGCCGGGCTGGAAGACCTATTGGCGCAGCCCCGGCGATGCGGGCGTACCCCCGCAGTTCGACTGGACCGGTTCGCAGAATCTGGGCGAGGTCGAGATGCATTGGCCTCGGCCCGAGACAATCGAATCCGGCGGCGAACGGACCTTCGGCTATCACGACAGTCTGGTCCTGCCGATCGAGATCGCCCCGCAGGATCCGGCCAGACCCGTCGAACTGCGCGCCGTGGTCGATTTCGGGATTTGCGACCAGATCTGCGTACCGGCACAAGTTTCGCTGACCGCGCCCGCGCCCGCCGACGATCAGGATCCGGTAATCGAGGCGGCTTTGGCCGAGGTACCGGGCCTTGCCACGGATCGCGCGCAATGCCGCATCGAGGAGATTGCCGACGGGATGCGCGTCACCGCGCTGTTCGCCGGCCATGACGCCCCCGAGGTGGCGATGGAATTGCCCGGCGATCCGGTCTGGGTATCCCAGCCCGAGCTTGCCAGCGAGGACGGAGTGCTGAGCGCGCAGGCCGATTTCGTCTCGGAAAGCGGCAAGCCCTTTGCGATCGATCCCGCCCGCCTGCTGCTGACCCTGATCGGTCCGGACGAGGCGACGGAGTTCCTGGGCTGCGACCGGGTCGGAAGCTAGGCGGTTCCGTCCAGCCGCGCCGCGACCGACAGCAGGTCGGCCCAGGCCTCGCGCTTGGCCAGCGGCGTGCGCAGCAGATAGGCGGGATGGGTCATCGGCAGCGCGGGCAGGCCAAAGGCCTCGACCCACTGGCCGCGCAGCTTCAGGATGCCTTGCCGGTTCAGCCCCGCGATGCAGGGCGTGTTTCCCATCAGCACCAGCATTTCCGGCTGCGCCAGTTCGACATGACGGCGCAGGAAGGGCAGCATCAGCGCAATCTCGGCGGGTTCGGGCCGACGGTTGCCCGGCGGCCGCCAGGGCAGGACATTGGTGATGTAAAGCCCGCGTTCCGCATCGACCGCGTCGCGCGCAAGCCCGATGGCTGCGAACATGCGGTCAAGCAACTGTCCGGCGCGCCCGACGAAGGGGCGGCCCTGCATGTCCTCTTCCTCGCCCGGTGCCTCGCCGATGACCATGACGCGCGCCCCGGCGCGCCCGTCCGCGAAGCAGAAATTGCGCGCACCCTTGCGCAATTCGATGGGCTCGAAGGATTCCTGCGCCGCCGCCAGTTCCGCCAGCGTTGTCGCGCTTCCGGCCAGTCGTTCGGCCAAAGCCGCATGATCTGCGCCCACATCCGACCGAGGGGCGGGGGCGGGACGCGCCGCGGCGGGGGCGGCAGCGGCGGTCTCGACCCGGTCAGGCAGGGCATAGCGGTCGACCGCGGCATCCAGACAGGGTTCGTCCACGCCAAGCTCGGCCTGCCACTGCAAGAGTGCCAGCGCCGTTTCCGCGTCCAGCGCGAATCCCCTGTAGGTCGGATCTGCGGTCATGCGGGCAAGCTAGGGCCGTCGGGGGCCGCGGGCAAGCGCATCCGGCGGCCCGCGCCCGGTCACTTGGTCTCGGTCAGGGGAGTGGTGCCGCCGCCCATGTCGACAAGCTGCTGGATCAGCGGCTTTGCGGTCGGGCCGATGCGGTCGCAGGCCTGGGGGTCATCAAGCAGCTTGAAGGCGGGGCCATAATACTTGCTGTCATAGGCCGTCGCATCCAGCCCCAGCTTGGCCGCCAGCAGGTCGCCGGTCCCCGTGACCAGTGTCCATTCGCCATTGCTGATCTCATATCCCGGACAGTTCGACGTGATCACGTTCACATTAGCCAGATCTGCGATCAGCTTGGTCGCCTGTTGCTGGTCAAGCCCCGAGATGTCGGGAAGCTGCACCTTGACGCCTCCGTCTGCCATGGCCATGCCGGCCAAGGTCACGCCGGCCATGACGGCAAGCGCCCCGGCCGTAGCCGTGATTGGTTTCATGGGTTGCCCCTTCTTTCCGATTGCCCGCCCATCCGGCCCCAAGCCCCGCTGGCGTGCAACCCAATTCGCCGTGAACTTGACGGGGCCGGGCCGCGCCGTTACGCGGATTTCCAAAGCGCGAGTAGCACGAGAGGATGCCCCTGCGATGACCACCCATTCCCTGCTGATCCTGCCCGGCGACGGCATCGGTCCCGAAGTCATGACCGAGGTGCGCAAGGTCATCGACTGGTTCCAGACGAACAAGGGCATCGCCTTTGACGTCAGCGAAGACCTGGTGGGCGGCGCTGCCTATGACAAGCATGGCAAGCCCCTGGCGGATGAAACCATGGCCAAGGCGCTGGAAGTCGACGCGGTGCTTCTGGGCGCCGTGGGCGGCCCGGCCTATGACAATCTCGACTTCTCGGTGAAGCCCGAGCGCGGCCTTCTGCGCCTGCGCAAGGAAATGGACCTGTTCGCGAACCTGCGCCCGGCGCAGTGCTTCGACGCGCTGGCCGACTTCAGCTCGCTCAAGCGCGAGGTGGTTGCCGGTCTCGATATCCTGATCGTGCGTGAGCTGACCTCGGGCGTCTATTTCGGCGAGCCGCGGGGCATCCACTCCGATGACAACAACCCGCAGAACGAAGGCGGCCGCGTCGGCATCAACACCCAGCGCTATACCTCGGGCGAGATTCGCCGCGTCGCGCGCGCGGCCTTCGAACTGGCCAAGAAACGCGACAACCGCGTCTGCTCGATGGAAAAGGCCAACGTCATGGAATCGGGCATTCTGTGGCGCGAGGAAGTGCAATGGGTCCACGACAACGAGTATCCCGAGGTCGAGCTGTCCCACATGTATGCCGATAACGGCGCCATGCAGCTTGTCCGCCGCCCGAGCCAGTTCGACGTCATCGTGACGGACAACCTGTTCGGCGACATCCTGTCGGATGCGGCGGCGATGCTGACCGGCTCGCTCGGTATGCTGCCCTCGGCCAGCCTTGGCGCGCCGATGGCCAATGGTCGCCCGCGCGCGATGTACGAGCCGGTGCACGGTTCGGCCCCCGACATCACCGGTCAGGGCAAGGCGAACCCCATCGCCTGCATCCTGAGCTTCGCGATGGCGCTGCGCTACAGCTATGACCTTGGCGCTGAAGCCGACCTGCTGGAAAAGGCGGTCGAGAAGGTTCTGGCCGACGGCGTCCGCACCGCCGACCTGATGGGCCCCGAAGGCGGCACGCCGGTTTCGACCTCGCAGATGGGGGACAAGATCGTCGAGGCGCTGTCCGCCCTGTGATCCAAGATTGCGCCCGCCATCACGGCGGGCGTTTTCCATTCTGCGGGCCGGGGAGGGGCGATGCGCGGAAACCTGAAGGGCGCCTTGTTCGCCCTGATGTCGATGGGGATCTATTCGACCCATGACGTGATCATCAAGCTGCTGGGGGAAACCTATCCCGCGCTGCAGATCCTGTTCTTTTCGGCCCTGTTTTCCTTTCCGCCCATCGCCATCCTGCTGCTGCGCGATCCGACCCACGGGACGCTGCGGCCGCGCTCTCCGTTCTGGGTGGCGCTGCGGTCGGCCTGCATCGTGAATTCCGGCATCTGCGGTTTTTATGCGTTCTCGGTCCTTCCATTGGCGCAGATCTATTCGATCCTGTTCGCTTCGCCCCTGATCATCACGGTCCTGTCCGTCCCGATCCTGGGGGAAAAGGTCGGCCTGTCGCGATGGGCCGCGGTGGCGGTGGGCCTGCTGGGCGTGCTGGTCGTGCTGCGACCGGGTTATGTCCAGTTGAGCCTTGGCCATGCGGCCGGGCTGCTGGCCGCTTTCTCCAGCGCGATGGCCGCGATCTCGGTCCGCAAACTGGGGCGGTCCGAGCGGACGGTGATCCTGATCCTGTGGCCCATCATCGGCAACTTCGTCCTGACCGGCCTGTCCTTGGGGCTGGCCTATCGGCCGATGGCGGGCGGCGACCTTGCGCTGACCGGGCTGATCGCGGTTCTGGGGCTGTCCGCCGGGTTCCTGCTGATCCTCGCCTATCAGACCGGAGAGGCGGCCAATGTCGCGCCCATGCAATATTCCCAGATGCTGTGGGCCATCGGCTACGGCTGGCTTTTCTTCGATGAGCGTCCCGGCTTGCTTACGCTTGGCGGGGCGGCACTGATCATCGGATCGGGCCTGTTCATCCTGATGCGCGAGGGCAGCGGCGCGTCGCGCCTGCGTCCGGTGACCGAGGCGCGTTTGCGGGGCGAGACCGTGACTGCCCCCCGCGCAAGCCTTCTGCGCCGTCTTCTGAACCAGCAATGAGCTTCGATCAGAAAAGCGAACGAAACCCCTTGCATTCCCGCGTTGGCCGGGCTACCTGCCGCTCCACGGTCGGAGCGTAGCGCAGCCTGGTAGCGCACCTGCTTCGGGAGCAGGGGGTCGGAGGTTCGAATCCTCTCGCTCCGACCATTTTCCCGATTTCCCCTATATGTTGGAAAACCTGCCGCGGGCGGGCGCATTTCATGCACGCCCAGGTTGTCCAAAAATCGACGAAATAGACAGGTGGCGTGACGGCGAAGGCATTGATTAAGATGGATTCGTTGCCAAGCGAGAAGCGACCGAATCCTTATGCCCAATGCCTTGTCCGGTTGTCTGCTTTTGCTTCTTCTTGGTTCTGCCCCGACCCTTGCCAGTGAACCCCTGTCCCTGAACTGCGAGGTTGAGGGAGCGGGGGCCGAGCAGCTTTGCGCGGCGGTCCGCGCGGAATTATCCCGCCGCGGCGGCCTGTCTGATGCCGATCCTGCCCTTGTCCTTGTTGCGCAATCCCCCCGTCCCGACACGCTTCGCGCGCGGATCGATCTGGTCAGGAACGGTCAGCGCCAGCAGGGCGAGACCGGAGAAACCGTCGCCATGGACCGGGACGGGCTTGCACCCGGACAGCTGGAAGACTTCGCCCGCGCCCTTGTCCGCCGGACGGGCCTTTTTCCGTGATTTCCCATTCTTCAGGAGCCTTCGATGACCCTTGCCACTGACCTGCTGCGCGATGCGATCCTTGGATCTGCAACGTCACAGGACGTTCCGCGCGCCGTTCGGGTCGAGGGAACCGATGCCCGTGCAAACACGACCACGACCCATACGATGAGTGTCGGGGACACGTTCAACGGCTCGATCGGTCGCGGTGGGGATGCCGATTGGGTGCGTGTCAACCTTCAACCGGGGGTCTATGTCGTCACGCTGAACGGAAACGGGGCCAACTCGCTGAGCGATCCTTATCTTCGCATCCATTCGGCGAACGGAGCGGTCATTGCCTCGAATGACGATGGCGGCTCGGGGCTGAACTCTCGTGCCGTCGTGACGATTGCCCAGGCGGGGACATATTACCTGGACGCGGCAGCCTATAGCTGGTCCGATTCGGGCGGTTATTCGCTGCGCATCGCGACAAATACCGTTCCCACCTACACGATCCCGCAGATCGCCCGGCAGTTGACCGACGGGTTCTGGCAGGATCGGGGAGAGACGCGGCGGGCCTTCGACGTCGATCCGGGCGAGGTGCTGAAAGTCGATATCTCGGGCCTGAACGCAGACGGTCGCCGACTTGCCGTCGCGGCGCTGCAGGCCTGGACCGACGCGACCGGCATCCGCTTCAACACCAATCCGGCCAGCGGCACCGCGGACATCGTCATCGACGACCGCTATTCCGGTGCTTATGCCACCAGCACCACCTTTGGCGGCACCATCGACAGCTCGAGCGTGAATATCGGGCTGGACTGGCTTCGCGCCTATGGATCGGGTTTCGCGACCTATTCCTTCCAGACCTATATCCACGAGATCGGCCACGCGCTGGGGCTGGGTCATGCCGGCAACTATAACGGCTCGGCAAGCTTCGGGGTCGACAACCTGTTTCGCAACGACAGCTGGCAGGCATCGGTGATGTCCTATTTCAGCCAGGACGAAAATCCCTACATCCATGCCGATACCGCCTTTGTCACCTCGGCCATGATGGCGGATGTTGCCGCGATGCGCGTGCTTTACGGGCATGCGGACCTGCGCACGGGAAACACGATCTATGGCGAGCACAGCAATGCCGGGGGGAACTATACCCGGATCTCAAACCTGCTCGCCTCTCCGGCCACCCGCAATGACATCACCTTTACCATCGTGGATGATGGCGGGGTCGACACGCTTGACCTGCGCAGCGACACGACGAACCAGCGGATCGTGATGGCGGGCGGCGGAATTTCGGACGCCTATGGGCTGGTCGGCAACATCTCGATCATGACGGATACGCGGCTTGAAAACCTGCAGGCCGGTTCGGGCAACGACCGGGTCTCGGGCAACGCCTTCAACAACACCATTTGGGGCAATGCCGGGAACGACGTGCTGAACGGCGGGGGCGGCAACGACACGCTGATCGGCGGGGCGGGGCGCGATACGCTGGTCGGGGGCATCGGGAACGATGTCTACCACGTCGATGCTCTGGACGTGATCGTCGAGCAGGCGAACGGCGGCATCGACCTTGTCAATTCCGCTGCAAGCTTCACCTTGGGGTCCGCGCTCGAACAGTTGCGCCTGACGGGAACCGCCGCGATCAACGGCACCGGCAATGCCGAGGCGAACGTGATCTACGGCAATGCCAACGCGAACCAGCTTCGGGGACTGGGCGGCAATGACATGCTCAGCGGGAATGCCGGGAACGACAGCCTGTGGGGCGGCGCGGGGGCGGATGTCTTCCTGTTCAATGCCGGGCGGGACCGGATCATGGACTTTCAGAACGACATCGACACGATCCAGATCGACGACGCGCTGTGGGGCGGCGCGCCCAGATCGGTGGCGCAAGTGCTGCGCCTTGCCACCGTCGCCGATGGCGACGTGGTCTTCAACTTCGGCAATGGCCACAGCCTGACGGTCGAGAACCTGACCAATATCCAGGCGCTGGCAAACGACTTGATCATCATCTGATCCTGCCGCCGCCCGGACGGATCAGGTGTCCCGGGCGGCGCGACCCAGAAGCTGGACGATCAGGCCCTGCGGGGCCTCTTCGACATGGGCCGCGATGCCGAAGCAATCGGCCAGGTTGCGCGTCGTCAGGACCGCGCGTGGCGGCCCGTCCGCCGCGATGCGACCCTGGTGCAGCAGGACCAGTCGTGTGCAATGGCGCGCCGCCAGCCCCAGGTCGTGAAGCGAAGCAAGCACCGTGCGCCCTTGCGACGCAAGCTGGCGGAACATCTGCATGACCTCGATCTGCGCGGCCGGATCCAGCCCCGAGATCGGTTCGTCCGCGATCAGAAGCGGCGTTTCCTGAGCCAAGGCGCGGGCCAGCAGTGCGCGGGCCTGCTCGCCCCCCGACAAGGTGGTGGCGCTGCGGTGGCGCAGCCTGTCCAGCCCCAGCGCGGCGATGGCGCGATCGGTGGCAAGTCGGTCGACCTCGGCCGCGGCGTCGGGATGGGCGATGCGCCCGAGCGAGACCAGCGCCTCGACCGAGACCGGCCAGGCGATCTCGCGTCCCTGCGGCATGAAGGCGGCCGCGCGCGCGCGTTCACGCGGCGGCAGCGCGGCCAGAGAGGATTGCCCGGCGAAAGGCAGCAATCCCTGTGCCGCGCGCAAAAGTGTGGTCTTGCCCGCGCCATTGGGGCCGATCAGTCCCACGAACTCGCCCGGTTGCAGGGCCAGGTCTATGCCGTCGATCACGACACGGCGGCCGTGACGGCATGACAGGCCGGACAAAACCAACCCGGTCATAGCGCGTTCCCCCGTGTCTTCAGGATCAGGCGCAGAAAGAATGGCGCGCCGACCAGCGCCGTCAGCACGCCCAGCTTCAGGTCGCGTTCGGGCAGGATCAGGCGCACCGCGACATCGGCCGCCAGCACCATCGCCGCCCCGCCAAGCGCCGAGGCAGGCAGCAGGCGCGAAGGGCGCGCACCCACCGCGTGACGCAGCACATGCGGTACCACCAGACCGACGAAGCCGATGGTTCCCGCAACCGCGGTGGCGCCACCGACCAGCGCCGCTGTGCCGGCGACCAGCAACAATCGCAGCCTGCGAAGGTCGACGCCCATCGACGCGGCCGCATCCTCGCCCAGTGTCAACGCATCCAGCTGTCCCGTGATCGGCACCAGCAGGGCAAAGCCGGCCAGCAGGAAGGGCAGGACGATCCAGACATGCAGCATGGACCTGTCGGCCAGCGATCCCAGCGTCCAGAAAATGATCTCGTTGGCGGCAAAGGGGTTGGGCGACAGGTTCAGCACCAGCGAGGTCGCGGCACCCGCCAGGGCCGAAATCGCGATGCCCGCAAGGATCAGCGCCAGCGCTCCGCCCCGCGCGCCGGCCAGTATCAGCACCAGCAGGACCGAAACCAGTGCCCCGGCCAGCGCCGCCAGCGGCAGCGCCAGAGGAAAGGCCAGCGACAGGCCGGTATGGATCGCAAGCACGGCCCCCAGCGCGGCCGAGGCGCTGGTCCCGATCAACCCCGGCTCGGCCAGCGGGTTGCGCAGAAAACCCTGAAGGACCGCGCCAGACATGCCAAGCGCCGCCCCGACAAGCACGCCCAGAATGGCGCGCGGCAGCCGGATCTCGCGCATGACCAGCGCCAGCATCTCGTCGCCGTGACCCAGCAGCGCCGCGAGGGCGGGGCCGGGGCGAACCCCCGCGGGGCCGATCAAAAGCGATGCAACGAAGAGCGCCACGACCAGCAGGGCCAGCAGCGCAAGTAGGCGGGGATAGCTTGCGCGGATCATTTCGCCTCCGGCATGGCCAGGCGCTGGTCCCGAAGCCGGGCGACGGCATTGAGGACAAAGGGGGTGCCGCACACCCATTCGGGGTCGTTCATCGGTGTCGAGGGCAGGCGACGCGCAAGCTCCCGCAGGGCGGGGTGGTCCAGCGGCTCTTCGGCGCGAGAGCGACCGGGATAACGCCGCCCCTTGACCAGCAGGTCGGCACCGGACAGCAGCAGCGTTTCCAGTGGCAGGTAGCCCCCGGCGGCGATCCCCCTGCGGTCGGCAAGGTTTTCGAATCCGGCCAGCGCGATGATCTGGCCGGGCAAGGTCAGGCTGCCCGAGCTGTAGCCATTGGCGGCGTAAAGCGCGGCAAGCGGGCGTGGACCCGGCGGGGCGTCGTCCAGCCGGGCCAGGTCGCGGTCGAAATCCCGGATTGCATCCCCGGCGGCAGGTTCGCGCCCCAGCAGTTCGCCCATGCGGCGCAGGTTGTCGCGGATCCCGGCGACGGTTTCATCCGCCGGAAAGGTTTCGACCCGAATGCCCAGCCTTTGCAGCATCGCAAGGGTGACGGGGTTGGTGTAATCGCCCGCCAGTACAAGATCGGGGCGCAGCAGATAGATCTCTTCGGCGGTGCCGCCATTGGCGGGAAAGGCCCGCGCCTGATCCGCCATCGCTGAGGTCGAGGGATCGCCCGCATGGCGCGACACCGACACAAGCTGTCCCGGTCCCGCCAGCAGCATGGCCAGCTGATCGGTGCACAGGTTCATCGACACGACCCGTTGTGGGACATCGGCCCGCGCGGGAACGGCGCAAGGCAGCGCCAGCGCCAGTGCCAGAAGCCCGGACCTTACCATCGGGCCTGCAGCCCCGCATAAAGCGTACGACCCTGCGAGGCAAAGCCCCAGACGTCCGAATACTCGCTGTCGAAAAGGTTCACGACCCGCCCTGTCACCCGCACCCGTTCGGTCAGGTCATAGCCCGCCGACAGGTTCACAAGGTTATAGGCCGGCAGTTCGGCCGTCGCATAGTCGCCGAAGAAGCGCGTGTCGAAATTGCCCGAGACGTGGCGGAAATCGGCGGTGACCTGGCCGCGGCCTTCCAGCACAGCAAGCGTGGCGGACAGTCCGAATTCATTGCGCGGACGCCGGATTTCGATCGAGCCGTCGGGATTCTTTGCGTCCAGATAGGTATAGCTCAGCGCAAGGTCCAGGTTCGCGGTGGGTTTGATCCGGGCGCTGGCCTCGATCCCTTGGCGCGGGCTTTCTCCCGACTGGTTCACATAGCTGGCCCGGCCATCCGGGGCGGCGCCGTAGACATAGGTGATCTCGTCCTCAAGCCGCTCGTTGAAATAGGTCACGTCGATGCTGCCCAATCCATTGGGCAGTTCGGCCTCGATCCCAAGGTCGAAGCCGCGGTTCTTCTCGGGGGCGAGAAAGGGATTGCCGACGCTGTAGGCGTCATTGGCGTAAAGCTCGAAGAACGAGGGATTGACCATCCCCGCCCCGGCCGAGGCATGAAGCCGGAATGGGCGGTCTGGAATCTGCCAGGACAGGCCGATGTTCCAGCTGGTGAAGTCGTCGAAGACCCTGTTGTCGTCATGACGGATCCCGGCCTGCAGATCGATGCCATTGTCAAGGAACGCCCGGTACTCGACGGCCAGCGAGGTCATCTCGCGGTCGAAATCCGGCGCGGTCGAGGCCTCGTCCTTTTGCCCCTCGACCATGACGTTCAGAAGGTGGTGGGCTTCGTCGACGGCAAGGCCGTCCAACCCGAAACTCAGCCGGTACTTCAGCTTGCGGGTTTCGCCCCGTGTCTCGTTTTCGCCCTGCAGGCTCTGCTTGAAGATGCTGTCCTGATATTCCAGGCGCTGCGTCAGCCGTCCGTCCAGCATCGACAGTTCGGCCCAGGTCGCGCCCTGGAATTCGTCCCGGTCGCCAAACAGGCCGGGATCGTCGACGACATATTCGTCGGCGGTGGTGGCGCTGTAATTTTCGGCATCATAGTCATAGGTTTCGGTCGCCCGCCGCAGTGTGGCACCCAGCCGCAGGTCGTCGGTCGCCTGGAACCAGCCGGACAGGCCGATCGTCTTGCGGGTCAGCCCGTCCTTTTCGCCGCCATCGCCCGACTGGTCGAACCCGTGGTCGTCCTTCGCGGACAGATTCACCGCCAGCCCGCCGCGAGATCCGTTCCGGCTGGCATAGGCCGAGGCAGAGGCACCGTTTCCAACCTCGACCGCGCCGCCATAGGACAGCCCCTCGCCGCCCTTTCGGGTGATGATGTTGATCACGCCAGCCGAGGCGTTCGATCCATAATAGACTGATTGCGGGCCGCGCAGGACCTCGATCCGCTCGACATTGGCGGTTTCCAAACCGCTCAGGATGTACTCATCCGCTCCGCCCGTGGCCTCGATCCCGTCGATCAGGATCAGGGTGTGATCTGCTTCGCCGCCGCGGATGCGGACCTGGGTATGGGTCGATCCGGTGCTTGAAACCGAAACGCCCGGCACCGCGCGCAGGGCATCCTGGATCGTGGCGATGCCCCGCGCCTCCATCTCGTCCGAGGTGATGACGGTGAACGCGCGGCCATAGGCGTCCCCGGCGATCGGCGCGAAGCCGGCCGACAGGATGACCGGGTCCAGCGTCACCACATCCTGCGCGGGGGCGACGGCGGGCAGAAGAGTGGCGGTGACGGCGGTGGAAAACAGATGGCGCAACTTCATGCCTTGGCCTTTCCTGTGCAGGCCGGAGCCTGCCGCTGCGGATTGCCCGCGACGGGAACCGGGGTCCCTGCCACAGGCCGGTGATCTTCACCTCTGCGGAATGGCCGCTTTCACGGCGCGCCCCGCGCCGGAAATGGGTGAGTGCTGCGGCAGGTCTCCTGGCTTGCGGATCGCTGCTCGGGCCGGCCTTCCCGGGTGTTTCCCAGTGGCGTCGTCGGCCTTCGCTCACCGCCTACAGTTGCGGGGGCAGCCGCGGCATGGCCTTTCGGCGCACCGCATTCCCTTTTGATCCGACGGCAGTACCGCCGGAAACCGAAGCGTTCCTGTGTTGGCGCAGGATTGCGGGCTCTGTCAAGCAGACTTGCGGCACGGCTTTGGCGGCACCGGCCGTATCGCGCGTCCGCAAACGAAAACGGCCCGGAGAGAGGATCTCCGGGCCGTGGTTTCGGGATGTGGCGCTTCAGTCCAGGCTGACATTCGCGGCCTTCACGACCGGCTCCCATTTCGCCATCTCGGCCTTGACGTGCTCGGCCAGTTCCTCGGGGCTGGAGGCGACGATGCTGGCCGAGAATTCGCCCATGCGGGCCACGACCGCCGGGTCGGCCATGGCCTCCAGCGCGGCCTTGTTCAACGCGGCAATGGCCTCGGGCGGGGTTCCGGTGGGCGCGAAAAGCGCGTTCCAGCTGTAGGTTTCATATCCCGGCAGCGTTTCGGCAATGGCCGGGATATCCGGGAACGAGGGCACGCGTTCCTTGGTCGTCACCCCCAGCGCCCGCAGCTTGCCACTGGTGATATGGCCCGAGGAAGACGGCAGATTGTCGAAGATGATCGGCACCTGGTTGCCCAGAACATCAGTCAGCGCCGGACCCGAGCCCTTATAGGGGATATGCGTGATATCGACGCCAGCCATCGACTTGAACAACTCGCCCGACAGGTGCAGCGGTGTCCCGTTCCCCGACGAGGCATAGGCCAGCGGGTCTTTTTTCGCCAGGTCGATCAGCTCCTGCACGGTCTTGACCGGCAATTCCGGGTTCACCGCCAGCACGTTCGGGACCAGCACCAGAAGCGAGATCGGCGCGAAATCCGTGACCGGGTCATAGGGCTTCTGCTTCAGGATCAGCGGGTTCAACGCATGGGTCGCGACCGTGCCCATCAGGATCGTGTAGCCGTCGGGATCGGCCTTGGCGACCTGCTGCGCGCCCAGACTGCCGCCTGCGCCGCCCACGTTCTGGACCACCACCTGCTGGCCAAGGGCCTGCCCCATCCGGTCGGCGACGATGCGCCCGACCACGTCGGTCGAGCCGCCGGCCGCGAAGGGGATCACCAGCGTGATCGGGCGGTCGGGGAACGCGGCGGCCGCGGCCCCGGCCAGCCCTGCGGCCATTGCGGCGCCCAGAAGAAGGCGCCGGGTGATTTTCAGCATCATGTTTCTCCTCCCATTCTATCGCGACCTCAGGCGTCGCTTTCGGTAAAGACCTCGTCCCGGCGCTTGCGGATCTGGGGCAGGAAGACCAGCACCAGGATCGCGGCGGCCATCAGAAGCAGCGTGGCGCTGATCGGACGGGTGATGAAGGTGGTTGGATCGCCCCGTGACAGGATCATGGCCCGGCGCAGGTTCTCTTCCAGCAGGGGGCCAAGGACGAAACCCAGAAGCAGCGGCGCGGGTTCGCAGCGCAGCTTGGTCATCGCATAGCCGAGCAGCCCGAAGAACGCGACGGCGTAAAGGTCATAGGTGTTCGAGGCGACCGAATAGACCCCGATCGAACACATCGCCATGATGATCGGGAACAGCACGTAATAGGGCACCGTCAGCAGTTTGACCCACAGCCCGATCAGCGGCAGGTTCAGGATGACCAGCATCAGGTTCCCGATCCACATGCTGGCGATGATGCCCCAGAACAACGCAGGCTGTTCGCTGACGACGTTCGGACCCGGCACGATGCCCTGGATGATCATCGCGCCGATCATCAGCGCCATGACCGGGTTTGCGGGAATGCCCAGCGTCAGCAGCGGAATGAAGCTGGTCTGCGCGCCGGCATTGTTCGCGCTTTCCGGTCCCGCGACGCCAGCAAGGGCGCCCTTGCCGAATTCCTCGGGGTGCTTGGACAGCTTCTTTTCCACGGTATAGCTGGCAAAGCTGGCCAGGATCGCGCCCCCGCCGGGCAGGATGCCCAGGACCGAGCCAACGGCGGTGCCGCGCAGGATCGGGCCGATCATCTCGCGCAGCTCGTCGCGCGTCGGGAACAGACGGTTGATGTTTTTGGTCATCACTTCTCGATCATGCTCATCTTCAAGATTGCGCAGGATCTCGGCGATGCCGAAGACGCCGACGGCCAGGGCCACGAAATTCAGCCCGTCGGCATATTGGGTGATGCCCAGCGTGAAGCGCGGCGCGCCGGTATAGATGTCGGTTCCCACAAGGCCCAGCAGCAGGCCAAGCACGACCATGGCCAGCGCCTTGAGGACCGAGCCATGGGCAAGGGCCACCGACATCACCAGACCCATCACCATCAGGCTGAAATACTCGGCCGCGCCGAATTTCAGCGCGATGGTGGTCAGGGGTGGTGCAAAGATCGCGACAAGGAAAGTCGCGACCGTGCCGGCAAAGAACGACCCGATTGCGGCCGTCGCAAGCGCAGTTCCGGCGCGGCCTTTCCGAGCCATCTGATAGCCGTCGATCGCCGTCACGGCGGACGAACTTTCGCCCGGCATGTTGATCAGGATCGCAGTGGTCGAGCCGCCGTATTGCGCGCCATAATAGATCCCGGCGAGCATGATCAGCGAACTGACCGGTTCAAGCTGGAACGTGATCGGCAGAAGCATGGCGATGGTGGCCGTCGCGCCGATCCCCGGAAGCACGCCGATCAGTGTGCCAAGGATGACCCCGATCAGGCAGAAGGCCAGGTTCGCCAGAGACGAGGCGACCGAAAAGCCAAGGGCAAGGTTGCTGAGAAGATCCATGCCGCCCTCCTCAGAACTGAAGCCAAGGGCCGAAGCGGCGGAAGGGCAGGCCCAGCCCATAGCTGAAGATCAGCGTCGACAGCACCGTGACCGCCAGCGCCAGCACCAGCGCGTAAAGCGGTCGCATCCGAACCGAGGCCTGCGCGGCGATCAGTGTCGTCAGGAACAGCGCCGGAACGAAGCCCAGTCCGCGCACCGTCAGTCCGAAGAAGACCGGCGCGGGCAGGATGAACATCAGGCCGCGCCAGGCGACCCTGCCAAAAGGCTCGTCCGCGCGGCCGAATGCTTTCAGCAGGATCAGCAGGCCCAGCAGGAACAGCAACCCCGACAGGACCATCGGGAAGTAGCCGGGCCCCATGCGCAGCGACGTCCCGATCTCCAGCCCGGTAGTCTGCCAGCCGAAAAAGGCCGCGGCGGCCATCAGCAGAAGGCCGGTCGCGATATCCGTGGAATCCTTGGGTTTGGTGGACATGTTTCCCCCCTGTTCAATGCGGTTTCCCGCCGCGCCGGGCGCGGCGGGACCGAAAGGGCTAGTCGGCATAGACGCCGGCGGCGTCGATCACCGGTTTCCAGCGTGCAATCTCGGATTCGAGTTTCGCTTTCAGCGCGGCGGGGGTCGCATCCTCGGCAGGCGAAGGCGCGGTCCCGAGATCGGCCATGGCCTTGACGACGCCTTCATCCGCCAGCGCGGTCTGCAGCGACTTCGACAGGCGCTCATTCACCTCGGCCGGGGTGCCCTTGGGGGTATAGATGCCATGCCAGATGCCGACCTGAAGATTCTCAAGCCCCGATTCCTTGGCCGTGGGCAGGTCGGGGAACAGCGGCAGCCGTTCGGGCGTAGTGACGGCATAAGCCTTGATCGTGCCTCCCTGAATCTGCTGGGTGGTGTTGGTCGTCTGGTCGCACATGATATCGACCTGACCGCCCAGAAGGTCGGTCATCGCCGGGCCGGTCCCCTTGTAGGGAACGGTGACCAGCGGCGTGTCCAGCGCCTGCATCAGCAGCATACCGCACAGGTGCGAGGCCGCCCCGATCCCGGCATTCGCCAGCGTCAGCTTGTCGCCATTGGCCTTGACGTAATCCATGAAGCCCTTGAAATCGGTCGGCTCAAGATCCTTGCGCGCGACGACGACCATCGGCACCTCGGTCACGAGGCCCACATATTCAAAGGCGTTCAGCGTGTCATAGGCGAGGTTGCGATACAGCGTGGCCGAAGTCGCCATGCCGATATGGTGCAGCAGGATCGTATAGCCGTCGGGTTCAGCCTTGGCGACCTGGCCCGCGCCCAGCGTGCCGCCAGCGCCGCCGACGTTTTCCACGACGATCTGTTGGCCAAGGTCTGCCGACATGCGCTCGGCCACCAGCCGGGCGACGGTATCGGTGGGACCGCCGGCCGAAAACGGCACGACCATGGTGATCTGGCGGTCGGGATAGCCCTCGGCGAAAGCCGGCGCGGTCAACATGGTCACGGCGCAGATCGCGCCGAGAAGTTTCGAGATTGCCATCTTCCCCTCCCAAGGAATGCAGGTTCGGCGGTCTCCTCATCGTGCCGCCGCTTGGGCCAGACTGGGGGCGACGCGGGTGCATCGCCAAATGCAAAGCACGGTCACCGGCCGGAATTGGCGGGCGGTGCATATGGAATGGGTGAAAAAGGTGACATCACGGGATTGAGAGGGGTGGATATCCACCCATCATCGGGTCAACCCGGCCCGTCGTCTCCGGGGTCAAGGATCAGACGCCGGTCCAGCGCGTATTTCTGCATCTTCTCGTAAAGCGTCTTGCGGGAAATCCCGAGCGTTTCATAGACCGGGCGCAGCCTGCCGCCATGTGCGGCAATGGCGCCGGCGATCAGGCTGCGTTCGAAACTGGCGACACGGTCGGACAGCTTCGCACCCGGATCTGGGCCAAGCTCTGCCCCCTCCAGCCCCAGCACGAACCGCTCGGCCAGATTGCGCAGCTCGCGCACGTTTCCCGGCCAGTCCCGTGCCGCAAGACCGGACAGGAAGGCGGCCGGGGTCTCTCTCTCGGGGATGTTGTGCCGGGCGGCAGATTCCCTGACCAGTTGCAGGAACAGCAAGGGGATGTCCTCGCGTCGTGCCGCAAGCGGGGGGACATGCAGCACCGCGACATTCAGCCGCCAGAACAGATCCTCGCGGAATTCGCCGCGTGCGACGGCCCCGGTCAGGTCGGTCTTGCTGATTGCAATGAAGCGGACATCCAGCGGCACCGGGTCGTTCGAGCCAAGGCGGGTGATGACGCGCTCCTGCAGGACGCGCAGCAGCTTTGCCTGCAACTCGGGCGGCATCGAGCCGATCTCGTCCAGCAGGACCGTGCCGCCGCGGGCATGTTCGAACTTGCCATAGCGCGGGCGCAATGCGCCGGGAAAGGCCCCGGCCTCGTGACCGAACAGCTCGGATTCGATCAGCGCTTCGGGCAGGGCGGCGCAGTTGATGGCGATGAAGGGCCGCCCGGCACGGGCCGAGATGTCGTGCAATGCGCGCGCCACCACCTCTTTGCCCGCGCCGGTCGGGCCGATGATCAGCGTATCCGCGTCCGAAGCGCCGATGGCGCGCAGTCGGTATCGCAGATCGACCATGACCTGGGTGCGACCGGGCAGGCGGGCCTCGACGTCGTCGCGCTTGCCGGCGACGGCGCGCAGGCGGCGGTTCTCCAGCACGAGGCCGCGATGTTCGGCAGCACGACGGATGACCGTTGCCAGGTCCTGCACGACAAAGGGCTTTTCGATGAAGTCATAGGCGCCGCCCCGGATCGCTTCGACCGCAAGGGGCACCTCGGCATGGCCGGTGACAAGGATGACCGGAATTTCGGGATCGACCTCGTGCAACCGACCAAGCAGCGTCATGCCATCCATGCCGGGCATCCGGATGTCGCTGACGACGACGCCGGAAAATCCCGGCCCCGCCAAGGCCAGCGCCTCGTCCCCCGATCCCAGCGGCTCGACATCGAAGCCCGCCAGTTCCAGCGCCTGCGTGGTTGAGCTGCGCATCTGCGGGTCGTCATCGACCAGAAGAACCCGCGCCAGCCCGCTCATGCCGCGACCCCGGAAGAGGTGGCGACATGCAACCGGACGCAGAACTCGGCACCCGGTCGGGCGTTCCGGCAGGAAATCTCTCCGCCGAAGTCGCGCACGATATTGGCTGTGATCGACAGCCCCAGCCCCAGTCCCGCGCCGACTCCCTTGGTCGTGAAGAAGGGGTCGAAGATCCGCCCGGCAATCGCATCGGGAATGCCCGAACCGCGATCTCGGACGCGAATGGCGATCACCTCGCCTTCGAGCCGGCCCGACAGGGTGATGCGCCGGTCGGTCGCGGTCTCGGCCGCGTCGGCGGCGTTCGAGACCAGGTTGACCAGCACCTGCTGCAATCGCGTCGGACCGGCGCGCAGGGCCGGAAGGTCGGGGGGCACATCAATTTCAAGCGTGGCGCCGCTTGCCGCCAATCGGGCGGCGACGATGGTGCGGGTTTCATCCAGCAGCGCGTGCAGCGACACCGCCCCCAGCACGTCGTCGGGCTTGCGCGCCGCCTGCCGCAGATGCTTGCCGATGGCCGCCATCCGGTCGACCAGCGACAGGATCTGGCCGATATTGTCCCGCGCCCGCGCATAATCGCCGCGCTCGATCAGGATGGCGGCGCTGTCGGCATAGTTCCGCGCCGCGGCCAACGGCTGGTTGATTTCATGCGAGAGCGAGGCGGACATCTGCCCCAGCGCCGCCAGCTTTCCGACCTGGACAAGGCTGGCCTGAGCCGCCCGCAACTCGGCCTCGGTCGCGCGACGCTCGGCGATCTCCTGCTCCAGCTGGGTGTTGGCACGGGCCAGCGCGGCCGTGCGTTCGATCACGCGGCGCTCAAGCTCGGCATGGGCGAAACGCTCCATCGCCAGCCTCTCGGCGGTCTGGGCACGACGCTGGCGCCACATCAGCGCGCCGAAGCCGGCGGCAGATAGCAGCAGCACAAGGCCAAGCACGGCAAAACGTGCCTCGGCCCGCAGGTTCGCGCTGTCCAGCAGCACATGTACGGTCCATCCCGCCTCGGGCATCTGGTCCGAGGCGACGACATATTCCCTGCGACCCGCGCCGTCGGGAAGCCGCAACAACGGAACCCCATGCAGGACCAGCCGCTCCAGCGCGAATTCCGTCACCGGCGTCTCGGCATAGCGGCGGACGGCGGCGCTGCGGGCGGTGCGTTCGGGAGTCAGGGGAAGAAGGCTGTGGTAAAGCCAGCCGGGCTGTGAGGACAGGAAGACGGTGCCGTCCGGGTCGGTGACCAGCACGCGAAATTCGCCGCCTTGCCAGGACCGTTCGATCCGGTCGACGCCGATCTTGACCGCGACGACGGCCATGATCCGGCCTGCATCGTTCCTGACCGGAGCCGAGAAGTAATAGCCCCTGACCCCCGACGTCGTCCCGACCCCATAGAACCGCGCCGGGTGCCCGGCCATCGCGTCGATGAAATAGGGGCGATAGCTGAAATTCTGGCCGATGAAACTTTGCGGACCCCGATAGGTCGAATGGGCGATCGTCTCTCCGTTTGGCAGGATCAGGTAGATGTCCGAGGCCTCGACGGTGGCGTTCTGCTCGGCCAGCCACAGGTTTGTCTGCCGGCGCAGCGCCGGATCGTTGGGCGAGGCGGCAAGTTTCTGGATCAGGTCCAGATCGCCCACCAGTTGCGGCACGACCTCGTATCGCGAAAGATCGGCCTGCAGCGCGTTCACGGTCAGGCGCAGCGCATTCGCAGCGCGGCTTTGGCCAGCGGCCAGCGACTGCTGAAGGGCAAGCTGTCCGCCAAGCCACAGGATCAATGCCAGCAGCGCGGCGATGGCGGCGGAGGGCAGGATACGATTGCCCTTGCCCTGACGGGACCGGGGCAGCGTCAGGCGCATCGGCAGGCGGGCAGGGGTCGGACCGACCCCCGGATCACGTTCATTGCGGCTTCCTCACATCCCTGTGTGGAATGTGACAGCAAGGCTCGCGCCGTGCAATATCGCCGTCAGATCACCAGCACGCCCGAGTGTTTGGCCTTGTGTTCCGGTTCCACGTGAATCGTGATCTGCGCCCCCGGCAGATGCGCGCGAAGCGCCTGTTCGACGCGGTCGCAGATGTCATGCGCCTGCTCGACCGTGGTCTGTCCCTCGACCACCAGGTGAAAGTCGATGAAGGTCTTCGGCCCGGCATGGCGGGTCCGCAGGTCATGCGCCTCGATCGCGCCGGTCGCGTGGTCCGAGATGGTGCTGCGGATCGTATCAAGCGTTTCTTCGGACACGGCTTCGTCCATCAGGCCGGACAGGGACGAGGCCATGACCCGCCAGCCCGACCAAAGGATGTTCAGTGCGACCAGCGCCGCCAGCGCGGGATCAAGCACCGACCAGCCCGTCAGCACCGCCAGCGCGACCCCGACGACCACGCCGCCCGACGAAATCACGTCCGACAGCAGGTGATGCCCATCCGCGACCAGCGCGGGCGAGCGATGGCGCCTGCCGCCCCGGATCAGCACCCAGCACCACCAGCCGTTGATGCAGCTTGCGACGACGTTGATCAGCAACCCGCCTAGCGGTGCGTCGAGCACGCGCGGATTCAGGAATCCGTGCCACGCCTCGCGCAGGATCAGCAGCGCCGCGACGATGATCATGACGCCTTCCAGCACGGCGCTGAAGAATTCGGCCTTGTGGTGGCCATAGGGGTGGCCCCGGTCGGCTGGTTTCGCCGCGACGCGAATGGCGATCAGCGCGGCGACCGCGGTCGCCACGTTCACCGTGCTTTCAAGCGCATCCGACAACAGCGCGACCGAGCCCGTCAGCCACCAGGACAAAGCCTTGAGACCCAGGACCAGCAGTCCGACGAAAATGCTGCCGATTGCGATTCTCTCGGTCGCGGACATCTGCGCTTCCCTGTTCGAATCTGTGGAAGGGCGTTTTAGCGGGGATCGTCGGAGACGCCAACCACCCGGTTCCGCAAGAAAGCACGGGCGACTGGTGGTTTGCGGGCTTTGCTGTCCTTTCCTTATCCTGCACAATGAACCCGCTGAAGACAGACGACCAAGGGGCAGCAGCTCGTTCATCGCCAGAACAGGGAAAGCGAACTTGCGAATTTCGATCACATTCGGTCCGACCTTCGACCTGAACCCTGCAATACGCCGAGGTATAGTGTCCGTGATCCTTACCCCCGCCGAGGCGGAAACCGCCGTCTGGTCCGATGACCGCCTGACCTACCGCACCCGCCGCCCGCCCGAGGAGGTGATGGCCGACTGGGAAACCCACGGCTATGCCGCAAGCGATTTCCAGCGCGTCGAAATAGCCCCTTGGGTGGAACGCCGCGACGACCAGCCCTGGACGGGACGGAAACGACGCATTCATCGGCAGTGAGGGGGCAGAGCTGCGGCCGAAGCTGCCGCTCGCCCCTTGCAGTTTCACACTTTGAGCGTTAGCTCAGAGATCCGTTTACAGCATCCTGTTCAACTTTGATCAGAGTGAACGAGGGCGGCAAAGCCACCTAAGACCCTAAATGTCTGATTAGAGGTCAATGATGCAGATCCTGCACACATCTTACGAAGCTAACAAAGAAGCTGCTCTTGAAGGGCTGGAGCATTATTACGCAGAAGCCCTTGAAGTGGCGGGTGAAACGGCACCCGAATTCCCGACTGCTTATCAAGAAGTAAATGGGCAGGTCAGTCTTGAAGCCCATAACTCAGGAAGCACTGTCGGGCGCCTGCTAGCCACTTATGACGATTTGACCAATTCCATCCGCATAGACTTTCTTTTTGTCGAGAAATGGCAGCGTGGTCAGAATATCGGTGGGCTGTTAATCAAACATTTGGAGCAGGATGCTCGCTCCAAATCGGTACAAATGATGTTTGTCGACACGACTCTGGCCAGCGCGCCAGATTTCTACCGCAAGCAAGGCTTTGAAGTTATCGGGCAAATCGAAAATTACCCCGTTTTGGGCGATACCTACATTCTGATGATGAAGAGGCTTTAAGCTACGCCCTTACCGGAACTGGACAGGTTGATGAAACACTGCTCATGAGCAGGATGATCGAGCAACCTCAACGTCCGGTAAGGGCTCAATCCCGCCGTCCATCGGGAAGTAGAAAACGGGGACCTTTCGGCCCCCGCTTCATTCACTCTGCCGGCACCGCTGCCAGATCCTCGACATCCGCGATGGGATGTTTCAGGTGGGCGAGCATTTCTTTCGGGCAAACTTGCAGGAAGTTGGCCTTTTCCTCGGCCCAGTTCTGCAGGATCTCGCCCGCGCGGAACGAGCCGGTCTCGCGGAAATGGCGCTCGACCAGGCCTTTCACCTCGTCTTCCCAATGGGGCTGGGTGACGGGGCACAGGATCAAGGTCTCGGCGTTGATATAGTCGCGGGCCACGCCTTCGGGGTCGTAAAGGTAGGCCATGCCCCCGGTCATGCCGGCGCCGAAGTTCGCGCCGATGCGGCCAAGGATCACGGCGACGCCGCCGGTCATGTATTCGCAACCGTTGCTGCCGCAGCCCTCGATCACCACCTTCGCACCCGAGTTGCGGACGCCGAAACGCTCGCCCGCGCGGCCCGCCGCGAACAGGTGGCCGTCGGTCGCGCCGTAAAGCACGGTGTTCCCGATGATGGTGTTGTCGGCCGCGACCAGCGGGCTTGCCATCGGGGGACGAACGACGATTGTGCCGCCCGACAGGCCCTTGCCGACATAGTCGTTCGCATCGCCCGAAACCTCGATCTTCAGGCCCGGCGCCGCGAATGCGCCCAGCGACTGGCCTGCCGAACCGGTCAGCCGGACGGTCAGGTGGTCGGGTTGCAGGTTGTTGCGCATGCCGAAGGTCTGCACGATCATCGACGAGGTCCGTGTGCCGACCGTCCGCAGGGTGTTCCGCACCGCATAGGACAGCTGCATCTTCTCGCCATCCGAGAAGAAGCGGCTGGCGTCGCGGATGATCTCGGCGTCCAGCGTGTCCGGAACCGCGTTACGCGGTTTCGAGCGGTCGTAGACGATCTTGTCCGAGCCATCGACGGTGATCAGCAGCGGGTTCAGGTCGAGGTCATCCAGCGACTTGTCGCCACGGCTGACCTGCGTCAGCAGGTCCGCACGGCCGATGATCTCATCCAGCGAACGCGCGCCGATGCTGGCCAGGATCTCGCGGACTTCGGTGGCGTAGAAGGTGATGAGGTTCACCACCTTGTCGGCCGAGCCGTTGAACATGGCGCGCAGCTTTTCGTCCTGGGTGCAGACGCCCACCGGGCAGGTGTTCGACTGGCACTGGCGGACCATGATGCAGCCCATCGCGATCAGGGCGGCGGTGCCGATGCCATATTCCTCGGCCCCCATCATCGCGGCCATGACGATGTCGCGGCCGGTGCGCAGACCACCGTCGGTGCGCAGGGTGACGCGGTCGCGCAGACGGTTCATCGCCAGAACCTGATGCGCCTCGGTCAGGCCCATCTCCCACGGAAGACCGGCATATTTGATCGAGGTCGCAGGGCTGGCCCCGGTGCCGCCATTGTGCCCCGAGATCAGGATCACGTCGGCTTTCGCCTTGGCCACACCCGCCGCGATCGTGCCGACGCCGCTGGATGCCACCAGCTTCACGGTGATCTTGGCGCGCGGGTTGATCTGCTTCAGGTCATAGATGAGCTGCGCCAGGTCCTCGATCGAATAGATGTCGTGGTGCGGCGGCGGGCTGATCAGGGTCACACCCTTGGTCGAATGCCGCAGCCGCGCGATCAGGTCGGTGACCTTCATGCCGGGCAGCTGGCCACCCTCGCCGGGTTTCGCGCCCTGGGCGACCTTGATCTCCAGCTCTTCACAGGCGTTCAGGTATTCGGCGGTGACACCGAAACGGCCCGAGGCGACCTGCTTGATCTTGGCGCAGGGGTTGTCGCCATTCGGCAGCGGATGGCTGTGGGCCGGATCCTCGCCACCTTCGCCACTGTCGGATTTCGCGCCGATCCGGTTCATGGCGATGTTCAGGGTCATGTGCGCCTCGGGCGACAAGGCCCCCAGCGACATGCCCGGCGTCACGAAGCGCTTGCGGATCGAGGTGATCGATTCGACCTCTTCCAGCGGCACCGGCTTGCCAAGCGCCTTGATGTCCAGAAGGTCGCGCAGATGGATCGGCGGGTTCGCCCGCATGGTCGCGGTGAACTTCTTCCAGACGTCATAGGACGCCTTTTCGCAGGCGAGTTGAAGCAGGCGCATGGTGTTGGCTTCCCAAGCGTGCTTTTCGCCCGAGCGGCGCGCCTTGTAGAAGCCGCCGACCGGCAGCAGGTCGGTGGTCTCCGCGTCGAAGCCCTTGGCGTGGATATCCTCAAGCTTGGCTTGCAGGCCGTGCAGACCCATGCCGGAAATTCGCGACTGCATGCCGGGGAAATATTCCGCGACCATGGCGCGGGACAGGCCGACCGCCTCGAAGTTCAGGCCGCCACGATAGGACGAAAGGACCGAGATCCCCATCTTCGCCATGATCTTCAGCAGGCCCGCATCGATCGCATCGCGATAGTTGCGCATGTTGTCGATCAGGCTGCCGGTCAGCAGGCCGCGCTCGATCCGGTCGGCAATGGTGTCCTGCGCGAGATAGGGGTTCACCGTGGTCGCGCCGCAGCCGATCAGCACCGCGAAATAATGCGGGTCGATGCATTCGGCCGAACGCACGTTCAGCGAACAGAAGGTGCGCAGCCCCTTGCGGGTCAGCCAGCTGTGGATTGCGCTGGTCGCCAGGATCATCGGCAGGCCGATGCGATTGGGGCCAAGCGTCTCGTCGGTCAGGACCAGGTGGCCTGCACCGGAACGCACGGCGTCCTCGGCCTCGGCGCGGATGCGCGCCAATGCCTCGCCCATGGCTTCGGGGCCCGCGCCGTCGGCAAAGGTGCAGTCGATCTGCGTCACCGCATCGCCGAACATCTTCGCCATTTCGGCAAATTCGGCGTTGGCGACGAAGGGGCTTTCCAGAACCAGGATTTCGGTCTGGGCCGAGGATTCGTCCAGCACGTTCTTGAGGTTGCCGAAACGCGTCTTCAGCGACATCACGCGGGTTTCGCGCAGGGAGTCGATCGGCGGGTTAGTGACCTGGCTGAAGTTCTGGCGGAAGAAGTGCGACATCGGGCGATACTGGCCCGACAGGACCGCGGGCGGGGTGTCGTCGCCCATAGACGCCAGAGCCTCCTTGCCGTCTTCGGCCATGGGGGTCAGCATCGTTTCGATCTCTTCGATCGTATAGCCTGCCGCGATCTGGCGGCGGCGCAGCGCCTCGCCATCGTAAACCACCTGTTCGGGCAGTTCCTTCATGACCTCGGACAGCTCGACGACCTTTTCCAGCCACTCGCCAAAGGGCTGGCTGTTGGCCAGACGATCCTTGATGGCGCGGTCGTGGTAAAGACGGCCTTCCTTCATGTCGACCGCGATCATCTGGCCCGGACCCAGCGCGCCTTTTTCACGCACCGAGGTTTCGTTGATCGGGACCATGCCCGCTTCCGAGCCGGCAATCAGCAGGTTGTCACCGGTGATGACGTAACGCAGCGGGCGCAGCCCGTTCCGGTCCAGACCACCGCAAACCCAGCGGCCATCGGTCATGGCCAGCGCGGCCGGGCCGTCCCACGGCTCCATGACGGCGTTGCAATAGGCATACATGTCGGCCCAGACCTTGGGCATGTCGGTCGTTGCCTTGGACCAGGCTTCGGGCACCAGCATGGTCTTGGTCATCGGGGCCGAACGGCCCGAACGCACCATGACCTCGAACACGGCGTCCAGCGCTGCCGAGTCGGACGAACCGGCCGGGATGATCGGCTTGATGTCCTCGGCCATCTCGCCAAAGGTGCGCGACGCCATGCGGATCTCATGGCTGCGCATCCAGTTCGAGTTGCCCTTCAGCGTGTTGATCTCGCCGTTGTGGGCCAGCATTCGGAAGGGCTGTGCCAGCCACCATTGCGGGAAGGTGTTGGTCGAATAGCGCTGGTGATAGATCGCGAATGCGCTCTCGAAACGCTCGTCCTTCAGGTCGGGATAGAACTCCGCGACCTGCTCGGCCAGCATCATGCCCTTGTAGATGATCGAGCGGCAGGACAGCGACGCGAAGTACAGGCCGGCGATCTGCGCGGCGATGGCCGCCTTCTCGATCCGGCGGCGGATGATGTACAGCTCGCGCTCGAACTGCTCCTGATCGATGTCCTTTTCGCAGCGGATCAGGATCTGCTCGATCTCGGGGCGCGTCGCGTTGGCCTTTTCGCCCAGCACCGAGGTGTTCACCGGGACGTGGCGCCAGCCATAGATGTAATGGCCCATGCGCAGGACTTCGGATTCGACGATGGTCCGGCAGGATTCCTGCTGCGCGAAATTGGTGCGGGGCAGGAAGCACTGGCCCACGGCGATCAGCTTCGACTGGTCCGGTTCGTGCCCGGTGCGGCGGACCTGGTCATAGAAGAAGGGGACCGGGATCTGCACATGGATGCCCGCGCCGTCGCCGGTCTTGCCGTCCGCGTCCACCGCGCCGCGATGCCAGATCGCCTTCAGCGCGCTGATGCCGCTTTCGACCACCTTGCGGCTGGCCTTGCCATCCAGGTTCACCACCAGGCCGACGCCGCAGGACGAATGCTCGTCCTCGGCACGGTAAAGCGAATTCTCCGCCATCCAGTCGCGGCGGGCCTGTTCCTTCTGTTCCCAGTCCATCACGTCCGTGCCTCCTTCAAGTTCATAAGCTGCCTCAGCAGGTCGGGCCTTTGCCCCCGGACCATCTGCAGGTCGCAATCATATTCCGGCTTGGTCGAGCCAAATCCGGGCTGTCCCGGAAAGGAAAACCTGACCGGACTGTCATTCGAGTTCTCGCTGGCGCCGGTCCAGTCGCTGGATGTCTCGACGCCGCCGTAGAAACGTCCCTGCGCCCGGCTGATGAACTGCTGCCCCTTGCGTTCGATCAGCACGTCGCCGGATTCGCTGTAGGTCGTCAGGTGAAAGCGGGTCCGCTCCAGCTCGACGCCGTCGATGCTGACCTTTTCACCCGTCAACTCGTCGCGGCCAACATGATGCAGCCGCTCGCCGCTGTTCGAGCGCGTCCAGAAGTCGAAATCATCCGACCCCGTCGCCAGCAGCCCCGAAAACGAGGCATCGTCCTTGGCCCCATCCTCAAGCGTGTCCACCAGACCGGTGCGAAGGTCGGTGCTTTCCATCCAGCGCGTCTCGCGGTCGATGCGCGACTGATAGGTCGCGCCCTCGGGCGTGAAGTAGACGACCCACTGATCCCCGGGCGCATCCCCGCTGCAGCGGTAATGCTGCGAAACGGTACAGCCGCGGTTCTGCACCGTCACTTCCAGCCGACACCCGTCCGGAGGTGCGAAATTCGCCGCCAGGGCAGGCAGGGCGGGAAGGGTCAGCAAGACTGCCATTGCCCCGGAAAGCATCCGACCGCGCGCAGCATGCAAGGCATGCCGCCGATCTGCGCGCGGTGAACAGGCGGTATCTGCCATGTGCACCATCTTCACGCTCTCCTATTCGGCAGCGACGCGCGCCGCGCCCGAAAGGTAGCCCACGATGCTGTCGGCCGCTTCGCGACCGTCGCGGATCGCCCAGACGACAAGGCTGGCGCCGCGGACGATGTCGCCGACGGCGAAGACGCCCGGCAGGCTGGTCTGGTGGGTCTGGAAATCGGCCTTGATCGTGCCCCAGCGGGTCACTTCCAGCCCGTCCACGCCCCAAAGCCGCGGCAGTTCCTCGGGTTCGAAGCCCAGGGCCTTGATGACAAGGTCTGCGGGTTCGTCGTAATCCGCGCCATCGATCAGTTCGGGCGACTGGCGACCGCTGACGTCGGGTGCACCAAGACGCATCTTCTGGATGCGGACCGAGCTGATGGTCGGGATGTCGCCGGTTTCGTCGACGTCGCGCTCTTGGGCCTCCATCGCCTCGCCGGTGACATGGCCGCTGAACGAGCCGGGGGCCGACAGCCAGACGAATTCGACGCCTTCTTCTTCGGCGTTCTGGACCTCGCGCTGGCTGCCCGGCATGTTCGCACGGTCGCGGCGATACAGGCATTTGACCGATTGCGCGCCCTGACGGATCGCGGTGCGCACGCAGTCCATCGCGGTATCGCCGCCGCCGATGACGACGACTCGCTTGCCCTTGGCGTTCAGCTCGCCATCCTCATAGTCGGGAATCTCGTCGCCCAGATCGACCCGGTTCGAGGCGGTCAGGTAATCCAGCGCGCGCACGACGCCGCGGGCATGGGCATTGTCGATATCCAGATCCCGCGTCTTGTAGACGCCGGTCGCGATCAGCACCGCATCGTGCTTGCCGCGGATCGCGTCGAAGCTGATATCCTCGCCGACATTGGCGTTCAGGACAAATTCCACTCCGCCATCGGCCAGCAGCTTGTTGCGGCGCTCGACGACTTCCTTTTCCAGTTTGAAGCCGGGGATGCCATAGATCAGCAGCCCGCCCGCGCGGTCGTGACGGTCATAGACGGTGACCTGATAGCCCATGCGACGCAGGCGATCGGCTGCGGCAAGACCGCCGGGCCCCGCGCCGATGATGCCGATGGATTCCGGCCGCTCGACCGCGGGAACGATGGCCTGGACCCAACCTTCCTCCCATGCGGTGTCGGTGATGTATTTCTCGATCGCGCCGATGGTGACGGTGCCGTGGCCCGACTGCTCGATCACGCAATTTCCTTCGCACAGGCGATCCTGCGGGCAGATGCGGCCGCAGATCTCGGGGAAGGTGTTGGTTTCCTGGCTGCGCAGATAGGCTTCCTGGGTGCGCCCCTCGGCGGTCAGACGCAGCCAGTCCGGGATGTTGTTGTGCAGCGGGCAATGCGACTGGCAATAGGGGACGCCGCACTGGCTGCAGCGGCTGGCCTGTTCCTTCGCCTTTGCATCGGCGAATTCGCGATAGATCTCGTGGAAATCCTCGGATCGGGTGGCGGCATCACGCTTTTCGGGCATTTCGCGCCCGATGGTGACGAACTTGAGCATCTTTTGCGTGGCCATGGCTGCGCATCCCCCGAAATAGCAAGCTAGTGAAAGCCTGATATGCCAGCGCGAAACCAAATAAAAGTCAGCACAGTTTACCTATTTGTCGATTTTCCGGCCCGCGAGCCTGAAATCTGGCCCGCGGCGGTCGAAAATAGGTCAGTATAGTTTACCAACCAAGCGACAAGGCCAACAAGGCAAGGCCGCCAACGATGATTCGCCACCAGGCGAAGACCGCATATCCATGCATCGAGACATAGTTCAGCAGTCCCCGCGCCACGACCAGCGCCGACAGAAAGGCGCAGATGAAGCCGATGACGATGTTCCCGGCCGAGGCAGCGTCAAGGATGTCCCGATTCTTGTAGAGATCAAAGACAAAAGCCCCCAGCATCGTCGGCATGGACAGGAAGAAGCTGAATTCGGCGGCGGATCGCTTGTCCGCGCCCAAAAGCAATGCGCCCGTAATCGTCGCGCCCGAGCGCGAGACCCCCGGCACCATCGCAAGGCACTGGATCAGCCCGATCCCCAGCGCACGGCCCAGCGGAATGTCCTCGGCCGCGTGATAGCGGGGCGTTTTGGCCATGCGATCGACGAAAAGCAGGACTACGCCCCCCAGGATCAGCATCGAGGCGATCAGGATCGGGGTTTCGAACAGCACGGTCTTGATGATGTCATGGGCCATGACGCCGATGACGACTGCGGGCAGGAAGGCGATCAGCACCGACAGGATGAAGCGCCGGGCGCGGGGATCGTGCGGCGCGGTCGAAAAGATCCGCCACAACCGACCCGCATAGACGCTGAGGATCGCAAGGATCGCCCCCAGCTGGATCAGCACCTCGAAGGCCCGTCCGGGTGAGTTGAAACCCAGGAAATGTCCGGCCAGAAGCACGTGTCCGGTGGACGATACGGGAATGAACTCGGTCAGCCCTTCCAGCAGACCGAGCAGGGCGGCGACGATCGTGTTATGTTCCATCAGCTCCGGCGCAGGTTCTTCGCGGTCGCGGTCATCGCCTCGTATTGTCCCGAGGGACGGAAGCGCCACAGGTATTCGCCGATCACCGCAGGCGCGGCCGTCGGCTCGATTCCCAGGTCGGCAAAGCCACGTGCGGTGCCCGAGGCGACATTGGGATGTTTCAGCAGACGCAACTGGTCAGGCGTCATGAAGCGGTTGGCAATCAGCCCGCCGCTGATCTTCTCGATCCCGTTCATGACGGCGGCGATTGCGCCCGACACCCAGTTAGGCAGGCCGATGACGACGCGGCGGCGGTCGGTCGCGGTCAGGATCTGGCCTACCAGCTCGCGCATGGTGACAACTTCGGGGCCGGCCAGCTCATAGATGCCCGGCTCTGCCGCTCCGGTCGCGCCCATCGCAGCGGCGCGGGCAACGTCGAGGACATAGACCGGCTGCAGCTTTGCATTGGCGCCCGGCAGCGGCATCACCGGTCCCAGCCGCGTGGCGGCCGCAATGCGGTTATAGAACTTGTCGTCGGACCCGAAGATGACCGAGGGGCGCAGGATCATGGCGTCGGGCCGGTGCTTCAGCACCTCGGCCTCGCCCCGTGCCTTGGACGTGGCATAAAGGCTGTCCGATTCCGGGTTCGCGCCCAGGGCAGATACATGGACCAGCCGCGCGACCCCGCGCTCGGCCGAGATGCGGGCGATGCGGCCCGCGGCTTCTTCGTGGACCGCGCCAAAGGTGTTGCGGCCCCGGTTCGCCATGATCCCGACGCAGTTGATGACCGCATCCGCATCGGCCATGCAGGCCGAGACCGACAGGTCGTCGCGGACGTTGCAGGGCACAGGCTCGATCTGGCCGGGGGCACCATAGGTGCGGACGATCCCCGCTTCGTTCGGACGGCGCACAGCGACCCGGACGCGCCAACCTTGCGAGGCCAGTGCGCGTGCGATTTGCCGGCCAAGGAAACCGGACCCGCCATAAATGGTGACAAGCTTGGCTGCGGACATGGCTCTCGCTCCTTCTAGGCGTGCCTTGATGGCGTGCTTTCCCGCTCATTACCCAAGCCGGGGCCAAGCGGCAAGCCGTGCGATCCCCGGGGCGGCGGGGAAGGGGCGCGAAGGGGGCTTCAGGGGCGCTCAAAGAAAAAAAATCGGCTCCGATGAAAAAACTTATCGAATGCCATTGACGCCCCCCGCCACTCCCTTTAGAGACCCCTCCACACCACCTGCCCAGGTGGCGGAATTGGTAGACGCGCACGGTTCAGGTCCGTGTGCCGCAAGGCGTGGAGGTTCGAGTCCTCTCCTGGGCACCATGTGAAAAACCCTCGGAAACTTCGTGTTTCCGGGGGTTTTTTCTTGTTTTGGCCTGTCGTGATGTCCTGGGCATCTGCCCCTCGGCGTGGCGCTGGCTTCCACGCTCATCACAGGCTTGCCCATGATCCCCGTTTTCGGACCACCACCCGGCCGCCATCCTTATCGCCAGCGTCATGGAGCCTATGCGCTGCTGATCCGAGACGGCTCGGCGCTGGTCACGTTCCAGTTGGCGCCCGATTGCGAGTTCCAGTTGCCAGGGGGTGGAATCGATCCGGGCGAATCGGCCATCGCGGCCCTGCATCGCGAGGTTTACGAGGAAACCGGCTGGACAATCGGCACCCCGCGACGGCTTGGCACCTATCGCCGGTATTGCTTCATGCCGGATTACGATTTCTGGGCCGAAAAGATCTGCTCGGTCTGGCTGGCACGTCCGATCCGTCGTCTTGGCCCCCCGTCGGAAAAGGGCCACGAGGCGCATTGGGTGCCGTTGGACAGGCTTGAGGGGATCCTGGCCGATCCGGGGTCGCGCGCATTCGCACGCGCGCTATTGAAGCAGATCCGGGACCGCTGAGCCCAGCCAGCCGCTGCGGCCCAGATGTTCGACCAGCACGGCCGAGATGTCGTCGCTGCGCACCCCGCCGCTGTAATTCGCGGCCGACCAGCAGATCGATTCCAGAAGCGCGTTCCCGCGCAGGACCGCGTTCGTGCGCAGGATCGCTTGCAGCCCGTCATCGCCCAGCGGCTCTCCGCGCGCGTTCTCTGAATCGATCAGACCATCCGAACTGATGAAAAGCCGGTCTCCGGGATCCAGTTGCACCGAGATTTCCTCGAACTCGGCATTGGGGAAGACTCCCACCGGAAAGCCGCCCTGTCCGATCAACTCGATCCGGCCATTCGCGCGCTGCAGGACGGGATGGGGGTGGCCGGCCTGAACCAGCCGCACCCTGCCGCTTGCGATCTCAAGATCGGCATAGACCATGGTGAAATAGGAATCGGTCCGCAGCTCGGACAGCATCAGCCCGTTCAGGTGGCGCAGGATCTCGGCCGGGCTGCGCGGCTCGCCCCCCGGCAGGTCCGAGGATCGCATCGCAATATTGTGTTCCGGCTCTCCTGACAAAAGGGCAGCCAGGCGCGCACTGAGAAGTGCCGCCGCGACCCCATGCCCGGACACGTCCAGCGCAAAGAACCCGACCCGCCGCCGATCGACCGGAAAGAAGCCTACGAGATCGCCGCCGACATGCCCGGCGGGCCGCATCAGCAGCGACAGATTGAAGCTGCCGAACTGGCCATTGCGTTCGCGCACCAGCCCTTGCTGCAGGCGATGTGCCTCGCGCAGGTCGCGCTCCAGCGCGGCCTCCTTGTCGCGCAGGCGGGCAAGCGTTTCCTTCAGCTGGGTATTCGCCATGCGCAGGCTTTCCTCGACCCGCAAGATACGCTCGGCCGCGGAAAGCCGGGCAAGCAGTTCGGCCCCGGAAACCGGCTTGGTCAGGAAATCGTCCGCGCCCGCGCCCAGCCCTTCGGCCACGTCGGCCTTGTCATGGCGCGAGGTCAGCAGGATGAAATAGCCATAGCGCTCGCTGGGCAGCGCGCGAAAGCGGCGGCACAGATCCAGCCCGGCGCGACCTGGCGCCATCCAGTCCGAGATCACGATCTCGGGCGCGCGGGCGCGGCACAGGTCGATCGCCCCATCCGCATCGGCGGCCTCGATCACGTCATAGCCGGCGCGCCTCAGCTGCACCGCCAGTGCCCGCCGTTCGGCGCGGCTTTCGCCGACAAGCAGGATCAGGCGCCACGCACGCGGCGGGCCAGGGGATCTGGTATCGCTCATGCAGCCCTTCTAGGCGCGAAGGGCTGAAGCTTCGATTAATGGCGGGCATTTTCATCATCTTGCCCGGTCGGGCCGCCGCGATGGCGGCCCGTGCGGGTTCAGATCAGGAATTCCGCAAGGACCGGATCGCGGGTGATGTCGCGATAGCCGATGCCCGCCCCCTCAAGCCGCTCGCGCAGGCGGTCGAGGTTCTCGGGCGAGGTGGTCTCGATCCCGATCAGGATCGAGCCGAAGTTGCGCGCCGATTTTTTCAGGTACTCGAAACGGGCGATGTCATCGTCCGGCCCCAGAAGCTGCAGGAAGTCGCGCAATGCGCCGGGGCGCTGCGGCATCCGCAGGATGAAGTAGCGTTTCAGCCCCGAGAAGCGCTGAGCCCGCTCCTTGACCTCGGGCAGGCGCTCGAAATCGAAGTTCCCGCCGGAGCAGATGCAGACCACGCGCTTGCCGGCAAGATCGGGAATGTCGCGCAGCACGTCCACGGCGAGCGCACCGGCGGGTTCCAGCACGATGCCTTCGATGTTCAGCATCTCAAGCATGGTGGCGCAGATGCGGTCTTCGGGGGCCAGGTGGACCTGTTCGGGCCCAAATTGCCCAAGCTGGGCAAAGGGCAGGGCGCCGATCCGGGCCACGGCCGCGCCGTCGACAAAGTTGTCGACCGCGGGCAGGGTCACCGGTTCGCCCGCCTGCAACGCCGCCTGCAGGCTGGAACCGCCCTCCGGCTCGGCGAATTCGGGCCGGGTTTCGGGCGACAGCTCTTGCAGAAGCCGCGTGACGCCTGCGGACAGACCGCCCCCGCCCACCGGCAGCACCACGATGTCGGGTGCTGCGCCAAGCTGTTCCAGCATCTCCAGCCCGACGGTCGCCTGGCCCTCGATGATGTCGGGATCGTCGAAGGGCGACAGGAAGGTCGCCCCGTGTTCGCGCGAGAATTCCTGTGCGGCGGCCAGCGTCTGGTCGAAATAGTCGCCGGTCAGCACGATCTGGACCGCGCCGCCGCCAAAGATGCGGGTCTTGTCGATCTTCTGCTTCGGCGTGGTGACGGGCATGAAGATCGTGCCTTTGGCGCCGAAATGGCGACAGGCAAAGGCCATGCCTTGGGCATGGTTCCCGGCGCTGGCACAGACGAAATGGCCCTGCGCGCCGTTTGCGACCTTGCGCATGGCGTTGAAGGCCCCGCGCAGCTTGTAGCTGCGCACCGGGGTCAGATCTTCGCGTTTGAGCCAGATCTCGGCACCGTATTTCGCCGAGAGGTGGTCGTTCTTCTGAAGCGGGGTCGGCTCGAAGAGGTCGCGCAGCGCGATCTCTGCCTGGCGGACAGAGGCGGCAAAATTTTCCATGCCCCGCCAATGGCGCGAAACGGCGGATTTGGCAAGCGGGGTTGATTCAGGTCAGGGCGCGGCCTTCGACGTAATGGCCCCAAAGGGTGGTGAGCAGGGACAGTGCGAACATCCATAGCAACCAATAGACCATCAGCTGTGCGCCCAGCCACGGCCAACTCTGTTGAATGAAGGCATGGTTGTGTTCGGCAAACGGCAACTGCTGAAGTCCGTACTGCATCAGCATGTAGGGGAGCGTGATCATCGCGAGCGTGCTGGTCTTGCCGCCCGTTGCGGCCCAGCTTCGCGCGATAGGTGTCCTGTCGCCGAGCGCCGCCCCCGGAAGCGCGACACCAAGGCGCAGCAACAAGATACAAAAGAGAAAATTTCCCAAGAAGCCGAGCAGAATTGCCGCCGTCGGCAGCGCGTCGCGATTTACAATCAGCATCAGGGCGAAAATCGCCATCGCCAATGGGATTAACGCCAGGCTCAGAAAGACGGCCGTGATCACCGCCGTTTTCGCGTAGTTCAGGATTGACCGGGCGCGTCGCGCGGGAATAAAGCGTGGCTCCTCTCCCAGTAGTACGAAGCGGTGCCAGCCGACCGCGATCCAGATCGTGCAGAAGCCGATAACCAGCCCGAGTGTCGTGGCAAGAAGCCAGAACCGGCCCGCCCCAGTACTGTTCGCGACCATCTTGGGAAGCACGGTGATGAAGATTGCAAAAGCTGCAGTCTGGATCAGCGTCGGCACGAGCGAGATCGTGACCGCCTGTCGAGGGTGTCGTGCCACCATCAGGAACGCGTGTCTGAGAATGCGGAACGCCTGCATGATCCCCCCGATTTTCGCCAATCGTTATTTCCCCCTTCCCCTTGTGACAAGCGGCGAATGGGCCTATTCCCTGCCGAAATTCCTATGAGGGTTAACCGCATGACCGACGCGCCGAAGAAAGTCGTCCTTGCCTATTCGGGCGGGCTCGACACCTCGATCATCCTGAAATGGCTTCAGACAGAATACGGCTGCGAGGTCATCACCTTCACCGCCGACCTGGGCCAGGGCGAAGAACTGGAGCCGGCGCGCGCCAAGGCCGAGCTTCTGGGGATCAAGCCCGAGAACATCCACATCGTCGACGTGCGCGAGGAATTCGTGCGCGACTTCGTGTTCCCGATGTTCCGCGCCAACGCAGTCTATGAAGGGCTTTATCTGCTGGGCACGTCGATCGCGCGCCCGCTGATCTCGAAGCATCTGGTCGAACTGGCGCACAAGCACGGCGCCGATGCCGTCGCGCATGGCGCGACCGGCAAGGGCAACGACCAGGTCCGCTTCGAACTTTCGGCCTATGCGCTGGATCCTTCGATCAAGGTGATCGCGCCATGGCGGGAATGGGACCTGACCTCGCGCACCAAGCTGATCGAATTCGCCGAGACGAACCAGATCCCGATCGCCAAGGACAAGCGCGGCGAAGCGCCCTTCAGCGTCGATGCGAACCTGCTGCACACCTCGTCCGAGGGCAAGGCGCTGGAAAACCCGGCCGAGGCCGCGCCGGAATATGTGTATCAGCGCACCGTCTCGCCCGAGGAAGCGCCGAACGAACCCGAATTCCTCGAAATCACCTTCGAACAGGGTGATGCGGTCGCGATCAATGGCGAGGCGCTGTCGCCCGCCTCGATCCTGACGCGCCTGAACGAAATCGGCGGCAAGCACGGCGTCGGCCGGCTGGACTTCGTCGAGAACCGCTTCATCGGCATGAAGTCGCGCGGAATCTATGAAACCCCCGGCGGCACCGTCCTGCTGGAAGCCCATCGCGGGATCGAGCAGATCACGCTGGATTCCGGTGCGGGCCACCTGAAGGACTCGATCATGCCGCGCTATGCCGAGCTGATCTATAACGGCTTCTGGTTCAGCCCCGAACGCGAGATGCTGCAGGCGCTGATCGACAAGTCGCAGGAACATGTCACCGGCACCGTCCGCCTGAAGCTTTACAAGGGCTCGGTGCAATGCGTGGGCCGCTGGTCCGAACATTCGCTTTACAGCGAAAAGCACGTCACCTTCGAAGAAGATGCCGGCGCCTATGACCAGAAGGACGCGGCAGGCTTCATCAAGCTGAACGCCCTGCGCCTCAAGTTGATCGCGACCCGCAACGCGCGCGTCGCCGGCAAGTGATCCCGAAGGGCCGCGGTCATCACCGCGGCCCTTTCGATTCCGCCCGACTGGCGGTCAGCGCACGGTTTTTTCGTAAAAGACCCGGTCGAAGCCATCCTCGGACCGGCGGTCGACCTCGACAAAGCCCAGATGCGGATACATCGACAGGTTCGCGGTCATCTTCTGGTTCGTGTAAAGATGGACCGCGCCAAGGCCCGCCCGGCGGGCCGCTTCCTCGCAATGTTGGATCAACTGCCTGCCGACGCCCTTGCCGGTGGCCGCGGGCGTGACGGCCACGGCTTCAAGATGCATATGCCCGGCTTCGGGAAAGAATACGACATAACCCAGAAGCGCGCCCGTCGCGTCCTTGGCGATATGAACGTGACCCGCGGCGATCTGGGCCGGGAAATCGGCCTCCATCGGGGCGGGCTTGCGGCCGATCGCGGTGACATACTGGCCGTAGGCGGCATGGGCGCAGGCCCGGATGGCGGCTTCGTCGGCGGGAAGGGCGGGGCGGATCGGATCTTGCTGCATGGGCGCAGTCGATCACGCGGTGAGGCCACAGGCAATACGGGATTCCTTTCCCGAGCATTCCCCGCCACTATGGCCGCGAACCTCTGAAGAAGGCTGCCCCCATGACCCGCCCTGCCCATATCGCCATCGTCACAGTCTCGGACCGCGCGAGTCGCGGCGAATACGAGGACAAGGGCGGGCCGGGCGCCGAGGACTGGCTGCGCGCCACCATCACCTCGCCCCTCGAGATCACGCGCACCATCATCCCCGATGGCCGCGAGTCGGTTGCGGACACGCTGCGCACGCTGTGTGACCACAAGGGCGCCGACCTGATCCTGATCACCGGCGGCACCGGACCCGCCCCGCGCGACCTGACGCCCGAGGGCATGGCCGACATCATGGAAAAGGAACTGCCCGGTTTCGGCGAGGAGATGCGCCGCGCCAGCCTGTGCGAGGTGCCGACCGCGATCCTGTCGCGCCAGACGGCGGGCATTCGCCGGCGGACGCTGATGATCACCATTCCCGGCAAGCCCTCGGCCATAGCGACCTGCCTTGATGCGGTCTTTGCCGCCGTGCCCTATTGTCTTGATCTGATCGGGGCGGCCCGGATCGAAACGGACCCCGCCCGGATCGTCGCCTTCCGGCCGAAGAAATGACGGGAAAACTGGACAAAGCCGGTGTGCCGGTGTCCCATGGCCCGGAACGGCCGCGGCGCAGGGACGATGTCGCGGGGCAGGTGAAAGGACGGAACAGCGATGGCCGATGATCCCTACAAGGCGCTGGGTCTGGGCAAGAACGCCAGCCAGGACGAGATCAAGAAGGCCTATCGCAAGATCGCCAAGACCGATCACCCGGACCTGAACCCGGATCCCAAGGCGCATGAGCGTTTCAAGGCGGCGTCATCGGCCTATGACCTGCTGAAAGACGCCGAGCAGCGTGCCCGTTTCGACCGGGGCGAGATCGACGCCTCGGGACAGGAGCAGGCTCAACGGCATTATTACCGCGATTATGCCCAGGCGGGCGACAATCCCTATCGCCAGGGCACGCAGGATTTCGACGATTTGTCAGAGGTGTTCTCGGACCTGTTCGGGCAGGGTGGCGCCCGGCGCCGGGGCGGGGCGCGCAGCTTCGACATGCGCGGTCAGGACCAGCGCTTCACGATGGAGATCGACTTCATGACCGCCGCACGGGGCGGGTCGACCCGGATCACCATGCCCGATGGCGCGGTGCTGGAGGTCAAGATTCCCGAAGGCGCGCATGACGGCCAGATCATCCGCCTGCGCGGCAAGGGCGGCGCGGGCTATGGCGACGGCGGACCGGGCGACGCGCTGCTGACGCTGGTGGTCGCCGACGATCCCGAATGGCGAAGGGACGGGAACGACCTGGAAACCACCCTGCCGATCACGCTGGACGAGGCGATCCTGGGCGGCAAGGTCGAGGCCGAGACAATCGACGGCCCCGTCATGCTGACCGTCCCGCGGGGTGCAAGCTCGGGCCAGAAGTTGCGTTTGAAGGGGCGGGGCCTGCGTGGCGAAGGCGGCAAGCGCGGCGATCAGCATGTCGTGCTGAAGGTCGTGATGCCGCCGCAGATCGACGACGAACTGGCGCGCTTCATGGAAAACTGGCGACAGGAACACGTCTACGATCCCAGGAGGGGCAAATGACGCGCCGCCATTTCTCGCTGACCGAAGTGCTGGTGCAGTTGCCCGAACTGACGCGCTCCCAGCTGGAAAGCTATATCCGCAGCGGTGTCGTCCTGCCCGTGCAGTCGCAGGAAGGCCCGCTGTTCCGCGAACTGGACATCGCGCGCCTGCATCTGGTCGTGGATCTGTCCGAAGGCTATCACCTTGACGAAGAGGCACTGGCCCTTGTCCTGTCGCTGGTGGACCAGCTGCACGGATTGCGCGGCGACATGTGCGCGATCCTTGACGCCGTGGCGCGCGAGCCGGTCGAGACGCGCGCCCGCCTGAAGACCGCCATTCGCGAGGTGCGCGTGGTGACGCGCGACTAAAGGTCACGAAAGCGTCATCAGCCCGATAACAGGGCGTTACATCATCGCGCCAAATCCGCGGGGGAAACGCCAACCCCCGAGGATTGCATGAGCTTTCGCCTGACCCTTTGCTCGATCGCTGCGCTGTCGGCCGCCGCGCCGGCCTTTGCCGAGCCGGTCTTCAACCGCATCTCCAGCTTCGCCACCGCCGACAACATGGCCGAAGGCGAGGATCGCGCCCGCGCGACTTCGGCCGAAATCATGACCGCGACGGCCGATGGGATGGAGCTGATCTATTCCGACAGTCCGCTGAACGCGATCGGGCTGATCGACATCGCCGATCCCAAGGCACCGAAGCCTCTTGGCAACATCGCCATGGATGGCGAACCGACGACCACCGTCGTTCTGGGCGAGCGCGCCTTTGTCGGCGTGAACACTTCGGAAAGTTTCACCCAACCGTCGGGCGTGCTGCGGACAGTCGACCTGACCTCGAAACAGGTGGTGGCGAATTGCGACCTCGGCGGGCAGCCCGATTCCGTCGCGCTGTCGCCCAAGGGCGACATGCTGGCCGTCGCGATCGAGAATGAGCGCGACGAGGACGTCAATGACGGCGCCCTGCCGCAGATGCCCGCAGGCTTCGTCGTTCGCCTGCCGATCAAGGCGGGAGAGGTTGATTGCGCAGGCAAGCAGGTCGTCGATCTGACCGGGCTGGCAGCCATCGCGCCCGAAGATCCCGAACCGGAATATGTCGATTTCAACGCGAATGGCGATCTGGTCGTCACCTTGCAGGAAAACAACTACCTCGTGGTCATCGGCGCAGATGGCAAGGTCGCCTCGCATTTCAGCGCGGGCACGGTGGATCTGGATGGGATCGACACGGAAAAGGACGGCAGGCTGGACTTTACCGGCAGCCTCAAGGCTGTCCCGCGCGAACCCGACACGCTTGCATGGCTGGATAACGACCATTTCGCCACGGCCAATGAAGGCGACTGGAAGGGCGGCTCGCGCGGGTTCACCATCTGGAACCGCGACGGCTCGGTCGTCTATGACGCCGGGAACAGCTTCGAACACGCGCTGATCCGCATCGGACATTACCCCGACAAGCGGTCGGACAAGAAGGGCGTCGAACCCGAGGCGCTGAAATACGCCGAGTTCGACGGCAGGAAGCTGCTATTCGTCGGGTCCGAGCGCGGCAGCGCGATCGGTGTCTATGACGTCGCCAATCCCGCCCAGCCGGTGCTGACCCAGATCCTGCCTTCGGGCATCGGTCCCGAGGGGCTGGTGACGATTCCGCAGCGCAACCTTTTCGCCAGTGCGAATGAAACCGACCTCGGCGAGGACGGCGCCGCCCGCGCCCATGTCATGATCTTTGAGCGTGCGGAAGGCGAGCCGGCCTATCCGACCATTGCCTCGACCGAGGACGACCTGATCGGCTGGGGTGCCCTGTCGGGCCTGACCGTCGATCCCACGGACCCCTCGGTGCTGTATGCGATCAGCGACAGCGCATATGCCAATCAGCCCTCGATCTATCGGGTCGAGACTGGTGCGAAGCCCGCCCGCATCACTGCGAGGATCGTGGTCAGCAAGGATGGAAAACCTGCCGAAAAGCTGGACCTTGAAGGTATCAGCGCGGACGGCAACGGCGGCTTCTGGCTGGCAAGCGAGGGGAATCCCGAAAAGGAAATTCCGCACCAGATCCTGCATGTCGGGGCCGATGGAGCGATTGCCCAGCAGGTGGAACTGCCCGCCGACCTGACCGCCGGTTCGACCCGCTTTGGTCTGGAAGGCATTGCGCTGGCCCCCGACGGGAAGCTGTGGATGGCCGTCCAACGCGAATGGAAGGATGATCCCAAGGGCCAGACGAAGCTGCTGCAATTCGATCCCGCCTCGGGTGATTGGGCCGGGGTCCGCTATCCGCTGGAATCGGGCGAAGGCTGGGTCGGCCTGTCCGAGATCGCGGTCCACGGCGACAATCTTTACCTGATCGAGCGCGACAATCTGATCGGTCAGGCGGCCAAGCTGAAGCAGGTGACGTCGGTCGCACTGGCCGACCTGAAACCCGCTCCGCTGGGGGGCGACCTGCCGGTCGTCAGCAAACAGGTTGTCCGTGACCTGTTGCCCGACCTGAAGCAGTGGAACGGCTATGTCCAGGACAAGGTCGAAAGCCTCGCGATCACCCCCGATGGCACGGCCTGGGTCGCGACCGACAATGACGGCGTCGACGATTCCTCGGGTGAAACCTTCCTGTGGTCCTTCCGCATGTAGCTCTCAGGACCGGGGCGGTGCGCCCGTCTTGCGCAAGGGCAGGCTGGCCATGATGGCCAGCCTTTCCGTTTCGGTCATCCCGCCCCAGCGCGTGATCTCGTCTATCGAGCGCAGGCAGCCGATACACAGCCGCGTCGCGGGGTCGATCTGGCAGATGTCGATGCAGGGCGACGACGGCTTCATCCCAGGTGGCGCATCCGGTCCAGCGCGCCTTGCAGGATATAGCCCGCGGCAACCTGGTCGATGACCTCGGCCCGTCGCTTGCGCGAGGTGTCGGCCTCCAGCAGCGCGCGCTCGGCCGCGACGGTGGACAGACGCTCATCCCAGAAGCTGATGGGCAGGGGGGTCAGCCGTTCGAGATTGCGGGCAAACGCGCGGGTCGATTGCGCCCGCGGTCCCTCGCTGCCATCCATGTTCCGGGGCAGGCCAAGGATTAGCCCGACCAGCGCCCGTTCCGCGGCGATTTTCAGCAGCGCCTGTGCGTCCAGCGTGAATTTCTCGCGCCGGATCACCGTGATGGGCGAGGCGACGCCGCGCAGCCCGTCGCTGACCGCGACGCCGATGGTCTTGGTGCCCAGGTCCAGCCCGGCGATTGCCCCCGCGCGCGGCAGAAGCGCGGTGAATTCCTCGATCGTCTCGCAGATCATTTCAGCCCCGATTTCTTGCCCGCTACCTCGACCACGTCGAGCGCTTCGGGGATTGCGGCAAAGCGCATCCGCGCCTCGCCCAGAATATCCTGCGCATGGTCATTCTGCCCAAGCACGACAAGCGCCGAAATCAGCCGCGCCCATTCTTCGGGCGTGCCGCCCTGGGTCGCAAGCCGGGCTTCCAGCCCCTTGACCATGCCCTCGATCATCTTCTGCCGTTCATCGGGGGACATGTTCTCGGCCGCGGCCATCGCCGCCTCGTCGGGGCGCGGCATGGGCGAACCTTCGGGCGCGACATAGTCGGGACGCCCTGCGAACCACGCAAGATCGCCGATCGCCAGGCGCAGCGGCGCGGCCCAGGGCTCTGCGTCATGGCCTTCCTCCAGCAGCGCGGCCCAGATCGGGAAGGCCCGGTCGGGACGTCCGTTCTGGATCTGGACCAATCCCGCCATATAGCGCGCCTGCGCATTCTGCGGCTCAAGCTTCAGGGCGGCGTTCAGCTCGGTCTCGGCATCGCGGGTGATCAAGCCGCCCGCGGCCTCGGCGGTCAACGCGGCAAGGCGCAGGTGGTCGTCGGCCGCTGCCCCGTCGCCCTTCAGCGCGACAAGCCGGGCCTGCGCCTGTTTCGCGGCGACAAGATTGCCAAGCCGCTCTTCATGCATGGCCAGCAATTCCTGCCCGCGCTGGTCGTCCGGGTTATTGGCGACGGTGGCCCGCAGCTGGTCGATCAACGCCAGATATTCGGCATCGGGCGTCGGTCGCTCGGGCTTCGGCGCGACCTTTTCTGCCTCGGCCTGGCTGGGACGGTTGGCGTAGAAGGCATTGGCATCGGCGATCCGCTGGGCCAGCGGCTCGTCCGGCATCTTGGGGGCACCGATGCGCTGATACAGCAGGACCGCCCCGACCAGCAGCAGGACCAGCACCAGCATCGCGACAGGCCCGCCCGGAGCACGTCCGGCCGCGCCTTCGCGTGCCAGCGCGCGGTCCGCGGCAAGCACCTTGCGCCCGACCTCGTTGCGCAGGCGAACGGCCTCGGCCGGTTCGACCAGCCCACGGTCCAGATCTCGCTCGATCTCGCGCAGCTGGTCGCGATAGATGCGCAGGTCATAGGCGGCTGCCGGTTCCTCGCCCGCTTGCCGCCGCCGGATCAGCGGTGCCGCGATGGCGATTGCCACGATGGCCGTCATGGCGGCGCAGATGATCCAGAACATCGCATATACTCCCCGGCGCCCAGCCGGCGCACATGCCTCATACCGTTTTCGGGCGCGCGGCAAAAGTCAAAGAGCCGTGCCATGTCCGGACGGAAGATCTGCGCCCCGGCCTGACGCATTTCGACAATTCGCCCGTCGCAAGCCCGCTTGCCGGATTGGGGCCGAGGCTTCACTCTGCGCGATGAGAGTCTCGAAAGGTCCGCACATGTCTGCCAACCCCGCCTCAAAAAGCACCGGCCGCTATTCGGTCTTTGCCATCGCGCGCGAGGCGATGCGCCTGCATACCGGCTGGAAACGGGCCTGGGCCAGCCCCGAGCCGCGCAAGAAATATCAGGTGGTCATCGTCGGGGCCGGAGGGCACGGGTTGGCGACCGCCTATTACCTTGGCAAGAACTTTGGCATCACCGATGTCGCGATCATCGAAAAGGGATGGCTGGGCGGCGGCAATACCGGCCGGAACACGACCATCATCCGGTCGAACTATCTGCAGGACCCGTCGGCCGCGATCTATGACAAGGCTTTGAAGCTTTACGAGAACCTGTCGCAGGATCTGAACTACAACGTCATGTTCAGCCCGCGCGGCCTGTTGATGCTGGCCCAGACCGAACACGAGGTCCGGGGCTACAAGCGCACCGTCTATGCCAACCAGTTGCAGGGCGTCTCGACCGACTGGGTCACGCCCGAGCAGATCAAGCAGATGCTGCCGATCATCAACATCGACGGACCGCGATATCCTGTCCTTGGCGGGCTCTATCAGGCGCGCGGCGGCACGGCGCGGCACGACGCTGTCGCCTGGGGCTATGCGCGGGCCTGTTCGGCCATGGGCATGCACATTATCCAGAATTGCGAAGTCACCGGGATCGAGACGGCAGGCGGAGTGGTCCGCGCGGTGAATACCGGCAAGGGCCGGATCGAATGCGACAAGCTGGCGCTTGTGGTGGCCGGCCACTCCTCGGTCCTGGCCGAGAAGGCGGGGTTCCGCCTGCCGATCGAGTCGATGGCCCTGCAGGCGTTGGTCAGCGAGCCGATCAAACCCTGCTGCGATCTGGTCATCATGGCGAACACGGTCCACGGCTATCTGTCGCAATCCGACAAGGGCGAGATGGTGATCGGCGGCGGCACCGACGGGTTCAACAACTATTCCCAGCGCGGCTCGTGGCAGCATGTCGAGGAAACCGTCCGCGCGCTGATCGAGACCTTCCCGATGCTGTCGCGGCTGAAGATGCTGCGCCAATGGGGCGGGATCGTCGACATGACTGGCGACCGCTCGCCCATCCTGTCGACGACTCCGGTCGGCAACATCTTCGTCAACTGCGGTTGGGGCACCGGCGGCTTCAAGGCCATTCCGGGCTCGGGCTGGGCCATGGCCGAGTTGGTGGCCAATGGCACGCCCGGCCCCCTGACCGCCGAATTCGGTCTGAACCGATTCAGCGAGGGCCGCTTCATCGACGAAAGCGTGGCGGCGGGGGTCGCCCACTGATGGCGATAGCGCGCGATGCCCTGCCGGCAGAGCGGCTGGCAAAGCGGGACTTCGCCGATCGTGCACGCGCGCGAAAAGTGCTGCGAAATCAATGGAACTCTTTTTCGGCTGGCGCATTGGTGGGTTACGTCACCATGACCAAGGAGTTTTCTTCATGGCCGAACAGAACAAGAGCAACCTGTGGCTCATCATCGGCGCGATCGTCGTCGTCCTGGCCGTCATCTACTGGTACATGTCCGGCGGAACGCCCGAGCCGACCGCTCCGGCCGACACCGGCGCAGCAACGACCCCGGCACCGGCAGCGGAAACGCCAGCACCCGCCGATGGCGCTGTCAGCGTCGAGCCTGCGACCCCGGCCACGCCTGCTCCGGCCACGCCCGCTCCGGAACCCGCTCCTGCCGAACCGGCGCCCGCTGGCACCACGCCGCCGGCCAACTGATCTGATCCTGACGGCGGCCAAGGCCGCCCGTCCGATCGCGATCCGGGGGGCGCTTGCGTCCCTCGGATCAATCTTGTGCAAGGGTCGTGACGCGATATTGCGCGCGCCTTGCGCCGAATCCTTCGCCCCGCTTTTCGCGGGCGCTGGGCTTTTGATTCGGGCCCGCGAAAATTTCCTGATCCATGACATGCTTCGCGTCCGCCCCAACCGGCGGGCGCGTTCTGCTGCGCGCGCCCTGCCGCACAAGGAGTGACTGATGCTGACCCTGACCTGTCCCTATTGCGGCATCGCCGCCGAGGAAACGGAACTTCATCCGGGTGGCGAGGCGCATCTGAAACGCTTCGGGCCCGGCTCGACCGATGCCGAGTTCGAGGCCTATCTGTTCGCGCGGAAGAACCCCAGGGGCGTGCATTTCGAACGCTGGCGCCATGCCTATGGGTGTGGGAAGTGGTTCCTGGCGGCACGCGATACCGTCACGCTTGAAGTCTTTGGCACCTACAAGGCGCAAACCTCTCATCCCACGGACGAGATCGTCGCCGCCATCCGCGCCAAGCGACCGGGCTGGATGCCCGACTGGACCAGCCCCAAGACCGAAACCTCGCCTGTCGAAAGCCTGACCGAATGAGCGACAACGGACCCTTCCGCCTGAACCGGGGCGGTCGCCTGATCGACCGCGCCTATCCGCTGCCCTTCCGCTTCGACGGCCGCCAGCTGCTCGGCCTGCGCGGGGACACGATCGCTTCGGCCTTGCTGGCCAATGGCCAGCTGATGATGGGGCGTTCCTTCAAGTATCACCGCCCGCGCGGTCCGATGGCATCCGGCGTCGAAGAGCCGAACGCGCTGCTGGGTCTGGGACAAGGTGGCCGGTTCGAGCCGAACCAGCGCGCGACGACGACCGCGCTGGTCGGTGGCATGGTCACGACCAGCCAGAACAGCTGGCCCACCCTGAACGTCGATATCGGTGCGGTGAACAGCTGGATGTACCGCTTTTTCCCGGCGGGCTTCTATTACAAGACCTTCATCCATCCGCGCCCGTTCTGGAAGCATGTGTTCGAGCCGGTGATCCGCCGCTCGGCCGGTTTGGGCAAGGCCCCGACCGAGGCCGATCCGGACACCTACGAACAGGCCTATGCCCATGCCGACCTGGTGGTCGTCGGGGGCGGGATCGCCGGGCTGAGCGCGGCGCGCGATGCCGCGGGGCAGGGCAAGTCGGTGATCGTGCTTGAACAGAACCCGCAGTGGGGCGGGCGCACGCCGACCGATCACGCGGACGGGCAATCCCGCGTCGATGCATTGCTGTCGGAACTGCGCGTGCTGCCGAATGTCACCCTGCGCCGTGGCACGATGGCGACCGGGCTATACGACCACGGCTATCTGATCGCGCGCGAGGCGCTGGCGGATCACGATCCGAATGCCGGACTGCCGCGCCAGCGCCTGTGGCGCATCCGTGCGGGTCACGTGATCGTCGCGACCGGCGCGCTGGAGCGTCCGCTGAGCTTTGCCGGCAACGACGTTCCCGGCGTGATGCTGGCTTCGGCCGCGCGCGATTTCATCGTCGATTACGGCGTGGCGCCGGGGCGGCGGATCCTGGTGGTGACGAATAACGACGATGCCTATCGCACCGCGCTGGCCGCGCTGGATGCGGGGCTTGAGGTTCCTGCCGTGATCGACACGCGCCCCGATCCGGTCGGCGCGCTGCCTGCCGCGGCGCGGGCCCGTGGCATCCGCATTCTGGCGGCCAGCGCCATTGCCGGGATCAAGGGCGGCCACGCGGTCGAGGCAGTCAAGATCTGCTCTCATGCCGGGTCGGGTCAGGTGTCCGAGGTGATCGCGTCGGATTGTGTCGCCATGTCCGGCGGCTGGTCTCCGGTCGTGCACTTGTGGAGCCATTGCGGCGGCAAGCTGAACTGGTCGGATGCACAGGCGATGTTCGCCCCCGACACCGCCCGCCCGCCGACCGGCGCGGATGGCAAGGCGATGGCCAGCCCGGTCGGGGCGGCAGCAGGCGACCTGCGCGTCGCGGCCTGCACCGGCGCGGCGGAAGAACGGCCCTTGATGCCGGTCTGGGTCATGCCGGTGAACGCCACCCGCAAGATGAAGTTCAAGATGTGGCTGGATTTCCAGAACGACGTGAAGGTCTCGGACGTCGAACTGGCTGCGCAGGAAGGTTATGAAAGCGTCGAGCATACCAAGCGCTATACCACGCTGGGCATGGCAACCGATCAGGGCAAGGTCAGCAATATCAACGGCCTCGCGGTGCTGTCGGCGGCGTTGAAGCAGCCGATCCCGGCCACCGGGACGACGACATTCCGCCCGCCCTATACGCCATTGACCCTTGGCACCATCGCGGCCGAAGGGCGGGGCGATCTGTTCCAGCCGCTGCGCAAGACGCCGATGCATGGCTGGCACGAGGCGCGCGGCGCACATTGGGAGCCGGTTGGCCATTGGCGGCGGCCCTATTGCTACCCCAAATCGGGCGAAAGCCATGCCGAGGCCGTGGCACGCGAAGTGCGCGCTGTGCGGGCCGGGGTCGGAACGCTTGACGCCTCGACCCTGGGCAAGATCGTCGTGAAGGGGCCGGATGCCGGGCGCTTCCTTGACATGATCTATACCGGCATGATGTCGACCCTGCCGGTGGGCAAGTGCCGCTATGGCCTGATCTGCAACGAGAACGGCTTCCTTGTCGACGATGGCGTGGTCGCGCGCCTGTCCGACGACAGCTGGCTGGTCCATACGACGACCGGCGGCGCGGACCGGATGCACGCCCATATGGAAGACTGGCTGCAATGCGAGTGGTGGGACTGGAAGGTCTATGCCGCCAACGTGACCGAGCAATGGGCCCAGGTCGCCGTGGTCGGTCCGCAGGCGCGCACCCTGCTGGAGCGGTTGGGTGGCATGGACCTGTCGGCCGAGGCGCTGCCCTTCATGGGTTGGGCCGAGGGTGAGATCGCGGGCATCCCCGCGCGCGTCTATCGCATCAGCTTCTCGGGCGAGCTGTCCTTTGAAGTCGCGGTGCCGGCCAAGCGGGGGCTGGAGCTTTGGGAAAAGCTGCATGCCGCCGGGGCCGACATGGGGATCACCCCCTATGGGACCGAGGCGATGCATGTCATGCGCGCCGAAAAGGGCTTCATCATGATCGGGGACGAAACCGACGGCACCGTGATCCCGCAGGATCTGGGGCTGGGCTGGGCGATCAGCAAGAAAAAGGACGACTATATCGGCAAGCGGGCGCAGGAACGCAGCTTCATGGCCTCGGCCGACCGCTGGAAGCTGGTCGGGCTGGAAAGCGTCGATGGCCGGATGTTGCCCGATGGGGTCTATGCCGTGGCCGAAGGCGTCAATGCGAACGGCCAGCGCAATGTGCAGGGCCGCGTCACTTCGACCTATGTCTCGCCGACGCTGGATCGGCCGATCGCGATGGGACTGGTCCGGCATGGACCGGACCGCATGGGCGAGGTGCTGGAATTCCCGGTCGCCGGGCAGGAAAGCTTCAAGGCGCGGATCGTCGATCCGGTCTTCTACGACAAGGAAGGGAGCCGCGCGAATGGCTGACGCATTGGCGGACATCAACGAGATCACCGGCTTGGGCATGATCCAGATCCGCGCCGACCAGAAGCGGCTGGGCAAAGCGCTGGCCAAGGCCGCGGGCCTGCCGCTGCCCGCCTCCGGCACGGCCAGCGCCAAGGGAACGCGCCGGCTGTGCTGGATGTCCCCCGACGAGTTGCTGCTGGTCCTGCCCGCTGCGGAAACCACCCAGGCGGTCGCGGCGCTGACCGGAGCGGTCGCGGACGAACATGCGCTGATCCTTGACGTCAGCGACATGCGCGTCGCCTTTGCGATCAGCGGTTCGCGCGCCGAGCAGGTGCTGATGAAGCTTTGCCCGACCGAGATCGCTGCCATGCCGGAAAACGGGATGCGCCGCACCCGTGCCGCGCAGGTCGCCTGCGGCATCTGGCGCGAAGGCGAAGGATTCGCGCTGGTCGGTTTCCGCTCAGTCGCGGATTATCTGCACGGGATCCTTGCCGGGGCGGCGCGCTCGGGCACCGCGCTTGATCCGCGCTGAGGCGTCTTCGCACTTGTGACGGCGCGCCAGCGGTCTATGGATAGGGGGATCACATTCCAGGGTCTGCCGATGCGCCGTCTGAAACATGTCCTGCCGCTTCTTGCCCTAGCCCTTGCCCTGAACATTGCCTTTCCGGCCCTGTCGCAGACGCCGCCACCGCGCCCGCCGCTGCGGGTGATGATGTGCGAGCTGGTCGACGAAAGCGGCACCGGCTGGGTGCCAGAGTTCCTGATGTTCACCCGCCCCTCGACCGGCGCGAATGCGGGCCGGATCGAGGTGTTCGACCCGATTCTGAAGGATCTTGTCCATCGCCCGATCCGGGCGGTGGTCACGGCGGACGATGGCCGCAGCCGCACCTATGGCTGGGCGCTGGCCCGCGTGCGCAACCATTCGGGGCAATATGCCGATCGGCTGGATTTTCGCCTGACGGTCGGCAAATCCGATGGCAGCGCCAGCATGGCGGTCAGCGCGCAGGGTTATCAGAACGTCATGCAGGGGCACGGCCATTGCGCTTCGCCGCAGGAATAGGGGCGGAACCCGCGCTGCGGGTCATGCGTTGCCCCGCCTGACGACAGGCCGCGCGACGGGGCTTTTCCCCGCGCCCCAGCTGTGTCAGAAACCTGTTCCGAACCTCTGGAAAGGAAATCGAAAATGGCCTTCACGCTTCCCGATCTTCCCTATGCCCACGACGCGCTTGCGGCGGGCGGCATGTCGAAAGAAACGCTCGAGTTTCACCACGACAAGCACCACAAGGCCTATGTCGACAAGCTCAACGAGCTGGTTTCGGGCACCGAGTGGGAAGGCAAGAGCCTTGAAGACATCGTCAAGGGCACCTACCAGTCCGGCGCAGTCGCGCAGAACGGTATCTTCAACAATGCCAGCCAGCATTGGAACCACGCCCAGTTCTGGGAAATGATGGGTCCGAATTCGGGTTCCATTCCGGGCGATCTGGAAAAGGCCCTGACCGAGTCCTTCGGTTCGGTCGCGGACTTCAAGAAGAAGTTCTCGGAAGCTGGCGTCGGCCAGTTCGGGTCGGGCTGGGCCTGGCTGGTGAAGGATGCGGATGGTTCGCTGAAGGTCACCAAGACCGAAAACGGCGTGAACCCGCTTTGCTTCGGCCAGACCGCGCTGCTGGGCTGCGACGTGTGGGAGCACAGCTACTATATCGACTTCCGCAATGCGCGCCCGAAATACCTGGAAAACTTCCTCGACAAGCTGGTGAACTGGGAAAACGTGGCCTCGCGCCTCTGATCCCCGCAGCACCCGAGACAGGGGCCCGCCAGACCGGCGGGCCTTTTGCGTTTCGCCCTTGTCCTTGCCCTGCGACGGGTTCATGTCCTGATCGCGCGCGCGAATGGAGACCGGAAGATGAGCGAACAGGCCAAGGGACTTATCGCCATGGTCGGGGTCTGCCTGATCTGGGGCCTGTCGCCGCTGTTCTATCACACGCTGGCCGCTGTTCCCGTGGCCGAGGTGCTGGCCCACCGCACCCTGTGGTCGCTGGTGCTGTTCCTGGGCATCCTGGGCTATCAGGGCCGCCTTTCCGAGTTCCGCGCGGCGCTGACCGGACCCTATTTCTGGCGGCTGGTCTTTGCGGCTGTCACTATTTCCGCCAACTGGGGGCTGTTCATCTGGGCTGTGCAGGCGGGGCATGTCGTGCAAAGCTCGCTGGGCTATTACATCTTTCCGCTTGTGGCGGTGGTGATGGGCATTGTCCTGTTCAAGGAACGGCTGACCGTGACCCAGGGCGTGGCCGTCGCGCTTGCGGCGCTGGCGGTGCTGATCCTGACCTGGGGACTTGGCGTCGCGCCCTGGATCAGCATCGGACTGGCTATCAGCTTCGGGCTTTACGGTGTCGCGAAGAAGGCACTGCCGATGGGCCCGGTCCTGTCCGTGGCCTGCGAGGTGGCGATCCTGACGCCGCTGGCCGCGCTGTGGCTGATCCTGCAGGCGACCGGCCTGATGCCCGCGGCGCTGCTGCAACCCGTCAGCTTCGGCACCCACCTTGGCGAGACCCTGCTGCTGGTATTTTCCGGCGTCGTCACCGCGGTTCCGCTGATCCTGTTCAGCTATGCCACCCGCCGGATCGGAATGGCGACGGTAGGGTTGATGCAATACCTGAATCCCACCCTGCAATTCTTTTGCGCGGTCGCCATCTTTGGCGAGACCTTCACCGGCTGGCACATGATCGCTTTCACGATGATCTGGACCGCGCTTGCGATCTATTCCGCCTCGGCGCTGGGGCTTGTTCCTGCGGCACTGCGCCGCCGGACGTGAACGCCATCCGCGCCTCGGCATTGGCAAACGCGCGCAAGCCCGTATAAAACAGCGCGAAAGCATACCGGGGGCGACATGGCCAATCAGAACGACAGCTTTATCGACGAGGTCACCGACGACCTGCGCCGCGACCGCCTTTTCACGGCATTCCGCCGTTTCGGCTGGATCGCGATCGCGCTGATCCTGGTGCTGGTCGCCGGATCGGCATGGCGGGAGTATTCCTCGGGTCAGGCTGAAAAAAGCGCGCGCGCCTGGGGCGATGCCGTCCTGGCGGCTCAGGATTCGCCCGATCGCGCCACGGCCCTTGCCGCCATCGACGCCAAGGGTTCGGGTGGTCGCAAGCTTCTGTCCGAGATGCTGGCGGCAGGTGCCGAGGCCGAGGCGGGTCAGGCCGACAAGGCGTCCGAGCGGCTTCTGGCCGCGGCCGAGGCGAATCCCCAGGATCCCTTGCTGCACGACCTTGCGCTGCTGAAGGCGGTGATGCTGGCGGGACCGACGATGGATGCGGCCAAGCGGGATGGCATCCTGTCGCAACTCTCCAAGCCCGGCGCGCCTTACGAACTGCTGGCGTTGGAGCAGAAGGCCGTGGCCCTGATCGGCGCCGGCCGCAGCGAGGATGCGACGATGCTCATCCGCCAGATCCAGCAAAAGGACGGGCTGTCCGAAGCCTTGCGGCGACGCCTGGCCGAGATGATGATCACCCTGGGCGCCGACCCCGAGGATGCGCAGGGTCCGGGTCCGCAGACCATGCCGATCGCGCCTTCCGAATGATCCGGCATCCTGCCGGGACGTGAACCTAGTGAAGACCAATACCAGGACGTGGCGGAATCGCCGCAATGAGGAGACAGCGATGACAAGGTTGCCCCTGATCGCCGCTTTGGCGGGGCTGACGGCCCTGACGGCTTGCGCCCCGCGGGACCAGGCCCTTCCGGGCGAGCGGCTGGACCCGCGCGCGGTGCTGTCGCCCGACGGCCCCGCCGTCGTGGGCAATCCCGGTCCGACCACCTCTGCGCTGTCCCTGCCGCCGGTGCGCGGCAATTCCGACTGGCCGCAGCGCGCGGGCAGCGCCACCCATGCCTCGGGCAACATGGCGCTGGGGGCCGGGACCACGCGGGTCTGGCAATCCCCCATCGGCGCACCGTCGGACCGTCGCCACCGCATCGTCGCCGATCCGGTGGTGGCGGGCGGGCTGGTCTTTACTTTGGACAGCCAGTCCAGCGTCACCGCGACCACCACGGGCGGCGGTCGTGCCTGGACTTCGAACCTGCGTCCCGCGGCGGAAAGCGATGTCAGCGTTTCCGGCGGCGGCGTCGCCTATGACGGCGGGCGGGTCTTTGTCACCACCGGCTATGGCGAGCTAGTGGCGCTGGATGCGCGCAGCGGCGGTATCCTGTGGCGCCAGCGCGTCGATGCCCCGATCAGTGGCGCGCCGACCGTGGCCAATGGCGTCGTCTATGTCGTCGGGCGCGATGCCTCGGGCTGGGCGGTCCGCGCGAGCGATGGCCGGGTGCTGTGGCGTGTGGCGGGCAATGACGCGATGGCCGGGGTCATGGGCGGGGGTTCGCCCGCTGTCTCGGGCGGAACGGTGGTCTTCCCCTATGCAACGGGCCAGCTGATCGGCGTCGATGCCAGCAATGGCAGCCAGACCTGGGCGGCGAATGTCGGCGGCTCGCGCCTTGGCCGCGCGATCACGCTGTTCCGCGACATGACGGGCGATCCGGTCATCTCGGGGAATACGGTCTTTGCCGGGACCAGCTCGGGCCGGGTCGGTGCCTATGACCTGGCAACCGGCGTCGCCAAATGGGAAGCCCCGGAAGGCGCGTCAAGCCCGGTGCTCGTCGCGGGCAACTCGATCTTCCTGGTGAACGACCAGGCGCAGCTTCTGCGGCTGGACATCGCGAATGGCGGAAGGGTCTGGGCGCAGAAGCTGCCCTATTTCACCAAGCAGATCGTGCGCAAGCAGGATAAGGTGTGGAATCACTATGGACCGGTTCTGGCAGGGAATCGCCTTTACCTTGCCGGCTCGGACGGATATCTGCGCGTCTTCGATCCTGCCACGGGTGCCCTGATCGGCCAGTCCGAGATACCGGGCGGCGCCGCGGCGGCACCGGCTGTCGCAGGCCAGACCCTTTACGTCGTCAGCAATGACGGCCAGTTGATTGCATACAGATGAGCTTTACCCTCGCCATCGTCGGGCGTCCGAATGTCGGCAAGTCCACGCTTTTCAACCGACTCGTCGGGAAACGGCTGGCGCTGGTCGATGACCAGCCCGGCGTGACCCGCGATCTGCGCGAGGGGCAGGGCAGGCTGGGCGACCTGCGCTTTATCGTCGTCGACTCGGCAGGGCTTGAGATTGCCGAGGATGACAGCCTTCAGGGCCGGATGCGCCGCCTGACCGAGCGCGCCGTGGACGAGGCCGATGTCTGCCTGTTCGTGATCGACGCCCGCGTCGGCGTGACTGCGGCGGACGAGTATTTCGCCGAGATCCTGCGCAAGCGGGCCAAGCATGTGATCCTTGCCGCCAACAAGGCCGAGGGTCGCGCTGGCGAATCCGGCGCGATGGAGGCCTATGCCCTGGGTCTAGGTGAGCCGTTGCGCCTGTCCGCCGAACATGGCGAGGGCATGGACGACCTGTATCGCGCGCTGCTGCCTTTGGCCGAGGTCTTCGAGGCCCAGAATATCCAACAGGCCCCCGAAACCGATGTCGACGTGTCCGAAGACGACGATGACGAGGCCGAGGATTGGCGGCCAAGTGCCGCGAAGCCCCTGCAGGTCGCCGTGATCGGCCGGCCGAATGCCGGGAAATCGACCCTCATCAACAAGATCCTGGGAGAGGATCGGCTTCTGACCGGGCCAGAGGCGGGGATCACCCGCGATTCGATCAGCGTCAGTACCGACTTCATGGGCACCCCGATCCGCATCTTCGACACTGCCGGGATGCGCAAGAAGGCGCGCGTGACCGACAAGGTCGAAAAGCTGTCGGTCGCCGACGGCCTGCGTGCCGTTCGCTTCGCCGAGGTCGTGGTGGTTCTTCTGGACGTGGGCATCCCGTTCGAGCAGCAGGACCTGCGCATCGCCGATTTCGCCGAGACTGAGGGCCGCGCCGTCGTCATCGCGGCGAACAAGTGGGATCTCGAGGAAGAAAAGCCGCAAAAGCTGAATGAACTGCGCGAGGCGTTCGAACGCCTGCTGCCGCAGCTGAAAGGTGCGCCGCTGGTCACCGTCTCGGCCCGGACGGGCAAGGGGCTGGACCGCCTGCACAACGCGATCCTGAAGGCGCATGAGGTCTGGAACCGCCGGGTGCCGACCGCCCGCCTGAACCAGTGGTTGTCGGCGATGACCGAGGCCCATCCGCCGCCCGCGCCGGGTGGCCGCCGCATCCGTCTGCGCTATATGACGCAGATCAAGACGCGGCCTCCGGCCTTTGTCGTCATGGCCACGCATACCGACAAGCTGCCCGACAGCTACCAGCGCTATCTGGTCAACGGCCTCAGGGCGGATTTCGACATGCCGGGCACGCCGATCCGCCTGACCTTCCGCGATCAGGGAACGAAGAACCCCTATCGGGACAAGGCGAACAAGATCAATCAGTCGGGCGCGCTGTCCAAGCACAAGGTCCGGCAGAAGCCCAAGGGCACCTGATTCCCTTCAGGTCGTGACCCGGACCATCGCCACGGCGATGATGGCGATCCCCAGGACGGCCATCATCGACAGGGCGGCCTGGGTCGCGACCGATCCGGCCGCCAGGCCGATCATTCCCCAGATCACCGCGATGCCATAGCTGATCGTCCGCCCCAGCCGCAGCTGGATGCTGACCGTCGCAAGCGCCGCGATGGTGATGCCCAGCACCGCGGCCACGTGGGGCGGAGCGCCAAGCTGGGTTTGCAGCAGGGTCGCAAAAAGCGCGCAGCCCGCCATTGTGGCCCATCCGGCGACAAAACTCAGCGAGGTGCTGTTGCTGGGCTCGGCCCCGGCATACGCGCCGCCCAGAGCTTCGCCCAGGATCCCCGCGACCATCAGCGCGCCCAGCAGGAACGCGCCGCCCGGTTGTTCCGCCAGAAGCCAGGGCCAGACGGCGCCTGCGACAAGCCCGATGACCAACAGCCCATGTTCGGCCTGTTTGCCGTCCGCGGGGGGCAGGGGGGGATCGTCATCGTCTTCGACCGCCCGGGTGCCCCGAGGACGCCACCCAAGCTGGCTCAAGGCATGATAAAGCACGGCAAGCCAACTGATCGTCAGAAGTGCCGCCATCGCCGGGATTCGCGGGCGCAGCAGCTGCGTGGCCAGATCGGGTGCCGCGGCGGGAGGCTCAAGCAATTCATCCAGCCCCGCATCGGACCGAAGGGGGCTGGGAAGGGCGGCCGCAACGGGCGGGCTGACAGGCTGCAGCGCATAGCCAAGCCCGCTGGCCACGAAAGCCAGGCTTGCAATAATCAGCAGGATTGCGCCGGCTTTCCTCATGCCGCCGAACGCGCGGCCTCGTGGCGCGGTTTCCTGCCCGGCGCGAATTATTGCCGGGCAGGCAGGATCAGGCCAGTCGCCCGTCCGAACCCAGCCGTGTCTTGCCGCCCAGATAGGGGTGCAGCGCCGCGGGCAACTCGACCGAGCCATCTTCCTGCTGGCCGTTTTCCAGCACCGCGATCAGAGTGCGGCCCACGGCAAGACCCGAGCCGTTCAGCGTATGGACGAATTCCGGCTTTCCGCCACCTTCCGGGCGATAGCGGGCGTTCATCCGCCGCGCCTGGAAATCGCCGCAATAGCTGACCGAGGAAATCTCGCGATACTTGCCCTGACCGGGAAGCCAGACTTCAAGGTCATGGGTGATGCGCGCGCCGAAACCCATGTCGCCGCCGCACAGCACCATGGTGCGATAGGGCAGGCCAAGACGTTCCAGAACTGCCTGCGCACAGCCGGTCATGCGGGCATGTTCTGCCAGCCCGTTTTCAGGGTCGGTGATCGAGACCATCTCGACCTTCTCGAACTGGTGTTGGCGCAGCATCCCGGCGGTGTCGCGCCCGGCGCTGCCCGCTTCTGAACGGAAGCACTGGCTGTGCGCGACCATGCGGCGGGGCAGGGTCGCGTGTTCGACCAGATCGCCATGGACGGTGTTCGTCAGCGTGACTTCCGAGGTCGGGATCAGCCAGTAACCCTCGCGCGTCTGATAGCTGTCCTCGCCGAATTTCGGCAGCTGGCCGGTGCCCTCCATCATCTCGGACAGCACGAGGACCGGGGTCCACGTTTCGGTCAGGCCATGTTCTTCCGAATGCAGGTCGATCATGAACTGGGCAAGCGCGCGGTGGATGCGCGCGACGCCCTGCTGCAGCACCACGAAGCGCGAGCCGGACAGCTTGGCCGCGGTTTCGAAATCCATGCCGGGCTTGACGCCCTCGATCTCGAAATGCTCACGCGGGGTGAACTCGAAATTGCGCGGATCTCCCCAGCGGCGGATTTCGACATTGTCGGCCTCATCCTTGCCGGGGGGAACACTCTCGACCGGAAGGTTCGGAATGCCCAGCAGCAATTCGCGCAGGCGCGCATCCAGCGCCGTCGCATCGGCCTGAAGGCGTGCGGTTTCTTCCTTCTTCGCGGCGACAAGGGCACGCAGGCGGTCGAACTCGGCGTCATCGCCGCGGCCCTTGGCGGCCCCGGCTTCCTTGCTGGCCCGGTTCTGTTCGGCCTGCGCGGCCTCGGCGGCGCTGATGCGGGAACGGCGATCGGCATCCAGCGACAGGATTTCGGACGAAACCGGCGACAGGTTGCGCAGGCTCAGGGCTGCGTCAAAGGCTGCGGGGTTTTCGCGAATGGCGCGGATGTCGTGCATGTCTGGCCCGTTCCTCGGATGGTGTACCGGGATGCAATAGCGCAAGCATGGGCCGGGCGGAAGCCTTCAGCCCCAGCGGCGCGCCTCGGCGATCATGTCATGGAGGACGGGAAAGAACTTGTCGGCACCGGGATAGCCCTCGAAACGGGTGACTTCCTGCCCGTCCAGAAGCAGGATGAAGCCCGGCGTCAGCCAGGGCATCCGCGCCAGCGCCAGTCCGTCCGGAAAGGGGCCGTCGACATCGACCATCAACAGGGGGGCGGCCCGGCCTTCGGGGTGGCGGGCATAGACGGGCGCGATCTCCTTGTCCCATTGCGCGCAATAGACGCAGCCCTTGCGGCGCACCATCAAAAGCTGCAGGTCGGCCTGACCTGCAAGGGCCTGGCGCGCGACAAGGCTGGCGCCCAGGGCAAGGCCGATGATGTTGCGTCGGCTGGGTTTGCTGGGATCCGGTTTCATGGCGGAAACCTAGTGCGCAGGACCGCCTCCGACAAGCGTAGCGTTTACATGGCTTTCGACTGCCCATATCCCGAAAGGGCGGGCAGGCATTCCCGCATCGCTTTCGCCACAGCGCCCGAGGCTTGAATGGACGAACTGACCGATCCCCTGCTGCGGGGCGACCGCCGCGCCCTGTCCCGCGCGATCACGCTGATCGAAAGCACCCGTGCCGACCACCGCGCCCGTTCGGTCCAGCTTCTGGCGGAACTGCCGCAGCGTCAGGCCCTGCGCATCGGGCTGTCGGGGACGCCGGGTGTCGGCAAGTCCAGCTTCATCGAAACCTTCGGCAAGATGCTGACCGGGCAGGGACTGAAGGTTGCCGTGCTGGCCGTCGATCCCAGTTCGGCGCGATCGGGCGGCTCGATCCTGGGCGACAAGACCCGGATGGAGACGCTGACCCGCGATCCGCTGGCCTTCATCCGTCCTTCGCCCTCGCGCGCCGAACTGGGCGGGGTCGCGCGCCGCACCCGCGCCACGGTCCGCCTGTGCGAGGCGGCGGGATTCGATGTCGTCCTGATCGAGACGGTGGGCGTCGGCCAGTCGGAAACGCTGGTGGCCGAGATGTCGGACCTGTTTGTCCTGCTGCTTGCACCCGCGGGCGGGGATGAGTTGCAGGGCGTCAAGCGCGGCATCATGGAGATCGCGGATCTGGTGCTGGTCAACAAGGCCGATGGCGACCTGCGCGCGACGGCCCTGCGGACGGTATCCGACTACGCCGGCGCGCTGCGCCTGCTGCGCCATCGCCCGCAGGACCCCGATGGGTATCCCCTTGCGCTGTCGGTCTCGGCCCTGACCGGAGAAGGGCTGACCGAGGCCTGGGGCCATATGCGCCACCTGTCCGAGTGGCGGCGGCAAAGCGGGCATTTCGACGCGCGCCGGGCCGAACAGGCGCGGCAATGGTTTCACGCCGAAATCCGCGCCGGCCTGCTTGCGCAGCTTGAACGCCCCGACATCATTGCCATCCTGCGCAAGACGGGCGATGACGTGGCCCAGGGCCAGCTTGATCCCGATCGCGCCGCGACATGGATGCTTGAGCAGCTTCGGAGCGCGAATCGCTTCGCCTGACACCGCGAAACACCAGCACCGGGCATGGCGACGATCCGCGAAAAATGCGCCGGATTCGCCGCGACGTCATGGCCGATGCCGCAAGAGTGGCAGGAAACGCTGGTGAAAAGGCTTGACGCGGGGCCGCTCAACCCGTATTTCCCCGCAGACAGATTTCCGGGCGCTGCCACGCGGCGCCCTTTCATATTGCGGGCAACCGCTCACACGAATCGAAGGAACAAGATCATGTCGCGCGTTTGCGAACTGACCGGCAAGGGCCCGATGAGCGGCAACAACGTCTCCCACGCCAACAACAAGACCCGCCGTCGGTTTCTGCCGAACCTGAACGAGGTCTCGCTGATCTCGGACAAACTCGGCCGCAGCTACCAGCTGCGCATCTCGGCTGCTGCCCTGCGCTCGGTCGATCACCGCGGTGGCCTGGACGCCTTCCTCGCCAAATCCCGCGACGAAGAGCTTTCGGACCGCGCGCTGAAAATCAAGCGCGAGCTGGCCAAAGCCTGATCTGCAAGGTTTCTTCCGGTAGTCGACCGATTCGCGACCGCCGGAGGTGACGACCCATGCCCCGCCCGAACAGGCGGGGCTTTGTCATATGAACGGGCCGGTGGTTTGGGTGTTCCGGTGGCGCCGTCAGCCGCCGACGGCCAGTTTGCTGGCCTCGACCTCGGCGATCAGCGCCTCGACGCGCGGTCCCAGTGCCTCGACGATCATCGCGACTCCCGCTTTCGAGGCGTGGATGTGATCCTCCTGAAGGACATGTGCGCGCTGGCTTTCCGGCAGCAGCAGAAGCGGGCCGTAAAGATTGTCATGCACCAGAACGCCGTGGCGCGCGCCAAGCCGGGGCCAGATTTCGGCCCAGGACCGGCGCAGCCTTTCGTTCCGTTCGGGGCGACCGATCCCGACCAGCAGCGCCGGCAGGCCGGCGGCGTCGATCTGGGTCAGGATCGAATCAAGATTGGCCTCGGGGATGCGCGGGGGCAGGTCCATCAGAAGGTCGTTCCCGCCCAGCTCGACGATGACCGCATCCGGGTGGTTGGCCCTGATTTCGGCCGTGACGCGCTTTGCCCCGCCCTCGGTCGTGTCGCCGGAAATCCCCGCATTCAGCACCAGCACGTCATGTCCGCGCTTTCTCAGCCAGCCCTGCAACTGGGGAACCAGCCCCTCTTTAGGGGCAAGGCCATATCCGGCGGTCAGGCTGTCGCCAATGGCAAGCAGCCGGACCTGGTCGGCGGCCGCCGCAAGCGGCAGGACGGCCAGGGCGATACTGAAACAAAGCGCGCGAGGTATCATCTGAATCCTTTCAGGCGCAGGGAATTGGTAACAACAAACAGCGACGACAGTGCCATGGCGCCTGCGGCCAGCATAGGTGAAAGTTGCGGCCCACCGAAGGGGACAAGGATGCCCATCGCGACCGGGATCAGGGCCGCGTTATAGGCGAAGGCCCAGAACAGGTTCTGCCTGATATTGCCCATCACCGCCCGCGACAGCCGCAGGGCGCGCGGCACGCCCTTTGGATCGCCTCCGGTCAGCACCACCTCGGCCGATTCGATGGCGATATCGGTGCCGGTGCCGATGGCGATGCCGGTATCCGCGGCGGCCAAAGCGGGGGCGTCGTTGATACCGTCGCCGACAAAGACCGTGCCCTTGCCCAGATCATGGACCGCCTTCAGCTTGCCGTCGGGCAGGACGCCCGCGATGACGTGGTCGATGCCCAGCTTGCCGCCCACCGCCTCGGCGGTCCGGCGCACGTCACCGGTGATCATCGCGGTCCGCAACCCAAGATCATGAAGTTCGCGCACGGCCTCGACCGCATCGGGCCGGATCGGGTCCGACAGCGCGAAAGAGGCCCTATGCCTGCCGTCGATGGACAGATGGACGGGAGTCGCGCCCGTCGCGGTCCAGACATCCGCCGCAGCGATCAGGGCCGGATCGGTCGCGATGCCGGCTTCGGTCAGGGCGGCGGCATTGCCGATCAGCAGTGCATGCCCCTCGACCTCGGCCGCGATTCCGCGCCCCACCGTCGCCTTGACGGCCGTGGCCTTGGGCAGATCGATGCCGTCCGCCGTCGCGGCCGCCACGATTGCGGCTGCCAGCGGATGTTCCGAGCGCGCCTCGACCGCCGCGGCCAGCCGCAGGGCCTGGTCCCGATCAATTCCGGCGGTCTCGATGGCGGTCATGGCGGGCTTGCCCAGCGTCAAGGTGCCGGTCTTGTCGAAGCCGATCACCTTCGCGCTTGCCAGCCGCTGCAAGGCGTCGCCACGGCGGAACAGGATGCCAAGCTCGGCCCCGCGCCCGGTGCCGACCATGATCGAGACGGGAACCGCAAGCCCCATCGCGCAGGGGCAGGCGATGATCAGGACCGAGATTGCAGCGACCAGCGCCTGACCGGCGGAGCCGGTGACGCCGATCCAGATCGCAAAGGACAGGATCGCCAGTCCGATGACGACCGGAACGAAAACATTGGTGACGCGGTCGACCACGGCCTGCACCGGCAGTTTCGCCGATTGCGCCTGTTCGACCAGCGCGATGATGCGGGCAAGGACGGTGTCCCCGCCCGTCGCTGTGACGCGGTAGCGCAGGGCCGAAGTGCCGTTCATCGTGCCGCCGGTCAGGGCATCGCCCGGTCGCTTGCTGACAGGCAGAGGCTCGCCCGTCAGCATGGATTCGTCGACCGCACCTTCGCCCTCGACCAGCACCCCGTCCAGTGCGACGCGTTCGCCGGGGCGCAGGCGCAACACGTCGCCGGGGACCAGATCCGCGACCGGCAAGGTCACGACCGCGCCATCACGCTCGACCTCGGCCGAGGCGGGGGCCAGTTCGACCAGACGGCGGATGGCGGCGCTTGCACGGCCGCGCGCGCGCGCCTCAAGCCAGCGACCCAGCAGGATCAGCGTGACGATGACCGCCGCCGCCTCGAAATAGACATGGCGCGCGGATTCGGGCAGCAGGCCCGGCAGGAAGGTCGCGACGGTCGAGTAAAGCCACGCGGCCCCGGCGCCAAGCGCGACCAGGCTGTTCATCTCGGGGCGGCGGTGGATGAGGGCGGGCAGGCCGATCCGGAAGAACTGGCGCCCCGGCCAGGCCAGCACCACCGAAGTCAGGGCGAACTCCACGAACCACAGCCCTTGCTGGCCCAGAAGCGCGTAAAGGCGATGATGCAGCGCGGGGATCAGGTGCCCGCCCATCTCGGCCAGGAAGACCGGCAGCGTCAGCACAAGCGCGATCAGGAAATCGCGCCCGATCCGGGCAGGATCGTCGCCATGGTCATGCGCGCCTGCGGCGTGGTGGTGCATGCCGGGCGCGCGGGGGATGGCCTTGTAGCCTGCCGTGCTGACGGCCGTGGCGAGATCCTGCGGCGAAATGCCGGGGGAATGGCGCACCAGTGCCTCGCGCGTGGCAAGGTTCGCGCTGGCCGAGGCCACACCGGGAATACCGGTCAACGCCTTTTCCACCCGCCCCACGCACGACGCGCAGTTCATGCCCTCGACTGACAGTCGGGTATCGACATCGGCGGCGGGATAGCCGGCCCCGGCCAGAGCCGCGACGGCATCGGCCATCGCCTCGGGACGGTCCAGCCGGAAATGGGCCTGCCCGGTGGCAAGGTTGACGCTGACGTCACTGACGCCCGGCGTGGCCTTCAGGGCGCGCTCTGCCCGCCCCACGCATGAGGCGCAGCGCAACCCGGCAAGGGCCAGCCGGCCCTCGGTCCCGGTGGAATTGTGGTGGTCTTTCATGATCCATGTCCTGTCTGAATTGCGGAAACGCGGTTCAGACAGGAAGCGGAGGCGCCTGTGGTCGTCGGGGTGCACGGCCCGGAATTGCAGGCAGGGCGACCCGCAGCCGGATCGGGGGAAGGCGGCGCGCAACGGCAAGGCGCGGGCGCGCGACGACATGACACCGGCAGGAACGGTCGCCCCGGCCGCGGCACAGATGCTCTGCCCGCGCGATGGCGCGGCGCGGGGCCTTGGCGGCGATGGCGGTCATGCAGCACATGCTGAAAGCTCCTTCACGATGCAAGCTAGGCACGATCCGGCAGCGAATCAAGCGCGTCACGACGCTTTGAGTTGATCCCGCCCCGGCAAGTCGTTACCGGCTGGGTCAACTCTAGCCGGAACTCAGGACAGGATAATGAACCGCCGTCAGATGCTGATGCTTTCCCTGCCGCTGATCGCGGCGCCCACGCTGGCGCTGGCTCAGAACGGCCTGCCCGCTGCTCCAGCCGCGAAACCCGTGGCCAAGCGCGACCCCTATGCTCCGACCGAAGTGGCGATCCGCCCCGATTTCGAGGTCGGAAGCATCATCGTCGTGTCGAAGGATTTCTTCCTTTACCACGTCATCGCTCCGGGTCGTGCCGTGCGCTATGGCGTCGCGGTGGGCAAGGACGAACTGGTCTGGCGCGGGCGCGCCACCGTCGGGCGCAAGACCGAATGGCCCAGCTGGCGTCCGACCCCGGCGATGATCAAGCGCAAGCCCGAGCAGTACGGCAAATGGGCCGACGGCATGCCGGGCGGCCCGACCAACCCGCTGGGCGCGCGCGCGCTTTATCTTTACGACGCGCGGGGCAACGACACCTCGATCCGCATCCACGGCACGACCGAGCCTGGCTCGATCGGCCGGGCCGTTTCGAACGGTTGCATCCGGATGCGCAACGAGGCGGTGATGGATCTGTACGAACAGATCCCGACCGGCACGCCGGTCTATGTCTATTAATTGGACATCCGTCTGAAATCCTTGTCGGATCCGGCGCTGGCCGGGTTCGACACCATCATCGATACGCGCTCGCCCTTGGAATATGCCGAGGATCACCTGCCCGGCGCGATCAACCTGCCCGCCCTTTCCGACGAGGAGCGCGCGCGGGTCGGTACAATCTACAAGCAGGTCTCTCCGTTCGATGCCCGCAAGATTGGCGGCGCGCTGGTCGCGGCCAATGCCGCGCGCCATATCGCTGGCCCGCTTGCCGCGCATGATGGTGCCTGGCGGCCGCTGGTCTATTGCTGGCGCGGCGGGCAGCGTTCGGGTTCCTTCGCGACGATCCTGGGCCAGATCGGCTGGCGTGTCGGCCGGATCGAGGGCGGCTACAAGGCCTGGCGCGCGATGGTGGTCGAACGGGTCACGGCTTCCCTGACCACGCCCGTTATCGTGCTGGACGGCAATACCGGCAGCGCCAAGACTGAAATCCTGCACCGATTGGCCGCGCGCGGACATCAGGTCATCGATCTGGAAGGGCTTGCGAACCATCGCGGCAGCCTGTTCGGCGGGATGCCGGGTGGCCAGCCAAGCCAAAAAGGCTTTGAAGGCCGCCTTGCCCTTGCGCTGGAGCGCCTGGATCCGACCCGGCCCGTGGTGGTCGAGGGGGAAAGCTCGCGCATCGGCGAACGCAACCTGCCGCGCGGGATCTGGCAGGCGATCACCACGGCTCCGCGCATCCGGCTGGCGGTCCCGGTGACCGAACGCGCCGCTTATACCGCCCGCAGCTATGCCGATGCCTGCGCCGATCCCGTCGGCGTGGCCCGGATCATCGACAGCCTGCGGCCGCTGCATCCCTCGGACCGGATCGAGGAATGGCTGCGTATGGTCGATGCTGCCGATTGGGCGGGCCTGTCCGAAGGGCTGATGCGGGACCATTACGATCCGCGCTATGACAAGCATCGCAGCCGCCACGACGACGGCAGGACCCGAGTCCTGCCGATTGCCGACCTGCGCGACCTTGATGCCGCAACCTCGGCGGTCGAGGCCGCGCTAGCCGCGCAGGAAGCGCCTTAGGACCTTTTCCAGCTTGGCCGCACCCAGCGGCGCCATCGCCTTGGTATGCTCATGGCTGATCGATTCATCCGACAGCCCCGCGCCCATATTGGTGATGACCGACACGGCGGTGCAGTTCAGCCCCAGGAAGCGACCAAGGATGATCTCGGGAACGGTGGACATGCCGACCGCATCCGCGCCCAGCACCCGCGCGGCACGGATCTCGGCCGGGGTTTCGAAGCTGGGGCCCGAAAACCAGCAATAGACCCCCTCGGGCAGGTCGACGCCCTCGGCGGTGGCAGCGGCCTTCAGCGCGGCGCGCAGCCCGGCGTGATGGGCATCCCCCAGTGGCACGAAGCGCGCATCCGTCGGCTCACCGATCAGCGGATTCGTTCCCGCAAAGGCGATATGGTCGCTGAGCAGCATCAGCGTGCCGGGTGGCATGTCGTCGCGCAGAGAACCGGCGGCATTGGTCAGGACAAGGTTTTCGCAGCCCAGATCCTTCAGCACCTCCAGCGGCAGGCGCATGACATCGGCGCGCCCTGATTCATAGTAATGCGCGCGTCCGCCCAGCACGGCGACGCGCCGCCCCTCAAGCGTTCCGACGACCAGCTGCGGCACATGGCCCGAAACCCCGGCATGGGGAAAGCCGGGCAGGTCGGAATAGGGGATCGCCACCCCTTCGACTGTTGCCGCCAAATGGCCCAGGCCAGAGCCCAGGATCAGCGCGTATTCCGGCGCCTGATTTCCGGCGCGGTCCCGCACCAGACGGGCAATGTCAGCGCTCTTTGACATAGGGTTCACCTCCGGCGCGGGGCGGGATGGCGCGGCCGACGAAGCCTGCCAGGATGATGACGGTCAGGATATAGGGCAGCGCGCTCATGAACATCGAGGGCACGGTGATGATCCCCAGGTCAAGGTCGGGAAAGCGGTTCGCCAGCGCTTCAAGCAGGCCGAACAGGAAGGTTGCCCCCAGCGCGCTCCACGGTCGCCACTTTGCGAAGATCAGCGCGGCCAGCGCGATGAATCCGCGCCCTGCCGTCATCTCCTTGACGAAACCGGCCGAGATCCCCGTCGCCAGATAGGCCCCGGCAATGCCGCACAGTACACCGCAGATCATGACAGCGGCATAGCGCAGCCGCGTGACCGAAACGCCGGCGGTATCGACCGAGGCGGGGTTTTCCCCGACCGCGCGCAGACGCAGCCCGAAGCGCGTGCGGTAAAGCACCCACCAGGTCAGCGGCACCAATGCGAAGGCGACATAGACGAGGATCGTGTGGCCCGAAATAAGCTCGGCATAGATCGGGCCGATCACCGGGACCGGGCGCAGCGCGTCTGCAAAGGGCAGGGTGATCTCGGTAAAGCGGGCCGCCCCTTCAAGCGAGGGGGTGCGCCCGCCAAGGCCGAAGATCTTCTGCCCCAGCAGCACCGTCATCCCCGAAGCCAGAAAGTTGATCGCGACGCCCGAAATCAGCTGGTTGCCCCGGAACGTGATCGAGGCAAGCCCGTGAATCAGCGACAGCGCCAGTGCCCCGGCGATTCCCGCCAGCAAGCCGATCCAGGCGTTCCCCGTGGCATAGGCGACCGAGGCGGCGGTAAAGGCCGCCATCAGCATCTTGCCCTCAAGCCCGATGTCGAAGACGCCCGCGCGTTCGGAATAAAGCCCGGCAAGGCAAGCCAGCAGCAGGGGCGTCATCAGCCGGACCGCGCTGTCGAGGATCTGGATGATAGTCGGAAAATCCATCAGCGACGCTCCATTGCCATGCGAAAGGCCATGACGCCCAGAAAGACCCCAAGCGTGCCTTCCACCCAGCGCCGGGCGCGATCATAGGCGTGGCGCACCGGGCGTGAGGACAGGATCATGGCCCACGTGGCATGGCCCGCCAGCGACAGGACCATCCCGCCAAGCGCAAAGATCAACAGCACCGGCAGCGGTGCGCCCTGCGCCGGACCGACGCTGACCGCGGCCATCCAGAAAACCAGCGCCTTGATATTGGTGATCTGCAACGTCAGCCCGGTCGCGAACAGCCGCGCAAGCGGTTGGCGCTGCACCTGTGCGACTTGCACCTGCGGCGGTACGATGGCCTTTTTCATCGCCTTCCAGGCCAGCCATGCCAGATAGGCTGCGCCCAACAGGCGCAGTACAGTCCCTGCCCAGGCAACTTCCTGCATCAGGATCCCAAGGCCAAGGCTGGTCGCCAGCGCGAGCAGGCCCGCCCCGCAAGCAATCCCGAAAGCGGTCATCAGCGCCGCTGCACGACCCTGCTGGGCCCCGATGCCAAGCAACAGGGCCACGGCCGGGCCGGGGGACATGACGCCGACCATCTGGACCGAATAGGCTGCAATGAATGCGGGCAGAAACGGGGTCAGCCAGTCCATCAGGCGTCCTTCTTGCGACGGCGGGCCGCGAACAGGCGTTCCAGCGGCATCCGCACCATGTTGTCCAATGCGCCGGTGAACAGGATGACCAATGCCTGGATGACGACGATCAGCTCGCGCGGGATGCTGGTCCATAGCGCAAGCTCGCCCCCGCCCTGATACAGGAACCCGAACAGAAACGCCGCCAGCAGCACGCCCAGCGGGTGGTTGCGTCCCATCAGCGCGACCGCGATGCCGATGAAACCGGCGCCCTCGACCGCGTTCAGGACCAGCCGCTCGGCCTCGCCCATGACGTTGTTGACCGCCATCAGTCCGGCCAGCGCACCCGAGATCAGCATCGCGATGACCGTGATCCTGACCGGCGAGATGCCGGCATAGATCGCGCCGCGCTCGGACTTGCCGAAGGCGCGGACCTCAAACCCCAGGCGCGAGCGCCAGATGAGCAGCCAGACCAGCAGGCAGGCCACGAGGGCCACGAAGAAGCTGACATTGGCGGGGGTGTTCTTGCCCCATTCGATGCCAAAGGCCAACGCCATGTCCGAGATCTTGGGCAGATGCGTCGGCGCCGCGAAACTGGCCGAGGCGGGATCCATGCTGCCGACGGGGCGCAACAGGTTCACCAGCACATAGTTCAGCAACGCGGCCGCGATGAAGTTGAACATGATCGTCGTGATGACGATGTGGCTGCCGCGTTTGGCCTGCAACCAGGCCGGGATCAGCGCCCACAACGCGCCGAAGGCCGCACCGCCGATCATCGCCGCGGGCAGGGCCAGCGCCCAATGCGGCCACGGCACCGCCAGCAGGACCAAGGCGACGCCAAGCCCGCCCATCGCGGCCTGTCCCTCGCCGCCGATATTGAACAGCCCGGCGTGATAGGCGACCATGACCGCAAGGCCGGTGAAGATGAAGTTCGTCGTGTAATACAGCGTGAAGCCCCAGCCATAGCTGGACCCCAACGCGCCTTCGACCATGACCTTCAGCGCCTCGACCGGGCTTTCCCCGATCGCCAGGATCACCAGGGCCGAGATCGCGAAGGCCAGCACCAGCGAGATCAGCGGCGTCAGGATCACATCCGCCCATTTCGGCATTCGCTCCATCAGCAGTTCCTCGTGCCCGGCTGGCTTGTCTGTTCTTCGATCGCCCGTGCAAGGGGCCAGCGGCGTATCATCCCGTGGCTCCCGGCTGGTCGGTTCCCGGCGCAGAGGCGGGCGGCATCGCCTCGGCGGGGGACGAGACGGTCGCCGGATCGATCCCGGCCATCAGGCAGCCCAGATCGGTTGTGGTCGCGGCGTCGGGCAGGCGCTCGCCCATGATGCGGCCGTCGAACATGACGGCGATGCGGTCGGACAGGGCCATGATCTCGTCCAGCTCGACCGAGACCAGCAGAACGGCCTTGCCGGCATCGCGCAGCGCGACGATGCGCTTGTGGATGAATTCGATCGCGCCGATATCCACGCCGCGCGTGGGCTGGCCGATCAGCAGAAGTTCGGGATTGCGCTCGACCTCGCGGGCGACGACGATCTTCTGCTGATTGCCGCCGGAGAAGTTCTTCGCCGCCAGTTCCGGATTTGGCGGGCGCACGTCATAGCGTTCGATCTTGCCTGCGGCATCCGCACGGATCGCGGCATGGTCCATCAGCATGCCCCGGTTGAATTCGGGCGCATCGTGATAGCCGAAGGCGACGTTTTCCCAGGCGGCGAAGTCCATGATGAGTCCTTCGACCTGACGGTCCTCGGGGACATGGCCGATGCCTGCCTCGCGTCGCGCACCGGCGTCCGAGCCGCTAAGCGGCAGCGGCTGGCCCTTCAGCCGGACCACTCCGTCCAGCGCGGCGCCGGGTTCGGGATAGCCGGCCAGAATCTCCAGCAACTGCGTCTGGCCGTTACCGGCGACGCCCGCGATGCCCAGAATCTCGCCCGCACGGATGTCCAGATCGACCCCGCGCAGCCGGACGACACCGCTGGCATCGGTCATCGAAAGGCCGCGAACCTCAAGCACCGGTGCGCCGGGGGATGCGGGTGTCTTTTCGACGCGCAGCAGAACCTTGCGCCCGACCATCAGCTCGGCCAGTTCGGTCGAGCTGGTCTCGGCCGTCCTGACCGATGCCACCATCTCACCCCGCCGCATGACCGAGACGGTGTCGGTGATCTCCATGATCTCGCGCAGCTTGTGGGTGATCAGGATGATCGTCTTGCCCTCGTCCCGAAGGCCGCGAAGGATGCGGAACAGGTGATCGGCCTCGGCCGGAGTCAGCACGCCGGTCGGTTCGTCCAGGATCAGGATGTCAGCCTGGCGGTAAAGCGCCTTCAGGATCTCGACCCGCTGCTGGTGGCCGACGGACAGATCCTCGACCGGGGCGTCGGGATCGACCTGCAATTCATATTCGCTGGCGAGCCGCTTCAATTCGCCCCGCGCGCGGGAAAGCGAGGGGCGCAGCAGGCCCCCGTCCTCGGCGCCAAGGATGACGTTCTCCAGCACGGTGAAATTCTGCACCAGCTTGAAATGTTGGAACACCATGCCGATGCCCGAGCGGATCGCGGTCTGGCTGTCGGTGATGACGACCGGCTTGCCGCCGATCAGGATTTCGCCGGAATCAGGGCGATAGAAGCCGTAAAGGATCGACATCAAGGTCGACTTTCCGGCCCCGTTCTCGCCGATGATCCCGTGGATCGTGCCGCGCGCGACGCTAAGGTCGATCGACTTGTTGGCCTGCACCGGACCGAACGCCTTCGAGATCCCCCGCAATTCGATTGCGGGGGACTCGTCCGCGACGCCGCGCGGCGCGGTCATTACTGCACCGGGCAAGTGTTGTCGGCCATGTAGTCATGGACCTTGATCTCACCCCCGGTGATGCCCTTGGCGGCGGCATCGATGGCGGTCTGCATTTCGGGCGTGACCAGCGCCTTGTTGTTGTCGTCGATCGCGACTGAGACCCCGCCCGACGCCAGGTCCATGACCTTGATGCCCGACTCGGCCGCGGGGCCGGCCTTGAAGATGTCGTAGACCGAGTTGTCGACGCCCTTGACCATCGATGTCAGGACCTGACCCGGATGCAGGTGGTTCTGGTTGCTGTCGACGCCGACGGACAGGATGCCCGCATCCGCCGCTGCCTGCAGGACGCCGATTCCGGTGCCACCTGCCGCTGCATAGATGACGTCCGCGCCTTGCGAGACTTGCGCCTTGACCAGCTCGCCACCTTTCACCGGGTCGTTCCACGCCGCCGGGGTTGTGCCGGTATAGTTGATGATCAGCTTGCCTTCGGGATTGGTCGCCTTGAAGCCCTGGGCATAGCCGCATTCGAACTTGTGGATCAGCGGGATGTCCATGCCGCCGATGAAGCCGACCGTGCCCGATTTCGACGCCTTGGCGGCCATCACGCCTGCAAGATACGACCCCTGCTCCTCGGCGAAGACGACGGATTCCACGTTCGGCTGTTCCACCACCATGTCGATGATCGCGAACTTGGTGTCGGGATAGTCCGGTGCCACCTTGTTCAGCACCTCGCCAAAGGCGAAGCCGGTCATGACGATCGGGTTGGCGCCGGTCTCGGCCAGACGGCGAAGCGCCTGTTCGCGCTGCGCCTCGGACTGCATCTCGAGTTCCTTGTAGGTGCCGCCGGTCTCGGCCTTCCAACGCTCGGCCCCTTGATAAGCCGCCTCGTTGAAGGACTTGTCGAACTTGCCGCCCAGGTCGAAGATCAGCGCGGGGTCGGCCATCGCGAGCACCGGCATCAGCGAAAGACTGGCGCCCGCCAGCAGGGATTTCATCAAGGACATTTGTCGAACCTCAACCTGTTATGCGGGCGACTCCGCCCGGCGGTGAAATGGATTAGGGGGCATGGGCGTATTTGCGTCAACCGCCTTCTATGCGGCTAAAGCACGCGACGCATCAGGATCGCATCAAGGCCAGAGGCATAGTAATTCCGGCGGGTTCCGACCTCGCGCCAGCCATCCGCAAGGTACAGAGCCTGCGCGGCGGTGTTGTCCGAGGCGACCTCAAGAAAGGCCTCGACTGCACCCCGCTGGCGCGAGGTTTCGCGAAATTCGGCCAGAAGCGCGCGCGCGATGCCCTGGCGTCGGGCGTCGGGCGAGACGGCGACGGTCAGCAGCTCGGCCTCGTCCACGACGGTGCGCCCGATCAGGAATCCCGCCGGGCGAGAGATCAGGAAATTCAGGCGGCTGTCCAGCAGGTCCTCGATCTCGGCCGCGGACCAGGGGCGGGGATGCGTGCCGAAGCAGCGCAGGTGCAGGTCGGCAAGGGCGTTCGCAGTCATGACAGGATGACGGGACCACGGTCGCGCGCAGGCGCAGCATCGGCCGGGCGCAGATAGATCGGGGCGGGACGGGGCTGGTCCGGCACGTCGCGACGTGTCAGCGCGATGCGGGCGATGGCAACCGCCAGCGGATAGCGCGGGGCAAGAAGCGGTGGCCCCGGCGGCAGCGCATGGATCGCGCCCTGTTCCGGTCCGGACAGCGCATCCGCGCCGAAGTCCTGCCAGATCACGTCGCCCCCGCGGGCGGGCACGGCAACGCGGCAAGGCCGGGGCAGGTCCAGCGCCGCGGCCTCGGTCAGGCTGACGCCGATGGCGGGGATGCGCAGCGACAGCGACAGCCCCCGCGCGGCGGCGACCGCGATGCGGATCCCGGTAAAATTGCCCGGACCGGTGCCGACGCCCAGAACCGACAGGTCGCGCCAGTCCGCGCCCGCCTCGGCCAGAATCTCGGTCAGCAGCGGGAACAGCCGCTCGGCCTGTCCGCGTGACATCTCTTCATGACGTTGGGTCAGTACGGTGTCGCCCGACAGCAAAGCGGCCGCGCAATGCGCGGCCGATGTGTCGAAGCCCAGGGACAGAGGCTCAGCCAACGGGCCTGACCTCGGTCACTTCCGGGATGTAATGGCGCAGCAGGTTCTCGATCCCCATCTTCAGCGTCAGCGTGGACGAGGGGCAACCCGCACAGGCGCCCTGCATGTGCAGATAGACGACGCCGCGATCGAAGCCGTGGAAGGTGATGTCGCCACCATCCTGTGCCACGGCGGGGCGCACGCGGGTATCCAGCAGTTCCTTGATCTGGGTCACGATCTCGGCGTCGGGGCCATCCTGATCGTTATGGCCGCCGGTGGCACCGGTTTCGACGACGGGGGCGCCGGACTGGAAATGCTCCATGATCGCGCCCAGGACCGAAGGCTTCAGGTGGTCCCAGACCACGCCGTCGACCTTGGTCACGGTCACGAAGTCCGATCCGAGAAAAACGCCGGCGACGCCCGGAACGGCGAAGATGCGGCGTGCCAGCGGACTGCCCGCCGCAGCCTCGGCCTCGGGGAAGTCGGCAGTGCCGGTGCCCAGAACGGTTTCGCCCGGCAGGAACTTCAGCGTGGCGGGGTTCGGGGTGGTTTCGGTCTGGATGAACATGGGCGTGCTCCTTTGCGCGCGATATGGGGATTGAGGGGGGCACAAGTCAAGGCAAAGCGGGTCGACCGTTGGTCGCGGCAAGGATGCCAAAGGTCGCTAGGTTGACCAGCACATGGCACAGCGCCGGAAAACCCGCGCTGCCTGATCCCAGCCGCGCGGCCATGGCCAGCGCGCCCAGAAGCGCCGCGCCCAGGATCATGCCTGCCGCGCCCCCCGGCATGTCGAGCTTCGCTAGCGCCGTCGCCGGCGCAAGATGCCACAGCGCGAACAGCAGGACCGGCACCACCGCCTTGCCGCGATCACCGGGCCCAAGGCGCCGGACCAGCGCGCCGCGCCAGAATGCTTCCTCCAGCGTGCCGTTCAGGGCCGCTGCCAGCGCGACCACCGCCAATACATGAGGCGAGAGGCGGGACAAGGCGGGTAGGGCCAAAGCTGCCAGCAACAGTGCCGGCAGCAGGCAGGCCAGCGCGACGGAGATGGGCGGCACCCGCAGGCGAAGCGACCAGCCGCCCCGGCCAAGGCCGATCACGAGCAGCAGCCAATAGGCGGAAAGCCCCAGAAGGCAGGCGTCCAGCGGCCTCAGCCCACTTCGGGCCAGCAGATGGAACAACGCCGCCAGCCCCGGAATCGCAACCAGGGCGGACAAGGCCATCCCGCGATCCATCAGGCGGTGATCTGTTCCAGCCGTTCCCGCGACATGCCGCCCGGCACGATTGTGACAGAGCAGGGAAGCGTCGCCATTTCGCGCATCAGGCGCGAAATCAGCGGCCCGGGTCCGGCGGATTCGGTCGAGGCGGCGAGTACTACGACCCCGATCTCGGGATCCGCGCCGATCTGGGCCAGAAGTTCGTTGCCGGATTCGCCCTCGCGCACGATCAGTTCGGGATCGATTCCCGGACGGTCGCGCATCCATTTCGCAAAGACTTCGAAATGCGCGTGGATGCGTTCATAGGCCTCGGCGCGCATGACCTCGGCCACGCCCATGCCGTGCTGGATGTCCGCAGCCTGGATCACCGCCAGGACCTGAACGGCGCCGCCCGTCCTGGCCGCGCGCATCGCGGCGAAACGGATCGCGTTCAGGCATTCGTGGGAGTCGTCCAGAACGACCAGAAATTTGCGCATGACCTCTTCCCGGCTGACACGGGCTTGGCAAAGACTGGCCGAAAGGACACGCCCGCGCAAGTCTGTCGCGCTTTCCCCCTTGCGTTCGTTTTCAATTGCCTTGCCCTATGTTAAGGCGAAAACATACAAAACAGACCCACCACTGTAGGATCGTACTGTGACAATTCATCATGATTGGGACAGCAGCGATCATCGTGACATGGCCCCGGTCCGGGGACTGAATGTGTCGTGGATTGCGCAAGAGGATCCGGCCGCCCGGATCGGCATGACTTTCGGCAAGCGGGTCTTCGACATCACCTTCGCTTTGCTGCTTTTGGTGCCGCTTTCCGTGGTCATGGCGATTGTCGCCGCCGTCCTTCTGGTGATGCAGGGCCGTCCGCTTTTCTATGTCGCGCCCCGGATGCGCGCCCCGGGCGAGCAGTTCGACTTGCTGAAGTTCCGCACCATGCTGTGCGAAGACGGTGACTTCGGGGCGACCGGTGCGCATAAGCACTGGCGCATTACCCGCGTGGGCCGCCTGCTTCGGCGGTCGCGGATCGACGAATTGCCCCAACTTTTCAATATCCTTCGCGGCGATATGAGCTTTGTCGGACCGCGCCCGCCCCTGCGCGAATATGTCGAGCGGTTCCCGGCGCTGTACAATCAGGTGCTGCGCAATCGCCCTGGCGTGACCGGTCTTGCGACCATGATCTATCACGCGCATGAGGATCGGATCATGGCGCGCTGCGCCACGGCCGAGGCGACCGAAGACGCCTATTACCGCCGCTGCCTGCCGACCAAACTGCGTCTGGACCTGATCTATCAGCGCCGCCGCAGCCTGCGCGTCGACCTGTGGATCATCTGGCATACCTTCATGACGGTGCTGGTTCCGAACTGGCAGGGCCGGGGACGCCGCCGGATTCCGTCGGGCGAAGGTACGCCTGCACAGATACTGCAGGAAACTCCGGCCAAAGGCAGCGTACCGGCCGAGTGATTCTCTCAGCCATTCCGGCCCGCGAACGGGTCCAGCGGATATCCCACTCCGGTCAGATACAGGCCCTGCGGCGGACAGACCGGACCGCAGGCGGCGCGGTCGCGTGCGGCCAGCGCCTCAGCCACGCGGTCGGGGGACCATGAGCCCGCGCCGACCCGCTCCAGCGTGCCCACGATCGAGCGGACCTGGTTGTGCAGGAAGGACCGCGCCCGCAGGTGAAAGCGGTATTCGCGCCCCTGCGGTATCTCGATTTCCTCGATCCGGATTTCGTCCAGCGTCTTCACCGGGCTTTTCGACTGGCACATGGTCGAACGGAAGGTGGTGAAATCGTGCAGGCCGATCAGATGCGCCGCGCCCGCCCGCATCGCGTCGATGTCCAGCGGGCTCAGCACCTGCCAGACCGCGCCGCGATCATGGGTGACGGGGGCACGGCGCGCAACCAGCCGGAACAGGTAGCGCCGCTCGACCGCCGAGAAACGGGCGTGGAAATCGTCCTTTACCCGAGCGGCGGACAGGATGGCGACAGGCGCGGGCTTCAGGTGCCAGTTCAGCGCCTCGGACAGTCGGAAAGGGTCCCAGTCCCGCGCCAGATCGGCATGGGCGACCTGACCGGTGGCATGGACGCCGGCATCGGTACGGCCCGCGGCGGCGATGCGCGCGCCAGCGGCAAAGCCCTTGTCCAGCCGGGCCAGAGCAGCTTCGATCGCACCCTGCGCGCTGGGCTGGTCGGCCTGGGCCTGCCATCCGGCAAACGGAGCGCCGTCATATTCGATCAACAGGGCGTAACGGGGCATCAGCGGGACTGCTTCTGGCCTTCGCGGGGAATCAGCAGATCGTCCAGCGTCATCGGCCGTTCCAACTCGGACGGGGATTTTGCGGCGGTTGGGGCGGGCTGGCCCACGCCTTCGCGCGACAGCCGGTCACGCAGCACGCTGATCTCGACATCCAGGTCTTCCTTGCCGCCCTCGATCAACCTGCGGATCCGCGCCGAGAAGCCGGTCTCCAGATCCGCGAGCAGGGTTTCGTAATCCTGCCGCGCGCGCTGGTCATGGGTCTGGACGTAAAGGTCCGCGAACTTCACCGTCGCGTCGCGCGCACCCTGAAGATAGACGCCAAGATAGCGGCGCGCCCCTGCGATCTCGGCCGGGTTCTGCTCGATCCGGGCGAAAAGATCGCGGGCGGTGGCGCTGAACATCGCGACCCGCGCCTCAAGCCGGCGATCGCCGGTGCGCAGGATGGCGTCCTGCATGGCCTGAAGATGGGCCTCGCCCTCGGCAATGATGCGATGCGCGCGGTCCTGCTGGAAGCTGTCGATGCCCTCCATCCCCTTGTCGCGCATCGGGTCGGGGCCAAAGCAAAGCCAGTGCAGCACCGCTCCCGCGACGCCGATCACGCCCGCGCCCAGTTCGGCGCCCGGCGCATAGGACCCCAGCGCAAGCCCCAGCCCCGTCAGGATGCCACCGAACAGCTTGCGCGGGATGGCGGGCCGGCGCGCGACGCGCCGCGCGGCATAGGCGGCCTCGGCTTGCAGCCCCTCGCGGGTCAGGAACATGCCGGCGGCAATGCCGCCAAAGGCGCAAAGATGCATGACCAGCCCGAAGGGGTCCTGCCAGAACGCGCTGATGAGAAAGGGGAAGGCCATGATCGTGACCCAACGCGTCCGCGATTCCAGCGGATGCCGGATCTGGCCGGGCTGGGAACGCAGCGGCGGCATGGTCCCATCGCCGGATTGCCGGGCGGAGGGCGAGAACGGACCCTGAAAGCGTCTGGCCATGGTCCCGCCTCAGCCCGCGCCCACGAACGAGGCGTACAGGGTCAGCCCCATCAGCAGGAAAAAGGACAGGCGCTGGGTCGCTTTCCGGGACATCTGCTTCCTTTCGCCCTTGAGGATTGCCCGCAGCATATAGTGACCGCTGCCGCCGAAAGAAAGGGCGGGGCCGGACAGCGTGGCGGCAGGGGGGATGATGGAGCGGGTGATGGGAATCGAACCCACGTATTCAGCTTGGAAGGCTGCTGCTCTACCATTGAGCTACACCCGCATCGGGGCTTTCTATACTCAGGCTCGCGCGGGCTTGCAAGCGCCGCGAACCCGGTACGAGGCATCCGCTTGACGGGGACGGGCAGTCACGGCAAGCAGTTAGCCATGATCGACGTCCGTCCCGTGGCCAATACCGTCGGCAAACTGGTCATCACGCTGGGCGCGGCGATGGTCTTTCCGATGCTTGCCGACTGGTGGGCGGGTGATCCGCATTGGCAATCCTTCCTTGAGGCGGCGATCCTGACCACGCTGGCGGGCGGGCTGGTTACGCTGGCGACGCAGGGCGCAAGCCGGGCGATGACGCTGGAGCAGGCCTTTCTGCTGACGGCCGCAATCTGGGCGGTGCTGCCGGCGGCGGGGGCCGTTCCCTTCATGGTCGGCGCGCCCCATGCCAGCTTTACCGATGCCTATTTCGAGGCGATGTCGGGCCTGACCACCACCGGCACCACCGCATTTCCCGATATCGACAGCCTGCCCAAGGGCACGAACCTGTGGCGCGGCTTCCTGAACTGGTCGGGGGGGCTTGGGATCATCGTCGTCGCGATGATCTTTCTGCCGGTAATGAAGGTCGGCGGGATGCAGTTCTTCAAGTCCGAAGGCTTCGACACGCTGGGCAAGATCCTGCCGCGCGCCTTCGACATCGCGCGCGAGATGACATGGGTCTATATCGCGCTGACCGCGATCTGCGCCATCGTCTATATCCTGATGGGAATGAACGGTTTCGACGCGCTGGTGCTGGCGATGTCGACCTGCTCGACGGGCGGATTCTCGAACTACGATTCCAGCTTCGGCCCCTATATCGGGCCGCTGGAATATGCCGCGTCGTTCTTCATGATCCTGGCCTCGATCCCGTTCATCCGCATGGTGCAGCTGGTGCGGGGCGCGCCGGGGCCGATCTGGACCGATGTGCAGGTCCGGGCCTATCTGCGCTGGATCTTCTACGCGGTCGCGGCAATCGTCATCTATCGCCTGCTGGTGCTGGACGCCAAGGATCCGCCCGCGATCATTCGCGAGACGGTGTTCAACGTCGTTTCGACCTTCTCGGGGACAGGCCTTGTTTCGACCGACGTGACGCAATGGGGGCATTTCCCCTTTGTCGTGCTGGTTGTGGCGGGGTTGATCGGCGGATGCACCGGCTCGACCTCGTGCTCGGTCAAGGTGTTTCGCTATCTGGTTCTGATTCAGGCGGTAAAAGCGCAGTTGCGGCGGATGCAGTCGCCCCACCGGATCTTTCCCCTGCGCTATGACAACCGGCCGCTGGATCAGGAGGTCGTCGATTCCGTCATGACCTTCTTCACCCTGTTCATGATGACCTTCGGGCTGCTGATCCTTGGGCTTGCGATGACCGGGCTGCATCCTCGCACCGCGCTGACCGGGGCCTGGACCGCCATCGCCAATGTCGGCGTCCTGTGGGGGCCAGAGCTTAGCCCGAATGGCGCGGTCGACCAGCTGCCGACCGCCGCCAAGTGGATGATGTCGGTCGGCATGTATGTCGGTCGTCTGGAACTGATGACGGTTCTGGTCCTGCTGCTGCCGCGCTTCTGGCGCAGCTGAAGGGCGTCACGGCGTCGCGGGAGAGGCCACTCCGGTCTGGGTTGTCACCTCGGTCGCGGGGGCGATGGCGGGTATCTCGGGTACCGCTTCACCAGCGCCCGGGGCGAAACGGGCGATATTGTCGGAAAGCTCGGCCGCCAGACGGCGCTGCTCTTCGGGGTTCTGCACCGGCCAGATCAAGACGAAGCCCTGCGCGTGCCCGTCGACCACGCGCCCCTCGGCATGGCCGATATGGGTCTGGTTGCGACCGTCCAGGATGATGCTGCCCTTCTGAATGCGACGTGTCGGCGCAGGCACCCAGCCAAGCGCGGTGACAAGGCCGGACAGGTCCTGCAATTCCTGCTGTCCGCCGGGTTGCGAGAACAGGATCAACGCCGCCCCCGACCCGTCCTTGGGGCCATAGATCGAAAGCGCTCGTTCCGCCCGGTCGAATTGCAGCCGGTCCATCGGCGCGGGCAGGGCCAGGCCGGTGTGGCTGTCCTGCAACTCGGTCAGGCCCATCTCGGTCCGCCATGCCTCGCGACGGCGGGTCAGTTCGGCCATTGCGGTCGCGGTATCGGGCGAGGCACGAAGGCGCACGATCTCGGCCGCGATGGCTGCGCGTGTCATCGGACCGTCCTTGCCATCGATCGCGCCGTCGTAATGCCCGGCCCAACGCAGGGCGCGCTGGATGTCTTCAAGCGACGGCATGGCGGGGCGCGCCGCGTCGGTGGCGGGGGGCGGGGCCAGTTCGGGTGCGCTGCCCGCGATCGCGACTTCGCCGACCTCTTCGGGCGAGGTCAGGAAGGCGTCCTTCGGGATCGCGCCCGCAGCCTTGAAGGCCGTCAGCCAGGCCTCGCCGGTCGGTTCCTCGACGGGACCGAAGGCGATGGCCAGACGGCCGTTCGGAAGCGTCCACAGCCCGGCTTCGGGCAGGGTCTCGCGCCACTTCGCCAGCATTTCTTCGGCCTTGGCGCGGTCGGTGGTCGATTCCAGGCGCAGGAATACCTTGGCCGGGGCAGGCGGCTCGACCGGCGTCACCACCTCGGGCGCGGCAGGCTGGGGGAAGGTCGAGGGGGTGCCGGGTGTCCCGGCTGCGACCGGGCCTGTGTCCGCGGCGGGGGCTTCGGGGGGCACGGCTGCCACGGGTTCGGGTGCGGCGGCTGACGCATCCGGAGTCGTGGGGGAATCGACCTGCGTCAGCCGTCGCCCGTCAGCCGGGGCGATGAAGCTGTCGCCGGGCACCTGACCATCCGACCTGAGTTGCCGCAGCCGTGCGGTCGCCTGTTCGCGTGGCATCGGGCCAAGACCGATGCCGATCCAGCCATCGCTGAGCGGAAAGGTCACGACATCGTCGAAACGCTCGCTCCAGCCCTGGGCGGCGCTGCGTGCGACCTCGGTCCCACGCTTCGCTTCGACCCGGATCAGGACATCCTCGGCCAGCGCGCCGGACGCGCCAAGAAGCGGCAGGGCCGCACCGAAGACGATTGCAAAGCGCCGCATGCGCAATTCCCTCTCATTGACCCTGCGCCGCCCTCTGCCTAGAAGGCGGCTGACCCTACTTGCCAGTTATGCAAAAGGATGCAGCGATGACCAGCCCCCAGGACAATCAGACGGCGAAACCCGTCTGCTTTCAGGACGTGATCCTGCGCCTGCAGTCCTATTGGGCCGCGCAAGGATGCGCCGTGCTGCAACCCTATGACATGGAGGTCGGGGCCGGCACCTTCCACCCGGCCACCACCCTGCGCAGCCTGGGTGCGCGCCCTTGGGCCGCGGCCTATGTCCAGCCCTCGCGCCGCCCGACCGATGGTCGCTATGGCGAAAACCCGAACCGGCTGCAGCACTATTACCAGTACCAGGTCATCATCAAACCGTCGCCCGCGAACCTGCAGGATCTGTATCTGGGTTCGCTGAAGGCAATCGGTCTGGACCCGATGATCCATGACGTGCGCTTTGTCGAGGATGACTGGGAAAGCCCGACGCTGGGCGCATGGGGCCTTGGCTGGGAGGTCTGGTGCGACGGCATGGAAGTCAGCCAGTTCACCTATTTCCAGCAGGTCGGCGGCCATGACTGCCGCCCGGTCTCGGGCGAGCTGACCTATGGGCTTGAGCGTCTGGCGATGTATGTGCTGGGCTGCGAGCATGTCATGGACATGCCCTTCAACGATCCGGCAAGCCCGATCCCGCTGAGCTATGGCGACATCTTCCGTCAGGCCGAGCGCGAGTATTCCCGCTGGAACTTCGAGCAGGCCGATACTGCGACCCTGCTGAAGCATTTCGAGGATGCCGAGGCCGAATGCGCCCGCACGCTGGACGCTGCTGATGCCGACAGCGCCGGTCGCGCGATCCCGATGGCGCATCCGGCCTATGATCAGGCGATCAAGGCCAGCCACCTGTTCAACCTGCTTGACGCGCGTGGCGTGATCTCGGTCACCGAGCGTCAGGCCTATATCGGTCGGGTCCGGGCGCTGGCGAAGCGCTGCGCGGATCTGTTCGTGACCACCTCGGCCGCGACGGGCGAGCCGCTTCCCGACTTCCCGGCAGGGGCCTGACGTGAACGGCCGCATTCCCGCATTGCTGATCCTTGGCGCCGCGCTCGTCGCGGGCGTCGGGGTCTGGTATGCGCAGGAATACGGATTCTACGAACGCGTGGACCCGGCGGGTGTCGCGATTACCGTGATGGCGGGCGGGCAGGCGGTGCCACTGCAGGCCGGCGATCTTGAGGCGATCGACGCCTCAAGCTCGCCCATCCGCTGGCGCGGCTGCTTCCGACTGGACCAACCGTTGCCGGCCGATGCCGAACCCTTTGCCGGGGCGACGCCGCTGATCGGCCCCGGCTGGTTTTCCTGCTTTGACGCGGGCCGGATCGCGGCGGATCTCGCCTCCGGCGCGGCCAAGGCCTATCTGTCCCAGCCCGAGATCCGCCCTGATGTGGATCGGGTGATCGCCGTCTATCCCGACGGCCGCGCCTTTGGCTGGCACCAATTCAACGACAAGACCCCCGAACGCGGAGTGATGGACTGATGCCCGACCTTCTGATCGAGCTTTTCTCGGAAGAAATCCCGGCGCGGATGCAGGCCCGCGCGCGCGAGGACCTGAAGAAACTGGTGACCGACGGGCTGGTCGCGGCTGGCCTGACCTATGCCAGTGCCGGTGCTTTTTCGACGCCGCGCCGCCTGGTTCTGACCGTCGAGGGTCTGACTGCCCACAGCCCGACGACGCGCGAGGAACGCAAGGGACCGCGCACCGACGCCCCGGACGCCGCGCTGGAGGGCTTTCTGCGCTCGACAGGATTGACGAAGGACCAGCTTCAGGCGCGTGACGACAAGAAGGGCCAGGTCTGGTTCGCCGTCATCGCCAAGGCTGGCCGCCCCGCTGCGGAAATCGTGGCCGAGGTACTGGACTCCGCGATCCGCAATTTCCCCTGGCCCAAGTCGATGCGCTGGGGTACGGGTTCGCTGCGCTGGGTCCGCCCGCTGCATTCGATCATCTGCCTTCTGTCCGACGAGGGCGGCGCGAATGTCGTCCCGCTGGAGGTCGAGGGGATCACCGCCGGGAATACCACGCGCGGCCACCGCTTCATGGCCCCGGACGAGATCACTGTCACCGGCTTCGACGATTACGCGGCCAAGCTGCGCCGCGCCCGCGTCATGCTGGACAGCGCCGAACGCGAGGCCGCGATCCGGCAGGAAGCCGCGAACCTCGCCTTTGCCCGCGGCTGGGATATCATGCCCGACGACGGCCTGCTCTCTGAAGTTGCGGGGCTGGTCGAATGGCCGGTGCCGCTGATGGGCGTGATCGAGGACCGGTTCCTGACCCTTCCGCCCGAGGTGCTGCAGACCTCGATGAAGGAGCATCAGAAGTTCTTCTCGGCCCGGAACCCCAAAACGGGTCGGATCGAAGGCTTCGTGACCGTCGCCAATATCGAGACGCCGGACAATGGCGAGACGATCCTGAAGGGCAATCAGCGCGTGCTGGCCGCCCGGCTGTCGGACGCCGTGTTCTTCTGGGAAAACGACCGCCGCGAGGCGAAATCGGGCATGGCCGACTGGGCCGAGGGCCTGAAATCCGTGACCTTCCAAAGCAAGCTTGGTTCGCAGGCCGATCGCATTGACCGCATTGCCCAACTGGCGCGCGAAATCGCGCCGCTGGTCGGGGCGGATGCGGATGAGGTCGAGCAGGCAGCCCGCGTGGCCAAGCTGGACCTGCGTTCCGCGATGGTCGGCGAATTCCCCGAACTGCAAGGTACGATGGGGCGCTATTATGCGCTCGAAGCGGGCAAGGCCCCGGTCGTCGCGGATGCGGCGCGCGATCACTATTCGCCACTTGGCCCCTCTGACGCGGTGCCCGTCGCGCCCGTTTCCATCGCGGTGGCGCTGGCCGACAAGCTGGACACGCTGACCGGCTTCTGGGCGATCGACGAAAAGCCCACGGGGTCGAAAGATCCCTTCGCCCTGCGCCGTGCGGCGCTGGGCGTGATCCGGCTGGTGCTGGGGAACGGGGTGCGCGGCAAGTTGTCCGAGATTGCCGCCAAGGGCTATCCCGGTGCGGATGCCGCCGATCTCCTCAACTTCTTCCACGACCGGCTCAAGGTCTTCCTGAAAGATCAGGGCATCCGCCACGACATCATCGATGCGGTGCTGTCGATGCCCGGCAACGACGATCTTGTCCTGCTGGTGAATCGCGCCGTTGCGCTGAATGACGTGCTGAAGACCGAAGACGGGACGAACCTGTTGCAGGGTCTGAAGCGCGCCAGCAATATCCTGACCCAGGCCGAGGCCAAGGACGGGGTCGAATACAGTTTCGGCGCCGATCCGAAATTCGCCGAGACCGAACAGGAACGCGCGCTTTTCGACGCGCTCGACAAGGCCGAGCCCGCGATCCGCGAAGCCGTGCGTGGCGAGGATTTCCCCGCCGCCATGCAGGGGATCGCTACATTGCGCGCCCCGATCGACGCCTTCTTCGAGGCCGTGCAGATCAATACGGACAACCAGATCGTCCGCCGCAACCGCCTGAACCTGCTGTCCCGCATCCGCGAGGCCGGGCGGCTGGTCGCGGATTTCGGCCGGATCGAGGGCTGACGGCTTCATCGTTCCGAAAATACCCATGGGGGTGCGGGGGCAGTCGGCCCCCGCTCTTCGCGCTTGCAGCATTCGCTGGCCCGTGCCTAATGTGACGGCATCATGACCGCACTGAACGATCCCGATGCCATTGTCGAAATCACCCCTTCGGCGGGGATCCAGGTCCCACGCTACGGCTGGCGGGCGAAATGCCTGCAACGTCTGGTGCGCATGGGATTGCCGGTCCCGCTCAGCTTCGCGATCTCGGCCGATGCGGTGCGCGCGATCGCGGCCGGGCAGACCCCCGATCCACGCCAGCTTGCCGCGGTCATCGAGCGAGCAGATGGGCTGGTCAGCATCCGGCCCTCGGCGGCAAATCCGGCATGGGGCGGGCCGGGGACGGTCCTGAACGTCGGGATCAACGACGCCTGCCATGCCCGGCTGGTCGAGACGCGCGGACAGGCCGCGGCCGACGCTCTGTATCTGGGTTTCGTGCAATCCTTTGCGATTCATGTCGCGCGACTGGATGCCGAAGCGTTCTCGGACAACGAGGTCGGGTTGGCTGGCGCGCTTCGCGCCTATGAGGACGAGACGGACGAGGAGTTTCCGCAGGACCCGGCCCGGCAACTGGCCGAGGTGCTGCGCAGCATGGCGCGTGCCTGGGACGGTCCGACCGCGCGGCTTCTGCGCCAGGCCAAGGGCGCGCCGCCGCATGCTCCGCTGGGGCTGATCGTGCAGACCATGGCGCTCGCGATCGGGCCGGGGGTGACGGGGTCGGGTTCGATCCAGCTTGCCGACAGTTCGACTGGAATGCCACGCATCACCGGGCGTTTTCGCGGCCAAAGTCAGGGCAGGGCCAAAGCCGAGGGGGCTGAGACCCTTTACCTGACCCGCGACCCGCGTGGCCCCTCGCTTGAGGAAGCCGCGCCCGAGGTCTTTGCCGACCTGATCCGCTATGGTGTCGCCGCCCGCGAACGCCTGCGCGAGGAAATGCTGGTCGAATTCGTTGTCTCGGACAGCAAGCTGTCGATCATCGACGCGGTGCGCGTCCCGCGCTCTTCCCGCGCGGCCGTGCGGATCGCCGTGGCGCTGGCCCGCGATGGCATCATTCCGACCGAAGAGGCGGTGATGCGGATCGAGCCGCGCGCCCTGTCGGACCTGCTGCATTACCAGGTTGATCCCGACGCGCCGCGCGACCTGATCGCCAAGGGCATCAATGCCAGTCCCGGCGCGGCGACCGGGCAGATCGTCTTCAGCGCAGCCGCCGCGCAGGCGGCCGAGGCGCGAGGCGAGCGCTGCGTTCTGGTGCGACGAGAGACCGTGCCCGAGGATATTCGCGGCATGCACGCCGCCACCGCCGTCCTGACCGAGCGCGGTGGCATGACCAGCCACGCGGCGGTGATCGCGCGCGGCATCGGGCTGCCCTGCATCGTTGGCGCCTCGGGGATCTCGATCGACACGCGCGCCCGGACCATGCTGGCGGGGGGGCGCATGTTCCACGAGGGTGAGCAGATCACCATCGACGGGACCACCGGCGAGATTCTGGCGGGCGAGGCGGCGATGCTTGAACCCGCGCTGGACGAAAGCTTTACCCAGCTTCTCGACTGGGCGGACGCACATTGCCGCATCCGCATCCGCGCGAATGCCGACACGCCCGAAGATGCGCGCACTGCCCGCATGTTCAACGCGCAGGGGATCGGCCTTTGCCGGACCGAGCACATGTTCTTCGACGACCAGCGCCTGCCGGCGATGCGCGAGATGATCTTTGCCGACAAGCCCGGGGACCGTCGCCTGTCGCTGGAACGGTTGCTGCCGATGCAGCGCAGTGATTTTGCCGCGCTGTTCGAGATCATGGCCGGACTTCCCGTCACCATCCGGCTTTTCGACCCGCCCCTGCACGAATTCCTGCCCCATGACCGCGAGGGAATGCGCGAACTGGCGGAATCGCTGGATCTGCCGCTGTCGGATGTGACGCGCCGGGTCGAGGCGCTCAGCGAATTCAACCCCATGCTGGGCATGCGCGGGGTCCGGCTGGGGATCACCGTCCCCGAGATCTATGACATGCAGGCCCGCGCCATCTTCGAGGCGACGATTCAGGCCAGCAAGAATGGCGAAGCCGTGGTCCCCGAGATCATGATCCCGCTGGTCAGCGCCCGGCGCGAGGTCGAACTGGTCAAGAACCGGATCGATGCCGTTGCCGCCGCCGTCCGCAACGAGACCCGCAAGGACGTCACCTATCGCCTTGGCGTAATGGTCGAGACCCCGCGCGCGGCGCTGCGCGCGGGCGATATTGCCGAACATGCCGCCTTCCTGTCCTTCGGCACGAACGACCTAACCCAGATGACCTATGGCCTGTCCCGAGACGATGCCGGCCGCTTCATGTCGGCCTATGTCGGGCAGGGGGTCTATGGCGAGGATCCGTTCCACATCCTCGACCGGGAAGGCGTCGGAGAGTTGGTCGCCATCGGCACCGAACGCGCCCGCAGCCGCGCGCCGGGGATCACCATCTCGGTCTGTGGCGAGCATGGCGGCAACCCGGAATCGATCGCTTTCTGCCTGCGGGCGGGCGTCAATTACGTCTCTTGTTCGCCCTTCCGAGTGCCCGTCGCGCGCCTTGCCGCGGCGCAGGAATCGATTCTGATGAGTCGCGAAGACGCAGAATCGGCCGCCAACCGCGAGTCCTAAGACCTGCCGATTTTGGCCAGATCCCGCTGTTTCCGGAAAAGCACGTCGGCGGGTTTCCGCTGGAATCCCTTATTTTGCAGCTAATTCCGGGCCTCGCGCCGATGTGCGCTGGAAGCCCGGGCACCTTCCTTGGTCTCTAACGGACATAAACAGGGCCCTGCCAGGCCCAGAACGTAACCGTCCGGACAGTGAATACCGGATCCCTTGTAACAGGATCGACATGTCGACACCGATGTCTTGGCTGGCGCGCGTTTCCCTGTGTGTTGCCCTCGCGCTGCCCACCATTTCAGCTGCTCCCGCATTCGCGGACACCCGCGCATCCGAAAAAACCCCGACCCGCACTGCCGCCGCTGCCACTCCGCAGGTCAGCAAAACCGACCTGCAATGCCTGTCCGAGGCGCTTTATTTCGAAGCGCGCGGTGAAGGCGCCCAGGGCCAACGCGCCGTGGCCGAAGTCATTCTCAACCGCGTGGATCACCCCCGGTTCCCGAAAACCGTCTGTGGCGTTGTGAACCAGCGCGGACAGTTCACCTATAAAAAGGCGCGTATCCGCGAACGCGGCGCCTTTGCCCGCGCGCAGAAGATCGCCCAAGCGGCGCTGCAGGGCGCACCGCGCAACCTGACCGGTGGCGCGACCTATTTCCACACCGGCGGCGTCCGTCCGTCCTGGTCGCGCAAGTTCGAACGCACGACCCGGATCGGCAGCCACTATTTCTATCGCTCGGATCGCCGCATGGCGGCGAACTGACGCCCAGGAAGCATGATCGAAACGGCCCCGTCCCTTGCGGCGGGGCCGTTTTCCTGTGAAATGCGTCACATGGACCAGCCCGATCGCATTCATCTGCGCGATTACGTCGTTTCGGCGGAAATCGGCGCCTTCCAGACCGAGCGGGGGCAACCCCAGCGTCTGCGCTTCAATCTCGAGGTCGAACTCGCCGCCCATGTCTCGGGCGCGGATGACGAGGTGGACCGGATTCTCAGCTATGACGTGCTGACCGGCGCGGTCTCGGCGGGCTTGGGCGATCGTCGCCTCGACCTGCTGGAAACGCTGGCCGAGATCATCGCCGCCCATGTCCTTACCCATCCCCGCGCCGCGCAGGTCAGCGTGACCGTCGAGAAGCTGGACCGGATTCCCGGCGCGCTTGGCGTCACGCTGCTGCGCCGCACCCCCCGGATCGAGGTCGCGCCGGTCGAGGCCCCGATCCGCGTCATCTTCCACGGGACAACCATGGCCCTGCCGCAGGGCTCGGTGGTGCTGGTGCCGGATGCGCCGGGCCTGCCCGTGCCGCAGGGCGGGAACGGGCGCGAAATCGCGCTTCTCGCGCTGGATCAGGCGGCTTGGGCGCTGGCCGCGCAACTGGGCGTGACCGTCGCGGACAGCCGGACCGAGCTTGACTGGGCCGCGACCGAGGGGCGTGCCGTCGTCTGGGCGCCTGCGCGGATGGCGCGCGACGTCGCCGGGTTGCCTGCCAACCCCCATGCGCTGGCGATCTGGCTGGCGGATCGCCTGTCTGCCGAGCGGCTGGACTGGGCACTGCCCGAGGGCGCGGCAGAACCTGAGCTTCCCCCCGGTTTCGCCATCCCGTCCGGACGGATCGGCGCGCGATGACGCGGACCTATTTCCGCCCCATCCCCGCCGAGCATGGCCGCTGGCAGCTTGCCGGGGGATGGATCCGTTTTTCGCAGTTCGAGATCCTGCGCCGGGGAGAGCCTCCGCGCCTGTCCGAGCTTGCACCGGACGAGGTCATGGCCGCCCTGACCGCGCCGCGCGCGGATGTGCTGGGTCTGCCAATGGACCGCCCGCGCATCATGGGCATCGTCAATGCGACGCCCGACAGTTTCTCGGACGGGGGACGCTATGATCCTGTCGCCCATGCCCGCACGCTGAAAGTACAGGGGGCCGAGATCCTGGACATCGGCGGCGAGTCGACCCGCCCCGGCGCGCTGGAAGTTCCCGAACGCGACGAGATCGCCCGCATCGTGCCGGTCATTGGGGCCGCGCGCGAACTGGCAGGCATCTCGGTCGACACGCGCAAGGCCGGGGTTGCCCATGCCGCCGTGGCGGCGGGCGCGGGGCTGATCAACGACGTCTCGGGGTTTGACTTCGACCCCGGCATGGCGGCTGCCGTCGCCGGGACCGGCGCCGCCGTGTGTCTGATGCACGCGCAGGGTATCCCGCTGACGATGCAGGACAACCCGATCTATGACGACGTGCTGCTGGATGTCTATGACGCGATCGAGGCCCGTATAGACCGTGCGCGTTCGGCGGGAATCCCCCTTGGTCGGATCGTGATCGATCCGGGCATTGGTTTTGGCAAAACCCAAGCGCATAATCTGGCGATCCTGCGGCGGATCTCGTTGTTTCATGGGCTTGGCTGCGCAATTCTGCTGGGGGTTTCGCGCAAGCGCTTCATTGGCGCGATCGGCGGGGCTGACGAACCGGCGAACCGCGCGGCGGGCACCCTGGCGGTGACATTGGCCGGGGTCGCGCAGGGCGTACAAATCCACCGCGTCCATGACGTGGAAGACACGAGGCAGGGCCTTGCCCTTTGGCGGGCCGTGACCGGAGGAAGCGAATGAGCAGGAAACTTTTCGGAACCGACGGTGTCAGGGGCAGGGCCAACAGCTATCCCATGACCGCCGAGATGGCGTTGCGGCTGGGTGCCGCCGCCGGGCGCTATTTCCGGCGCAGCGGCGAGGAACATCACCGCGTCGTCATCGGCAAGGACACGCGGCTGTCCGGCTATATGCTGGAAAACGCGCTGACCGCCGGTCTGACCAGCACCGGCATGAACGTCCTGCTGCTTGGCCCGGTGCCGACGCCTGCCGTCGGATACCTGACGCGCTCGATGCGGGCGGATGTGGGAATCATGATCTCGGCCAGCCATAACCCGGCGGCCGATAACGGCATCAAGTTCTTTGGCCCCGACGGCTTCAAGTTGTCAGACGAGGCCGAGGCCGAGATCGAGGCGATCGTCGCAGGCGAGATCGTGCCCGCCCAACCTGCGAATATCGGTCGCGCGAAGCGGATCGACGATGGCCGCGGCCGCTATGTCGAATATGCCAAGACCACCTTCCCGGTCGGGCACCGGCTGGACGGGCTGAAGGTGGTGATCGATTGCGCGAATGGCGCGGCCTATCGCGCCGCGCCCGACGTGCTGTGGGAATTGGGAGCCGAGGTGATCCCGCTGGGCGTCACCCCGAATGGCCACAACATCAATGACGGTGTCGGCTCGACCCACACCGATGCCTGTGCCCGCGCGGTGATCGAACATGGCGCGGATCTGGGCATCAGCCTGGACGGCGATGCCGACCGGGTCATGATCATCGACGAAAAGGGCCGGGTGGCCGATGGCGACCAGATCATGGCGCTGCTGGCGGGCCGCTGGGCCGACCAGGGCCGCCTGCGCGGCGGCGCGCTGGTCGCGACGGTGATGTCGAATCTGGGGCTGGAGCGTTTCCTTGCGGGACGCGGCCTGCGCCTGGAGCGCACGGCCGTCGGGGACCGCTATGTCGTCGAGCGGATGCGCGGTGCGGGCTTTAATCTGGGGGGCGAGCAGTCGGGTCATATCGTGATGACCGACTATGCCACCACCGGCGACGGCCTGATTGCGGGGCTTCAGTTCCTGGCGGCTTTGTCCGATAGCGGGCACAAGGCCTCGGAACTGGTGGCGCAGTTCGACCCGGTGCCCCAGCTTCTGAAGAACGTGCGGTATCAAGCCGGGGCAGACCCGCTGTCGACCGAGGCCGTCCGGGCCGAGATCGCGCGCGCCGAGGCGCGGCTTAGCGGTTCCGGTCGCGTCCTGATCCGCAAGTCGGGGACCGAGCCCCTGATCCGCGTGATGGCCGAAGCCGAGGACGAAACTGTCCTGCGCGAAGTGGTCGAGGGGATCGTGGCCGCGGTCGAGCGCGCGGCCTAGATCGCAGTCGTCGGATCGTAATCGTAAAGCCAGGCGAACCGGCCAATCATCTGGCCGGGCGCCAGTCGCGACACCGTGCGCAGACCGGCATGGGCCACGGCCCTGGCCGGTCCCTTCAGGTGATAGTTCCGGGCATTGGCATTCGCGGCGTCGACGATCCGCACGCAGCGCGGATGGCGCAAGCTTTGGAAGTGCTGAAGCGCAGCGCCAAGCTCTCGCCCGGAATCAAGGCAGGCGGCCAGGATCCAGGCATCCTCGATCGCCATGACCGCACCCTGCGCCATGAAGGGCAGGGTCGGATGGGCGGCATCGCCGATCAGCGCCAGCGCCGGGCCGTCACCTTCCGCGCGATACCAGTGCGGCGCGACCGGGTGACGGAAAAGGCCCCAAAGGCCGACCTGCTGAACCCGTTCCAGCCAGCCCGGCACCGGACCGCCAAAGCGGGCAAAGGCTGCGCGCAGATCGTTGGGGTCGCCGGGTTGGGACCAGCCCTCGTCCTGCCAGTCGGGGCGTTCCAGCACGGCAACGATATTGCGCAGCCCGCCCGCCAGCGGATAGCTGACAAGGTGGCGCCCCGGTCCCATGAAGATCTGTGCTGCGGGGGCCGGCTCCTCCTCGGCGGGAATCAGGGTCCGCCATGCGCTTTGGCCGGTGAAGAAAGGCGCCTGAGTCCCATTCAGCAGGCTGCGAGTCCGGCTTTTGACGCCATCGGCCCCGATCACCAGCCGGCAATCCCGTGGGATGCTGTGGACATCGTGGCCAAGTTCGATCTCGGCCCCTGCAGCGCGTGCCGCATCGGCCAGCATCTCGACCAGCCTTGCGCGATGGACCAGCCGGAACTCATCCTGAGGGCGGAAACGCGCAAGATCGAGCCGCGCCACCATCGCACCCGACGTGTCGCGAAGCTCGACCCGTTCCGATTGCAACGAGATCTCGCGGAAGCACGGGCCAAGCCCCAGCGCGTCCAGCACCCGAAACGCGTTGGGCGAGATTTGCAGCCCCGCGCCGATATCATCCAGCGAGGCCGCGCGTTCCAGCACCTGCACGGGAAAGCCCCGTCGCGCCAGCGCGCAGGCGGCCGTCAGTCCGGCAACCCCTCCGCCAATGATTGCAATGGGAAGTGAATGAGGACCGGACATGGCCTTGTCCCTGAATACAAAAATACCGCCCTTCCGGCGGCGCATGAACACCGCCGGAAGGGGTGCGGAACGTCAGTCGTCGCGATAGACGCGCTCTTTTCGCTCGTGCTTTTCCTGCGCTTCCAGCGTCATCGTCGCGGTAGGTCGTGCGTCCAGCCGTTTCAGGCTGATCGGCTCGCCGGTCATTTCGCAATACCCGTATTCGCCGGTCTCGATCCGGCGCAGGGCCGAGTCGATCTTGCTGACAAGCTTGCGCTGGCGGTCACGGGTGCGCAGTTCCAGCGCACGGTCCGTTTCCTCCGATGCCCGATCGGCAAGGTCGGGCACGTTGCGCGCACTTTCCTGCAATCCTTCAAGCGTTTCGGCAGATTGATCCAGAAGCTCCTGCTTCCACGCAACCAGCTTGCGGCGGAAATACTCAAGCTGCCGCTCGTTCATGAAAGGTTCGTCTTCGGCGGGGCGATAATCTTCGGGCAGAAAGGTCTGGGCTTTCATCGTTCCTCCGGGAGCGGGGCCTGCATGCCCGCACCTTGCGGCCCCCATAAAGTATGGTGCCGGGTTTGTCACTAGGACATTCCGGCAAGTCGGGATGCTGCGCTTGCACGGCAACGGCCCCCCGCGTAGCCTTGACCGGAATGCGCAAAGGACGGGCGGATGCAGTTTTCCTCGACAAAAAACTATGTGGCGCCGCCCGACCTGACGGTCGCGGTAAATGCCGCGATCACCCTTGAGCGTCCGCTTCTGGTCAAGGGAGAGCCGGGGACAGGCAAGACGGAACTGGCGCGTCAGGTGGCGGAAAGCCTTGGACTGCCGATCATCGAATGGAACGTGAAGTCGACCACGCGGGCGCAGCAGGGGCTTTACGAATACGACGCCGTTTCGCGGCTGCGGGACAGCCAGCTGGGCGATGCCCGCGTGCAGGATGTCGCGAACTATATCCGCAAGGGCAAGATGTGGCAGGCTTTTGAGGCAGAGGCCAAGGTGGTGCTGCTGATTGACGAGATCGACAAGGCGGATATCGAGTTTCCGAACGACCTGCTGCAAGAGCTCGACCGCATGGAGTTCCATGTCTACGAAACGGGAGAGACGGTCCGAGCGCTGCATCGCCCCATCGTCATCATCACCTCGAACAACGAAAAAGAGCTGCCGGACGCTTTCTTGCGGCGCTGCTTCTTCCATTTCATCCGCTTCCCCGATGCCGAAACGCTGAAGCGCATCGTCGATGTCCATTACCCCGGCCTGAAGCCGCGTCTGCTGGACGAGGCGTTGAACCAGTTCCTTGAACTGCGCGAGGTAAAGGGGCTGAAGAAAAAGCCCTCGACCAGCGAATTGCTGGATTGGCTGAAACTGATCCTGGTCGAGGATCTGTCGCCCGAAGACCTGAAGCGCCCGGCGGGTGAGATGCTGCCCCGCCTGCATGGCGCGTTGCTGAAGAACGAGCAGGACGTGGCCCTGTTCGAGCGGCTGGCCTTCATGGCAAGGAGGCAAAGATGATCCGCCCCCTGCACCACGAGGATCGTGCGGGATGGGAGGCGCTTTATCGTGGCTATCAGGCGTTTTATGGCTTTCACGACCGCAAGCCGGAATTCTATGACCGCGCCTTTGAACGGCTGATGTCGGGCAGGGCCGGGGATTTTCACGGACTGGTTGCCGAGGATGAAGGCCAGCTTCTGGGTCTGGTCCATTACGTCTTCCATCCGAACCTGTGGCGGGATGAAGGGGTCTGTTATCTGCAGGATTTGTTCGCCGCACCCGAAGCCCGCGGCAAGGGCGTGGGCCGGGCGCTGATCGGCGCAGTCTATGACGCGGCGGATGCGGCTGGCGTTCCCAATGTCTATTGGCTGACGGCCGAGGACAATTATCCGGGGCGGATGCTTTACGATCGCGTCGCGGTAAAATCGCCCTTCATCCGATACAATCGCAAGCTTTGAACGAAAAAGGCGGCCCTTGGGCCGCCTGTCGGTCGAGGGTCTGGTTCCGTGCCTTAGCGCAGGCCGGTTTCGTTCAGCAGGCCCTTGCGCTTGGCTTCGTAGTAATAGCCGCGCGAATACCATTTCACGGCAGCGTCCTGATTTCCGCCGGCCACCAGATACGCGCCACGCAGGTATTTGACGCCGTATTTCAGGTTCGTATCGGCATCCAGAAGGCCGTTCGCCGAGCCCTGATAGCCCATGCCGCGCGCGGTCGCGGGCAGGATCTGCATCAGCCCGTAATACGGGCCGTTGCGGGCGCCGGGACGATGGCGGGATTCGCGGATGATGACGCGGTGCACCAGCTCCACCGGAACCTGGTATTGCTGCGCGTATTTATTGATCAGGTGACGCAGTTCAGGCGTCTCGTTCGCATGAAGACCAACGGTGTCGGCGGCAGTGGCGCGGGGTTCGACAAGATAGCGGCGATCAGGATCGACCCGATTGTCGCCGCATGCCCCAAGTGCGAAGACGCCACCCAGCACAAGCAGACGGATCATGGTTTTCATGGCTGCCCTCGAATTTATCGTTGGCAGGGACTTTAGCCACGGGTTCCCCGGTCGAGAAATCATAAGATAAGGCCGCCCCGGTCCGGGACGGCCTTTCGGCGGATTATCGCCAGTGCCTTTCGGCGATACCGGTAAGTTTTCGCCGATCAGACGTGGATCGCGCCGTCACCGCAGGCCAGCGCGGCTTCGCGCACGGCTTCCGAACAGGTCGGGTGGGCGTGGCAGGTCAGCGCAATATCCTGCGCCGAAGCGCCGAATTCCATTGCGACGCAGACTTCGTGGATCATCTCGCCCGCGTTCGGACCGATGATGTGGCAGCCCAGCACGCGGTCGGTCGCGGCATCTGCGATCAGCTTGACGAAGCCTTCGGCCTGGAACAGCGCCTTGGCACGGGCATTGCCCATGAAGGGGAACTTGCCAACCTTGACCTTGCGGCCGGATTCCTTCGCGGCTTCCTCGGTCAGGCCGACCGACGCGACTTCCGGGGTCGTGTAGATCACGCCCGGAATGACCGAGTAGTTCACATGGCCATGCTTGCCGGCGATGACTTCGGCAACGGCCATGCCTTCGTCCTCGGCCTTGTGGGCCAGCATCGGGCCGGGCACCGCGTCGCCAATGGCATAGATGCCCTTGACCGAGGTCTGCCAGTGGTCGTCGACGGCGACGAAGCCGCGCTCGTTCAGCGCGACGCCGACCTTGTCGAGACCCAGGCCCGAGATATAGGGACGGCGGCCGGTCGCGACCAGGACAGCTTCCGCCTCGATCTGGTGCTCGCTGTCATCCTTGCGCAGCTTGTAGGTGACCTTGGCCGAACCGTTCGCGACCGAGGTGCCCGAAACGGCAGCGCCCAGCACGAATTTCATGCCCTGCTTGGACAGGATCTTCTGGAACTGCTTCTGGACCTCGCCGTCCATGCCGGGGGTGATCGCGTCAAGGAATTCGACGACGGTCACGTCCGCGCCAAGGCGCGCATAGACAGAACCCAGTTCCAGCCCGATGACGCCCGCGCCGATCACGACCATCGATTTCGGGATCTTCGGCAGGGCCAGCGCACCGGTCGAATCGACGACGATGCCGCCTGCATTGTCGACCTCGACGCCCTTCAGGCTGGAGGGTTCCGAACCCGAAGCGATGACGATGTTCTTCGTCTCGTGGACGGTGTCGCCCACCTTGACCTTGCCCGCGCCCTCGATCTCGGCCCAGCCCTTGATCCAGTCGATCTTGTTCTTCTTGAACAGGAACTCGATGCCCTTGGTGTTGCCGCCGACCGTCTCGGTCTTGTAGGCCTGCATCTTGTCCCAGTCGACATCGACATGGGCGTTCATCAGGCCCATCTTGGCAAAGTTCTCATGCGTCTCGTGCAGCATGTGGCTGGCGTGAAGCAGCGCCTTGGACGGGATGCAGCCCACGTTCAGGCAGGTGCCGCCCAGGGTCTCGCGGCCCTCGACGCAGGCGACCTTCAGACCAAGCTGCGCGGCGCGGATGGCGCAGACATAGCCGCCGGGGCCGGCCCCGATCACGATCAGGTCATAGGTGGACATTCAGGTCTCCTTGCATCTCCGGCGCCTTGGACAACGCGTGCGCCGGTCCGTTTCATGTGAATAGGCTGGTGACGATCATCACCAAGGTTGCGACAAAGCCTATGGCCCAGATCAGCGATCGCCAGGGCGACCAGCCAAGGGCATAGGCGGGAACGTAAAGGATCCGCGCCAGCAGATAGAGCCAGGCGCAGACCGCGGTCAGAAGGCTGTCGGTATCCGTGACCATCACCAGAAGCACGGCGATGGTGAACAGGATCAGGCCTTCGAAATGATTGTTCACCGCGCGGCGTAGGCGTCCGGTGCGGGGCGAGAATTCCGGCTGACGGTCGCGCGGTCCGGCATTCCATGCCGCCCCGACATCGCGGTTCATCGACGCCCCCGCCAATCCGATCTGGATGGCCTGAAGCAGGGCGGCAAGCGCAAGCGCGGTGGTTTCAGCGGCCATCAGGCGGTCTCGACGAAATGGAACTCAGAGGACTGCACGCCCGCCTTCGGTCCGAAGATCGCCTTCATCACCGAAATATAGGTATTGGCGCGGGCTGCATCCGTGACCTCGAACAACGCCCAGGCATCGGTATCGCTTTCACGCCAAAGCTGCAGCAGATTCAGGCTGTTGTGGCTGCGGCGAGGATTGTCCGCATCGAATTCGGTCCGGAATTTCGCGAAATCAGCGACTTTGAAACGGGCGATCATCTGGGTCATGGCGTCACTCCTGGCGTCGGTCCATAGCCGCCTTCGGCGAGATAAGGCGACCTTCTGCGGTTTCAACAGATTAGGCCGGAAAGAGTTGCGCAGCCCCGAAGGGACTGCGCGCCTTTGTCTTGGCAGGGCCTGCCGGCCCCGCAGGGATCACAGATCCATCAGCAGGCGGCGGGGATCTTCCAGCGCTTCCTTGACGCGGACCAGGAAGGTCACGGCGCCCTTGCCGTCGACGATGCGGTGGTCATAGCTCAGCGCAAGATACATCATCGGGCGGATGACGATCTGGCCGTCGACCACGACCGGGCGATCCTGGATCTTGTGCATGCCAAGGATGCCCGATTGCGGCGGGTTCAGGATCGGCGAGGACATGAGCGAGCCATAGACGCCGCCGTTCGAGATGGTGAAGGTGCCGCCCTGCATCTCGGCCATGGTCAGCTTGCCGTCGCGGCCCTTGGCCCCGAGTTCGCCGATTTCCTTCTCGATCTGGGCAAAGCCCTTGCGGTCGGCGTCGCGGACGACCGGAACCACCAGGCCGTTCGGGGTGCCGACAGCCACGCCCATGTGGACGAAATGCTTGTAAAGGACATCGCCGCCGTCGATCTCGGCGTTGACTTCCGGCACTTCCTTCAGCGCGTGGACGCAGGCTTTGACGAAGAAGGACATGAAGCCCAGCTTCACCTTGTGCTTCTTCTCGAACTGATCCTTGTAGGTGTTGCGCAGGTTCATGACCGCCGACATGTCCACCTCGTTATAGGTGGTCAGCATTGCAGCGGTGTTCTGCGCATCCTTGAGGCGGCGGGCGATGGTCGCGCGCAGGCGGGTCATCTTGACGCGCTCTTCGCGGGCGGCATCCTCAGCCGAGCTGGGCGCGCGGGGGGCAGCGGCCGGAGCAGGCGCGGCCGAGGCCACGGGGGCCGAACCGGCGCGGGCCACGTCTTCCTTCATCACGCGGCCGTCGCGGCCGGTGCCGGTGACGGCGTCGCGCGAAAGACCGGCTTCCGCCAGCGCCTTCTTGGCCGAGGGTGCGTCCTCGACGTCCTTGCGCAAGGCGGGGGTTTCGGGGCCAGCACCGGGCGATTGCACGGCCGCGGCCTTCTTGGCCTCGGGTTCGGCCTTGGCCGAGGGGGCGGCGCCGACAGCACCTTCGGTGATGATGGCCAGGCGGGCACTTGCGTCGACCGTGGCGCCTTCCTCGGCCAGGATCTCGGCCAGCACACCCGCGGCGGGTGCCGGAACCTCGACCGAGACCTTGTCGGTCTCAAGCTCGCACAGCATCTCGTCCTGCGCGACCGTGTCGCCGACCTTCTTAAACCAGGTCGCCACGGTGGCTTCGGTGACGCTTTCGCCCAGGGTGGGCACCATCACGTCGACGGATTTTCCGCTCATCTTCTTCTGTCCTTCCTGGGGCTTGGTGCCCGTTTCTGCCTTGGGCAACATTTCTTCGGGGCCAGCGTTCCCGACCTCTGCAATCTGGGCGAGCAAGGCGTTGGGCGTGACCGTCTCGCCTTCGGCGGCAATGATCTCGGCCAGCTTGCCGGCGACGGGCGAGGGGACCTCGACCGTCACCTTGTCGGTTTCCAGTTCGCAAAGCATTTCATCAACCGCGACCGTGTCACCCGGTTTCTTGAACCAGGTGGCGACGGTCGCTTCGGATACCGATTCCCCTAGGGTGGGGACGCGTAGTTCGACTGCCATGTCACTTCCCGACGGTGATGGCTTCGTTCACGAGCGCTTCCTGCTCGGCCTTGTGGCGCGAGGCGAGGCCGGTTGCCGGCGAGGCCGAGGCGGTGCGACCGACATAACGGGCGCGACCGTGCTTGGCGCCGATCCGGGCCAGAACCCATTCGATGTTCGGCTCGACGAAGGTCCAGCCGCCCATGTTCTTGGGCTCTTCCTGGCACCAGACGATTTCCGCATCCTTGAAGCGCTCAAGCTCCTTGGACATGGCCTGGGCCGGGAACGGATAGAACTGTTCAAGACGCAGCAGGTAGACGTCGTCCGCGCCAGCGGCGTCGCGGGCGGCAAGCAGGTCGTAATAGACCTTGCCCGACGAGATCACGACGCGCTTGATCTGGGCATCCGGCTTCAGCTTCAGGTCCGAACGACCGCGTTCTGCATCGTCCCACAGGACGCGGTGGAAGGTCGAGCCGGTCTGGAACTCATCGGCCTTCGAGATCGCCAGCGGGTGACGCAGCAGCGATTTCGGGGTCATCAGGACCAGCGGCTTGCGGAACGGGCGCTTCAGCTGACGACGCAGGATGTGGAAATAGTTCGCCGGGGTCGTGCAGTTGGCGACGATCCAGTTATCCTCGGCCGACATCTGCAGCCAGCGCTCAAGCCGGGCCGAGCTGTGCTCGGGGCCCTGGCCTTCGTAGCCATGCGGCATCAGCATCACCAGGCCCGACATCCGCAGCCATTTCTTTTCGCCCGAGTTGATGAACTGGTCGAACATGATCTGCGCGCCGTTGGCGAAGTCGCCGAACTGGGCTTCCCACATGGTCAGCGCGTTCGGTTCGGCCAGCGAATAGCCGTATTCGAAACCGAGAACCGCGTATTCCGACAGCATCGAGTCGATGACCTCGTAGCGGGCCTGACCGCCACGGACGTGGTTCATCGGATAGTGACGCTCTTCGGTGACCTGGTCGATAAAGGCCGAGTGACGCTGCGAGAAGGTGCCGCGGGTCGAATCCTGTCCGGCCAGGCGGACGGGATGACCCTCGACCAGCAGCGAGCTGATCGCCAGCGCCTCGCCCGTCGCCCAGTCGAAGCCGTCGCCGGTCTCGAACATCTGCTTCTTCGACTCAAGAAGACGGCCGACGGTCTTGTGCAGCTCGAACCCTTCGGGAACGCGGGTCAGCGCGGTGCCGATCTGGGCCATCGTGTCGGGTGCGATGCCGGTCTGGCCGGCATTGTATTCCGCGCCTTCGATCTCAAGCCCGGACCACTTGCCGTCCAGCCAGTCGGCCTTGTTCGGCTTGAAGTTGCGGCCCACCTCGAACTCGGCGTTCAGATGCGACTGGAACGCGGCCTTCATCTCCTCGATCTCGCCTTCCGGCACGAGGCCATCGGCGACAAGGCGGTCGGCATAAAGCTGCAGGGTGGTCTTGTGACCCTTGATGTTCTTGTACATCGCCGGGTTCGTGAACATCGGCTCGTCGCCTTCGTTGTGACCGAAGCGGCGATAGCAGATGATGTCCAGCACCACGTCCTTGTGGAACTTCTGGCGGAATTCCGTCGCGACGCGCGCGGCATGGACCACGGCCTCGGGATCGTCGCCGTTCACGTGGAAGATCGGCGCTTCGACCATCAGCGCGATGTCCGTGCAATAGGGCGAGGTGCGCGAGAAATGCGGCGCGGTCGTGAAGCCGATCTGGTTGTTCACGACGATGTGGATGGTGCCGCCGGTGCGGTGGCCGCGGATGCCCGAAAGCTGGAAGCACTCGGCCACGATGCCCTGGCCGGCGAAGGCCGCGTCACCATGCAGCAGGATCGGCAGCACGGCCGAGCGATAGGTCTGGTCCGAAAGCTGGTCCTGCTTGGCGCGGACCTTGCCCAGCACGACCGGGTTAACCGCCTCGAGGTGCGAGGGGTTCGCGGTCAGCGACAGGTGCACGGTATTGTCGTCGAAGGTGCGGTCCGACGAGGCGCCGAGGTGATATTTCACGTCGCCCGAACCGTCCACGTCCTCGGGCTTGTAGCTGCCGCCCTGGAATTCGTGGAAGATCGCGCGATAGGGCTTGTTCATCACGTTGCCCAGCACGGACAGGCGGCCGCGGTGGGGCATGCCGATCACGACTTCCTTCACGCCAAGCGCGCCGCCGCGCTTGATGATCTGCTCCATCGCAGGGATCAGCGCTTCGCCACCATCAAGGCCGAACCGCTTGGTGCCCATGTATTTCACATGCAGGAACTTCTCGAAGCCCTCGGCCTCGACCAGCTTGTTCAGGATGGCGCGGCGGCCTTCGCGGGTGAACGCGATTTCCTTGCCATAGCCCTCGATCCGCTCTTTCAGCCAGGCGGCTTCCTCGGGGTTCGAGATATGCATGAATTGCAGCGCGAATGTGCCGCAATAGGTGCGCTTCATCAGGTCGACGATCTGGCGGATCGTGGCGATCTGCAGGCCCAGCACGTTGTCGATGAAGATCGGGCGGTCCATGTCGGCCGCGGTGAAGCCATAGGTCTCGGGCTTCAGCTCGCCATGCTCGGGGACCTCGCGCATTCCAAGCGGGTCAAGATCGGCGTGCAGGTGCCCGCGGATCCGATAGGCGCGGATCAGCATGATTGCGCGGATGCTGTCCAGCACGGCACGCTTCAGCTGGTCGTCGGAAAGCTGGACGCCCTTGTCGCCGGCCTTGGCCGCGATCTTGTCCAGCGCCGCCTTGGCCTCGGCCTTGGGCAGCATCGGCCATTCGCCGGTCAGCGCCGAGGTCACCTCGTCTGCGGGCGTCGGCGGCCAGTCCGCGCGGCGCCAGCTTGCGCCCTTGGCCTCGCGGGTGACGGTGGTTTCGTCATCGCCGAGGCTGCGGAAGAAGGCGTCCCATGCCGCGTCCACCGCCGAGGGATCTTTCGCCCACTGGCCGTAAAGCTGCTCGACATAGACCGCGTTCTGGCCCTGCAGGAAGCTGGAATCGTGGAAGGTTGCGTTGGGGGATTGATCGTTCATTTCTGATCGTCCAGTTGCTTGCCGTCGCGCTCAGGCGGCTGGTGAAGGTGCAGGGCGGCGGAATGCGTCGCCAACTGCTGGTCTGCGGGCTGTGGCTGGGGCGGGCATCGCTGGGTCCGGCTCAGGCACAGATAATGTCGATCTTGGCGGCTCCCGGATCGTCCAGGGGCGCATCCAGCGGCAGCCGCACGATTTGTGCGACGGCACGGCTTTCCAGCCCGCACAGGGCGCGGGCGGCCTGCTGTTCCGCATTGGCCGGGGCGTTGCCGGGATGATAGATCAGCCGCCAGCCAGCATCGTTGCGATTGACGGTCCTGACCGCCTGGGGCGGCAGGCCGGTCGCCTGATGCAGGTTGGTGCGGGCGGGCACGCCGCCGGGCAGCATGTCCTCGGTCGGACCGCGTCCGCAGCCGGCGCTCAGCGTCAGCAGCAGCGCGCCCGCCAGCGGCAGCGCATGGCGGGTCGAGGGCAGAAGCCCCTGACGCACAAGTCCGCCTGGCCCCGGAAGAGGCAGGGCGGGCATGTCGCTGATGATCGCGTTGCGGTCCAATCCAGTCACCTGCGGCGGTTTCGGCGTAGCCCCCTATAGGTAGGCGGGGGCTACGCCTAAGTCAAAAGTCTTAGTCCGGCCTTAGCGGCCGATGGCCTTCAGCACGGCCTCGCCCAGACCGGCAGGGCTGTCGGCGACGATGATCCCGGCCGATTTCATGGCCTCGATCTTCGATTCCGCGTCGCCCTTGCCACCGGCGACGATCGCGCCTGCATGGCCCATGCGGCGGCCTTTCGGCGCGGTGCGGCCAGCGATGAAGCCTGCGGTCGGCTTCCAGTTGCCCTTGCGCTTCTGCTCGGCCAGGAACTCGGCCGCTTCTTCCTCGGCCGAGCCGCCGATCTCGCCGATCATGATGATCGACTCGGTCTCGGGGTCGTCCAGGAACATGCGCAGCACGTCGATATGCTCCATGCCCTTGATGGGGTCGCCGCCGATGCCGACAGCCGAGGACTGGCCAAGGCCGACATCCGAGGTCTGTTTCACGGCTTCATAGGTCAGCGTGCCCGAACGCGACACGACGCCCACCGAGCCGCGCTTGAAGATGCTGCCCGGCATGATGCCGATCTTGCATTCGTCCGGGGTCATGATGCCGGGGCAGTTCGGGCCGATCAGGCGCGATTGCGAACCCTGCAGCGCGCGCTTGACGCGCATCATGTCCAGAACCGGGATGCCTTCGGTGATCGCGACGATCAGCGGGATCTGCGCGTCGATGGCTTCCAGGATCGAGTCCGCGGCGAAGGGCGGCGGAACATAGATCACCGAGGCATTGGCGCCGGTGACAGCCACGGCCTCGTGGACCGAGTTGTAGACGGGCAGGCCCAGATGCTCGGAACCGCCTTTGCCGGGGGTCACGCCGCCGACCATCTTGGTGCCATAGGCGATCGCCTGCTCGGTGTGGAACGTGCCCTGGCTGCCGGTGATGCCCTGGCAGATTACTTTGGTATCTTTGTTAACGAGAACGGCCATGGAAAATTACCCCTTCACCGCTTTGACAATTTTCTGGGCGGCGTCCGACAGGTCGTCGGCGGCGATCACGTTCAGGCCGGATTTCGAGATGATCTCTTTGCCCAGCTCGACGTTGGTGCCTTCCAGACGGACAACCAGCGGAACCTGCAGGCCGACTTCCTTCACGGCGGCGATGATGCCTTCCGCGATGATGTCGCAGCGCATGATGCCGCCGAAGATGTTGACCAGGATGCCTTTGACGTTCGGGTCCGAGGTGATGATCTTGAACGCCTCGGTGACTTTCTCTTTCGTGGCGCCACCGCCAACGTCGAGGAAGTTCGCGGGTTCGGCACCGAACAGCTTGATGATGTCCATCGTGGCCATCGCCAGACCGGCGCCGTTGACCATGCAGCCGATTTCGCCGTCAAGCGCGATGTAGTTCAGGTCGAACTTGGACGCGGCGAGTTCCTTGGGATCTTCCTCGGTCTCGTCACGCAGCGCCAGGACATCGGCCTGACGGTAAAGCGCGTTGTTGTCGAAGCCCATCTTGGCGTCGAGGCACTTGAGGTCGCCCTTGTCGGTCACGATCAGCGGGTTGATCTCCAGCATCTCCATGTCTTTTTCGATGAACATGCGATACAGGTTGCGGATCAGCGCCACGCATTGCTTGACCTGACCACCGGTCAGACCCAGCGCGAAGGCAACGCGGCGGCCGTGGAAATCCGAAAGCCCCGAAGCCGGATCGACGCTGAAGCTGACGATCTTTTCCGGGGTGTGGGCAGCGACTTCCTCGATGTCCATGCCGCCTTCGGTCGAGGCGACGAACGACACGCGCGAGGTCTGGCGGTCGACCAGCAGCGCAAGATACAGCTCGCGCTCGATGTCCGAACCGTCTTCGATATAGATGCGGTTGACCTGCTTGCCAGCTTCGCCGGTCTGGTGCGTGACCAGCGTGCGGCCCAGCATCTGGCGGGTCAGTTCTTCGGCTTCTTCAACCGACTTGGCCAGGCGGACGCCGCCTTTTTCGCCAGCTTCGGCTTCCTTGAAATGGCCCTTGCCGCGACCGCCGGCATGGATCTGGGCCTTGACGACCCAAAGCGGCCCGTCGAGTTCGCCGGCTGCCGTCTTGGCCTCGTCGGCCTTCATGACCACACGGCCGTCGGAAACAGGCGCGCCGTACTGACGCAGCAGCGCCTTGGCCTGGTATTCATGGATGTTCATGCTACTTCCCCGCAATTGTCGGTTGGCCGGGCTTTTTGCACATCCGGCCACCGCCCTAAAGCGATTAGGATCGCGGGGACGGTAAAAATCGCTTGTTTTGGCGTTTTGTGATCACACCTGTTCTGGCTGTGATCACGAAATCATTCTGCTGTTAACGCAAGCATCTTCTCAGTGGGCGACTCTGCCCCGTGAATGGAAAAACCCCGCGGCGGGTGCCGCGGGGTTCGTTTCAGTCCGGTTCTTGCCTGTGGCGATCAGGCCAGCGAGGCGTCGATGCCCTTGCAGGCCGCGACGAGTCCCTTCACGGCGTCGACCGACTTGTCGAACATCGCCTGCTCTTCGTTGTTCAACTTGATGTCGATGACTTTCTCGATGCCGTTCGCGCCGATGACGGTCGGGACGCCGACATAAAGACCGTTCAGACCGTAGGCACCGTTGACATAGGCCGCGCAGGGCAGGACGCGCTTCTGGTCCTTCAGATACGCTTCCGCCATCTCGATCGCCGAGGTGGCCGGGGCGTAGAAGGCCGAACCGGTTTTCAGCAGGCCGACGATCTCGGCACCGCCATCACGGGTGCGCTGGATGATCGCGTCCAGTTTCTCTTGCGAGGTCCAGCCCATCGAGACCAGATCCGGCAGCGGGATGCCACCAACGGTCGAATAGCGGGCCAGCGGAACCATGGTGTCGCCGTGGCCGCCCAGCACGAAGGCGGTGACGTCGCGCATCGAGACGCCGAATTCCAGCGACAGGAAGTGACGGAAGCGGGCCGAGTCGAGCACGCCTGCCATGCCGACGACTTTCTCGTGCGGCAGGCCCGAGAATTCGCGCAGCGCCCAGACCATCGCGTCAAGCGGGTTGGTGATGCAGATCACGAAGGCGTTCGGGGCGTGCTGCTTGATGCCTTCGCCGACCGATTTCATGACCTTGAGGTTGATGCCCAGAAGATCGTCGCGCGACATGCCCGGCTTGCGCGGCACGCCGGCGGTCACGATGCAGACATCAGCGCCCGCGATGTCGGCATAGTCATTGGCGCCCTTCATCACGGCGTCGAAGCCTTCGGACGGGCCCGACTGGGCGATGTCCAGCGCCTTGCCCTGGGGGGTGCCCTCGGCGATGTCGAACAGGACGACGTCGCCCAGTTCCTTCATCGCGGCCAGGTGCGCCAGCGTGCCACCGATCTGTCCTGCGCCGATGAGAGCGATCTTGGGACGAGCCATGGTAAACCTCCGATTTCCATGATTGGTTCGCGCGGTGGCCTAGTGCTTCGGGATGAGAATCGCAAGCCTCGGCGGTCGATTCACCCTGATTTCGCTGCGACGCGGCAGAAGAAGCGCCCGCTTTCCGCGCAGTTAGCGTTAGCAGATCCCTCGCGTTCGCATTGCAACCGCCTGCGCCATGGCCTAGTCCCGACGGGTCATTGGCGGAGGTGGACATGGGCCTGGATATCTGGGGCTGGACTCTGGGAATCGTGGCGGCCTTCGCGGTCGGACTTGCCAAGGGGGGGCTTGCGCTGGTCGGCGTGATCTCGGTCCCGCTGATGTCCCTGGTGATGTCGCCGGTGCAGGCGGCGGGGATCCTGCTGCCGGTCTATGTCGTCTCGGATATCGGCGGGCTGATTGCCTTTCGCCGCAGTTTCGATCGCCGCGTGCTGGCGACCGTGCTGCCCGGCGCGCTGGCCGGGATCGGGCTTGGCTGGGCCACCGCGCATCTGATCGAAGAGCGCTATGTCACTCTGATCGTGGGATCCGTCGGATTGGCCTTTGCATTGAATGCGCTGGTTCGCCCCGTCCGGAACCGCCAGGCGCGCGCGCCGCAGATGGGCGCAGGGTCCTTCTGGGGCGCGCTGGCCGGTTATACCAGTTTCGTGTCGCATTCGGGCGGCCCGCCCTATCAGGTCTATGCCCAGCCCCTGCAGATGGAGCCGATGATCTTTGCCGGCACGACCACGATCTTCTTCGCGATCTGCAATGCGGTCAAACTGGTGCCCTATGCCTTTCTTGGCCAATTGTCGGCGCATAACCTGGCGGTTGCGGCCGCGCTGATGGTCCCGGCCCTGATCGGCGTGGCCTGCGGGCTGTGGATCCTGAAGCGGATGCCCTCCACGGTTTTCTACAAATTCATCACCTGGGCCCTCGGCATCGTTTCGCTGCGGCTGATCTGGACCGCCCTTTGATGCCGCAGTGCGGCGAATGAAGGCTTGCGATTCGTCTCGTTTCCATGCAGCTTCGCGCAAGAATATTTCGCGAGGCCTCATGACCCGACCTTACCGCTCAGTCCTGTACATCCCCGCCGCCAATGCCCGCGCGATGGAAAAGGCCCGGTCCTTGTCCGCCGACGCCATCATCTTCGATCTTGAAGACGCGGTTTCGCCCGCGGAAAAGGAGACGGCGCGTGAGTTGCTGTCCCAGGCTTTGCTGGCCGATTACGGTGGGCGGGCGCGCATCGTGCGGATCAACGGGCTGGACACGCAATGGGGCGAAAGCGATGCCCGCGCCTTTGCACATGGGGCCGATGCGGTGCTGGTGCCCAAGGTCAGCCGGTCTGCGGATGTGGACCGCGTGGCGGATCTGGTTCCCGAGACGCCTCTTTGGGCGATGATGGAAACGGCCGAGGGGATGCTGAACGCCTCGGAAATCGCCGCCCATCCCCGGATCCACGGCATGGTCATGGGCACGAACGATCTTGCCAAGGAACTGAACGCGCGCTTTCGCGCGGATCGGTTGCCGATGATGGCGGGGCTGGGCCTGTGCATGCTGGCGGCGCGCGCCCACGGGCTGGTCATCCTCGACGGCGTCTTCAACGCCTTCAAGGATGACGCGGGCCTGCGGGCGGAATGCGAACAGGGGCGCGACATGGGTTTTGACGGCAAGACCCTGATCCATCCCGCGCAGCTTGAGATCACCAACAGGGTCTTCGCCCCGTCCGAGGATGAGCTGGACCTCGCGCGCCGTCAGATCGCAGCCTTTGACGAGGCAAAGGGGCAGGGGCGCGGCGTCGCCGTAGTCGATGGCCGGATCGTCGAGAACCTTCATGTCGCAACCGCGCGCGACACGATCGCGCGGGCGGAAGCGATTGCCCGGCTGGGCGCTTAGGTCCAATCTGCCCGCAATCGCATCCAGCAAGGAAAGTCAGCCAGATGTTCATCCTGATCCTCGGAGTCGCGCTGTGGTGGGGCGCACATTTCTTCAAACGGCTTGCCCCTGCCGCGCGTGCTGGCATGGGCGACAAGGGCAGGGGGATGGTCGCCGCGGCGCTGGCTGTCTCGGTCCTGCTGATGATCCTTGGCTATCGCTCAAGCGACGGCCCCTATTGGTGGGGGGCCTCGGCGCCGCTGAAGGGGATCAACAACCTGCTGGTGCTGGCGGCCTTCTACCTGTTCGCGGCCGACGGCATGAAGACGCGGATCACCGCACGCCTGCGTCACCCGCAACTGACCGGGTTCTCGCTTTGGGCCGTGGCCCATCTGCTGGTGAATGGCGACCTGCCCAGCTTCATCCTGTTCGGCGGCCTGCTGATCTGGGCGCTGGCCGAGATGGTGACGATCAATCGCGCCCAGCCTGGCTGGGTTCCGCCCGCGGGGCCGTTCCCGCCGCGCAAGGAAATCATGGCGGCCGTGGGCGCCGTCCTTGTCCTGCTGGTGGTGGGGATGATCCACCGCTGGCTGGGCTACAACCCTTTCGGAGCCTGACATGTCCAAGATCTACCGACTGCTGACCGAGGACGACACCTCGGATTTCTGCCACAAGGTCAGCCTTGCCTTGTCGAAGGGATGGGAGCTGCATGGCGCGCCCTCGATCGCCTTCGATCCGGTGCGCGGGGTCATGCGCTGCGCGCAGGCAGTCACCAAGGACATCGAGACGGCGTATCACCCCGAAATGAAGCTGGGCCAGCAATGAGCAAGACCAGCCCCGGACGCTTCTTCGAGGATTACCAGGTCGGCCAGGTCATCCGTCACGCCATCCCCCGCACCATCGCCGAGGGCGAGCGCGCGCTGTATCACGCGCTTTACCCGGCACGGCACGCGCTTTACTCGTCGGATGAATTCGCTGTCGATTGCGGGCTGGACGGCAGCCCGATGGATGACCTGCTGGCCTTTCATGTCGTCTTCGGCAAGACGGTTCCCGATATCAGCCTGAATGCGATCGCCAATCTCGGCTATGCCGAGGGGCGCTGGCTTCGCCCGGTCTGGCCCGGTGACACGCTGCGCGCGGAATCCGAGGTGATCGGCCTGCGCGAGAATTCCAACGGCAAGTCCGGCATCGTCTGGGTGCGCACGCGCGGCCTGAACCAGATGGGCGATGCGGTGCTGGAATATGTCCGCTGGGCAATGGTGCGAAAGCGCGATCCGGCCGCACCCGCGCCCGAAACCGTGGTCCCGGATCTGGCCAAGGTCGTTGCCGCGCAGGATCTGGTCGTCCCCGAAGGGCTGGATTTCAGCCGCTATGACTTCGACCTGGCTGGCGAACCCCATAGGTGGGGCGACTACGAGATCGGAGAGACGATCGACCATGTCGACGGCGTGACTGTTGAAGAGGCCGAACACATGCTTGCCACGCGTCTGTGGCAGAACACTGCCAAGGTCCATTTTGACGCGACGATCCGCGAAGATGGCAAGCGCCTGATCTATGGCGGCCATGTCATCAGCATGGCGCGCGCGTTGTCCTTCAACGGGCTGGCCAATGCGCAGGTCATGGTGGCGCTGAACGCTGGCGCGCATGCCAATCCCTGTCATGCGGGCGATACGATCCGGGCCTGGTCCGAGGTGCTGGACAAGGCCCCGACCGATGCGCCGGGCATTGGTGCGATCCGTTTGCGGCTGGTCGCGCACAAGGGTGCGGCGGGCGAGCTTCCCCTGCGGGGCCAGGCCGGTGCCTATGCGCCCGAGGTCTTGCTGGACCTGGACTATTGGGCCCTGATCCCGCTTTAGGGCGGGGTTCACCCAAACCCGAAACGTGACGGAATCGCTTGGGAATCGCGGTTCCGTCTGACCCGCCGGAATGATACCGCAATCACCGGCATCGATGCGCGGAAGCGTGATCACAGGCCACATTTGCGTGATCACAAAGGGTGGATTTTTCCCTTATTCCCCCTTTCGTCTGGCCGCGAACCGTGACAGATGCGACAAAACGAATAGAAGCAAACCCAATTTCTCGGCCAGCCCTTGCCGCCAGCCGCCGTGCTGTGAGGGCCCCTGAACGCAGGAGAGCACATCATGGCTGACGTCAACCGGGGCAACCGGCCGCTGTCACCGCATCTGCAGGTTTACCGCCTGCCACTCGCCGCCGTCACTTCGATCATGACCCGGATTACCGGTCATGCGCTGGTTGCCGGTATTGTGCTGATCGTCTGGTGGCTTGCCGCCGCCGTCGCCTCGCCGGGCGCATTCGCCTGCGCCGACTGGGTGGTGCGGTCCTGGCTTGGCTTCATCATCCTGACCGGGTCGATGTGGGCATTGTGGTATCACCTGCTCGCCGGGATCCGGCACCTGTTCTATGACGCGGGCTACGGGCTTGAGATCGGTCAGGCCGAAAAGTCCAGCCAGGCCGTGATCGGCGGCTCGGTCGCGCTTGCGGTCCTTACCCTGATCATCTTCTTCCTGTTCTGAGGAAAGGCGGAGACATGCGTTACATCACCCCCCGCAAATCCGCCGAAGGACTGGGTTCCGCACATTCGGGCACCCTCCATCACTGGCAGATGACCGTCAGCGCCGTTGCGCTGGCAATCCTGACGCCGCTGTTCATGGTCACCATCGCCCGGGCCATCGGCCTGCCGCGCGAACTGGTCCTGGCCTATTTCGCGCGCCCGCTTCCGGCGCTGATCACGGCGATGTTCGTCATCGTGGGCATGGTGCACTTCATCAAGGGCACGCGCATCATGATCGACGACTACTTCCAGGGCTGCACCCGCAAGGCCGCGATCATCATCTCCGTCATCTTCGGCTGGGCGGTCATCGCCACTGCCGTTTACGCGCTGGTCCGCATGGGCCTGGGCGCGATCGTCGTCCTTTGAGGTTCCCCATGGCAGATTACAAATACGAAACGCACGATTATGACGTGGTTGTCGTGGGCGCCGGCGGCGCCGGTCTGCGCGCGACGCTGGGCATGGCCGAACAGGGCCTGCGCACGGCCTGCGTGACCAAGGTCTTCCCGACCCGTTCGCATACCGTTGCGGCGCAGGGCGGTATCGCCGCCTCGCTGGCGAACATGGGCCCGGACAACTGGCAATGGCACATGTACGACACCGTCAAGGGGTCGGACTGGCTGGGCGACACCGACGCGATGGAATACCTTGCGCGCGAAGCCCCCAAGGCCGTTTACGAACTTGAGCATTACGGCGTGCCCTTCTCGCGCACCGAAGAAGGCAAGATCTATCAGCGCCCCTTCGGCGGCCACACCACCGAATTTGGTGAAGGCCCGCCGGTGCAGCGCACCTGCGCCGCCGCCGACCGCACCGGCCACGCCATCCTGCACACGCTTTATGGCCGGTCGCTGAAGGAAAAGGCGGAATTCTTCATCGAGTATTTCGCGCTCGACCTGATCGTCACCGACGGCAAATGCACCGGCGTCGTCTGCTGGAAGCTGGATGACGGCACGATTCACGTCTTCAACGCCAAGATGGTCGTGCTGGCCACCGGCGGCTATGGCCGCGCCTATTTCAGCGCCACCTCGGCCCATACCTGCACCGGCGACGGCGGCGGCATGGTCGCCCGCGCGGGCCTGCCGCTTCAGGACATGGAGTTCGTTCAGTTCCACCCGACCGGCATTTATGGCTCGGGCTGCCTGATCACCGAAGGCGCCCGCGGCGAAGGCGGCTACCTGACGAACTCGGAAGGCGAGCGGTTCATGGAACGCTATGCCCCGACCTACAAGGATCTGGCCAGCCGTGACGTCGTCTCGCGCTGCATCACGCTGGAGATCCGCGAAGGCCGTGGCGTGGGCGAGCACAAGGACCACATGTTCCTGAACCTGCAGCACCTTCCGCCGGAAAGCCTGGCCGAGCGTCTGCCGGGCATCTCGGAATCCGCGCGCATCTTCGCCGGTGTCGACGTGACGCGCGAGCCGATCCCGATCCTGCCGACCGTTCACTACAACATGGGCGGCATCCCCACCAACTATTGGGGCGAAGTGCTGAACCCGACCGAGGAAAACCCGGAAGCGGTCTTCCCCGGCCTGATGGCGGTGGGCGAGGCCGGCTGCGCCTCGGTCCATGGGGCGAACCGTCTTGGCTCGAACTCGCTGATCGATCTCGTGGTCTTTGGCCGCGCCGCCGCGATCCGCGCGGGCGAGGTGATCGACCGCGATACGCCGATCCCCGTCACCAACACGGAATCTGTGAACAAGGCGCTGGACCGCTTCGACCGCATCCGCAATGCGAACGGCACTGTCCCGACCGCCGAGCTGCGCCTTGAGATGCAGCGCACCATGCAGGCCGACGCCGCCGTCTTCCGCACGGACAAGACGCTGGCCGAGGGCGCCGACAAGATGAAGGTCATCGCCAGCAAGCTGAACGACCTCAAGGTCACCGATCGCAGCCTGATCTGGAACAGCGACCTGATGGAAACGCTGGAACTGACCAACCTGATGCCGAACGCGCTGGCGACGATCGTCGCCGCCGAAGCGCGCAAGGAAAGCCGCGGTGCCCATGCCCATGAGGATTGGCCCGAGCGGGATGATGCCAACTGGCGCAAGCACTCGCTTGCCTGGATCGAAGGCAACGATGTTAAACTCGGCTATCGGCCCGTTCACCTCGAACCTCTGACCACCCACGAGGAAGGCGGGATCGATCTGAAGAAAATCGCACCGAAAGCGAGGGTTTATTGATGCGTTTCCTGCTGATCATGACTGCTTCCGCGTTGGCCCTGTCGGGCTGCGTGGTCCAGAATCCCGCGGGCGTTCCCGCACCGGCCCCGACGGTCGCACCGCCGGTGGTCGTGCCCGATGCGGCCCGCTCGAACGCGCGGGTTGTCGTCAACCGCGAGATGGCGCGCCGCCTGCCGGGCGCCAACGTCGCCCCCTATACCGACTGCGTGATGCAGAACGCGACCTCGGCCGAACTGGCCACGATCGCGGATTCGGCATCCAGCGCCAGCAGCACGGTTGCCGGGATCGTCAGCCGTCCGACGACGACGCAATGCATCGCCGGTGCCGCTGCCGCGGCCAAGGGCGCTGCCTGATGCGACCTCGCGGCGCGCTTTGCCTTCTGACCCCGGCGATGCTGGGGTTGACGGCTTGCGCGCCGGTCCCTGTCGACCAGGCCGAGCGCTCTTGCCTGACGGCGGCGCGCGACGCCAGCGGACCGCGGACCGAGGCCGGCTTCGGCGTCGGCTCCGACGGTTTCCGGGGCGGTTATTTCTCGGTCGGCGTGTCCTCGGACTACATGGCGGGGCGCGATCCGTCCGAAGTGTTCGAGGATTGCGTGCTGCGCCGTTCGGGCCAGCCGCCTTCGCGACCGCTTTACGAACAACCGGGTTGGAGGGCGTCGTGACGTCCGCTGCCCGCCCTGACAAGCCTACCGCATGACGGCGGTCTGACCACCAGGAGTTACCCAATGGTCCAACTTACCCTTCCCAAGAACAGCCGCATGCGGGTCGGCAAGACCTGGCCGAAGCCCGAGGGCAAGAATGTCCGCCGCTTCAACATCTATCGCTGGGATCCGGATACCGGAGAAAACCCGCGGATCGACACCTATTTCATCGACCTCGACAAATGCGGCCCGATGGTTCTGGACGCGCTGATCAAGATCAAGAACGAGATCGACCCGACCCTGACCTTCCGCCGCTCTTGCCGCGAGGGGATCTGCGGTTCCTGCGCGATGAACATCGACGGCGGCAACCGGCTGGCCTGCATCTTCGGCATCGACGAGGTCACCGGCAAGGACGTCAACATCTATCCGCTGCCGCATATGCCGGTGGTCAAGGACCTGATCCCGGACCTGACGCATTTCTATGCGCAGCACGCCTCGGTGAACCCCTATCTGATCACCGAGACCCCGACACCGGACAAGGAATGGCGCCAGTCGATCGAGGACCGCAAGAAGCTGGACGGTCTTTATGAATGCGTCATGTGCGCGTCCTGCTCGACCGCGTGCCCCAGCTACTGGTGGAACGGCGATCGTTACCTTGGCCCGGCAGCACTGCTGCACGCGTACCGCTGGATCATCGACTCGCGCGACGAGGCGACGGGCGAACGTCTGGATGCGCTGGAAGATCCGTTCAAGCTGTATCGTTGCCACACGATCATGAACTGCACGAACACCTGCCCCAAGGGCTTGAACCCGGCCAAGGCCATCGCTTCGATCAAGCACATGATGGTCGATCGGGTCGTCTGATCTGCCCTCAGGGCATGGCCGCTATGACGGCCCAAGTCTCTTTACGCCGCGTCGCCGCACTGGAAATTGCTGCGCCGCGGCGTTATTTGTTCCGGCGGGGAGAGATTGATGTCCTTCCGATCCGGAGTTGCCCGATGAAGACCGCCGAGACCCTGCAGAACCCCGCCACCGTCGCCGTCCTGAACCGCCGCGCGGAAAAGACTGCCGCCGAAGCAATGGCCGTGCTGGAACAGATGTTTGGTTATTTCAGCTTCGAACCCCTGCCGCTGGAAAGCGCCGAGGATCGCCTCGCCGCCTGATCCGGCAGGATCCCTGGAAATGCTGGCGCGGCCGATCGGTCGCGCCTTTTGCTTTCGTCCCAGATTCTCACCAGTTTCGCGTGTCGCACGGTTGAGTGGTTCTGCGGTCAGGCGCGGCGACTACAGGTCGATCGCGACCATCACCTGGGGTTCGATGACCTTGACGCCGGGCAAGCCGGCCTTCAGCGCCTCGGCATCCTGTTCGAGCAGCGGGAAGGTCTTGTAATGGCACGGGATCACGGTCTTGAAGTTGAAGTACTTCTTCGCCGCCCAGGCCGCACGCTTCATGTCCATGGTGAAATGCCCGCCCGCTGACAGGATCCCGATATCGGGCTGGTGGTATTCGCCCATCCACGACATGTCGGCCATGATGTCGGTATCGCCCGAGACATAGATGACATGGCCTTCGCCGGCGATCATGTAGCCGGATTCGTGGCCGGCATAGACCGGTCCCTCATTCCCTTCGAGGGAGGAGGAATGGGCGGCGTTGACCATCGTGACTTTTGCCCCGCCCAGGTCGACGGTGCCACCCTTGTTGAAGCCCAGGCCCTGGATACCTTGGTGGGTCTGCCAGGTGCTGATCAGATCATAGATCCCGACCACCGGCACGTTCAACTCGCGCGCGATGGACAGCGTGTCGCCGGTATGGTCGCCATGCCCGTGGGTCAGCAGGATATGCGTCGCGCCTGCGATCGCATTCTGCTTCTGATCATCGGGAAAGACGGGGTTTCCTGACAGCCATGGATCGATCAGGATCACGGCCTGCTCGATCTCGAGGCGGAAGCCGGAATGGCCAAGCCAGGTCAGTTTCATGGAAGAGGCTCCTTTTTCGCTGCGCGCATCCTGCCAAGCCCGCTGCCGCGCGTAAAGTTCCCATGCCCGCGCTTGCCCCGACCGGGCGTGGGGGGTAAACCCTCGGCCAAGTGAAAAGGAGCCCCCATGTCGATCACAGAGGATGAAGCCCGCAAGGTCGCGCACCTGTCGCGCATCGCGGTCGATGACGCGGACCTGCCTGCGCTGGCGCAGGAATTGAACGGCATCCTGCATTTCATGGAACAGTTGAACGAAGTCGATGTCGAGGGTGTCGAACCGATGACCGGCGTTGAACCCATGCGCCTGAAGCGGCGCGAGGATGTCGTGACCGACGGCGAGATGCAGGATCTGGTCCTGAAGAATGCGCCGGATGCGCGCGAAGGCTTCTTTGCCGTGCCGAAGGTGGTGGAATGAGCGATCTGAACAAACTGACCATCGCCGGGGCCCGCGACGCGCTGGCCAAGGGCGAAGTGACCGCGGTCGAACTGACCGATGCCTGCCTTTCGGCGATCGAAGGCTCGGGCGCACTGAACGCCTTTGTCCATCAGACGCCTGAAAAGGCGCGCGACATGGCCGTCGCAGCCGATGCGCGGATCAAGGCGGGCAATGCCGCCGCCATGACCGGGATTCCGGTGGGCGTGAAGGATCTTTTCTGCGTGCGCGGCGTGCCCAGCCAGTCGGCCAGCCGCATTCTGGAAGGTTTCCTGCCGCAATATGAATCGACCGTGACCCAGAACCTGTGGGATCAGGGCGCGGTCATGCTGGGCAAGGTGAACCAGGACGAGTTCGCGATGGGTTCGTCGACGGAAAACAGCGTCTATGGCCCGACGGTCAACCCGTGGAAACTGGGTGACGGCATCGACCGGACCGCAGGCGGATCGTCCGGCGGCTCGGCGGCGGCGGTGGCGGCCGACCTGTGCCTTGGCGCAACCGGGACCGACACCGGCGGCTCGATCCGCCAGCCTGCGGCCTTTACCGGCACCGTGGGTCTGCGCCCGACCTATGGCCGGGTCAGCCGCTGGGGCGTGATTGCCTATGCCTCGTCGCTGGATCAGGCCGGGCCGATCACCAAGACCGTGCGCGATACGGCGATCATGCTGGGGGCCATGGCCTCGGTCGATCCGAAGGATTCGACCAGCGCCGACCGCCCGGTCCCGGATTACGAGGCCGCTCTGACCGGCGACATCCGCGGCAAGAAGATCGGCATTCCCAAGGAATACCGGATCGAGGGCCTGTCGGACGAGATTGACCGGCTTTGGTCCCGCACCGCCGAGATGCTGAAGGATGCCGGCGCAGAGATCGTCGATATCAGCCTGCCGCATGCGAAATACGCGCTGCCCGCCTATTACGTCATCGCGCCGGCCGAGGCGTCCTCGAACCTGGCGCGCTATGACGGGGTGCGCTATGGCCGTCGGGCGAAGCTGGGGCAGGGTGACGGCATCGTCGAGATGTACGAGAAGACCCGCGCCGAAGGTTTTGGCCCCGAGGTCCAGCGCCGCGTGATGGTCGGCACCTATGTCCTGTCGGCGGGTTTCTATGACGCCTATTACAACCGCGCCCGCAAGGTCCGCGCGCTGATCAAGCGCGATTTCGAACATGCCTATGCCGCTGGCATCGACGCGATCCTGGCGCCGACCACCCCCAGCGCAGCCTTTGGCCTGGGCACTGCGGACAAGAGCAACCCGGTCGAGATGTATCTGAACGACGTCTTCACGGTGACGCTTAACCTTGCCGGACTGCCGGGCATTTCGGTTCCGGTGGGCCTAGACAGCCAGGGATTGCCGCTTGGAATGCAACTGATCGGTCGTCCTTGGGACGAGGGTGGGCTGTTGAACCTTGCGCAGGCACTGGAAACTGCGGCAGGCTTTACCGGGAAACCGGCGCGCTGGTGGTAAGCGCAGAACTGGAGTGTGCGTGATGCGAGGACTCGTGACGCTGGGGTTGCTGGCCCCCGTCCTGTCGTTGATGGCCTGTGCCGAGAATACGGGCTGGAACCCGAATTACAGCGCGATCAACAACGGCTCGGGCTATTCCAAATATCTTCGGCAACGCGAGGCGGCATTGCACGGGACCGGCCCGGTCCCGCAGGCCATTCCAATTCAATTGCCCGCGCAAGCGCCATCCGTGCTCGACGTGGGTGGAACGCCAACCTCGACCGTTCCGGCCAAGGTCCAGATCGTGACGAAAGATGGCACGCGCAGTGCCATGCCGGTGACGACGAGCGGACCCTATGCCGGGACGACGCCGGTGCTGGTGCGTTATGCCTATGAGCAGAGGCAGGCTCCGGGCAGTTCGATCTACAAGCGGACGGGTGGATCGGTCGCGCAGGCGGCGCGTCTTTGCAGCACCTATCCTTCGGTCGATGCCGCGCAGCGCGGCTTCATCTCGCAGGGTGGTCCGCTGATCGACCCGAAAGGGATGGACCCGGACGGCGACGGTTTCGTCTGTGGCTGGGATCCACGGCCGGTTCGGCAGTCGAACGGGCTTTGAGCCTGTCTCCGAACCACGGCGACCGGCGCGGGCAGCGGCCCGAGCTGATCGTGCTGCATTATACCGGCATGGCCGACGGGCCTTCGGCGCGGGCACGCCTTTGCGATCCCGAAGCCGAGGTCAGCGCGCATTGGCTGATCCACGAAAATGGCCTGACCGAGGCGCTGGTCCCCGAGGATCGGCGCGCCTGGCACGCGGGCGCGGGCAGTTGGCAGGGGCGCGCCGATGTGAATTCGCGCTCGATCGGCATCGAGATCGCCAACCCCGGCGACCGTCCCTTTCCTGAACCGCAGATGGCGGCGCTGGAAAGATTGCTCGCGGCGATCATGGCGCGCTGGGAGATTCCCGCCTCGGGCATCATCGCGCATTCCGACATGGCGCCCGAACGCAAGATCGACCCCGGCCCGCATTTCGACTGGCTGAGGCTGGCCCGTCAGGGATTGGCGCTTTGGCCCGAGGCGGCGGGTGCGGACCTGCCGCTGTCCGAAAGCCTGCGGCGGATCGGCTATCCCGACAGCCCGGCAACGCTTTCGGCATTTCGATTGCGGTTCCGGCCCTGGGCCGATGGCCCGGAAGAGTCCGAGGATCGCAGGCTTGCCGCCGCGCTGGCCTATAGCCGGGCGTAAAGCCGTTCGATCCGGCGGGCCTCGTCCTCCAGCCCGAAGGGCGGGTTGATGACGAACATGCCGGACCCGACCATGCCATGTCCCGGCCTTGCGGGCGGAAAGCGCACCTCGGACAGCAGCGCCTGCGGGTGGTCACGGCGCAAGGCGTCGACCATCGGTTTCTGCCGGTCGTCGGTCAGGATCGGATACCAAAGCGCGATGACGCCCACGTTCCATTTCCGCGCGATCTGGGCGATGTGGCGGGGAACGGCGTCGTAATCCGCCTTCACTTCATAGCTGGGGTCGATCAGCAGCAGCCCCCGGCGCGGCGTGGGCGGGCAGATGGCCTTGGCCATCGCGAATCCGTCCTGCCGATGCAGATGCGCAAAGCCGCCGATGCGTGACAGCGCCTCGTGCTCGGTCGGGTGCAGTTCGGCCAGATGGGCCTCGTCCTCTGGGCGCAGGAAGTACCGCGCGATCAGCGGTGATCCGGGATAGGCGTCGGGGCCATGCAGGTCGCGAACCTGATCCAGCGCCCCGCGCAAGGGGTGGTCGGCGGGCAGCCAGTCCTCGGCCAAAGCGCGGGTGATGCCGGCGCGGGCCTCGCCGGTCTTTTCGGATTCCGGGCCGGACAGGTCGTAAAGCCCACGCCCGGCATGGGTTTCCAGATAGCTCAACGGTTTGGGCTTGAGCGTCAGGTAATCCAGCATCCACGCAAGCAGCGCGTGCTTCTGCAGATCGGCCAGATTCCCGGCGTGATAGGCGTGCTGATAGGACAACATCCCCTGCGAATAACCGTCTTGTCCGGAAATGAAAAGCGGCGGTGCCCAGGGAGGAGGGGGCACCGCCGCGGAACGCCGGCCCAGGGAGGAGGAGGGGCCGCGTATTGGTGCGGCAATGGCAGGGAGGAGGAGGCCATTACCGCTAGCTGACGACCCAGGGAGGAGGAGGGGCCGTCGCATTCCTTGGTCCCGACAGTGGTTTTGTGGCGGCACCCTCAGGGAGGAGGAGGAGGGTGCCGCCTGAACCGCGAAGCCCAGGGAGGAGGAGGGGCTTCGCCGTGTCGGTGGCGGCATCCCCAGGGAGGAGGAGGGGGAGCCGCCGGAACCGTGAAACCCAGGGAGGAGGAGGGGTTTCACCGTAACTGTCGGCGGCGCCCTCAGGGAGGAGGAGAGGGGCGCCGCCTGAACTGCAGGACCCAGGGAGGAGGGGGGTCCTACGGTATCTGGTCGGCGGCGCCCTCAGGGAGGAGGAGAAGGGCGCCGCCTGAACTGCGAAGCCCAGGGAGGAGGAGGGGCTTCACGGTATTGGAGCGGCGACATCCTCAGGGAGGAGGAGAGAGGATGTCGCCTAAACCCAGACCCAAGGGAGGAGGAGTGGGTCGGGTATTCTAATTCTTACTTCGAGCCCCAGGCGGCTTCGTAAGCCACGCTGCGGATCATCGAGCGGTTGATCCCCAGGTCGGCAAGCTCGCGACCCGACAGGTCGTTCAGCTCGCGGACGGTCTGGCGGAACAGGGCCCGACGCGCAAGGTAATCGCGCAGGTCGGCAAACAGGTTCCCGAAGCGTCCTTCGCCGCGTTGGGCGGCACCTTGGTTCAGATCCAGAACAGCCATATCATTCACTCTACTTTGGCGTTTGAGCTTCGGGTCTGTTTTCCGTTTCCGGCCCGTCGCTCTGTTAGGGCGAACATGCTCTTTTCGCTGCGCTTGCACAATAGCTGGGGGCGTGATGCTGCTATGCAGAAATGGAATGGCTTTTGAAAGTCCAAGGGTCAAGAGCTTCATAAAACTGGTTTTTTTGTTTTGCCTTTGGGTCAGTATCAAGGAATCCGCAATAATCCCCGGCAAGTTCTGTGAGGGATCAGGCGTTTAGTATTTCGGGGGGTGTCGGCGGCTTGCCGAGGGGCCGCGAAGTTGACATGCTGCCCCCGCTTTGAATCCGGAGGCGATATGGCCATTTCACGAGAAGTTGTGCTTTTCGAACTGCAGCAGATAGCGGTTCCGGGGGGCGGAAACCTGATCTCGGCCGATCTTGTCCGGGCCCTTACGGTGGATGGCGGGACCGTTCGATTCGTCATCGAGGCCAGTGATCCCGAGATTGCCCGCAACCTTGCCCCGGTCGAGGCCGAGGCGCAGAGGCGTCTTGCGGCACTGCCCGGCGTCGAGAAGGTCCAGATCGTGACGACCGCGCCGGCCGCCCCGCGCCGGGCTGCGGCGCCGGCGGGTGATGTGGTCGCCCGGTCGGGGCAGGCGGGCGCCGAACCGCCGCCCAGTCTCAAGATCGGACGACATCCGACCCCGCAGGCCGGGCCTGCCCCGGTCAGCGGCGTCGCGCGCATCCTGGCCATCGGTTCGGGCAAGGGTGGCGTGGGGAAATCCACGCTGACCTCGAACCTTGCCGTTGCGCTGGCACGGGCCGGACGCCGGGTCGGGCTGCTGGATGCCGATATCTATGGTCCCTCGCAGCCGCGGATGCTGGGCCTGACCGGCCAGAAGCCGACCAGCGACGGCCAGATGATCGAGCCGCTTCACGCCCACGGCGTCACCGTCATGTCCCTTGGGCTGATGATGAAAGAGGGCGAGGCTCTGGTCTGGCGCGGTCCGATGCTGATGGGCGCGCTGCAGCAAATGCTGAACCAGGTGAAATGGGGCGAGCTGGACGTGCTGTTGGTGGACCTGCCGCCCGGCACCGGCGACGTGCAACTGTCCTTGTGCCAGAAGGCGCAGGTGACGGGGGCTTTGATCGTCTCGACCCCGCAGGACGTGGCGCTGATCGACGCGCGCCGCGCCATCGACATGTTCAACAAGCTGAAGACCCCTGTTCTGGGTCTGGTCGAAAACATGTCGACCTACATCTGTCCGAATTGCGGACATGAGGCGCATCTTTTCGGACATGGCGGTGTCGCTGCCGAGGCAAAGGAGCTGGGTCTGCCCTTCCTGGGCGAGATCCCCCTGAACCTTGACGTGCGGTTGGCGGGGGATTCAGGCACGCCGATCGCTGCGACCGAGGGTCCGGTGGCGCAGGCCTTTGCCCGACTGGCCGACCGACTGATCGGCGGCGGCATGGCCTGACCTGGTCAGACCCGCATCCAATCTCAAGGGGGCCGCGTCGCGGCCCCTTTTTTCATGGTCGCGGAGGATCGGGAGAACTTCGGGATTTCATGGGAACCGGCCCCCAGATTCGAATCACCGCAGCGTGACTCGTCGTGAAGTCCCATGTTCGCCCGAGAATCGCGAGGCGCCCGGCGGGCCGTCTTATCGCTTTCGAGGGCCGTGGGCAGGGGGTCCGGCCGCGTTTTTGGGAAATTGTGGGATTTTTGCCCCACCTTTCCTGAACTACCATATGTAGTGGTTTGATCGCGCGAGACTTCCAAACCTTCCGTTCCGAAAGATGAGGTCAGATTCGGTTCGGCCGATGTTCACGGGCAAACTCCCGCTCGCGCCCCGATTGCAGCCAAACAAACCCATTGCGTCCCATGCATTCCCATGTCATCCCTTTCCTCACGGAAACGGGCTCAAGGGGCAACAAGACCCCAAGGCGAAAAGCAGGCTTCATACAGGCACCCGCTTTCCGAAAATGGCCTTTGTGGCGCGCGAGCAGCACCTCCCCCAGGTGGCGCAAACACGAAGGTCGATCCCCGAAACTACGGGGCCCAGAGATGGGAACGAGGGCGGCGGATCGGGCAGTGGCAGCAGCCCGATCCGCCCTTTCCTTTTCCGGCAAACGGAAAAGGGCAGGGACAGTGGGAAGGAGCGCGGACAGTGGCGCGCAGGTTCAGAGGATCCGAAGAGGTCAAGGTCGACGCGAAAGGTCGCGTTTCGATCCCGGCCAAGTTTCGGCGGGTCTTCGAGGCGAGCGATCCCGACTGGTCCGCTGGCAAGCGCCCCCAGCTGGTCATCGTCTACGGCACCCGCGACTGGAAGCACCTGCAGCTGTTCACCATCGAGGCGATGGACGACATCGACGACCAGATCTCGAAACTGGGTCGCGGCAGCGCAGAGCGCAACTTGCTGGAAAACATCTATCACGGCCATGCCGAGGAAACCGAGATCGACGGCGATGGCCGCCTGGTCCTTCCGCAGAAGCTGCGCGAGAAGATCGGGCTTGTCGACAGCGCCTTCTTCATTTCGGCCGGCGACAGCCTGAAGGTGTGGTCCCCCGAGAATTACGCCGACGAGGAGCGCCGCATCGAAGGACTGGTCCCGGATTTCGAACCGGGCGCCGATCCCCTGTCGCTGCTTGCCCCGGCCCACAAGGAAGAGGGGTAGGGGATGGCTCACACGGAAGATCCCCATATCCCCGTCCTGCTTGGCCCGCTTCTGCGGGCCGTTGCGCCTGTGTCCGGGACCTGGATCGACGGCACATTCGGCGCGGGCGGCTATGCCCGCGGGTTGCTAGCGCAAGGCGCGGACCGCGTCATCGGCATCGATCGCGATCCTTCGGTTTTTCGCATGGCGGCGGAATGGGCGGGCAGCCACGGCGACCGTCTGCGGCTGGTCGAGGGCACGTTTTCGGACATGGACCGGCTGGCGGGCGAACAGGTGGACGGGGTTGTCCTGGATCTGGGCGTCAGCTCGATGCAGCTTGACCAGGCCGAGCGCGGATTTTCATTTTTGCGCGACGGTCCGCTGGACATGCGCATGGGCGGCGACGGCCCGACCGCGGCCGATCTGCTGAACACCGCGCCCGAAGCCGTCATCGCGGACGTGCTTTACCTGTACGGTGAAGAGCGTGGCTCGCGCCGCATTGCCCGCGCGATCGTCGCGGCACGCCCGCTGACCCGTACCGGACAGTTGTCCGAAGTCGTCTCATCCTGCCTGCCGCGGCCCAAGCCGGGGCAGAGCCATCCCTCGACCCGCGCCTTCCAGGCGATCCGCATCTGGGTCAATGACGAATTCGGCCAGCTGGTCGCAGGGCTTGCCGCGGCCGAGCGGGTGCTGAAGCCGGGCGGCAAATTGGCTGTCGTCAGCTTCCATTCGCTTGAGGACCGGATCGTCAAGCGGTTCATGCAGGCGCGGTCGAACAGCGCGGGTGGCGGCAGCCGTCACGCGCCAGAGCTTGTGCAGACAGAGCCCGCCTTCAAGCTGCCCTTCCGCCGCGCCATCGGCCCGGACGAGGCGGAGCTTGCGCAGAATCCGCGCTCACGCTCGGCCTTGCTGCGCGTGGGCATCCGCACCGCAGCCCCCGCGGGCGGGGTTGATCCTGGATCGCTGGGGCTGCCCCGGCTGGATTACAGGGGTTCATGATGCGCTCTGTCCTTTACCTGCTGACGACATTGGTGGTGATGGGACTGGCTTTCTGGGCCTATCGCGAGAATTACAGCACGCAGGCCGCATTGACCGACCTGGGCAAGGCGCAGCGCGAGATCGCGACCCTGCGCGAGGATCTGGGCGTGCTGCGCGCCGAGTGGTCCTATCTCAACCGCCCCGATCGCCTGCGCGAGCTGGTGAACCTGAATTTCGAGAAGCTGAAGCTCGTTCCTTTCAGCGCCGACCAGTATGTCGATGTTGGGCAGGTCGCGTTCCCGGTTCCTGTCGCGCCGCAACCTTCCGATCCCGCCGCCGCGCTGGCCGGCGCGGGTCTGGGGACAGGCGCGGTGCCCGTCGAACGCCCTGCCGGTTTCCCGCCGCTCAGACCACAGGAGAGGACGCCATGATCCGCACCCCCCTGCGCCCGCTGGCGCGCATTCTCCGGGCCCGCGAAAAAGGCGAGAATCCAGACGTCATCGAGGCCGAGAACCGCGCCCAGCGTCACGCCGTCATTCAGGACGGCGCGCGCCATCGGGCCGAGGGGCGGCTGTTCATCCTGGCTCTGGCCTTCGTGGGGGCTTTCGGGGTCGTCGGGGTGCGCATGGGTGCGCTCGCCTCGACCCATCCCAGTGAGCCGCAAACCCAGGTGACGGGCGCGCAGATCATGTCGCAGCGGGCGGACATCACCGACCGCTATGGACGCGTTCTTGCGACGAACCTGCTGACCCATTCGCTTTACGCCCATCCCCGTCAGATGGTCGATCCGCAGGGCGCGGCCGAAAAGCTGGCCGCGATCTTTCCCGATCTGGATGTCGAGCGTCTGAGGAAGGATTTCTCGGGCAAGCGCAGCTTCCTGTGGATCAAGAAGAAAATCTCTCCCGAACAGATGCAGGCGGTCCATGACATCGGCGAACCCGGCCTGTTGTTCGGCCCGCGCGAGATGCGGCTATATCCCAACGGGCGCATCGCCAGCCACATCCTTGGCGGCTCGACCTTCGGCAAGGAGGACGTGGCCAGCGCCGAGGTCGTCGGCGTCGCCGGCGTCGAGAAGGCTTTCGACCGCTGGTTGCGCGATCCCGCCAATGATGGTGCACCGCTGACCCTGTCGCTGGACCTGACCGTCCAGTCCGCGATGGAGGACGTGCTTGCCAATGGCATGAAGGTCATGAGTGCCAAGGGCGCGACCGCCGTGCTGATGGAGGTGAAGACGGGCGAGGTCGTGGCACTGGCCAGCCTGCCAGATTTCGACCCGAACGATCGGCCGCGGCCGCTGCTCAAGGGAGACGCGTCGGACAGCCCGCTGTTCAACCGGGCCGTGCAGGGGCAATACGAGCTTGGCTCGACGTTCAAGATTTTCCCTGTCGCGCAGGCGCTGGACCTGAAACTGGTCAGCCCGACGACGATGATCAACTCGACCACGCCGATGAAGATCGGGAAATACCTGATCAACGACTTCCACAGCTATGGCAGCCAGCTTTCGGTGACCGACATCATCGTGAAGTCATCGAACGTCGGGACGGTGCGCATCGCGCAATTGCTGGGCGCAGATCGCCAAAAGGACTTCCTGCAGAAGCTGGGCCTGTTTGAGCCGACGCCGCTGGAACTGAGCGAGGCGCCGACCGGTCGCCCGCTGGTGCCGCAGCGCTGGCCTGCCGTAACCTCGGCCACCGTGGCATTCGGTCACGGGCTTGCGGCAAGCCCGCTGCATCTTGCCACGGCCTATGCCACCATCGCCAATGGCGGAAAGCGCGTCCGCCCGACGCTGGTTCATGAACGCCAGCGCCGCGATGGCGAACAGGTCCTGTCCCCTGAGGCCGCCAAGACCGCGCTTGCATTGCTGCGCCAGGTCGTGACCCGCGGCACCGCCCGCTCGGCCAATATCGAGGGCTACGAGGTTGCGGGCAAGACCGGGACCGCGGACAAGCCGCGTCCGACGGGGGGCTATTACCACAACAAGAACGTCTCGACCCTGGCCTCGGTCTTTCCGGTCAGCGATCCGAAATATGTCCTGGTGCTGACGCTGGACGAACCTTCGGCCGGACTTGCCGGCGGCGGCGAAAGCCGGACGGCGGGCATGACCTCTGCACCGGTCGCGGGCGAGATGATCCGCCGCCTTGCCCCTCTGCTGGGGCTGCGCCCGATCACCGAACACCCGCTGCCTATGGTTGAACGGCCTTTGACAGATGGGCTAAAGCTCGTCTCGAACTGAGATACGAGGGTTGCGTGACTGACAGGACGATGCGGCTGTCCCTTCTGGGGCTAAGGGGGGACAAGGGGCGCGATCCCGAGGTGACCGGGATCTCGGTCGATTCCCGGACTGTTCAGCCGGGGCATCTGTTCGCGGCGCTGCCCGGATCGGCCCTGCACGGGGCAGAGTTCATTCAATACGCGCTGCGCCAGGGCGCCGCCGCGGTGCTGACCGATCGCGCCGGGGCCGAAATTGCGGCGCCCGTCCTGTCCGGCACTGATGCCGCGCTGGTCGTGGCCGAGGATCCGCGCGCCGTCCTGGCCGCCGCCGCCGCCTTGTGGTTCGGTCAGCAGCCCGACACCGTCGTGGGCATCACCGGGACTTCGGGCAAGACCTCGGTCGCAACCTTCACCCGGCAGATCTGGCAGGAACTGGGCCACCGCGCCATCAGCCTGGGCACCATGGGCGTGCAGGGCGACTATCAGGCGAAGCTTGCCCATACCACGCCCGACCCCCTGACGCTGCACCGCGTCCTTGCCGAGGCAGCCGCCATTGGTGTCACCCATGCCGCGATGGAGGCGTCTTCCCACGGGTTGGACCAGCGGCGACTGGACGGGGTGCGGCTGAAGGCCGGGGCCTTCACCAATTTCAGCCAGGACCACCTGGATTACCACAAGGACTTCGACGAATATTTCGCGGCCAAGGCGCTGCTCTTCAACCATGTGCTGGACGAGGGCGCGGGCGCGGTCATCAACATCGACGACGCCCGTGGCCGCCAGATGGCCGAGATTGCCCGTGACCGCGGACTGGACCTGACCACAGTGGGCCGCGATGGCGCGGCCGATCTGCGTATCCTGGGCCAACGCTACGACGCCACCGGTCAGGATCTGCGATTCTCGTTCAAGGGCCAGGCGCATCTGGTCCGGCTGGCCCTGATCGGAGGCTTCCAGGCAGAAAACGTGCTGGCCGCCGCAGGGCTTGCCATCGCTGCGGGGGATGAGCCCAGCCGCGTGATCGAGACATTGCCCAGCCTGATCACCGTGCGCGGCCGGATGGAGTTGGCCGCAATGCGCGAAAATGGTGCTGCCGTCTTCGTCGATTACAGCCACAAGCCGGGGGCGCTCGCCTCGGCCCTGCAATCGCTGCGCCCGCATGTGATGGGCCGGATCATCGTGGTTTTCGGCGCGGGTGGCGATCGCGACCGGCTGAAGCGCCCGCTGATGGGTGAGGCGGCTCGCGACCATGCTGATCTGGTCTTTGTCACCGACGACAACCCCCGATCCGAGGATCCGGCCGCCATCCGGGCCGAGGTCATGGCCGGGGCGGGGCCTGACGCCATCGAGATTGGCGACCGGGCCGAGGCAATCCTGCGCGGCGTCGATGCCCTGCAGCCGGGTGACGCGCTGCTGATCGCAGGCAAGGGACACGAGACCGGCCAGATCATCGGCAGCGACATTTATCCCTTTGACGATGCCGAGCAGGCCTCGGTGGCCGTCGCGGCGCTGGATGGCAAGATATGACCCTTTGGACCTCGCAGGATGCCGCCGCCGCGACCGGTGGCCGCGTCACCCGTGATTTCGCGATCGGTGGCGTCTCGATCGATACCCGCACCATCCAGCCGGGCGACCTGTTCGTTGCCCTGCAGGCGGCGCGGGACGGGCATGATTTCGTCGCGCAGGCGCTGGCCAAAGGCGCCGCCGCGGCGCTGGTCAGCCGTGTTCCCGAAGATGTGGCGGAGGATGCAGCCCTGCTGGTCGTCCCCGATGTCCTGGCCGCGCTTGAGGCGCTGGGCCGTGCGGGCCGCGCGCGGATGTCGGGCAAGGTGATCGCGATCACAGGTTCGGTCGGCAAGACCTCGACGAAGGAAATGGCGCGCGTCGCGCTTGCCGGGCAGGGCAAAATCCATGCTGCCGAAGCCAGCTACAACAACCATTGGGGCGTGCCGCTGACGCTGGCGCGGATGCCGGCCGACACGGATTTCGCAATCATCGAGATCGGCATGAACCATCCGGGCGAGATCGAGCCGCTGGCGCGGCTGGCCCGCCCGCATGTCGCCATGATCACCACCGTCGCCGCGGCCCATCTTGAGGCCTTTGGTGCGATAGAGGGGATCGCGCGCGAGAAGGGCGCGATTTTTCGCGGCCTGATCCAGCCGGGCACCGCCGTCATCCCCGAGGATCTGGCGGTGACGCCCTTGCTGCGTGATTGCGCCGACGAATCGGGCGCGATCGTGGTCGGATTCGGCCAGCAGGGCGTGGCGCGGCCGCTGAAAGCCGAGACTGCCGACGGCGCGACCCGCGTGCGTGCGCGTATTCTGGGCGAGACGGTGGATTTCGATCTTGCCACGGCGGGAACGCATTTCGTGATGAACGCGGTTGGCGTTCTTGCCGCGCTGGCGGCGGCGGGCGCCGATGTCGCGGCGGCTGGAAAGGCGCTGTCTGCTTGGCAGCCTCCCTTGGGCCGCGGCGCGGTTGAGGAACTGGGCGGCATCCGCCTGATCGACGACGCCTATAATTCGAACCCGACCTCGCTTTCGGCGGGACTGGCAACGCTGGTCCGCCTGACCGGGGGCCGCCGTGTCGCGATCCTGGGCGACATGCTGGAGCTTGGCCCCGAAGAAATCGAAATGCACCGCACCATGGCCGAGGACGCGGCCATGGCTGAGATCGATCTTGTTCATACCGCCGGGCCCCTGATGAAGGCGCTGCATGACGCGCTTCCCCCCACGCGGCGCGGCCAGCATGCCGAAAACGCCGCCGACCTTGCCGCACGGGTCGGTGATCTGGTCGCCGCCGGCGATATCGTGCTCGTGAAGGGGTCGAAATCGTCGAAAGTGTCAGCAGTGGTTGACGCCCTGCGCCGGACACGGCAAAGCACGCCGCCTGGCGAAAGGAAAGAGTAATGCTCTATTGGCTCGCGACGCTCTCCGACGGCGGGGATTTTTTCAACCTTTTCAGGTATATCACGTTTCGGGCCGGTGGGGCCTTCTTCACGGCGCTGATCTTCGGCTTTATGTTCGGTCGCCCGCTGATCGACCTTTTGCGGCGCAAGCAGAAAAAGGGCCAGCCGATCCGCGATGACGGACCGCAGAATCACTTCTCGAAGGCAGGAACCCCGACGATGGGGGGGCTGCTGATCCTGGCCGCCCTGGTCGTGGGCACGCTGCTTTGGGCGCGCCTCGACAATGGCTATGTCTGGATTGTTCTGGCTGTGACGCTGGGCTTTGCGGCGATCGGCTTTGCCGACGATTATGCCAAGGTGACCAAGCAGCACCATGCGGGCCTGTCGGGCCGCGTGCGTTTGCTGATCGGGCTGTGCATCTCGGCAGGGGCGGCGGCGGCGGCGGCATACATGCATCCCGCCGCGCTCAGCGGTCAGCTTGCATTGCCGTTCATGAAGGACGCGCTGATCAATCTGGGCCTGCTCTACATTCCCTTTTCGGTCCTCGTGATTCTGGGCGCGGCCAATGCGGTGAACCTGACGGACGGGTTGGACGGGCTTGCCATCATGCCGGTCATGATCGCCGCGGCGACTTTCGCGGTCATCGCCTACATGGTCGGGAACGCCAATTTCGCCAATTACCTGGGCGTTCACTTCGTCCCCGGCACCGGCGAGCTTGCGGTCTTCGTCGCCGCGCTGATCGGGGGCGGGCTGGGCTTTCTGTGGTATAACGCGCCGCCTGCGGCCGTGTTCATGGGCGATACGGGCTCGCTCGCGCTTGGCGGGGCGCTGGGTGCCATTGCGGTTGTCACCAAGCACGAGATCGTGCTGGCCATCGTCGGCGGCCTTTTCGTGGTCGAGGCGCTGTCGGTCATCATCCAGGTCCTCTACTTCAAGCGCACCGGTCGCCGCGTCTTCCTGATGGCCCCGATCCACCACCATTTCGAGAAGAAGGGCTGGGGCGAGGCGCAGATCGTGATCCGCTTCTGGATCATCGCGTTGGTGCTGGCCCTGATCGGTCTCGCAACGCTCAAGCTGCGCTGATCCCGTCACCGTTTTCCAAATACCCTCGGGGGGTCCGGGGGGCGAAGCGCCCCCGGCCTCTCATCGCGAAGGAAAAAGCATGATCCCGGTTCAGGGTGTCGAAAACCAGACCATCGCAGTCCTCGGCCTTGGCCGGTCGGGGCGGGCCACCGCGGCCGCGCTTGCGGCGGGCGGGGCGAATGTCGTCGTCTGGGACGACGGTGTCGATACGCGTGAACAGGCGGCTGCCGAAGGCATGACCGTCCTTGACCTGACCCGCGACCAAAGCTGGGAAGGGGTCTCGGCCCTGATTACCAGCCCGGGCATCCCGCATCTTTATCCCCGTCCCCATCCTGTCATCGCCAAGGCCTATGAGCTTGGCGTGCCCGTCGACAACGATATCGGGCTGTTTTTCCGCAGCTTTGCGACGCGTGACTGGGACCAGTTCGACACCGCCCCGCGCGTGATCGCGATCACCGGGTCGAACGGCAAGTCGACGACCACCGCCCTGATCCATCACATCCTGAAAGAGGCGGGCCGTCCGACCCAGATCGGCGGCAATATCGGAACCGGCGTGCTGTCGCTGGAACCCGCCCATGATGGCGAGGTGATCGTGCTTGAGCTTTCCAGCTATCAGACCGATCTGGCCCGCGCGCTGACCCCCGACATCGCGGTCTTCACCAACCTTTCGCCCGATCACTTGGACCGTCACGGCGGCCCCGGCGGCTATTTCGCGGCCAAGCGCCGGCTGTTCGCCGAAGGCGGGCCGGATCGAGCCGTGATCGGCGTCGACGAGGCCGAGGGGCGCTATCTTGCGAACCAGCTGGGCATGGGACAGGCGGACGTTCGGGTGATCCGGGTTTCCTCGGGTCAGAAGCTGGAAGGCTTCGGCTGGTCGGTCTTTGCCCGCAAGGGGTTCCTGTCGGAATATCGCAAGGGTCGCCAGGTCGCCTCGATCGACCTGCGGGAAGTGACGGGCCTGCCGGGAGAGCACAACCACCAGAACGCCTGTGCCGCCTATGCGGCCGCCCGTTCGGTCGGGATCGCCCCGCGCGAGATCGAGCGCGCCTTCCACAGCTTCGCTGGCCTGCCGCATCGCAGTCAGACCGTGGCCGAGATCGGCGGCGTGCGCTGGGTCAATGACAGCAAGGCCACCAATGTCGACGCCGCGGCCAAGGCGCTGAATGCCTTTACCAACATCCGGTGGATTGCGGGGGGCATGGGCAAGGAAGGCGGGATCGAGGCGCTGGGGCCGCATCTGGGCCAGGTGGTCAAGGCCTACCTGATCGGCCACTCGGCCCGCGATTTCGCCTTGCAGATCGGCCAGACCCCCTATGAGATCGCCGAAACGATGGAGCAGGCGGTCGCCCGCGCCCGAGAAGAGGCGCAGCCGGGTGACACCGTCCTGCTGGCACCCGCCGCGGCCAGCTTTGACCAGTATCCGAATTTCGAGAAGCGGGGCGAGCATTTCACCCAGCTGGTCAATGCGCTGAAGGACTGACGCGACAGCTTCACGTGCAAAGGAAAAGGCCCCGCATCGCGGGGCCTTTGTCGTTCGGTTGCGCTGGCTCAGAAGTTGTAGCCGATGCGCATCCCGATGCCCCAAAGGTCGTTGCCCGACATCTTGGCGCGTTTCTCGTCCGGGGTTCCGGTTTCGGCATAGGCATCGCCCAGCTTCATGTAGCTGATGCCGGTGGTGATCTTGATCTGGTCCATCGTGTAGATCGCGGCCACCGTCACGCCCTTGCGCCCGTTGGTCGGCGCCAGCGGGGACACCAGGTCGTCGGTTTCCGGCTCATATGTGATCGAGGCGGTGCCCGACCAGTTCTCGGTGAACTTGCGGCCGATGCCGATGGTATAGGTCGTCGTGTCCTCAAGCTCGACCAGGCCGTCCTCAACGCCGAAGCCGCCGGGCGGGGCCGAGACCAGGACCTGCGGATCGACCTTGAATTCGGACCATTTCACCCAACGGATCGAGCCGTAAAGCAGCGTGTCCGCGGCCACGCCGGTCTGACCTTCAAGCACCCAGGAACGCGGCGTCTTGACCGTGGTGCTGCTGTCCACATCGATCGGGGGCAGCGCACCGGCGATGCCGGGATGCGTCTCGGTCGTGTCGAAATCATGTTCGATCGGAGAGTTGTAGGTCAGCGAGATGCGCGCCGCGATATCCGGGACTTCATAGGATGCACCCGCGACCCAGCCCACGCCCCAGGCGCCGTCCAGATCGACGTTGTAGCCGGACAGAGGACCATAGGCGAGGCCCTGCAATGTCACGTTGCCGTCCGCATGAGAGCCGCGCAGACCACCATGGACCGAGAAGTTGTTCTCGAACTTGTAGCGAAGCAGTGCGGTATAAGTCGTCGAGTTCACCTCGACCGCGGTTCCGCCCAGCATCAGCGAACCCGAGGGATCATACAGGATGTCCGCGCCGAAGGGCTGCTCCATGATGAAGGCGCCCGACAGGTTGTCGGTGAACTGCTGCTTGTAGGCCAGGCCCATGAAGCCATAGCCCTGCGCGACGTCGCCCGTCTTGCTGCCGCCATAGATGTCGAGATCGCGGCCCGAGACATCCGGGGTCACACCGCCGAAGCTGAGTTCCAGATATTTGCCCTGTTCGAACAGCACCGCGATCGATTGCGGCGCGCGCTCGATGCCTCCGGCCAGGACTGGTGCGGCGCTGGTCAGCAACAGGGCCAGCCCGGTCATCGTCTTTTTCATGTTTTCCTCCCATTCGTGGCCCAAAGGCCTGAGCCGAGCTTTTGGCCGCGGTGACGCCCCCGTCAATCGTATGGCCTGACTGACGCGACGTCGAAAGGGGCGTTCAATCATTAGGCGTGTCGGTGCGACCACTCTACAACAGCCGCGATCCTCGCGCGGTTCGCGACGGCCCACGATTCCACCGTGTTTGCGCTGGACATTCCTGCGTCTCCGTGAAATGGGAAACTGCCAAACGAACCCCTGACAAGGATGCTCCCATGCAGATTCGTGAGGCTTTGACCTTCGACGATGTTCTTCTCGTACCTGCGGCATCCTCGGTGATGCCCTCGACGGCGGATGTGACCACTTGGGTCACAAAGCAGATCCGGATGAACATTCCCCTGCTCTCCAGCGCCATGGACACCGTCACCGAGAGCCGCATGGCGATCGCGATGGCCCAGGCGGGCGGGATCGGTGTGATCCACCGCAATTTGACTGCCGAACAGCAGGCGGACGAAGTTCGCCGCGTGAAGCGGTTCGAATCCGGCATCGTCTATGATCCGGTCACGCTGCGCCCCGACCAGACCATCGCCGACGCCAAGGCGCTGCAAGAGCGCTATAACGTCACCGGCTTTCCGGTGGTGGATGACGAGGGCCGCGTCGTCGGCATCATCACCAACCGCGACATGCGTTTTGCCAGCGACGACCGCACCCCGGTTCGTGCGGTGATGACGGCGCAGGATCTTGCCATCCTGCACGAGCCCGCTGACCGGGCACAGGCGATCAACCTGATGAAGGAACGCCGGATCGAGAAGCTGCTGATCACCAATGGTCAGGGCAAACTGACCGGTCTGCTGACCCTGAAGGATACCGAGAAATCGGTCCTGAACCCGCTGGCCTGCAAGGACGAATTGGGCCGCCTGCGCGTCGCCGCCGCCTCGACCGTGGGCGACGAGGGTTATGAGCGCAGCCTTGCGCTGGTCGAAGCCGGGGTCGACATGGTGGTGATCGACACCGCGCATGGCCATTCCGAGGGCGTGGCCCGTGCCGTGAGCCGGATCAAGGCGCATTCGAACGAAGTCCAGGTCGTCGCCGGCAACGTCGCCACCGCAGAGGCCGCGCGCGCGCTGGTCGATGCCGGTGCCGATGCGATCAAGGTGGGGATCGGCCCCGGCTCGATCTGCACGACCCGCATCGTCGCGGGTGTCGGCGTGCCGCAGCTGACCGCGATCATGGACGCGGTCCGGGGCGCGGGCGACATCCCGGTCATCGCGGATGGCGGCATCAAGTTCTCGGGCGACTTCGCCAAGGCCATCGCCGCCGGTGCAAGCTGCGCGATGGTCGGTTCGGCCATTGCGGGTACCGACGAAAGCCCCGGCGAGGTGATCCTGTACCAAGGCCGGTCCTTCAAGTCCTATCGCGGCATGGGCAGCCTGGGTGCCATGGCGCGCGGTTCGGCCGACCGCTATTTCCAGAAGGATGCCGCCTCGGACAAGCTGGTCCCCGAGGGGATCGAGGGTCAGGTGCCCTACAAGGGCACGGCCTCGGCGGTGATCCACCAGCTGGTCGGCGGTTTGCGCGCGGCAATGGGCTATACGGGCAACGCCACCGTGGCCGAGATGCGGGGCGGTTGCGAGTTCGTCCGCATCACCGGCGCGGGCCTGAAGGAAAGCCACGTCCACGACGTGCAGATCACGCGCGAAAGCCCGAACTACCGCATGGGCTGAAACGGGCAGGGCGGCCCTGCGCCGCCCGCCTTTCGACCGCGGCAACGGAATCTTAAACCCGGTCCGGTATCCAGAGGCGATATCGCCGCTGCCGGGATTCCATGTCTGCCTTGCGTCGCCCCGCCGTTCTGCTGATCCTTGGCCTTCTTTGGGCCAGCCGCGCACTTGGCCAGCCCGGTGCCGAGATTTGCGAATGGGCGGCGGCGCAGGCGGCCCGCGAAACCGGCGTGCCCGCCGACATCCTGGGCGCGCTGACCCTGACCGAAACGGGCCGGCGTCTTGATGGCGTGGTCCGACCCTGGGCCTGGAGCGCCAATGCCGAAGGTGAAGGGACGTGGTTCGACGATCCCGGCAGCGCGATCGCCTTTGCCGAGGATCGGATCAGGTCGGGGCGCAGCAATCTTGATATCGGGTGCTTCCAACTGAACTATCGCTGGCATGGCGCGCAATTCGCCTCGGTCGCGCAGATGTTCGACCCGCTTGAGAATGCGCGCTATGCCGCCCGCTTCGTCAGCGACCTCTACCGAGAGACGGGCGACTGGCGGCGGGCCGCGGGTGCGTTCCATTCGCGCACCGCGGTTTATGCCGACCGCTATCTTGCGCGGTTCGACACGTTGCGCGCGACGCTGAAGGAACGCGGGTTCCAGGGCATGACCGGCACGCCCGAAACCTATAACAGCTTCGCCTCGGTCGCGGCGGACAGCCGCCAGCGCGTCCGCCAGCGGCTGATGTTGCTGGGCGCGCCGCCCGGAACCGCGGTGACGGGGACCCCCGGGTCTTTGGCCGCGATCGGTGCCGGGCGGGGCAGTGCGATCACTGCGGCGCGCGGGCCGCTGGTTCCGCTGCACGGGGGCGGACCGCTGTTCGATGATCCGACCCTGCCACCCCCGCCGGATAACGAGGGGTCATAACTTGACATCGCCCGGCAGAGTGACTTTCTGGGCAAAACCTTTCCAGCCCGCGAATTGCCATGACTCCCGCCGCCCGCGCACAGGCCGCCATCACCGTTCTCGATCAGGTCCTGTCGGGCGAAGCGGCCGAGGCTGCGCTGATTCGCTGGGCAAGGAACAGCCGTTTCGCCGGGTCCGGTGACCGCGCGGCGGTGCGTGACATAGTTTTCGATGCGCTGCGGCGGATGCGTTCGCGTGCGGCACTGGGCGGCGCGCTGAGCGGGCGGGGCCTGATCCTTGGCATGTGCCGCGACGAAGGCACAGATCCCGCCCAAGTCTTTACCGGCGCGCCTTATGCACCCGCCATGCTTGAACCGGCGGAAGTTCAAAGCCAGCGCGCGCCCAGCCCGGCCGAGGCGATGGACCTGCCGGACTGGATGCAGCCGTTTTGGCGGGACGCCCTGGGGGAAACGGCTGCGGATGTCGCCGCCGCGCTGCGGGACCGTGCCCCGGTCTGGCTGCGGGCGAACACGCTTCGCGCGAGCCCTGACGAGGCGCTGGCCGCGCTGGAGCGGGATGGAATCGTTGCCCGCCCGTCTGCGAAGCTGGCAAGCGCGCTGGAGGTGATCGAGGGCGCGCGCCGCGTCGCGGCCTCGGGCGCCTATGCCGATGGGCTGGTCGAGCTTCAGGATCTGTCGCCGCAACTGGCCTGCGCGGCGCTGCCGCGGGTCGGATCGGCGCTGGATTATTGCGCGGGCGGCGGCGGCAAGGCGCTGGCGTTGGCGGCCGCCGGTGTCACCCGCATCGTCGCCCATGATGTCGAGGCTTCGCGCATGGCGGACCTGCCCGCCCGTGCCAAGCGCGCCGGGGTGCGCCTGCGCCTTGCCGCACCCGGTCGCGTCGAGGGGAAGTTCGATCTGGTCCTGACCGACGTGCCCTGTTCCGGCAGCGGGACGTGGCGGCGGACACCAGACGCGAAATGGCGGTTGGACCGTGCCGGGCTGGACCGGCTGGTCGCGCTGCAGGCCCGGATCATGGACGAAGCTGCCGCGTTCGTCGCGCCGGGCGGGCATCTGGCATATATGACCTGCTCGGTCTTCGAACAGGAAAACGCAGAACAGATCGCGGCCTTCCGCGCCCGCAGCGATTTCGAACCTGTCAGCGAGCTTCGGCTGACGCCGCTGAACGCCTCGGACGGGTTCTATCTTGCGCTGATGCGCCGGCGTTAACCCGCGATTAACCGACTGCGGATACTGACTTCCCATGCAAGGGGAGGACGCATGGCATTCGCAGGTCTGACGCGGCAATGGATGGCGGCGCTTCTGGGGATGGCGATGGCCATCTGTGCGGGCTTCGCGATCTGCTCCATGAATGCGCGCGACAGGGCCGCACATGAATCCGCAGGGCTGGCCCTGCTTGGGGCGGTGCTGGGGATCGGCCTTCTGGGCCTGTTCCTGCCGATGGGACGCATGGCCTCGACATGGCAGCGGCGGCGCGCATTGGCGCGGCTGCGGCAAAGGCTGCGGACGGATCCCGGTGTGACGCTGGTGATCGACCGGGAGGGGACCATTGCCGCCCAGACCCAGCGCGCGCGCGAGCAGATGGGCGAACTTGTCGGCAGTCAGGCGGGCGATCTTCTGGGCAGGTCCAATGCCGATCCCGCCGCCGCGCTGCGGGATATTGCCCAACTGCTTCTGCGCAACCGCGAATGTCGCGTGGATCTGGCGGAAGCGGGCGTTTTTCTGGTCCGCCGCGATCCCGAGGGGGGGCAGATCTGGACTGCCGCCGACCCCTCGCATCTTCCGTTGCCGGTCGACCCGGCCACGCAAGTCGACGAATTCGAAACGCTGCCTGTCCCCCTGCTGCGGCTTGATGCCGCGGCGCGGATCCTGCGCCTCAACGATGCCGCACGGCAGCTTCTGGGCGACGCGCAGCCGGGCCAGCCGCTTTCCGTGCTTCTGGACGGGCCGGGGCGCGAGATAGGCGGTTGGGTGTCGGACATCTGTTTCGGACGGACCGTGGGCGGGGCCGAGGTATTGCATCTGAAGGGCGACGGCGGCGACCGCTTCCTTCAGGTCAGCCTGACGCGCGGAGACGGCGATTACGCCACCGCCGTCCTGTCGGATGCAAGCGCGCTGAAGACGCTCGAGGCGCAATTCGTCCAGAGTCAGAAGATGCAGGCGATTGGCCAGCTCGCGGGCGGAATCGCGCATGACTTCAACAACCTGCTGACGGCGATCACCGGTCATTGCGACCTGCTGATGCTGCGCCACGACAAGGCCGACCCGGATTTCGCCGACCTCGACCAGATCAGCCAGAACGCTAATCGTGCGGCCGCGCTGGTGCGGCAGTTGCTGGCCTTTTCGCGCAAGCAGGTGTTGAAACCGCAGATCATCGACCTGCGCGACACGCTGTCGGACCTGACGCATCTGCTGAACCGGCTGGTCGGGGAAAGGGTGGTGCTGACTTTCGACCACGATCCCTCGCTGCGGATGATCCGGGCTGACCGTCGCCAGCTGGAACAGGTGATCATGAACCTTGTGGTCAATGCCCGCGACGCCATGCCCGCCGGTGGTGACATTGCGATCAGGACCGACAACATGCAGCTGGATCAGGCGACCGAGGTCGGTCGCGCGCGGCTGCCTGCCGGAGATTACGTCCGGGTCGAGGTTCATGACCAGGGTTGCGGCATCCCGCCCGAGGAGCTGACCAAGATCTTCGAACCCTTTTATACCACCAAGCGCACGGGCGAGGGGACGGGGCTGGGGCTGTCCACCGCCTATGGCATCGTCAAGCAGACTGGCGGCTATATCTTCTGCGACAGCACGCCCGGAGTCGGCAGCGTCTTTTCACTGTTCTTTCCCGCGCATGACCGGTCGCTGGCGACCGAGGAACCCGAAGAGGCACCCGCCCAGCCCTTGGTTACGCGTGCCGAGGCCGAGGCCACGGTTCTGCTGGTCGAGGATGAGGCCCCGGTCCGCGCCTTTGCCAGCCGGGCGCTGAAACTGCAGGGCTATGCCGTGCTGGAGGCCGCCAGCGCCGAAGACGCCCTGACCCTGCTTTCGGATCAGCGGCTGGTGGTCGATGTCTTCGTGACCGATGTCGTCATGCCGGGCATGGACGGTCCGGCCTGGGTCCGGTCCGCGCTGCGCGACCGTCCCCAGACCCGCGTAATCTTCATCTCGGGTTATGCCGAGGACGTGTTTGCCGAAGGGCACGCGCCGGTGCCGAATTCGGCCTTCCTCGCCAAGCCCTTCTCGCTTTCGGACCTGACGGCTCTGGTCGGCCGCCAGTTGGCACGCGAGCTGGAGGCCTAGGCCGCGACCATGCAAAGCGAATCGTAAAGCGCCACGTCGCGATGCAGGAAGCGGCGCAGCATCGCCCCGTGCTCATCACTCAGCGAGACGTCGACCGCTGGCGGGACGTTGACGCGCGGCAGGCTGATGGCACAGTCAAGCCGATCCTCAAGGAAATGGGTCAGGTCCTGCATCTCCTCATAGCGGAAAATGCGGTCGACCCGATCCTCGCTCCGGGTCAGGAAGTCGCATTGCATCCCGATCTGGCGATAGGTTTCCGCCGATCCGGCATAGGACTGCGCGAATTGCGAGAAGGTGACACCATCCATGGCGTGGTCGGGATCATCGATATCGTCGCGGTGGCGAAAGCGGTACCAGCTGCGCAGCCATCCGATCGGTTCGCGCATCAGCGCGACGGTGGTGAACCTGTCCCCGGTCATCTGGTGCAGCCAGGGTTCGATATGGCGGCGATAGCTGCCCAGATCGGTGTGCTTCAATTCCGCGGGCCGCTGGACGGCGACATTGGCCAGGGATTCCAGCGCTGCCTCGACCGCGGTCGAGCCTGCCTTGGGGGTCGCCAGAAAGACGAGCCGTTTCTCCCAAAAAATCAGCATCTTGTTCCATTTCGTGCGATTGGTGGGCGGTCAGGAAATAGCGGCAGGGGGGATCGCTGTAAATCTTTTCTTAATTTCTGCCCCTCAGGATCGACCGTGAGGCGGTGGAAGAATGTGGCGAATCGGCAAGCTGTTCTTGCTTTCTTTCGCGAATTCCCCCACAAAGAGAACAACCCGTGAACATGTGACGGGCGGGCACTGATTGCCCCGACGGGCGGGGTATGAAATAAGCAAGGGGACCGCATGGCAGGGGCAACACTTTTCGACATGAACGACAAGCGATCGGCAGATAAGCAGAAGGCTCTGGACAGCGCGCTGGCCCAGATCGAACGGCAGTTCGGCAAGGGTTCGATCATGAAGCTGGGGGGCGACAATCCCGTGGCCGAGATCGAGGCGACATCGACCGGTTCGCTTGGCCTTGATATCGCGCTGGGCATCGGCGGCCTGCCGAAGGGCCGGATCATCGAGATCTTTGGCCCGGAAAGTTCGGGCAAGACCACCCTGACCCTGCATGTGGTGGCCGAAGAACAGAAAAAAGGCGGCGTCTGCGCCTTTGTCGACGCGGAACACGCACTTGATCCGCAATATGCCCGCAAGCTTGGCGTCAACCTGGACGAGTTGCTGATCAGCCAGCCCGATACCGGCGAACAGGCACTGGAAATCGTCGACACGCTGGTGCGTTCGGGCGCGGTGAGCCTGGTCGTGGTGGACTCGGTCGCGGCGCTGACGCCGAAGTCCGAGATCGAAGGCGACATGGGCGACATGCAGATGGGCAGCCAGGCCCGCCTGATGAGCCAGGCAATGCGCAAGCTGACCGCCAGCATCGGCCGCAGCAACTGCATGGTCATCTTCATCAACCAAATCCGCATGAAGATCGGCGTGATGTTCGGCAACCCCGAAACCACGACCGGCGGCAATGCGCTGAAATTCTATGCTTCGGTCCGCCTCGATATCCGCCGTACCGGCTCGATCAAGGACCGGGACGAGGTCGTGGGCAACGCGACCCGCGTCAAGGTCGTCAAGAACAAGGTGGCGCCGCCCTTCCGCCAGGTCGAATTCGACATCATGTATGGCGAAGGCATCTCGAAGGTCGGCGAGCTGATCGATCTGGGCGTCAAGGCCGGCGTCGTCGAGAAGTCGGGGTCCTGGTATTCCTATGGCGACGAACGCATCGGCCAGGGTCGTGAGAATGCCAAGCAGTTCCTGCGTGACAATACGGAAATCGCCTTCGCGATCGAAGACAAGATCCGCGCCAGCCACGGTCTTGATTTCGGTGCCGGCGACGAAGGCGACGACTCGCTGACCGAGGACTGATTGCCGAAGATCGCCATCCGCGCGTCCCGCTGATCCGGGGCGCGTTTTTCTTTGCTGCGTCCCGGTCCCTTGTACCAGCGTTCCGGCTTTACGCCCGCGCCCCCCTCGGTTATTTGCGGACTCTGCCCATCCGGAAAGATTGCGCCATGCCCAGCTTGAACGACATTCGCTCGACGTTTCTGAACTTCTTCGAACGCAACGGCCACCGTGTCGTCCAATCCAGCCCGCTGGTTCCACGCAACGACCCCACGCTGATGTTCACGAATTCGGGGATGGTGCAGTTCAAGAACCTGTTCACCGGGGTTGAGACGCGGGACTACAAGCGCGCGACCACCGCGCAGAAATGCGTTCGCGCCGGGGGCAAGCACAACGACCTGGACAATGTGGGCTATACCGCGCGGCACCACACCTTCTTCGAGATGCTGGGGAACTTCAGCTTCGGCGACTATTTCAAGACGCAGGCGATCCCCTATGCCTGGGAATTGCTGACGAAGGATTTCGGCATTCCCAAGGACAAGCTTCTGGTCACCGTCTATCACACCGATGACGAGGCCGCAGATATCTGGAAGAAGGTCGCGGGCCTGTCGGACGACCGCATCATCCGCATCCCGACCAGCGACAACTTCTGGCAGATGGGTCCGACCGGTCCCTGCGGCCCCTGCACCGAGATCTTCTTCGACCACGGCGACAAGATCTGGGGCGGCCCGCCCGGCTCGGCGGACGAGGATGGCGACCGCTTCATCGAGATCTGGAACCTCGTGTTCATGCAGAACGAGCAGTTCGAGGACGGCTCGATGCGCGCGCTTGACATGCAGTCGATCGACACCGGCATGGGGCTGGAGCGGATCGGCGCGCTTTTGCAGGGCAAGCACGACAACTACGACACCGACCTGATGCGCAGCCTGATCGAAGCGTCGGCGCATGCGACCTCGAACGACCCGGATGGGCCGGGCAAGGTGCATCACCGCGTCATTGCCGATCACCTGCGTTCGACCAGCTTCCTGATCGCCGACGGTGTCATGCCCTCGAACGAGGGGCGGGGCTATGTCCTGCGGCGGATCATGCGCCGGGCCATGCGCCACGCCCATATCCTGGGTGCCAAGGACCCGGTCATGCATAAGCTGGTCCCGGCGCTGGTGCGCGAAATGGGCGCGGCCTATCCTGAACTTGGCCGCGCGCAGGCCCTGATCGAAGAAACCTTGAAGCTGGAGGAGACCCGCTTCAAGCAGACGCTGGACCGCGGTCTGCGCCTGCTGGATGACGAACTCGGGAAGCTGCCCGAAGGGGTGAACCTGCCCGGCGAGGCGGCGTTCAAACTTTACGACACCTATGGCTTCCCGCTGGACCTGACGCAGGATGCCCTGCGCGAAAAGGGCCGCGCGGTCGATACCGCTGGGTTCGACAGCGCCATGGCCGAGCAGAAGGCCAAGGCGCGTGCCGCATGGGCAGGCTCGGGTGAAACCAAGGATGCCGCGATCTGGTTCGACCTGGCCGAACAGCACGGCGCGACCGAATTCCTAGGCTATGACACCGAGGAGAGCGAAGGCCAGATCCTGGCGCTGGTGCAGGACGGCGCGGCAGTCGAGACCGCGGGCGAGGGTCAGCAGATCCAGATCGTCGTGAACCAGACGCCCTTCTACGGCGAATCCGGCGGCCAGGTTGGCGATACCGGCCTGATCAAGACCGAGACCGGTGCCGCACGCGTCACCGACACGAAGAAGGCCAATGGTCTTTTCGTCCATGTGGCCGAGGTCACGCTGGGCACGATCAGCCGCGGGCAGGGTGCACAGCTTGCTGTCGAGCACGACCGCCGCGGCGCGATCCGGGCGAACCACTCGGCCACGCACCTGCTGCACGAAGCCCTGCGCCGCGCGCTGGGGGAACATGTCGCGCAGCGCGGCAGCCTGAACGCCCCCGACCGTCTGCGCTTCGACTTCAGCCACACCAAGGCCTTGACGGCCGAGGAAATCTCCCAGGTCGAACGCGAGGTGAATGACTTCATCCGCCAGAACACCCCGGTCGAAACCCGGATCATGACCCCGGACGACGCCCGCGGCCTTGGTGCGCAGGCCCTGTTCGGCGAGAAATATGGCGATGAGGTCCGCGTCGTGTCGATGGGCGAGCTGCAAGGCTCGGGCAAAGGCATCGGCGGCAAGACCTATTCGCTGGAACTGTGCGGCGGCACCCATGTCGCGCGCACGGGCGACATCGGGATGTTTGCGCTGACCTCGGAAACCGCGTCCGCCGCCGGCATCCGCCGGATCGAGGCGCTGACCGGTCAGGCCGCGCTGGATGCGCTGCGCCGCGTCGATGGCGAGCTTGCCGAGGTCGCGGGTATCGTCAAGGCGCAGGCCGGCGATGTCGTGAACAAGGTTCGCGCGCTCGCCGACGAGCGCAAGGCACTGGCCAATGAGGTCGCGCAGCTGAAGCGCCAGTTGGCGATGGGCGGTGGTTCGGACGAGGCGCCGAAGGAAATCAACGGAATCAAGCTGATTGCCCGTCGTGTCGATGGCGTCTCGGGGAAGGAGCTTGGCCCGCTGGTCGACGAGATGAAGGCGCGTCTTGGCTCGGGCGCCGTGGTCGTTCTGGCCGAGGCCGACGGCAAGGCTACGGTCGCGGCGGGCGTGACGCCGGACCTGACCGGCCGCGTCACCGCGGTCGAGCTGGTCCAGGCTGCGACCGCAGCACTAGGCGGCAAGGGCGGCGGTGGCCGTCCCGACCGCGCCCAAGGCGGTGCACCCAGCCTTGACGCTGCCGACAGCGCCATTTCCGCCGTCGAAACCCTGATCGGAGAGAAAGCATGACCGCGCTCTGGATTGCCCATGTGAACGTCACCAACCCGGAATCCTACGGCGAATATGCAAAGCTTGCGGGTCCGGCCATCGCGGCGCATGGCGGCGTGTTCCTCGCGCGCGGCACGCGTTATGTCCAGCTTGAGGGGAATGAACGCGCCCGCAACGTCGTGGCGCGCTTCCCCAGCGTCGAGGATGCGGTCGCCTGCTACAACTCGGACGAGTACCAGGCGGCGCTGGAACATGCCAAAAATGCCGCAGAGCGCGATCTTGTGATCGTCGAAGAAAACCCGGCCTGAGACTTCTTGATGATTCTTCAGGGCTTTCGTGCCAAGATTTCTGGAAAAGGCGCGAAAGGGGACAGGCATGTGTCGTTGGGCAGCCTATATCGGCAGTCCGATCTTCCTTGAGGACGTGATCTGCCGGCCCGGCCATTCGCTGGTCCGGCAAAGCCATGGCGCCACGCAGTGCCACACGCCGGTCAATGCGGACGGCTTTGGCATGGCTTGGTACGGCGAACGGGAAGAGCCGGGACTTTACCGCGACATCATGCCCGCCTGGTCCGACAGCAACCTGAAAAGCCTGACCGCGACGCTGAAATCGCACCTGTTCCTGGCTCATGTCCGGGCCTCGACGGGGACGGCGACCAGCCGGAACAATTGCCATCCCTTCGTGGTCGGTAAATGGGCCTTTATGCATAACGGCCAGTTCGGCGGGTATGAACGCTTCCGCCGCCATGCCGAGGTGATGATCCCCGACGAGTATTATTCCCATCGCAAGGGCGCGACCGACAGCGAGGCGCTGTTTCTTGTCGCGCTTGGCGAGGGGCTCGCCGAGGATCCCGCCGGTGCCATGGCCCGCGCCACCGCCCGGTTCGAGGCGCTGGCGGTGCAGCGGGGCGATGCGCCTCATGTTCGGTTGACCGCCGCATTTTCGGATGGCCAGCGGCTATATGCGCTGCGCTATGCCAGCGACGATCAGGCGCCGACGCTGTATCACCGCTGGTCTGACAAGCGTGGAGGTCGTGCGGTGGTCTCGGAACCATTGGAAAGCGACGAAAACGACTGGCTGGAGGTTCCCGCGCAAAGTTTCTGCGTCTTTGATGGCCCGGATCTGGTGGTGACCCCCTTCGTGCCGAACGCACTGCGCGAAGCCGCCTGAAGCGGCCTCGCGACATTCACCGTTTCTCAAATACCCATGCGAGGCATCCAGCCGCGACCCGGGTTCTGATCGGAGCTCAGGCCGGCTCCGACAGCACCAGGCCGCCTTCGCGGATCAGGAACTCGACGATTTCGGCAATGCCCTTGCCGTGGCGAAGTTGCGCCATGACAAAGGGACGTTCCCCGCGTGCGTGGCGCGCGTCGCTTTGCAGAAGTTCGACATCGACGCCGACATGCGGGGCCAGGTCGGTCTTGTTCACCACCAGCAGATCCGAGCGCGTCAGCCCCGGACCACGCTTGCGCGGGATGTCCTGGCCGGCGGCTGTATCGATGACATAGATCGTCAGGTCGGCCAGTTCGGGGCTGAAGGTCGCGGCCAGATTGTCGCCGCCCGATTCGATCAGGATCAGGTCCAGATCGGGAAAGGCGGCGCGCAGATCGGCCACGGCGGCCAGGTTGATGCTGGCATCCTCGCGGATGGCGGTATGCGGGCAGCCGCCGGTCTCGACACCGCGGATGCGCTCGACCGGCAGGACCTGGGCGCGCATCAATGCCTCGGCATCCTCGCGCGTATAGATGTCGTTGGTGATGACGGCCATGGACAGGCGGGGGGCCAGCGCGCGCGCAAGTTGCTCGGTCAGGGTGGTCTTGCCAGCGCCGACCGGTCCGCCGATGCCGACACGCAGGGGTCCGTTGTGGCTCATGTGCGAAAGATCCTTACATCCAGGGTTTCGTGCCGCATCGCGGCCAGATCGGCGCCGAAGCAGCAGGTTTCAAGTGCGTCGCGCCCGGCCAGGGCGGCACGCTCGGCAGTCCGGGCGATGACCGGATGCAGGCGTGCCAGCGCCTTCTGCCCCTGCGCCTGGCCCAGAGGCACGAACCGCGTCGCGGCCGAGACGAGGTTTCCGGCAAAGGCATGCAGGTAATGGGCGATGATTTCGGGCGCGGGCAGGTCCAGATCCCGTGCGGCCAGACCGACGGCGACCGGCAGGGGGCGGGGGGTGACATCGTGCCCGGTCAGGGCGGCGACGGTCTCGGCAAAGGCGCGGCCCTGATCCACGGTTTCCGCAAGACGCTCGGCCGAGCCGGCCTGCGCGCGCGCCAGTTGGGCCAGATCGTCGGGATCTTCGCCCGACAGCGCCAGGGACAGCAGGACGGCATCGATCCAGCCACCGCCATGCGCGACAACCTCGGCGATCCAGTCCGAGATCGCGTCGGGGTCGCGCAGCCCCTGCGCCATGGCCTGCTCAAGCCCGTGCGAATAGGCGAAGGCCCCGGTCGGAAAGGCCGGGGACAGCCATTGGATCAGCGAAAGGCGGGCAAGATGGGTCATCAATGGGCGTGGAAGCCGGGGCCGTGGTCATGGCCCATGGTGCGTCCGTGGCCATAGGCCCCGCCTTCGGGCGCAAACGGCGCCATGGTCGGCGTGACCAGCGCGCCCAGACCCTTCAGCATCCCTTCAAGGACGTGATCGGCGCGGATCAGCAGGTGGTCGGTCGCGATCTGGCAGGGGGTGTGGCGGTTGCCGATATGCCAGGCCAGCCGCGGCAGCGTGCCTTCGACGCGCAGGCATGGCTCCATCGCGGCCAGGATGCCGATCAGGCGCCCATCCTCAAGCTGGAAGGCGTCGCCGGGATCAAGGCTGACAGTCTCGGCAAGATCGACCAGAAACGAGACACCCGCGCCCGAAAGCAAACGCTTGCGGCGCAGGAAGCGTCCTTCATAGTCCAGGATGACGCTGTCGTCGGCGGGGGTCGCGCGCAGGATGGTGGTCGCGCGAAGCTGGAACAGGGGCGCGCTCATCGACGCGCCCCGAAATTCAGGCTTACAGCCAGATCACGTCGCGAAAGACGTAATGCACGATCCGGTCGCGGGTGATGCCCAACCGGGCAAGATCGGCATCCGACTTCGCCTCGAGCGCGTCGATCTCGGCGCGGCGCGAGCGTTTCTCGGCATAGGAGATCATGCCCTGTCCGATGCGTGCGAAAATCCCGTCTACGCGGGCGCGCAGCGTGGGCGCGAAGGTGGTCGATTGCATAGCCATGGGAAACCCTTTCGGTGCTGGCGAACGGTTTCCTCCCCTGACTGGGAATATAGGTCATAGGTCTTGTCTCATCTATGGCGTTTTCTGCAATGCTGCATTGCAGTAGCACTCAGAACAGGAAGTAGCGTTGCGCCAGCGGCAGTTCGCTGGCGGGCTGGCAGGTCAGCAATTCGCCGTCGGCCCGCACCTCATAGGTTTCGGGATCGACTTCGATCAGCGGGGTTGCCGCGTTCAGCTTCATGTCGGCCTTGCCGATATTGCGGGTGCCGCGGACGGCGACGGCGTTCTTCAGAAGGCTTGCGCCGACGCCCGCGTCCATGCCCGCCTGGCTGAGGAACGTGGCGGCCGAGGCATGGACCGCACGGCCCATCGTCCCCCACATGGGGCGCATGTAGAAGGGCTGGACCGGGATCGAGCCGTTCGGATCGCCCATCTGCGCCCAGGCGATCATGCCGCCGACAAGCACCATCTCGGGTTTGGCGCCGAACATCTTGGGATCCCAGATCACGAGGTCGGCGCGCTTGCCGGCCTCGACACTGCCGGTCTCATTCCCGATGCCATGGGCGATGGCCGGGTTGATGGTGTATTTCGCGACATAGCGGCGGGCGCGGATATTGTCGTTCTGGCCGGTCTCCTCGGCCAGACGGCCGCGCTGGACCTTCATCTTGTGCGCGGTCTGCCAGGTGCGGGTGACGACCTCTCCCACCCGACCCATGGCCTGGCTGTCGGACGAGATGACCGAAAAGGCGCCCAGATCGTGCAGGATATCCTCGGCCGCGATGGTTTCGCGGCGGATGCGGGATTCCGCGAAAGCCACGTCCTCGGGGACGCGCTTGTCGAGATGGTGGCAGACCATCAGCATGTCGAGATGCTCTTCCAGCGTGTTCGCCGTGAAGGGCCGCGTCGGGTTGGTCGAGCTGGGAATGACGTTCGGCGCCCCGACCAGCTTGATGATGTCGGGGGCATGGCCGCCGCCCGCGCCTTCGGTGTGGAAGGCGTGGATGGTGCGACCCCTGATCGCGGCAAGCGTGTTCTCGACAAAGCCGGATTCGTTCAACGTGTCGGTGTGGATCGTCACCTGCACGTCCATCGCGTCCGCAACCGTCAGGCAGCAGTCGATGGCGGCGGGGGTCGTGCCCCAATCTTCGTGCAGCTTCAGGGTCGAGGCGCCGGCACGAACCATCTCTTCAAGCGCCTCGGGACGCGAGGCATTGCCCTTGGCCGAGACGAGGATGTTCACCGGGACGCTGTCCAGCGCCATCAGCATCCGCTCGATATGCCAGGGCCCCGAGGTGCAGGTGGTTGCCAGCGTGCCATGCGCGGGGCCGCTGCCGCCGCCCAGCATGGTCGTCATCCCCGAGGCGATGGCGTCATCGACCTGCTGGGGGCAGATGAAGTGGATATGGGCATCCATGCCGCCCGCGGTGACGATGCGGCCTTCGCCCGCGATGATCTCGGTCCCAGGCCCGATGACCAGCGTGATGCCGGGCTGGGTGTCGGGGTTCCCGGCCTTGCCGATCCCGGCGATGCGACCGTCGCGCAGGCCGATATCGGCCTTGTAGATGCCCGAGTGGTCCAGGATCAGCGCGTTGGTGATGACAGTGTCCATCGCGCCCCGCGCACGGCTGAGCTGGCTTTGGCCCATGCCGTCGCGGATGACCTTGCCGCCGCCGAACTTCACCTCTTCGCCATAGGTGGTCAGGTCGCGCTCGACCTCGATGATGATCTCGGTATCGCCAAGACGGACCCGGTCGCCGGTGGTCGGGCCATACATCTGGGCATAATCGGCGCGGGAAATGGTCAGGGCCATTCAGTTCTCCTTGAAACGCTCGTCCACCGGCACTGCAAGCGCGGTGGCCAGCGCGTTGGTCTGGCTGGCCATGGCGATCACGGCCAGAAGTTCTGCGTGTTGTTCGGGGGTCATTCCCTTGGCGCGCGCGGCGGCGGTGTGGGAATGGACGCAATAGGCGCAGCCATTCGCGGTCGAGACGGCGATATAGACCAGCTCCTTGACCAGCGGGTCCAGCGCGCCCGGCGCCATGACGGTGGCGGCGCGTTCCCATGTCGCGCGCAAAAGCGCGGGATCATGGGCAAGCGCACGCCAGAAATTGTTGACGTAATCCGTGCCGCGGGCAGCGCGGATCTCGTCGAAGACAGCCCGGCTTTCGCCGGGTGCCTTCTCATCGGTCAGCAACGGAACCGTGGCCATCAGACGATCGCCAGAATGCGGGCTGGACCGCCGGTGCCGCGGGCGTGCTTCGGCGCGCCGACGAAGATCGTCGCGCCCTTGGCCGGAAGCTGGTCGACATTCGCGAGGTTCTCGATCCCGTAGCGCCCACCGGGCAGCCATGAATTGTGGACCGCGAAATCGGCCGAGTTGCCGGGGTCCAGCGACAGGCTGTCGCTGGCGATCGCCGCCGCCCCCATTTCGGCCAGAAGATCGGTGGCCGACTTGCCGAAGCCGGGGAAGGCGAACTTGCCATCGGGGGTGTTGCGGAACTCGGGCGAGCCGACCTTGGCACCCCATCCCGAGTTCATCGCCACGCAGGCCCCCTTGGGGATCTCGCCATTGGCCGAGACCCAGGCCTCGACATCGGCGGCCTCAAGTGCGGCATTGGCGTCGTCCTTGGCCTTGGCGGTGATGTCGATCACGCAAAGCGGGCAGACGAGGCTTTCGGCCGGAAGTTCGGCGACCGAGGTGCCGTCCTTGGAGAAATGCAGCGGCGCGTCGATATGAGTGCCGGAATGCTCGAAGATCGTCAGCTGCCACAACTGATAGCCGGACTTGTCGAAATTCACGGCCTCCTCATAGGCGATGCCGGGTTTTCCGTCGAAGGTCGGGAACTTTTCATCGAAGACATAGGTCAGGTCCACGACCTTGCCGGTTGACTGCGCAAGGGCGGGCCGCGCGCTCATCGCGCTGGCGGCAATCGCCGCAGCGCCACTTGCGGCCGCCCCCATGAACAGCTTGCGCCGGTTCAGCATGGTTTCCTTGACGCCTTCGATCACGCAGGTATTGCACATTCCAAGTCCCTCCCCAAAAAAGGTCAGTCCAGCGGACCCATGACCTTGCCGTTGAAACCCCAGATTTCCCGTGCGCCCGAGATCGGGATCAGCCGCACTTCGCGCTTCTGTCCCGGTTCGAAGCGGACGGCAGTGCCCGCCGCGATGTCAAGACGCATGCCGCGCGCCGCATCGCGATCAAAGTCGAGACCAGGATTGGTCTCGGCAAAGTGGTAATGGCTGCCGACCTGAATCGGGCGGTCGCCCGCATTGGCGACCATCAGGCGGATGGCCTCGGTGCCTTCGTTCAGGATGATGTCGCCTTCGGCAGGAAAGATTTCGCCGGGGATCACGGCATCACCACCAGCAGCGCCCCGGCGGCCGCGGTCGCCGCGCCGAGGAAGCGGGTCGCGCCAAGCCGGCCAAGGCCGATACCGGCGAGATGCAGAGCCGAAGTTGCCAGCACGAAGCCCGCGGCATAGGCGGCAAGCCCCGTTGCCGGGCCTTCAGCGCCATGTGCGTGGCCATGCATCAGACCGAACAGCGCAACCGCGGGCAGCGCGAAGCCCAGCGAGGGACGCAGCGCCAGCGCGACGGCAAGGCCCAGCAGAACGGACGATGCCAGGATCATCGGCTCGACCGCGGGCAGGTGAATGCCCGCCGCGCCGATCGCGCCCCCGGCCAGCATCGCGGCGACGAAGGTTACGGGCAGCGCCCAGATCCCGCGGCGGTCGGTCGCCGTCGCGGCCCAAAGGCCGACTGCGATCATCGCAAGGACGTGGTCAAGGCCGCCGACCGGGTGCATCCACCCATTGGTAAAGGACGAGGCCGCGCCCAGATGGCCCGGATGGGCCAGTGCGGCGGTCGGCATCAGCAGAAGCAGGGGAAGAAAGCGTTTCATCATGCTCACTCAACGGATGGGGTGGTGGACGGTGACCAGCTTGGTGCCGTCCGGGAACGTGGCCTCGACCTGCACCGAGTGGATCATCTCGGGGATGCCTTCCATGCAGTGGTCACGGGTGATGACATGGGCACCGGCCTCCATCAGGTCGGCGACCGTGCGGCCGTCGCGTGCGCCCTCGACGACGAAATCGGTGACAAGGGCAATGGCTTCGGGATGGTTCAGCTTGACGCCGCGCGCCAGCCGGTTGCGCGCCACCATGGCGGCCACCGAGACCAGCAGCTTGTCCTTTTCGCGGGGAGAAAGGTTCATGGTCTTGTCGGACTCCTCAAGTCGAATTCAGATTTGCCACACGCGGGGCAGGGGGCCGGGTCGGATCGCCTGGATCAGCCGCATCATGGCTTGGCGCAGGGGCCAGCCGTCATCGGCCATCACGCGCGCGACAAGCTTGCCGTCAAAGGCGCTGGCCGCGCCGTCGGAACCCAGCGCCGCGCGGGCGCGGTCCAGCCGGTCGGCGGCATCGGGGGCAACCAGCACCAGCGTGGCAAAGGCGCGGCAACCGGCCAGCGTCGCGATGCTTTCCCCGCGCGCCAGCGTCGCATCGCCAAGCCGCAGATTCTCGACAAAGACCGGTCGGCCGTCGCGGGTGATCCGCCTGCGGTCGGTCAGGTCAAGGGTGCGAACCGTCTCGCCCATCGCGGCGCGACCCAAGATCAGGGTTTCCACCCAAAGCGCGGTCGCATCGCCCGCCAGCGCGATTTCCTGTTCCCGCAGCAAGGCAGAGCGGTCGAACAGGATGGTTTCCTGAGGCAACAGGTCCAGATGCGCGCCCGCAGCGACTTCGAACCGCGCCGTGACCCGCGCCCGCCCGGTGGTCGAGCGATAGGCGCGCTCGGCCGTCTGGGTGGTGACGGTCAGATGGGTGCCTGCCTCTTGCGTCACGGTGATGTCCATGCGGTCCCCGCCGGTCAGCCCGCCTGAAGTGTTCAGCAGAACGATCTCGCAGCCGGGTGCAGGGGGCAGCATGGCCTTGGCGCTGCCGGCCTGATGCAGTCGGGTCAGGCGGGTCGTCCCGCGGGAAAAGGCGAATCCGGCACGAAGCGTGCCGCAAGCGCGGTTCAGTTCGGTTGAAATGTTCTGGTGCAACATCACGGCCTCTTGCCCGGACCATGAGCAAATTTCGCGCGATTTCGCAATGGATGGTGCGTTATGTCCAATGATTCTCCCGAGGATAGCCTAAATCTCAGGCATGATGCCTAAAATAAGGGCGAAGGCAATTGGGCTTTTCCCTCGGGGCGTCGGGCATTATACGTCAGCGGAATTCATGACCGCGAGAGGATACCAACATGGCCAATGTGGTGGTCGTCGGCGCCCAATGGGGCGACGAAGGCAAGGGCAAGATCGTCGACTGGCTGTCCGAGCGCGCCGATGTGATCGCGCGCTTCCAGGGCGGTCACAATGCCGGCCACACGCTGGTTGTCGGGGGCGAGGTCTACAAGCTGTCGCTGCTTCCCTCGGGGATCGTCCGGTCGGGCAAGATGAACGTCATCGGCAACGGCGTCGTGCTGGATCCCTGGGCATTGTTCCGCGAGATCGAGAAGCTGGAAAGCCAGGGCGTCAAGATCGGCCCGGAAAACCTGATGATCGCGGAAAACACCCCGCTGATCCTGCCGCTGCATCAGGACCTTGACCAGCTTCGCGAAGAAGCCGCGGGCGCTTCCAAGATCGGCACCACCGGTCGCGGCATCGGCCCCGCCTATGAAGACAAGGTCGGCCGCCGCACCATCCGCGTCGCCGATCTGGGCGACGAGGACACGCTGGATTCCCGCCTGGATCGCCTGCTCGCCCATCACGATGCGCTGCGCCAGGGTCTTGGTGCGACGCCGATCGACCGCGCCGAGTTGCGCGCCAAGCTGCTTGAGATCGCGCCGAAGCTGCTGCAATACGCACAGCCGGTGTGGAAGGCGATGAACGACTATCGCAAGGCCGGCAAGCGCATCCTGTTCGAAGGCGCGCAGGGCAGCCTGCTGGACATCGATTTCGGCACCTATCCCTATGTCACCAGCTCGACCACCATGTCGGGTATGGCGGCGTCGGGCACCGGCCTTGGCCCCAGCGCCATCGGTTTCGTGCTGGGCATCGTCAAGGCCTATACGACTCGCGTCGGCTCGGGTCCCTTCCCGACCGAGCTTGAGGATGCGGATGGCCAGCGCCTGGGCGAACGCGGCCACGAATTCGGGACCGTCACCGGTCGCCGCCGCCGTTGCGGCTGGTTCGACGCAGTTCTGGTGCGTCAGACCTGCGCGATCTCGGGCGTGGATGGCATCGCGCTGACCAAGCTGGACGTGATGGACGGGTTCGAGACCATCAAGATCTGCGTGGGCTACGAAATCGACGGCAAGCAATACGATTACCTGCCGACCGCAGCCGCGCTGCAGGACCGCGTCAAGCCGATCTATGAAGAGCTTGAAGGCTGGACTGAATCGACCCAGGGCGCGCGCAGCTGGGCGGACCTGCCCGCGAACGCGATCAAGTACGTCCGCCGGATCGAGGAGCTGATCCAATGCCCGGTGGCGCTGCTGTCGACCTCACCCGAGCGCGACGACACCATCCTTGTCACCGATCCGTTCTCGGACTGACATGGATCTCAGGGCGCGCAAACGCTGGTCACTGGTGGTCCTGCTGATCGGCCTGCCACTTTACATCGTGGTGGCCGTGACGGTGGTGAACTGGATGGACCGCGCCCTGGGCCGCCAGCCGATCGTGCTGGAGCTTGCGGTCTATATCGGGCTCGGGATCCTGTGGATCCTGCCCTTTCGCCGGATCTTCTCCGGCATCGGCAAGGGCGAATGACCGTCCTTGCCAGCACCCGCCCGGTCACTCTGATCGGGGGGGCGCCTTTTCCGCGCACCGATCTGGAAGCGGCGCTGGCGCTGGCACCGGGCGTGGTGGCGGCGGATGGTGGGGCAGATCAGGCGCTGGCGCTGGGCGTGATGCCCCAGGCGGTCATCGGAGATTTCGATTCCCTGTCTGACGAGGCCCGCGCTGCGATCCCCGCAGATCGCCTGCATCATGTCACCGAGCAGCTTGGCACCGATTTCGAGAAATGCCTGTCGCGGATCGATGCGCCGCTGGTGTTGGCCGTCGGCTTTTCGGGTGCGCGGCAGGACCATTTCCTGGCCGCCCTGAACGCGCTTGCCCGCCGCGTCGGCCCTCGGTGCATCCTGATCGCGGGCGATGATGTCATCACGCTGGCGCCCGAAACGCTTGCGCTGGACCTTGCGCCCGGAACGCGGGTGTCGCTGGTTCCCATGGGGGACGCCTCGGGGCGCTCGACCGGGCTGAAATGGCCGATCGACGGGATCGCCTTCGCGCCCGATGGCCGCGTCGGCACCTCGAACCAGGCGACCGGACGGGTCGAATTGCGCGACATGTCGGGGCCGATGCTGCTGATCCTTCCACGGGCGCAGCTGACGCTGCTGGCCGCCGCGCTCTGACGGCCGCCCGGTTTTCACCGTTTCTTAAATACCCGACGACGACCTTGCCGTATCAGCGGCGTCGGCTGCGGGGATCCATCGCGTCCCGCAGCCCGTCCCCAATATAATTCACCGACAGAACCGTCACTGAGATTGCCATCCCCGGCAGGATCACCCGCCACGGATATTGCTGCATCTGGTCGACCGCGTCGTAAAGCAGCCGCCCCCAGGTCGGGAAATCAGGGGGGAAGCCCAACCCCAGAAAGGACAGCGCGCTTTCCGTGATGATGGCGGTGGCTATGCCCAGCGTTGCCGCGACCATGATCGGCGACAGCACGTTCGGCAGCACATGGCGCAGGATCATCCGGATGGGCGGCGTCCCGATCGAGTGCGCGGCCAGGATGAAATCGCGTTCCTTCAGCGCCAGAACCTCGCCCCGGACAATGCGCGCGGTCTGCATCCAGGACGTCGCCCCGATGGCCAGGACGATCAGCAGGAAGGTTCCGCCTGCCGGTCCCAGCGTCCGCGCCAGCGGTTCGCGGAACAGCGTCACCATCAGCAGCAGCAGCGGCAGCAGGGGCAGGGCCAGAAACAGTTCGGTCAGCCGCATCAGCGGCGCGTCGAGCGCCCGGACATAGCCCGACAGGATGCCGATCAGGCTGCCCAGCGTCAGCGCGATCAGCATCGCAGTCAGCCCGACCGCCAGTGAGATCCGCCCCCCCGCCATCAGCTGCGCCAGCATGTCGCGGCCCAGTTGATCGGTGCCAAGGGGATGGGGCCAGGAAAAGCCCTGATTGCGGGCGCGGATATCCAGATGCGTCGCCTCGATCCGCCACAGAAGCGGACCGGCCAGCACGAACATCAGGATCAGCGCGAACAGGACCAGCGCAATCATCGCCCCCCGATGGCGGCGGAACTGGCGCCAGACATCGCGCCACTGGCTGCTCGGCGGGGCGGCGGGCGTTGATGCCCCGTCCAGTGTCGCGGCCAATGGATCAGTCATAGCGGATCCTTGGGTCCAGAAGACCGTAAAGCAGGTCCGCGATCAGGGTGAAGGCGACGATCAGGATGGCGAAGATGAAGGTCAGCGTCATCACCATCGGGATATCGTTCGAATTGATCGCCAGGATCAGAAGCTGGCCAAGCCCGTTCACCTTGAAGACCTGCTCGGTGATGATCGCGCCCCCGAAGACTGCGGGCAGGCCAAGCGCGATCACCGTCACGACCGGGATCAACGAGTTTCGCAGGACGTGTTTCAGCACGACGACCCGCTCTTTGAGGCCCTTGGCGCGGGCGGTGCGGACATAGTCCTGGCGCAGGTTGTCCAGCATCGAGGCACGCATGAACCGGCTGATCTGCGCCGCGTTGAACAGCGCCAGCACCGTGACCGGCATTGCCATCTGCCGGACCTGCTGGACAAGGCTGGTCCAGTCGGTCACGCGTAGCGTCGTGTCATAGATCGTGGGCAGCCATTGCAGCTTGATGCCGAAGACGATGATCAGCACGACGCCCGTGAAGAAGGTCGGCAGCGAGAATCCGACCATCGATATGAATGTCCCGATCTGGTCGAACCAGCTGTATTGGCGATAGGCCGAAACGATCCCGATCGGAACCGCAATCAGGATCCCCAGCACATAGGACAGGCCCACCACGGTCAGGGTTTGCGGCAAACGCTGGGCGATGACGTCAAAGGCGGGGCTGCGGGTCTGAAAGCTGATGATCCGCTGCATTCCCCGGCTGAAACCGGTCCCAAATATCTGGTCGAAGGCGTGCAGCGGCTCGACCCAGAAGAACTGCTGCAGCCACAGGACGTATCGGACATACCAGGCCTGTCCCAGGCCAAGTGCTTCGCGCATCCGGTCCCTGATCTCGGGGGGGATGGTCATCGGGATATCGCCCAGCGGATCGCCGGGCGACGCCTCAAGCAGCAGGAAGATCACCAGCGAGATGAACAGCAGCGTCGGAACCGCCAGCAGAACCCGGCGCAGTGCATAGTTCAGCATCCTGCTTCCCCGGGATGGGGTAGGGCGGCCCGGCCGCCGGACCGGGACGCACGCAGGTTCACTTGACGCGGGTCCAGTCCGCGACGTTCCACAATTCGCTATCCCAGGTGTTCAGGATGACGCCCCCCAGCCGGTTCGAATGGGCCGAGACGCGGCCACGATCGACCAGCGGAACAATGGTCATGCTGTCCTTGGTGATCATGTCGTTCAACCGCTTGGCCAGGTCCGCGCGCTGGCCGATATCGGCGGTCTTGCCCAACTCCACGATCAGCCGGTCATATTCGGGATCGCAGTAGCGGTTTACGTTCTCACCCTGCCATTGCGATTCCGGGCCGGGGGCCTTTTCGCAGGTATAGCGGGCCAGATAGGGTTCGGGATCCGTCCCGTCGAAGTTGTTCGCATACATTTCGACATCGGCGTAGAAGCGCTGGAAGGTGTCGGGCGACCCCGCATCGCCGCCGAAGAATACCGAAGGGTCCACCGATTTCAGCTCGGTCGCGACCCCGATCTCTTGCCACCACTGCTTGATGAGTGCCTGAAAGTCCTGCCGGATCGGGTTGACCGAGCTTTGGAACAGCAGCTCCAACGGCTTGCCGTCCTTCTGGCGGATGCCATCGGCGCCGGGAGCCCACCCGGCCTCGTCCAGCAGCTTCTTCGCGCCCTCGATATCCTGTTCAAGGCAACCGGTATTGTCCGAGGCAAAGGTTTCAGGCGCGGGGACAAGGTTGCAGGTCGGCCGGCCGGCATCGCCAAAGCCGATCTCGGTCAGCAGGGTCCGGTCGATCGCCATACTGAGCGCCCGTCGCACGCGTTCATCCGACAGGATCGGGTGGGGATGCCTGGCTGTCGCGCGCTCGCCTTCGGGCAGGTCGGGCGATGGGTCGGTCAGGTTCATCTCGATCCGCTCGACCAGCGTGCCAAAGCCGGTGACGATCTTGCCCTTGCCCGCCGCTGCCATGCCTTTCAGCGCATCGGGCGGAACAAGGGTGTTCCAGGCGTAGTCGAACTCGCCCGTCTCCAGAACGGCGCGGGCGGCTGCCGCCGCGTCTCCACCGCCTTTCAGCACCGCCTTGGCGAAGGCGGGCTTCTGCGGGTCGCGATAGTTGGGATTGGCTTCAAGGGTCACGCTGTCATTGGTGCGGAATTCGACCACGCGGAAGGGGCCGGTGCCGATGGGGCCGAAATTCTCGGCGGTGCAGGCCGACGCGCCGCTGCCGACGCATTTTCCGAACTGTGCCTTTTGCAGCACCGGCGACTGCGCCCCGGTGAAGGCGGTGAACGGATTCGGGCGAGGTTCGCGGAAATGGATGACGACCGTCAGCGGGTCGGGTGTCTCGATGCTGTCGATGCCTTCATAGCGCGCCAGCTGGGCGCAGCCGCCCTCGGGGTTCATGCAGTAATCGGCGGTGAATTTCACATCTTCCGAGGTCAGGGGGGTTCCATCGGACCATTTCAGGCCCGGTTTCAGCTTCCAGGTCACGGATTTCAGGTCTTGCGAGATGCCGCCATTCTCGACGCTGGGGATCTCGGCGGCGAGGCGGGGGAAGACCACACCCTTTTCGTCGAAGCCCGCCAGCGGCTCGATCACCAGGGACGAGGCCTCAAGATCCTTGGTCCCCGAGGAAAGGTAGGGGTTCAGCGTCGAGGGGGCCTGCCAATAGATGATGTTCACCTGCCCGTCGCTGCCGCGTTCGGCAAAAGCCGCCGGGGCCAGGGCCACGCTTGCGGCCGCACCAAGCATCAGGGTCTTCAGTCGCATCGCTCTCTCCTGTTGAACTGTGGAGTGTTCACCCGTGCTGTCGGTCTGGCCGCCTAGTCTTTTGTTTTTTCGCGCCTTCCCTTTGTCCTTTGACCGCGCCTGCGGCCTTGCCCGTGGAACAGCGCCAAGTTTCAGGCCGCTGCGAGGGAAAAAGCAAGAATCAACTTGGAGCGGAAAGATGTTGCAATGCGCTTTGGCGGGCATAGCCTTCGCCCTGACCAGATCGCCGGGGAATGACCATGCCCGATGCCGGCCAAGGCTGCCCGCTTCTTTCAGTGCGGGGGCTGCGCGTGACCTTTCAGACCCATGACGGTCCGGTGACGGGGGTTGATGGGCTGGATTTCGATATCTCGGCAGGCGAATGCCTGTGCGTGGTGGGCGAATCGGGTTCGGGCAAGTCGGTCAGCGCGCTTTCCCTGATGCGGCTTGTCGAGTTCGGCGGCGGAGAGATCGCGGCCGGACGGATCCTGCTGCGGGATGGCGCGCGCGCGGTCGATCTGGCCCAGGCTGCGCCCGGGGTAATGCGGGCCATTCGTGGCAACCGGATCGCGATGGTCTTTCAGGAACCTATGACCGCGCTGAACCCGGTCCTGACCATCGGCGACCAAATATCCGAAGGGTTGATCGCCCATCGCGGGCTGACGCGCGAACAGGCCAGAACGCGCGCGCTTGAATTGCTGCGAGAGGTGCGCATTCCCGAACCTGTCGAGCGGCGGCTGCTGCAATATCCGCATGAATTGTCGGGCGGGATGCGGCAGCGGGTCGTCATTGCGATGGCGATGGCCTGCCGGCCCAAGCTGCTGATCTGCGACGAGCCGACCACCGCGCTTGATGTCACCATCCAGGCCGAGATCCTGGCGCTGATCGAGCGCCTGAAACGGGAAACCGGCATGGCCATCCTCTTCATCACCCATGACATGGCGGTGGTCGCGCGGATGGCCGACCGGGTGGTGGTCATGTTCCGGGGCCGCAAGCTCGAAGAGGGTCCGGTCGCGCGCATCTTTGACGATCCCCAGCAGGACCACACCCGCGCGCTGCTGGCCGCCGTGCCGCGGTTGGGAGAGATGACCGGCCGCGATGCGCCGGAACCGATGCGCCTGTCGGGCATGACCCCGGCGATTCCGGCGCCCTTGCGCGCCCCTGCGCGGTCCGAGCAAAGACCGCTCCTGCGGGTTGAGAATCTGTGCACGCGGTTCGCTGTCCGGGGCGGGTTTCTGCGGCGGACCGTGGCGCGGGTCCACGCGGTCGAAGATGTCTCGTTCTCGCTGGCCGAAGGCGAGACGCTGGCCCTGGTCGGGGAATCCGGCTGCGGCAAGTCCACCACCGGCCGCTCAATCCTGCGTCTTGTCGAACCGCAGGCCGGCAGCATTTATCTTGAGGGACAGGATATTCTGGCCTTGGCCCCCTCGGCGCTGCGCCGGGCACGGCGCGACATGCAGATGGTATTTCAGGATCCCTATGCCAGCCTTGATCCCCAGATGAAGCTGCTGGATCAGGTCGAAGAGCCGATGCTGAATTATGGCATCGGCGACCGGGCCGAGCGCCGGGACCGCATCGCCCGGCTTTTCGACCGGGTCGAATTGCCGCGCGCCTATATGAACCGCTATCCGCATGAGCTGTCGGGCGGCCAGCGCCAGCGGATCGCCATCGCCCGCGCGCTGGCGCTGGCCCCGCGCCTTCTGGTCGCGGACGAGGCGGTTTCGGCGCTGGATGTCTCGGTGCAGGCGCAAGTTATGAATCTGCTGATGGAGTTGCAGCGCGAAGCCGGGATCTCGATGCTGTTCATCAGTCATGACATGGCCGTTGTCGAACGTATCAGCCATCGCGTCGGCGTCATGTATCTGGGCCGCATCGTCGAGATCGGTTCGCGGCGTCAGCTGTTCGAAAACCCGCAGCACAGCTATACCCGCCAGCTTCTGGCCGCCGTGCCGGTCGCAGATCCGCGCAGCCGGAGGAATGGGGGCGATCCCCGGTTCCGACCCGTTCCCTCTCCGATCCATCCGCCGGGGCACGATCCCGGCCCCTCGATCTATCGCGAGGTGCAGCCGGGGCACCGGGTGCTTGTGGGACCGATGACGCATGGTTAGGGCTTGGGCATGATGAAGATGGGTGGTCCGATCCCGATTTCCGCGCCGCCGCGCTTTCCTGCGAACCCGCCCGCGCAAGCGGAAGTGGTGGTCGTCGGCGGAGGCATTGCGGGCGTGATGACCGCGCTTTACCTGGCCGAGGCCGGTCGGCGGGTCGTGCTTTGCGAAAAGGGCCGCATTGCGGCCGAGCAAAGCTCGCGCAACTGGGGCTGGGTTCGCCAGCAGGGCCGCGATCCCGCCGAATTGCCGATCATGATCGAGGCGATGCGGCTGTGGCAGGATCTTGACCAACGTCTGGGCGATGCCGTCGGGCTGCGCCAGACCGGGACGACCTATCTGGCAGCCTCGCCGAAGGATCTTGAGAATTTCGCCTCGTGGTTGCCCCATGCCCGGCACCACGGGCTGGATACCCGGCTGATCGCGCGGGCCGAGCTTGACGCGATCCTGCCCAATGCCGCGGGTTGGATCGGCGCGCTGCACACGGCCAGCGATGCGCGGGCCGAACCCTGGACCGCCGTGCCGGCAATCGCGGCATTGGCCGCCGACAGGGGCGTGACGATCTGCGAAGGCTGCGCTGTGCGGGGGATCGAAACGACTGCGGGGCGGGTGTCCGCCGCCGTGACGGAAAAGGGCCGGGTCGAGGCACCGCAGGTGCTGTTGGCCGCGGGTGCCTGGTCATCGCTTTTTGCGGGCAATGCCGGGATGCGTTTTCCACAGCTTTCGGTCCGAGCCACAGTCGCTGCGACGTCCGAAATGCCCGAGTTTCATTCCGGCAACGCTGCGGATCCGGGTTTTGCCTTTCGCCGCCGGCTGGACGGTGGCTTCACGCTTGCGCCGGGGATCGGCCATGACTTCTGGATCGGGCCATCCGCCTTTCGCAACCTTGCGCAGTTCCTGCCCCAGGTCCGGCGGGACTTGCGGCATACCCGGCTTTCCCCTGCCTCGCCCCGCGACTATCCCGATGCTTGGGGCACGCCGCGGCGCTGGCGGCTTGACCGCTCCTCGCCCTTCGAGCGGATGCGGGTTCTGGATCCCCAGCCCAACATGCGTCGGGTCGAGGCGCTGGCGCAGGCTTTTGCCGCGGCATTCCCGGTGTTGGGCAAACCAGCGATAGAGCGGGTCTGGGCCGGAATGATTGATGTCACTCCGGATCAGGTTCCGATTCTGGATGAAAGCCCGGTCTCGGGCTTTTACGTCGCGACGGGGCTGTCCGGCCACGGCTTCGGCATTGGGCCGGGTGTCGGTCGGGTGATGGCCGATCTGATGCTGGGCCGGACACCCGGACATGATCTTTCCCGGTTCCGGTTTGCCCGCTTTTCCGACGGTTCGCGGATCGAGCTGGGCCCTTCGATCTGAGTCAGCTTGCGGCGGCATTTCAAAACGGCCAAGCTTTGCCCCGAAGGAGATGTCACATGCCTGTCAAGAACCGCTTCGCCGAACTTCTGCCCGAGATCACCGCCTGGAGGCGGGACTTCCACGAGCATCCCGAATTGCAATACGAGGTGCACCGGACTGCGGGCAAGGTGGCGGAACTGCTACGCAGTTTCGGCCTTGATGATGTGGTCGAGGGCGTGGGCCGCACCGGGGTCGTGGGTGTCATCAAGGGCCGCAGCGATACCCAGGGGCGGGTGATCGGGCTGCGCGCCGATATGGACGCCTTGCCGATCAAGGAGATCACGGGCGCCGAATACGCCTCGAAGACGCCGGGCGTCATGCATGCCTGCGGTCATGACGGCCATACTGCCATGCTGCTTGGGGCCGCCCGCTATCTGGCCGAGACGCGGAATTTCGACGGCACCGCGATCATGATCTTTCAACCCGCGGAAGAGGGCGGCGGCGGCGGGCTGGCCATGATCGAGGACGGGCTGGCGGAGCGCTGGGGCATCCAGGAGTTCTATGGCATGCACAACATGCCGGGTTACCCGACAGGCAGCTTCGCCATTCGCGAGGGCGCGATGATGGCGGCGGCCGACCAGTTCGACATCGTGGTGACGGGCAAGGGTGGGCATGCCGCGAAACCGCATGAGGCGGTCGACACCACACTGGTCGCGGCGCAGATCGTGGTGGCGCTGCAATCCATCGTCTCGCGCAATATCGACCCGCTGAAAAGCGGCGTCGTCTCGGTCTGCGTGGTCCAGACGGATTCGCCTGCGCATAACGTGATCCCGCAGGTCGTGGTGATGAAGGGAACGGCGCGCAGCCTTGACCCGAAAGTCCGCGACCAGCTTGAGGAAGGCATCCAGCGTGTCACGAGCAATGTCGCGGCCGCCTTCGGTGCAACGGCCGAGGTCGATTACCAGCGCGGCTATCCCGTCACCATGAATCACCCCGATGCCACGGTTCATGCCGCCAAGGTCGCGCGCGAGGTCGCCGGTGATGTCGACATGGACATGATGCCGCTGATGGCGGGCGAGGATTTCAGCTATATGCTGAACACCCGTCCCGGCGCCTATATCTTTGTCGGGAATGGCGATACCGCCATGGTCCACCATCCCGCCTATGATTTCGACGACAATGCGATCCCCGCCGGGTCAAGCTGGTATGCCGGCATGGTCGAGGCGCGGATGCCTGTCCCGGCCTGACCTTGCTGCCGGGGGCTTTGCGCCCCCGGACCCCCGCAGGGTATTTCGGAAACGATGAAGGGGGCCGCGAGGCCCCCTGTTTCGTTGTTCCGGACATGATCCGCTTCAGAAGTGGATCGTCCGGCCATAGGCCGACAGCACGGATTCGTGCATCATCTCGCTGAGGGTCGGGTGCGGGAAGACCGTTTCCATCAGTTCGGCCTCGGTCGTTTCCAGTGTGCGGCCGATGACATAGCCCTGGATCAGTTCGGTGACTTCGGCCCCGACCATATGCGCGCCCAGCAGCTCGCCGGTCTTTGCGTCGAAGACGGTCTTGACCAGACCTTCGGGTTCGCCAAGGGCGATGGCCTTGCCGTTGCCGACGAAGGGGAAGCGGCCGACCTTGACGTCATAGCCAGCGGCCTTGGCCTTTTCCTCGGTCAGGCCGACAGAAGCGACCTGCGGGTTGCAATAGGTGCAGCCCGGGATCGAGTTCGGCTTGATCGGGTGGGGATGCTGGCCCGCGATCAGTTCCGCGACCATGACGCCTTCGTGGCTGGCCTTGTGGGCAAGCCATGGCGCGCCTGCGACGTCGCCGATGGCGAAAAGCCCTTCGACGCCGGTGCGGCAATATTCGTCGGTCACGACATGGGTGCGGTCGATCTTGGCGCCCAGTTTCTCGAGGCCGAGATTTTCGACGTTGCCGACGATGCCGACGGCCGAGATGACGGTGTCGAATTCATGCGTCTCGGTCTTGCTGCCGATCTCGATATGGGCGGTGACTTTGCCCTTGGCGCGGTCGAGCTTCTTGACCGTCGCCTTTTCCATGATCTTCATGCCCTGCTTGACGAACTGCTTTTTCGCAAGGGCAGAGATTTCGGCGTCCTCGACCGGCAGCACGCGGTCCATCACTTCGACGACGGTCGTGTCGGCCCCCAGCGTGTTGAAGAAGCTCGCGAATTCAATGCCGATCGCGCCCGAGCCGATGACGAGCAGCTTGCCGGGCATCCGCGGCGGGTTCAGCGCGTGCTTGTAGTTCCAGACCAGATCGCCATCGGGTTCCAGCCCCGGCAGTTCACGCGCACGGGCGCCGGTCGCCAGCACGATGGACTTGCCGGTCACCTCTTCGGTGCCCTTATCGGTCTTGACGCTGATCTTGCCGGGGGCGGTCAGCGTGGCTTCGCCCATGATGACCGTGATCTTGTTCTTCTTCAGCAGGTGGCCCACGCCGCCTGAAAGCTGCTTGGCGACTCCGCGCGACCGCTGGACGACCGCGGGCAGGTCATAGCCGATCTTGTCTGCGGACAGGCCAAATTCCTTGGCGCGGTGCATCAGATGGAAGACCTCGGCCGAGCGCAGCAGCGCCTTGGTCGGGATGCAGCCCCAGTTCAGGCAGATGCCGCCAAGGTGCTCACGTTCGATCACCGCGACTTTCAGACCGAGCTGGGCACCGCGGATGGCGCTGACATAACCGCCGGGACCCGAGCCGATCACCACCATGTCGAAGGATTGCGCCATGGAATTCTCCCTCTGAAAATTTAGTTGAGCGTTAAACCATTTATTCGAGGGCATCAAGCAACAGCTTGCCCGACACCAGCGCGCCATAGCCGCCCGCGTGCATCACGCGATTTTCCGCCTCGGTCGGGGGGCGGCCCAGGGCGGCGTTCCGCCAGGGAAAGCGGCCGAAACGGGCAATGGTGTCGCGGTGCAGTTCGGCGTGGCGCAGATTTTCGCCCGGCATGAACTCGGCGAAAAGCTCGACCGCGCGGTTCTGGTCGGACAGGTTCTCGCTGTGCTCGAAGGGAAGATAGAAGAACTGTCGCGCCGGGGGTTCGATCCGCAGGTCGTGACCGGCGCTGACAGCGGCATCCGCGATTTCGCGGGCCAGGTCGTCGGTGGCGAAGGCGCGCGGATCTTCGCGGAACATGTTGCGGGGGAACTGGTCGGTCAGGATCAGCGCGGCAAGCGCGCCTTGGGGCGATTGCGCCCATTGCCGGGCAAGTTCATCCGCCTGGGCCCAGGTGGCCATGAAGCGGTCGCGGATCGACTGGTCCAATGCATCGTCACGGGCGTACCAGCCCTTTTCTCCGACCTCGTCCAGCCAGAAGCGGTTAATCTCGTCGGGGGTCGCAATTGCGTCGGTCGTCATCGATGCCCTCCTTGGCTGGACGGGATCGATGGTCGCAGAGCGGCGCAGGGGTCGCAAGCCCGCGAATTATTCGGCGGCGCGGGAAACATCGTCCGAGCCGGCATTCTCCAGCGCCGCTTCGATCGCCAGCGGTGTGGTCAATGGCGCGATGACCGCGAAGTTCTGGTCCTGAACCGGTGTCGGGCGGCGCGTGCGGCGCCATCCGGCATAAAGCGTCAGCGCGCCGAGCAGGAAACCGATATAGACCCAGAAGCCCTCGGGTCCCAGTTCCGACATCAGCCAGCCGGTGATCAGCGGCCCGGTCATTGCGCCGATGCCGTTGATGAACAGAAGCCCGGCCGAGGCGGCGGCCATGTCGCTCGCATCAAGGAAATCGTTCGTATAGGCCAGAAGCAGCGAATAGACGGGGTTTGCCACGCCCCCGATCAGGGCCGCGGTCAGCAGCAGGCCCCAGATGCCGGGCTGGACGTAAAGCGTCACGAAGCTGACGATCAGACCCAGCAGTGCCAGCACCATGACGATCATGCGGCGGTCATGGTGGTCCGAGAACCAGCCGACCGGGTATTGCAGCACCAGTCCGCCGATATAGATCGCGGCAACGAAGGCCGAGATCTCGGACACGCTGAGACCCTTCAGCGACCCCCAGACCGAGGCCATGCCGAAGATTGCCGAGAACACGCCCCCCATCAGGAATATACCGATGCAGCCCAGCGGCGAGACTTTGAACAGGCGGGTAAAGGACATCCGCTTGATCGTCGAGAATTGGGGCGCGGGCTGGCGCGACAGCAGGATCGGCAGGAACGACAGGCTGACCAGCACCGACGGGATGACGAACAGCAGATAACCGCCCGGATCGCTGGTGTTCATCAGCACCTGCGCGACGATGATCCCCAGCATCTGCACGATCATGTAGGCCGAAAGCGCCTGCCCCCGGTTCTGGTTGCTGGCGCTGGCGTTAAGCCAGCTTTCGGCGGTGATGTAGACGCCCGAGAAGCAGAAGCCGATGAGCAGCCTGAGCAGCGCCCAGACGATCCAGTCGGGGTAGACGGCATAAAGGATCAGCACGTTCGAGATCATCGAGCCGAGCGCCGCGAAGACGCGGACATGGCCGACCTTCTGGATCATGCCGGGCACCGTGCGCGAGCCCAGCAGGAAGCCGCCGAAATAGCACGCCATCACCACCGACATCTCGGTGGTCGAGATGCCCTCGATCGCGCCGCGAATCCCCAGCAACGTGCCTTGCATCCCGTTGCCGACCATAAGCAGCAGGATGCCGAGCAGGAGTGGCCAGGTCGTGCGCAGCACCGAGAGCATGTTCGGAATCCTTTACGGAATCAGAAGTGAAGCGTCGCCGTAACTGAAGAAGCGATAGCCCGAATCCACCGCGTGGCGATAGATGTTGCGGATCCGGTCCTGTCCCATCAGCGCGCTGACCAACATCAGCAGCGTCGATTTCGGCAGGTGGAAGTTGGTCATCAGCGCGTCGGTCGCGCGGAAACGATAACCGGGATAGATGAAGATTTCCGTGACACCGCGATAGGGATGGACGACCCGATCCTCGGTCGCGGCGGATTCGATCAGGCGCAGGGCGGTGGTGCCGACGGGAATGACCCGCCCGCCCGCGGCGCGGGTGGCATTGATGGCTTCGGCGGCCTCGGGCGTCACCTCGCCCCATTCGCCGTGCATCTTGTGGGTGGTCACGTCCTCGACCTTGACCGGCAGGAAGGTGCCGGCGCCGACATGCAGCGTCACATGGACAAACCGGACGCCGCGGTCCGCCAGCGCCTTCAGCAGGGGCGGGTCGAAATGCAGGCTGGCGGTGGGGGCGGCGACCGCACCGGTGCGGCTGGCCCAGACGGTCTGGTAATCGTCGCGGTCGGCCTCGTCCGGGGCGCGCAGCGCCGCGATATAGGGGGGCAGGGGCATCGCGCCCACCTTGTCCAGCGCCGCGTCAAATTCCTCGCCCGTCGCGTCGAAGCGCAGGACCAACCCGGCCTCGGCAATCTCGGACACCTCGGCGGAGAGCGTTTCGCCAAAGCGGATCGTCTCGCCCTGCTTCAGCTTGCGCAGGGGCTTTGCCAGTGCCTTCCAGCCGCCATCGGCGGTGGGTTCCAGCAGGGTGACCTCGATGCGGGCGACGGCTTCGCCCTGCGGGGTCTGGCGGCTGCGCGTCCCGGTCAGCCGGGCCGGGATGACGCGGGTGTCGTTCAGCACCAGAAGATCTCCCGGACCTAGCAGGTCCGGCAGGTCGCGCACATGCAGATCGCGCGTCGAGTCGCCCTGCGCCAGCAGCAGGCGCGCTGAACTGCGCGGCCGCGCGGGACGCGTTGCGATCAGGCCCTCGGGCAGATGGAAATCGAAATCGTCAAGCTTCATGTCCGGCTTGTCGCCTTGCCCCCTGTCAGCGTCAAGGCGGCGGGTAATCACAAAGTGAAAAACTCGGACTTTACTTGGCCGACGGAATCAGTAAGTTTTGGGCGCGTCCGAAAGGTACCATGATGATCATCTGCCACTGCACCCAGATTTCCGACCATGACATCCGCGCCGCGGTGGACTGGATGCGTGCGGCAGACCCGGAAACCATCATTACCCCCGGAAAAATCTATCATGCCCTTGGCAAGCGCCCCGACTGCGGAAGCTGCATGCCCTTGTTTCTAGACACGATGCGCCATTGCGATAATCTGGCTGTACCCCCGATCCTGAGGGGGCTGAGAGCCACGCGCAAAGGAGCAATCCATGAAGGGCGACGCCAAGGTCATCGAGTATCTCAACGCGGCGCTGCGGTCTGAACTGACCGCCGTCAGCCAGTACTGGCTGCATTACCGGCTGCAGGAAGATTGGGGTTACGGCCGCATCGCCGACAAGTCCCGCGCCGAATCGATCGAGGAGATGAATCACGCGGATCGGCTGATCCAGCGCATCATCTTTCTTGAGGGGCATCCGAATCTGCAGAAACTGGACCCCCTGCGCATCGGGCAGAATCTCAAGGAAACGCTGGAATCCGATCTTGCCGCCGAATACGACGCGCGCACGCTGTATGTCGAGGCGCGCGACCACTGCGAGTCGGTCAAGGATTATGTCAGCAAGGACCTGTTCGAGGCGCTGATCGCCGATGAGGAAGGCCATATCGACTTCCTTGAAACCCAACTCGATCTCTACGAGTCGATCGGGGCGCAGAACTATGGTCAGCTGAACGCCAAGCCGGCCAGCGAAGCCGAGTGATCCCGAAAGGGGGGGGCACAGGCCCCCCGTTTCACCGGCCGAGCCAGTCCTCGGCCAGGTCCGGCAGGTCGTCGAAATGCGCCAGCATGGCCTCTGGCGCCAGTCGGGCCAAACCTTCGCCCTCGGGGCCAAAGGCCACCAGCGCGACCTTGACCCCGGCTGCGGCTGCGGTCTTGCGGTCGGTCTCGGTATCTCCCACCAGGAAGGATCGCGTGACTTCTCCACCCGCGGACCGGACTGCCGCGGCATAGGGGCGGGGGTCGGGTTTCCTGACGGGCAGCGTGTCCGCCCCGATCAGCGCGGCAAAGCGGTCGCGGATGCCCAGCTCGCGCAGAAGGATCTCGGCCAGGCCTTCGGGTTTGTTGGTGCAGACCGCCAGGGTGTGCCCGGCCGCGGTCAGCCGGTCCAGCGCGTCCTCGGTCCCCGGATACAGCCGGGTGTGGACCGCGATCCTCTGGCCGTAATGATCCAGCAACCGCGCATAATCATCGTCCTCGGCCCCCGGGGGCAGCAAGGTGTCGGCGCCGATCCGCGCATAGCCGGCGCGCAGCATCGCGCGCCCGCCGTGAAACGCGATCAGGGCATCGCCGACCGGATCCAGCAACGGGCCAAGTCCACGTCCCTCGAAACAGGCATTCGCCGCCGCGATCAGGTCGCCCGACGTATCTGCCAGGGTCCCGTCCAGATCGAACACCACCGTTCCCGCCATACTGTAACCTTCCGTCAAGATGTTTGATCTGCCGGGGCCTTTCCCCGATGTCGCCCCCTAGGTAGAACGCCTGCATCGGATAAGAAACAGGCAAGAGGCAGTCATGTCAGACAACCCCATCGCGCTTATCGTCCTGGCAGCAGGCCAGGGCAGCCGCATGCAGTCGGACCTGCCCAAGGTTGTGCACCGCCTGGGCGGCGTGCCATTGGTCGGACATGCGCTGGCCGCTGGCCGCGCAGTCGAGCCCGAACGTGTCGTGGTCGTCGCCGGTCACGGCGCCGAGATGGTCAGGAAGGCCGTCGGCAAGCTCGACCCCGAAGCCGCGATCGCGCTTCAGGAGGAACAGCTTGGCACCGGCCATGCCGTGCTGCAGGCGCTGCCGCTGCTCGACGGGTTCGAAGGGCGCGTGATCGTCCTTTACGGCGATACGCCCTTTATCGGTGAGGACACGCTTCTGGCCCTGTCGAGCCACCCCGCCGATGTCGTCGTCCTGGGGTTCGAGGCCGCGGATCCCGGCCGCTATGGCCGCCTGGTCGTCGGCCCCGAGGGGTTGGAGCGGATCGTGGAATACAAGGACGCGGATGCCGCGACGCGCGCGATCCGTCTGGTCAATTCGGGTGTCCTCGCCGCCGATGCCAGCCTGCTGCGTGCGCTTCTGCCTCAGCTTGGCAACGACAATGCGGCTGGTGAATATTACCTGACCGACATTCCCGCCCTTGCCCGCGCCGAAGGTCGCCGGGTCGAGGTCGTGACCTGTGACGAGGCCGAGACGCTGGGCATCAACACGCGCGAGGAACTGGCCGCCGCGGAAGCGGCCTTCCAGTCCCGCGCACGTGCCCGTGCGCTTGAGGATGGCGTGACGCTGAGCGATCCGGCGACCGTCTGGTTTGCGCTGGACACCGTCATCGGCCGCGACGCGGTCATCGGGCAGAACGTGGTGTTCGGTCCCGGTGTCACCGTTGAAAGCGGGGCCGAGATCCTGCCCTTCTGCCATCTGGAAGGCTGCCATGTCAGCTCTGGCGCGACCGTCGGTCCCTTCGCCCGCCTGCGCCCCGGCGCGGAACTGGGTGGGGACGTGCATGTCGGCAATTTCGTCGAGATCAAGAACTCGGTGCTGGACGAAGGCGTCAAGGTCGGCCACCTGACCTATCTGGGCGACGCCCAGATCGGGGCGGGCACGAATATCGGCGCAGGCACCGTGACCTGCAACTATGACGGGGTCGGCAAGCACAAGACCCTGATCGGGGCCAATGCCTTCATCGGTTCGGACACGATGCTGGTCGCGCCGGTCCGCGTCGGCGACCGGGCCATGACCGGATCGGGGTCGGTCATTACCGAGGATGTGCCCGACGACGCGCTGGCCCTTGGCCGCGCAAGGCAGGTGACGAAACCGGGGCTAGCCACACGCCTGATGCAGGCGCTGCGTCAGAAGAAAGGTCAGTAACATGTGCGGGATCATTGGCATTCTTGGGGGTCACGAGGTTTCTCCGCAGCTGGTCGAGGCGTTGAAGCGTCTTGAATACCGGGGCTATGACAGTGCGGGCGTGGCGACGGTGGACGGGTCGGGTCGGCTTGACCGGCGCCGGGCGGTGGGCAAGCTGGTGAACCTGTCGGATCGTCTGGTGCATGAGCCTTTGCCGGGTCATGCCGGGATCGGGCATACCCGCTGGGCCACGCATGGCGCGGCGACCGAGGCGAATGCCCATCCCCATCGCCACGGTCCTGTGGCGATCGTCCATAACGGGATCATCGAGAATTTCCGCGACCTTCGGGACGAGGTCGTGGCGCTTGGCCTGACCCCGGAATCCGAAACCGACACGGAAATCGTGGCGCTGCTGACGGCCTGGCACATGTCCCAGGGCAAGTCCCCGGTCGAGGCCGCGCGGGCGACGCTGGCGCGGCTGCGGGGCGCCTTCGCGCTGGCCTTCCTGTTCGAGGGCGAGGGCGACCTGATGATCGCCGCGCGCAAGGGCAGCCCGCTGGCGGTGGGCCATGGCAAGGGCGAGATGTTCATCGGCTCGGACGCGGTGGCGCTGGCGCCCTTCACCGACCGCATCACCTATCTGGAAGATGGCGACCACGCGGTCATCACCCGCGAAGGCGCCGAAATCTTCAATGCCGCGGGGGCGCCCGCCAATCGTGAACTCCAGCAGATCGATGTCGGCGCGACCCAGATCGACAAGGGCGGCTATCGCCATTTCATGGCCAAGGAGATCGCCGAGCAGCCGGTGGTGCTGGGCGATGCGCTCAGCCATTACATCAAGGAGGACCGGATCGTCCTGCCCGAGGCGATCGATTTCCGCGATGTCGACCGGCTGACGCTGGTGGGTTGCGGCACCGCCTTCTATGCGGCCTCGGTGGCGCGCTACTGGTTCGAAAGCCTGGCCGGGCTGCCCTGCGATCTGGATGTGGCGTCCGAGTTCCGCTATCGCGAGCCGCCGCTGTCGCCGAAAAGCTGGGCCATGTTCATCAGCCAGTCGGGCGAGACCGCCGACACGCTGGCGGCGCTGCATTACGCCCGCGACAAGGTCGCCCGGACGGTGGGGGTGGTGAATGTGGGGACCTCGGCCATCGCGCGGGACGCCGACATCGCGCTGCCGACGCTGGCGGGGATCGAGGTCGGCGTGGCCTCGTCCAAGGCCTTCACCTGCCAGCTTGCGGTGCTGGCGGTTCTGGCGCTGAAGGCGGCGCATGACCGCGGCCGGCTGGACGATGCCGGGCTGCGCGCCCATCTGGCGGACCTGCGCACCCTGCCGGGGCTGCTGAACCGGACGCTGGCGACCAGCGAGGAATGCCGCGCCCTGGCGGGCTGGCTGTCCGAGGCGCAGGACGTGCTTTATCTTGGCCGCGGCCCGCTTTACCCGGTGGCGCTGGAGGGGGCGCTGAAGCTGAAGGAGCTGAGCTATATCCACGCCGAGGGATATGCCTCGGGCGAGCTGAAGCACGGCCCGATCGCGCTGATCGACCGCAACGTGCCTGTGGTGGTGGTCGCGCCGCGCGACGCGCTGTTCGAGAAGACGGTCTCGAACATGCAGGAGGTGATGGCCCGCCACGGCCAGGTGCTGCTGATCTCGGATGCCGAGGGCATCGAGAAAGGCGGCCACGGCGTCCATGCCAGCCTGGCCATGCCCAGCGGCGGCGGCGCCTTCCAGGCCATCCTTTACGCCGTGCCCATGCAATACCTCGCCTATCACACCGCCGTCGCAAAGGGCACCGACGTCGACCAGCCGCGAAACCTCGCTAAATCCGTTACCGTCGAGTAGCGGCTGGCCGGCTTTTCAGGGTCAGTCGGTTTCGCCCACCGCTTTCCAGATCAGGGCGCCGATCGCGGCGCCCACGATCGGCGCGACCCAGAACAGCCACAGCTGCGACAGGGCCGTGCCACCCGCGAACAGCGCCTGGCTGGTCGAGCGTGCCGGGTTGACCGAGGTGTTGGTGACCGGGATCGAGATCAGGTGAATCAGCGTCAGGGCAAGGCCGATTGCCAGCGGGCCGAACCCGACCGGCGCGCGGCCATGGGTGACGCCCAGGATGACGATCAGGAAGAAGGCCGTCAGCACGATCTCGATCACAAGGCCCGACAGCATCGAATAGCCGTCGGGAGAGGCCGCGCCGTAGCCGTTTGCGGCAAAGCTGCCAAGATCGGCGCCGGTCTTGCCCGAGGCGATCACGTAAAGGACGGCCGCCGCCAGGATCGCGCCCACAAGCTGCGCGACGATATAGGGGACGACCCGAGAGCCGGGAAATCGCCCGGCGACGGTAAGACCAATGGTGACGGCCGGGTTGAAATGCCCGCCCGAGATCCCGCCCACGGCATAGGCCATGGTCACGACCGTCAGGCCGAAGGCCAGGGCAACCCCGGCAAAGCCGATTCCAAGATTGGGGACGCCCGCGGCAAGGATCGCGCTGCCGCAGCCCCCGAAGACCAGCCAGAAGGTGCCGAGAGCTTCCGCGCCCAATTGCTTCTGCATAATTCCACTCCACATGACGATGCGCCGGTCATCCTTGGTGGCCGACGCGGCGATGGTGTCACCGAGTCACATGGGCGTGAAACAAAACTTCATCGGCAATCATCCGCTTGCGCCGGACTGTTGCAGCCCGGCTGCATGTCAGGAGAGAGCCTTAAATCCATGTTCCGCACAGAAAATCGCCGCCCGGATCGGCAGAATCACGGGCGGCGCACAGTCGGGCAGGCTCGCATCCGGCAGGATGCGGATGGGGTGTTTACAGGTGGATCCGCTGGAACGCCGCGCGGTCGATCCCCAGCTTTCCAAGGTCGCGCGCGGACGGGATCTTGTGCATCTCGACGGCCGACGCGGCATGGATCGCGGCACGGAACGTGCTGAAAGCCGAACGGAGGGATTGAAGGACGGTCATCTTTGCCACCTGTCTGGTCTCGTGAAATCTCGATACCGTTCAGATGGGCTTGCCGCCCTGTTTCTGCAACGCAGCGAAAGGGCAAGTCCGCCATGCTTTCCCCGCATGGCACGGAATGTGTACGCGCCCCGCGGGGGGCGGGGCGCGTCGGATATTTAATCCTCGTCCCCGCCCAACTGGGCCAGGACCTGGCCCTTGCCACGGGCGCGCAGGATCAGCGGGACGATCAGCGCCAGCGCGGCGATCCCCAGAAGCGTCGCGGCGATGGGCGATTGCACCAGCACCGTCCAGTCGCCCTGGCTGATCGACAGCGCGCGGCGCAGCTGCTGTTCTGCCATCGGACCAAGGATCAGGCCGACGACGATCGGCGCGATGGGGTATCCGAACAGACGCATCACATAGCCCAGCACGCCAAAGCCCAGCAGCATCCCCAGCTCGAATGTCGAGGGGTTGGCGCCAATGGTGCCCAGCGTCGCGAACAGCAGGATGCCCGCGTAAAGCCAGGGTTTCGGAACGGTCAGCAGCTTCACCCACAGCCCGATCAGGGGCAGGTTCAGCACCAGAAGCATGGCGTTCGCGATCAGAAGCGAGGCGATCAACCCCCAGACCAGAGTCGGGTTGGTGGCGAACAGAAGCGGTCCCGGTTGCAGGCCGAACTGCTGGAACCCCGCCAGCATGATTGCCGCCGTGGCCGAGGTCGGCAGGCCCAGCGTCAGCAGTGGCACCAGAGTCCCCGCAGCCGAGGCGTTGTTCGCGGCCTCGGGCCCGGCGACGCCTTCGATCGCGCCATTGCCGAATTCCTCGGGGTGCTTGGTCAGCTTCTTCTCGGTCGCATAGCTGAGAAAGGTGCCGATCTCGGCCCCGCCAGCGGGCATTGCGCCGATCGGGAAACCAAGCGCGGTTCCGCGCAGCCACGGTTTCCACGACCGCGCCCAGTCATTGCGGCTCATCCAGACGGAACCCTTGACGGCGGTGACTTCATCCTCGTGCTGGTTCATCTGGCCGGCGATGAAGAGCGCCTCGCCGATGGCGAACATGGCGACGGCCATGGTCGTGACCTCGATCCCGTCCAGAAGCTCGGGCACGCCAAAGGACAGGCGTGCCTGTCCGGTCAGCTGGTCGATGCCGACACAGGCCAGCGCCAGCCCCAGGAACAGCGAGGTAAGGCCCCGCAGCGCGGAATCGCCGAATGCGGCCGAAACGGTGACGAAGGCCAGTACCATCAGCGCGAAATATTCGCGCGGGCCAAAGACCAGCGCCACCTTGACGATGCTGGGTGCCAGAAAGGCCAGCAGCAACGTGGCGATCAGGCCCGCGACGAACGAGCCGATGGCGGCTGTCGCCAGTGCCGGCCCGCCACGGCCCTTGCGGGCCATCTTGTTGCCTTCCAGCGCGGTGATGATCGAGGCGCTTTCGCCCGGCGTGTTCAACAGGATCGAGGTGGTCGAACCACCATACATCCCACCGTAATAGATGCCCGCGAACATGATCAGCGAACCCGCCGGGTCCAGCCGATAGGTGACGGGCAGCAGCAGCGCCACGGTCAGCGCCGGGCCAATGCCGGGCAGGACGCCGACGGCGGTGCCCAGAGTCACGCCGATCAGCGCGTAAAGCAGCATCATCGGCTCGGCTGCGGTGACCAGGCCCTGCATCAGGAAATCGAACGCGCCCATGCGTCAGCCCCCCGGGAAAAACAGATGTTCAAGCGGCCCTGCAGGCAGGTGCAGCATCAGAAGCTGGGCAAAGACCACCCAGACGGCAAAGGAGAAGACGATGCCCACCGGGATTGTCATCGCCAGATTGCGCTTGCCGAAGGCCCGCGCGGTGAAGGCGAACAGGACGCCCGTCGCGATCGAGAAGCCCGCGGCGTGCAGCAGCAGAAGTTGCGCGGCCAGACCGGCCACGATCCACAGGACCGGCGGGATGTTCTGCGCGGGGCGGTCGGGAAAATCGCCCTTCACCGCTGCAATCACGGTCCAGAAGGCCAGGCCCAGCAGGCCGAAGGCGACGACGCGCGGTACGCTGGCCGGACCCACACCGGAATAGCCGCCAAGATCGGCAAGGCGCGCGCTGTCCCACAGCATCACGCCCGCAACGATGGCGAGGCCAGCGGCGATGGCAAGCGCCGCCGTATCACGGCGGCGCGGCATTTTCGGGTCGCTTGCGCTCATTTCACCAGACCGATGTCCTTGAGGACGGTCTGCGTCGAGGAGACGTCCTTCTCAAGCTGGGTGTCGAATTCGGGACCGGCCAGATAGGTGTCCGACCAGCCCTTGTCGGCCAGTTGTTTCTGCCAGTTTTCGGATTTCACCATCTTCTCGATGTCGGCAGTCACCTTGGCCTTCTGTTCGTCCGACAGGCCCGGAGCGGCGGCGACCATGCGCCAGTTCTGCAGTTCGACGTCCAGCCCGGCCTCCTTCAGGGTCGGGGCGTCGGCGCCCTCGACACGCTCGGGGGACGAGACGGCCAGCAGGCGCAGGGTGCCCGCCTTGATCTGCGCATCGAATTCGCCCAGCGAGGAAATGCCTGCCGTCACCTGGTTGCCAAGGATCGCGGCCAGCGCCTCGCCACCGCCGGAATAGGCGATGTAGTTGATCTTGGTCGGATCGACGCCCGCAGCCTTGGCGATCAGGCCCACGGCAATGTGGTCGGTGCCACCGGCCGAGCCACCTGCCCAGCTGACAGCACCCGGATCGGCTTTCAGCGCCTCGACCAGACCGGCAATGTCCTTGATGGGCGAGGCAGCGGGGACCACGATCGCCTCATACTCGCCGGTCAGGCGCGCGATCGGGGTCACGTCCTTCAGCGAGACGGGCGAATTGTTGGTCAGGATGGCGCCCACCATGACATAGCCGCCGACGATCAGTGCGTCCGGGTTGCCCTTGTTCTGGCTGGCGAATTGCGCAAGGCCGATGGTGCCGCCCGCGCCGGGGACGTTCTGGACCTGCACCGATTTCGAGATGCCTTCCTCTTGCAGGACGGTTTGCATGGTGCGCGCGGTCTGGTCCCAGCCACCGCCGGGGTTGGCAGGCGCGATGATGGTATAGTCGGCCAGGGCGGGCATGGCGACGGCGCCGGCAAACAGGCTGGCGAGAACGAAGTGCTTCATGACATTCCTCCGCAAGGCGCCGCGACGGTCGATGCCGGAGCGGTCGCATAAGTCTTGTTCTGATCAGAAACCCGCGCTTCTCCCAAAGCGCCGGGCATCCTCCCGGATCGGCACAGGGACCGATCCGGCGACAGTTCCACCACAGGAACCTGTCACGAACCTGACATGGCGCGAAAAAATCAGAAGCGGGGGGTCAGCGCCCCGAAATGGCCTCGGTCCAGCGGGCCAGCAGCTTGGCCCGCGTTGCCTGATCCAGATAGGCCAGAAGCCCCGGACTGACCGGCACCGGCTTCAGCCGCAACCCGGCCAGGTCCTGCATCCCGCCCGCAGGACTTTGCTGCCCCGCAACCTCAAGGCTGACGGCGGACAGGCGCAGTGTCCGTGACAGCAGGGTCTGCCCCTCGGGGGACATCAGAAAGGACAGAAGCTCGGCCCCCAGTTCGGGGTGGCGCGCCGCCGCGGGAACCAGCGCTACGCGCGAGACGACGACGGTGAAATCGCGCGGCAAGATCAGCCCGACATCGGGATGCCGCCGCGCCCAATCCGCCGCATAAGAACCCAGAAGGTTGTATCCGATCGCCAGCCTGCCGTCCGAGATCCGCTCAAGCAGGGCGCTGCTGGTCGGGAATTGCTGGACGCCCGCGCGTCCCATCGCCTGCACCACCGACCAGATGCCGGGGTAAAGTTCCTGGTCGCGCGCCATGAACAGATAACCCACGCCAGAGCGGGCGATGTCATAGGTACCGATCCGCCCCCGCGCCTGATCTGGATGCCCCGCGATCCAGCGCACCAGATCCGCGCGGGTGGCGGGCGGTTCCTGTCCGGCAAAGCTGGGCTTGTGATAGGCAAAGACCGCGGGTTCGAATGTCAGGGCATAGGCCGTGTCCCGCCAGTTCGCCCAATCCGGCCAGTCCGGCGTGTCGGGCGTTACGACCGCGCGGGCAAAGCCGTCATTCGCCAGCTTGATCTGCAGGTCCATCGCCGATGAAAAGGCGAAATCCGCCGTGCCGGTGCCCTGGCGCGTCTCGCGCACGATGCGTTCATGCAACTCGCCGGTCAGCAGGTTGTCATAGCGCACCGCCAGATCCGGATGCCGGGCCTGAAACGCCTGCAGCAGGGGCGCGGCCAGGTCGTTGTCGAGCGAGGAATAGACGACGATTTCCCGCGCCGAGGTGCCGGAAGGGGCGGGAAACAGGACCGTCTGCGCCCCCGAGGTTGCGACAGAAAGCGCAAGGAAGGCAGCGATTGCTGGCAATAGGGCGGGCAGGCGCATGATCGGCCAAGATTGCCCCAGCCCGGCGCCGTTCACAAGCGCCGCGCATGAGGCTAGGTTCTGCCGGTAAGGGAGGACGGGCGTGCGCATCTTGCTGGTCGAGGACAATCTTTCGCTGGCTGAAGGGCTTTCGGCGCTGCTTCGGCAGGCGGGCTATGCCGTGGACGTGGTCCATGACGGGGCCTCTGCCGAGGCGCTGGCGGCGGCCGAAAGCTTCGATCTGGTCATCCTTGATCTGAACCTGCCGCAGATGGACGGGCTCGAGGTGCTGCGCGCCATGCGCGGCCGACGGAACACGGCCGCGGTGATGATCCTGACCGCGCGCGGTTCACCCGAGGAACGGGTGCGCGGGCTGGATCTTGGCGCGGACGACTATCTGATCAAGCCCTTCGACATCGGCGAGTTCGAGGCGCGGATCCGCTCGCTGCTGCGGCGACAGGCGGGCCTGCGCAATGCGACCGTCAGCTTCGGCGGATTGAGTTTCGACCAGAACAGCCGCAGCTTTCTGGTCGAAGGGCAGCTTCTGGACCTGCCGGCGCGGGAACGGGGGCTGCTGGAACTGCTGATTACCCGCGCGGGCAAGGTGGTGCCGCGCGAAGCCATCGTGCAATCCCTGACCTCGTTGGAGGATGACCTGTCCGCCAATGCGATCGAGCAATATGTCAGCCGCCTTCGCAAGCGCCTTGCGCCTGCGGGCCTGACCGTCCGGACCGCGCGCGGGATCGGATATTACCTTGACCGGGCCTCGCCGTGACGCGGCGCGGGCCATTCTCGATCCGGCGCCGCCTGCTGGTCTGGCTGCTGGTGGCGACAGCGGCACTTGGCGTATTGGCGCTGCTTGACACCCGGAGCGAGGCTGAACGCATGGCGACCGCGCTGGCCGACCGTGTGCTGGCCGGGTCGGCGCTGGTGATCGCCGAACGCGCCTCGTTGGATGACAACGGGCTTATCGCCATCGACATTCCCTATGGCGCGCTGGAAATGCTGAGCTCCGCTGCCGAGGACCGTGTCTTTTACCGGGTCGATGGACCGCCCGGCCACGTCGTGACGGGCTATGACGATCTGCCCGTGGCGAATGCCGTGCAGGGGGGAGATCCGGCCTTTTCGACCGGCGTTTTCCGGGGCGAGCCGGTGCGCGTCGCCAGCCTTGCGCGCGCGGCTTCGACCGGGATCGACGAGGTGCCCTTTGTCGTGACCGTGGCCGAGACCACCAAGGCGCGGGTCGAACTGACGCGTGCCATCATGATGCGCTCGGCCCTGCGGCTTTCGCTGATGATCCTGGGTGCGGCGGCGATTGTCGCGCTGGCGGTCACGATTTCGCTTCGGCCGCTGTATCGGCTGGGCGACGCCATTGCTGAACGAAGTCCCGACGACCTGAGCCCGGTCGAGACGCCGGTCCCGTCCGAGGTGCGCGGTCTGGTCGGGACGATCAACCTGTTCATGTCGCGGCTGAAATCGGCACTGGACGGGCTGCGGAACTTCAGTGGCAATGCCGGGCATCAATTGCGCACGCCCTTGGCCGTGGTCCGCACCCAGCTTGCGCTGGCCGCCCGCGCCTCGAACCTTGGGGACGCGCAGGCGGCGGCGGCCAAGGGCGATGCCGCGGTCGCCCATGCCGAACGGATCCTGGCGCAACTGCTGCTGCTTGCCCGTGTCGATGCCGCGTCGGGGCGTTCGCATGGAACGCTGGACCTGGCCGGCTTTGCCCGCGCCCAGACCGCCGAGCGGATCCCCGAAGCCGCCGAGGCCGGCATAGATCTGGGCTATGAGGGCGAGGAAGGCGCTCTTTCGGTCCGGGCCGAGCCGCTGCTTCTGGGCGAGGCGCTGCAGAACCTGATCGCGAACGCGCTTCTGCATACCGGGCCGGGCGCTGTCGTCACCGTCCGAGCCCGTCGCGAAGGCGATTCGGCGATTCTGGAGGTCGAGGATGACGGACCCGGCATCCCGGCCGAGGCGCGAAGCGCCGCGATCAGCCGTTTTGCCCGTGGCCGCACGCATGGACCGGGCATGGGGCTTGGCCTGCCGGTTGTCGAGGAAATCGCACGACTTTTCGGCGGGGCGCTTGGTCTTCATGATGGAAAAGGGGGCAGGGGCCTTTGCGCCCGCATCCGTTTTCCGCTGTCCGACGCGTGATCCGAAAGCGCTGATAGCGCAAAACTGGAAGATCAGGCTTGCGTTCTGCGAATGGAGCCCCCATTTTCCCGCCATTCGCGTTTTCGTGAATACAGTTTGGTGTCCGGGCCCCTCTGGCGAAACGTGGCGGCACGTTCGTGATGTCGGCATCGATCTTTTACCAGCCGCCTGGACCCTAGTCTTATCATGCAGCAAGGAAGCAACCCTCTCGCGGGGGGAACCGCGAATGGAGCCCAATCATCCACCCTCAGCTATTTCCGCTGGTCCTTCATCGTCACGGCCATAGGCCTGGCGCTGGGCGCGGTGCTGGGGTGGCAATCGACCGGCACGGTCGGCGGGACGCTGTCCGTCTTTTTCATCTGTGCCGTTCTCGCGGTGCTTGAGATCTCGCTCAGCTTCGACAACGCCATCGTCAACGCGAACAAGCTGAAGGACATGACCCCGGCCTGGCAGCGCCGCTTCCTGACCTGGGGTATCATCATTGCCGTATTCGGCATGCGGATCGTCTTCCCTCTGCTGATCGTCGTGATCGCTGCCAATATCGGCCCCTGGCAAGCGATGGTTCTGGCTGCGACCCAGCCCGACCAGTATTCCGCGATCATGCACGACGCTCACCTGCCCATCGCGGCCTTCGGCGGCACCTTCCTGATGATGGTCGGCCTGTCGTTCTTCTTCGACCATGAAAAGGACGTGCACTGGGTTCGCTGGCTGGAAGACAAGATGACCCGCTACGCCACCATCCGCGGCATCGAGGTCGCGGTCGTGCTGGTCACCGTCCTGATCTTCTCGCGCTTCCTGGGCGAGGCGGAATCCGAGATCTTCTTCCGCTCGGCGATCTGGGGTCTTCTGACCTTCCTGCTGGTCGAGGTTCTGGGCGGGCTTCTGGACAGCACGCAGAAACAGACGCTGCAGGCGGGTGCCAAGGGTGGTCTGGGCGCGTTCCTGTATCTTGAGGTTTTGGATGCTTCGTTCAGCTTCGACGGCGTGATCGGTGCGTTCGCGCTGACCCACAACCTGTTCGTCATCGCCATCGGCCTTGGCATCGGCGCGATGTATGTCCGCTCGATGACCATCATGCTGGTCGAGCGCGGCACCCTGGCCGAATACCGCTTCCTTGAGCATGGCGCGTTCTACGCGATCATCGCACTGTCGATCATCATGTTCATCCAGCCGCTGATGCATATCCCCGAGGTCATCACCGGCCTTGGCGGCGCGACGCTGATCGGCATCTCGCTCTGGTCCTCGATCCGCTGGAACCGCAAGCGGGTGGCAAAGGGCTGATCGTTCGCCATCGCAACGACATTGGCCGTCCCCGGACAGCGGGGGCGGCCTTTTTTCTGCCCGCGCGCGACAGGGCGGTGTAACATGGCCCCGGTGTTTCTTTTGAACGAGTAATTTACGTGCGTTACGTGACCTTCCTGATTCTTGCGCTTGCGGTTCTGGCCGCGCTCTATCTGGCCTTTCGCTGGCGGGGCGGCTGGGTGCCCCGCGCAGGACTGATCGCCGCCGCGCTGGCGATGATCGCGTTCGGATCATGGCGCATGATGCCGCAGGCCATGCCCGCCCATGACAGCGGGCAGGATGTCCTGTCCCTTTACGAACAGAAGCGCATCCTGCCGGACGGCCCGATCCCGGTCTATCACCTTGGCCACAGCCTGGTCGGACGGGACATGCCGGCGATGCTGGCGCAGCTTGCCGGGCATGATTATGCCCTGCAACTGGGCTGGGGCACGGCGCTTCGCGAGCATTTCGAACCGGGTGAGACCATCAATGGCTTCGCGCAGGAAAATGCCACGCCCCATTACCGCGACGCCCACAAGGCGCTGGCCAGTCGCGACTACGCCGCCTTCGTCATGACCGAAATGGTCGATCTGAGGGATGCGATCCTTTACAAGGACGCGATCACCTATGCCGGCAAATGGGCGGCCGAGGCGGTGGCCGACAACCCGGACGTGCAGGTCTTCCTGTATGAGACATGGCCCCGGCTGGACGCGAAACCGGACTGGCTGGCGCGCTTGCCGCAAGATCTGGACCAGTTGTGGAGCCAGCTTCTGTGGTCGGCAACTCGCGCGGCGGGCCGTCCGGTCTGGCTGATCCCGGCGGGGCAGGTCATGGCCCGTCTGGTGACCGAGGCCGAGGCCAAGGGCGGTATCGCCGAACTGAAAAGCCGCGAGGACCTGTTCGGTCGCCAGCCCGATGGCAGCCTTGATCCGATCCATCCGAACGACCTTGGCTTCTATCTTGTCGCGCTGACGCATTACGCGGTCATCTATGGCAAAAGTCCGGTCGGCTTGCCGCGCCAGTTGATGCACGCGGACGGCACCCCGGCGCGCGCGCCTTCGCCCGAACTTGCGCGGCGAATGCAGGAAATCGTGTGGGAGGTCGTCACCAGCCAGCCCCTGACCGGGCTGTAGGGTCGGACTGCCTGCAGGGAACCCGACCCGCCCTTTCCGCGTCCTTTTCAGGAAGCGGCTAACCGCCGCTAGCAGAAAACGGAAAGGATACCACCATGAAGATCCTGTCTGCAGCCCTGATCGGGGGCGCGATGCTGATCCTTGCGGGATGCGGGGATAACCCGACCGAACGCGCCGCGACCGGAGGCATCGGGGGTGCCGTGGTCGGCGGCCCGGTCGGTGCCGTCGCGGGCGCGACCGTGGGTGCGGCCACCGCGAACTAGGCGCGCGATCCCTGGCGGATCAGCAAAAGCCATTCGCGGATCGCCTGCAGCGCCGGCGGCTCGTCCAGGAAGGGGATATGGCCGCGATCGGGAACCTCGGCAAAGATCATGTCGGGACGGCGGCGCTGCATTTCGGTCGCGACCTCGGCTGACAGCAGGTCGGAATTGCCACCCCGGATCAGTGCCAGCGGAAGATCCCGCATGGTGTCAAACAGTGGCCACAGGTCGATATCCGGTCCGCCAAAGGCCGAAAGCGTGGCGTCGCGCAGCGCCGGATCATAGGTGATCTTCAGACCCTCGGGCGTTTCGCGGTAATGGCGCAGTGCCTCGGCCAGCCAGCGGCTGGCGGGCACGTTGCGAAATTCGGGCATCAGCTTGGGCAGCTTGGCGGCCAGTTCGGCATGGCTGCGGGCGGCAGGATTGCGGCCGACGTAATCCTTGATCTTTTCAAGCCCTGCGCGCGCCAGCATGGGGCCGACATCGTTCAGGCAAAGCCCATGCAACCGGTTGCCCGAGGTGGCGGCCAGATACATGCCGATCAGCCCACCGCGCGATGTGCCCAGGATCGCCGCCTGCTCGATCTCAAGATGGTTGAGCAGGTCCAGCGCGTCGCGCGCCTCTTGCTGGACGGTATAGCTGTCGGCGCCCGTCCAGTCCGACGCGCCCCGGCCGCGATAGTCGGGGCGGATCAGCCTGACCCCGTCCAGCAGCGGCGCGACATAGTCGAAATCGCCCCCCGTCCGCGTCAGCCCGGACAGGGCCAGAATCGGCAGCCCCTCGCCCTCGTCGCGAAAGGCAAGGCGCGCGCCATCCCCCGCGACGAAGTGGCGCGGTTCCATCACAGGTTTTCCGATTGCGGCATCCCAAGGATGTGATAGCCGCCATCGACCAGCACGGTTTCGCCCGTGGTGCAGGCCCCCCAGTCCGAACACAGCCAGACAGCAGTGCCGCCGATCGCTTCCAGCGTGGCATTGGCGCGCAGGGGGGCGTTCGCCTCGGTATGGCGATAGGTCTTGCGCGCGCCACCGATGGCCGCGCCAGCCAGCGTCTTCATCGGGCCGGGGCTGATCGCGTTGACGCGGATGTTTTCGGGGCCGAGGTCGTTGGCCAGGTAACGGACCGCCGATTCCAGCGCCGCCTTGGCCACGCCCATGACGTTGTAGAAGGGCGTCACCCGGTTCGACCCGCCATAGGTCAGGGTGATGATCGAGCCACCATCGGTCATCAGCGGACGCGCGCGGCGCGCCACGTCGACCAGCGAATAGCACGAGATGGTCAGCGAGTTCTTGAAGTTCTCGCGCGAGGTATCTACGAAGCGACCGGTCAGCTCGTTCTTGTCGGAAAAGGCGATGGCATGGACTAGGAAGTCCAGCTTGCCCCAGCGTTGCCCGATCTGATCGAAGGCCGCATCCAGCGACGCGTCGTCAAGGACATTCACGTCCAGCAGGAAATCCGATCCGACCGATTGCGCCAGCGGTTCGACCCGCTTGCCGAAGGCGTCGCCCTGGTATGAAAAGGCCAGCTCCGCGCCCTGGTCGGCCAGCGCCTTGGCGATGCCCCACGCGATCGAGCGGTCATTCGCGACCCCCATCACAAGGCCGCGCTTCCCCTTCATCAAGTCTGTCATGGTCGATTATCCGATATACTTGGACAGCAGCATCGAACCGTTCGTGCCGCCGAAGCCGAAGGAATTGGTCATCACCGTATCAAGCCCGGCGTTTTCGACAAGCTTCGTCGCGATTTCACGTTCGTGAATTGCGGCGTCCAGCGTCTCGACATTGATCGAGGGGGCGATGAAATCGTTTTCCAGCATCAGAAGGCAATAGATCGCCTCTTGTGCGCCGGTCGCGCCCTGGCTGTGGCCGGTCATCGACTTGGTGGACGAGATCGGGGGCGTCGCGCCCAGGCCAAAGACGCGGCGCACGGCCTCGACTTCACCCACGTCGCCCACGGGGGTCGAGGTGCCATGTGCGTTGATATACCCGACCTTGCGTCCTTGCGGCAGCGTTTCCAGCGCAAGGCGCATGGCGCGTTCGCCGCCTTCGCCCGAAGGGGCCACCATGTCATGCCCGTCAGAGGTCGCGGCATAGCCGGTCACTTCGGCATAGATCTTGGCACCGCGCGCCTTGGCGTGTTCCAGTTCCTCAAGCACGAGGATGCCGCCACCGCCCGAGATGACGAAGCCGTCCCGGTTCGCGTCAAAGGCGCGCGAGGCCTTTTCCGGCTGGTCGTTGAATTTCGAGGACATCGCGCCCATCGCGTCGAAGAGGCAGCTGAGCGTCCAGTCCAGTTCCTCGGCGCCGCCCGCGAACATGATGTCCTGCCGGCCCATCGCGATCTGCTCGGCCGCGTTCCCGATGCAATGCAGCGAGGTCGAGCAGGCCGAGGTGATCGAATAGTTCACGCCCTTGATACGATAGGCCGTGGACAGGTTCGCCGAGATCGTCGAGCTCATGCATTTCGGCACCGCGAAGGGGCCGATGCGCTTGGGCGCGCCCGATGTCAGCACCGTCTGGTGCGCCGCGAACATGCTGGAGGTCGACGGCCCGCCGGACCCGGCGATCAGGCCGGTGCGCGGATTGACGATATCCGTTTCCTCAAGCCCCGCATCCGCGATGGCTTGCTGCATGGCGATATAGGCATAGGCCGCGCCGGGGCCCATGAAGCGCAGCAGGCGCTTGTCGACATGTTCCTTGATGTCCAGTTTGACCGCGCCGGCGACTTGGCTGCGGAAACCGTATTCCTTCATGTCCTCATTGGCGGTGATGCCGGATTTTCCGGCCTTCAACGCGGCAAGGACCTCGTTCTTGTCGTTTCCGATGCTGGAAACGATGCCTAGACCAGTGACGACGACGCGGCGCATGGGCGTTCTCCTGAATTCGAAGTCAGCTTTCCGACAGCGCGACTTTCATGTCCTTGACCTGGTAGATGACTTCGCCATCAGCCTCGACGCGGCCGTCGGCGACGCCCATGGTCAGGCGACGGGTCTGCACCGCCTTGGTGAAGTCTACATGATAGCGCAGCAGCTTGCGATCCGGGCGGACCATGCCGGTCAGCTTGACCTCGCCCACGCCAAGTGCATAGCCGCGGCCCTGCCAGCCGCGCCAGCCAAGGTTGAAGCCGGTCAGCTGCCAGAGCCCGTCAAGGCCAAGGCAGCCGGGCATGATCGGATTGCCGGGGAAGTGGCAGGCGAAGAACCACAGGTCGGGGGTAATGTCGAATTCGGCCACGACATGGCCCTTGCCATGGGTTCCGCCATCGGCCGAGATCTCGGTGATGCGGTCCATCATCAGCATCGGCGGCTCGGGCAATTGCGCATTGCCGGGGCCGAACAGCTCTCCGCGGGCGCAGGCCAGCAGATCTTCCTTGTCAAAGCTTGTCCGGGTCATCGTCATGCGCGTCTATTCTCCCTCGATCCGACATGGCGTCAAACGGCAGCCGCATCGGGGAACCCGGCGCGAAACCTTGGCCGGGTCTATCATTCACGCCCGCAAAGGTGCAAGGGCCGCAGGCCCACAGGCAGCGTCTCGGGACGCGATGCAGTGTCGCGGTTGGGTCAGAACCATTGCCCCGGCTCCATCAGGCCGAAGTCCATCAACTGCTGCGACTGCCAACGGAAGGGTTGCGAGTTGCGCCAGGCGAATGTCTCGATCTGCTGACGAGATCCGGGGTTGCGCGCCAGGGCCTTGGCCACGCGGAACGACGCGACCGCAGCTGTCAGATTGTGGTGCCAAGGGCAGGAATAGGTGTTGTATTCCGCAACGTTGAAGCGGTGGTCGGACAGAAGCCGCAGGCCTGGCTGGCTACGGAACAGTGAAATCCGGTCGATCCGGCGACGGTCAGCGGGAATGTGTTCCTCGAACCGCCAGCGCAGGCCGCCATGAAAATCCAGCTGGCGATCCAGCTGCTTGCCGTCGCGGTCGGCGCGACCCAGCGCGAAATAGCCCGAACGGTCGAACATTGCCTCGTTGATGCTGACGGCATCGGGGAAGCGGTGCAGGTCCGGGGCGTAAAGATCGACGACATAGCTTAGCATCGCCCGTCGCCGCTCCTCGGTGTGGAAGGCCAGCATCTCGCCCACGGTGCGGCTTTCCGAGAACGGATAGAACAGGAACTCGGCGTTGTAGCCGTAATACATCCATATGTCCGGCGGCGCGACGTCCAGGACCGCGTTGACCGCCCGGACATGGGCATCCTGGCCGCGCGTGTCGAATTTCAGGTTGACGATGCGCCCCTCTGCCTCTTCGGGCAGGACATGGGGGGGCAGGGGGTCGGCGGAAAGCGCAAGGATCAGCCGGAAGCCGCATTTCAGGTGATGCGCCAGCGTGTGTCCGACGGCGATCGCATCCTCGATCAAAAGAATCGCGATCGGCCCCTTCTGAAGCCGGTCGGGCGAGTCCTTGAGGAAGTCGACCAAGGTCTGGTGTGTCATTGCCCGACACCCCGCAATTCGGGTTGGGTCGGGTCAGCGCTCGGGGACCGGTGGTCTGGCGCAGCGGGTTTCGTCATTGCCGGACCGGCAAGGAACCACATGGCGTTCTCCGTCAGGATGTTCCCATCGGAGCCTCTATGGCATGTCCGTCCGTCTGTGGTAAAGTCGGGTCGAGCCCTCGGGCCAGAAGCAGGCCCGTCGCCGCCGAAACAGCCGAATTCCTGCGCGAATCCGGTTGAAATACGCGTTTTGCAGGGCTATTTAACCGCGCAAAGCTCCGGCGATATAAGGAAGACAGCCATAGCCCGCAGACCGCATAACGCTCCGCCCACCCGTGACACCGGCCCCCGCGTCAACGAACGAATCCGAGTCGCCGAAATCCGCCTGATCGGCGCGGAAGGTGAAAACATCGGCGTCGTCACACCTGCGCGCGGTCTGGAGCTGGCACAGGAAGCCGGGCTGGACCTGGTCGAGATTTCGCCCAATGCCGTGCCCCCGGTCTGCAAGATCATGGATCTCGGCAAGTTCAAGTACGAACAGCAAAAACGCGAGGCCGAGGCGCGCAAGAAGCAGAAGATCATCGAAATCAAGGAGATCAAGTTCCGCCCCGGAACCGATACCCACGATTACGACGTCAAGATGCGCTCGGTCATGAAGTTCCTGGACGAGGGCGACAAGGTCAAGGTGACCCTGCGCTTCCGCGGGCGCGAAATGGCGCACCAGCAGCTTGGGCTTGAGCTTCTGAACCGCGTGGCCGGCGATGTCGGCGAGGCGGGAAAGATCGAGTCGATGCCCAAGCTTGAAGGGCGTCAGATGGTGATGATGATCGCCCCCAAATAAGGCAGGACGATGGCAGCGGATGTGACGATTCTGGTTCTGCGTGAACCGGGCGCCGATCAGGCGCTGCCATTGCCCGAATACCAGACCTCTGGTTCGGCAGGGGCTGACCTGCGCGCCGATCTGGGCGGGGCAGAGCTTGTCCTTCAGCCCGGCCAGATCCGGCTGGTTCCGACCGGCCTGCGCGTCCAGATCCCCGAAGGCTATGAGATGCAGGTGCGCCCGCGATCCAGCCTTGCGCTGAAGCACGGGGTCACGCTGCCCAACACGCCCGGCACCATCGACAGCGACTATCGCGGTCCTTTGGGTGTCATCATGATCAATCTTGGCCAGCAGCCCTATGCGATCCAGCATGGAGAGCGGATCGCGCAGGCGGTCGTCGCCCCGGTGACGCGTGCACGTTATGTGACCGCCGAGGTGCTGGAAGATACCGCGCGCGGCGCGGGCGGTTTCGGCTCGACCGGCCGGGCCTGATTCCATGCTCATCCTGTTGCTGATGGCTGCCGTGCTTGTCGCGGGGGCCGCTTTTGGCTGGCCGCGCGGAAGCGGCGGCGGCGTCGTCGCGCTGCTTTGGGGGGCGGTCGTGGCGGTCCTGGCGCTTGCACCCGGTTCGGCTTTTGCCCGCATGGCCGGGGGCGACGCGCGTCTGTGGCTGCTGGGCGGTGGTGTCGTTCTGCTGGTCGTCGGCTATCGTGCGGTGCTGCGGCATCTGCACAGAAAGGCGAATCGCGTGTCCGAGCCGAATTCCGAACCTTCCTCCGTCAGCCCCTCGGGTCCGCTGTCCGATGCCGAACTTGACCGCTATGCGCGCCATATCGTGCTGCGGGAACTAGGTGGTCCGGGGCAGGCGGCACTTCGCCGCGCGCGCGTCCTGATCGTGGGCGCGGGCGGGCTTGGCGCGCCGGTCTGCCTGTATCTGGCCGCGGCCGGAGTCGGGCGGATCACGGTCGCCGATGACGACCGGGTCAGCATCTCGAACCTGCAACGCCAGGTGATCTTTCGCGCCAGCGATGACGGGCGGCCCAAGGCCGGGGCCGCGCACGACGCCATGCTGGCGCTGAACCCGCATGTCACCGTCACCGCGCTGGAACGCCGCATTTCCCAGGCCGATGCCGGGCTGATCTCGGACCATGACCTGGTGATCGATGGCACGGACAGCTTTGCCGCGCGCCAGGCGATCAACGGGGCCTGCGTCGCGGCAGGCGTGCCCCTGATCGCAGGCGCGATCGCGCAATGGGAGGGGCAGGTCACCGTCTGGGATCCAAAGCGGGACGCGCCCTGCATGGCCTGCATCTTTCCGCAAGCGCCTGCCCCCGGACTTGCCCCCGCCTGCGCCGAGGCCGGCGTCGTCGGTCCATTGCCGGGGGTCATTGGCAGCATGATGGCGCTGGAGGCGATCAAGATCATCGCCGGTGCCGGCCAGCCGCTGCGTGGGCGGATGATGATCTTCGACGGCCTTTGGGGCGAGAACCGCGTCGTGAAGCTGGCACGGCGCGCCGATTGCCCGGTCTGCGGCTCTGGACATTTCCCCCAAGGGTGAAAGACTCGCGCCGACCGCAATGGAGGCGCGCATGAATCCCGAACTGACCCACTGGACCGGCCCGCTTGGCCTGCCGCGTTTCGACCTGATCCGGGACGAGGACTTTGCTCCGGCCTTCGACGAATGCCTGCGGCTGGCTGGCGAGGCGGTCGAATCGATCGCGGCCAATGCCGCCCCTCCCAGCTTCCAGAATACCGTCGCGGCCCTTGAAACGGCCGAAGAGCCGCTGAACCGGCTTTGTGCCATCTTCTTCAACCTGGCGGGCGTAGATTCAAATCCCGCTCGGGAAGAGTTGCAGCGTCAGATCGCGCCCCGGCTGGCTGCGCATGGCAGCAAGGTCAGCATGGACCCGCGCCTGTTCGACCGGGTCGAGGCGATCATGCAGGACCGGGACGAGCTTTCGCCCGAGGATCGGCGCCTGACCGAACTGACCCTGCGCGGCTTGCGTCGCGCCGGGGCAGGGCTGACCGGCGATGCCCGCGCCCGCATGGCGGCGATCCGCGAAAGGCTGGCGGTCCTTTCCACCGATTTTGCGCAGAACGTGCTGACCGATGAACGCGACTTCACGCTGACCATCCCCGATTCCGGGCTGGCGGGACTGCCCGATTGGCTGGTCAGGTCGATGCGCGCGGCAGCGCGGGAACGCGGGCTTGAGGGCCAGATCGTCACGCTCAGCCGGTCGCTTATTGTGCCCTTCCTGGAATATGCGCAGGACCGCGCGCTGCGCGAAACCGCCTGGCGGGCCTGGACGGCGCGCGGCGATGGCAGCGGGGCAGGCGGGGCCAGCACGGACAACCGCCCGATTGCCGCAGAAATCCTGAAACTGCGCCATGAACGCGCCCGCCTGCTCGGCTATCAGGATTTCGCCAGCTACAAGCTGGAGCCCGAGATGGCTGGGAACGCCGAAACGGTCGAGGCACTGCTGTCCCAAGTCTGGTCCGCTGCCCGTCTTCGGGCCGAGGCCGATGCCGACAAGCTGGGCCGGATGCTGAACGAGGATGGCATCAATGGGGCACTGGAACCCTGGGACTGGCGCTATTACGCCGAACGGCGCCGCAAGGCCGAACACGACCTGGATGAGGCCGAGATCAAACCTTACCTGACGCTGGATGCGATGATCGGCGCGGTCTTTGAAACCGCGCATCGCCTGTTCCGGTTGGAGGCGCAAGAGGTTCAGGCCCCGCTTTGGTCGCCGGATGCCCGGGCGTGGGAAATCACCCGCGACGGCAAGCACATGGCGGTCTTCCTGGGTGATTACTTCGCGCGCCCCGGTAAGCGGTCGGGGGCATGGTGTTCGTCCCTGCAGCAGCAGCATGCGATCGGCGGGGGCGAACGCCCCATCGTCGTCAACGTGTGCAATTTCACCCCGCCCGAGGAAAAGGGTGCGCCCGCCTATCTCAGCTGGGATGACGCGCATACGCTGTTCCACGAATTCGGCCATGCGCTGCACCATATCCTGTCGGACGTGTCCTGGCCGTCGATCTCGGGGACGTCGGTGGCGCGCGACTTCGTGGAACTGCCGAGCCAGCTTTTCGAACATTGGCTGGAACAGCCCGAGGTGCTGGATCGCCACGCCCGCCACGCGACCACCGGCGCGCCGATGCCCGCCGCGCTGCGCGAACGCATCCTGTCGGCGCGGAATGCCGATCAGGGCTTTGCCACGGTCGAATACCTGGAAAGCGCGCTGGTAGACCTGGCCTTTCACCGGGGTGAGCCACCCACAGATCCGATGGCGCGCCAGGCCGAGATCCTGGCCGGTTTGGGGGCCCCTTCTGCAATCCCGATGCGCCACGCGACGCCCCATTTCGCCCATGTCTTCTCGGGCGACGGATACTCGTCAGGCTATTACAGTTATATGTGGTCCGAGGTCATGGATGCCGACGCGTTCGAGGCTTTCATGGAAAAAGGCGACGCCTTTGACCCCGAAATCGCCGCGAAACTGGAGCAGTGGATCCTGTCCAAAGGAGATTCTGCACCCGCTGACGAACTTTGGTTGAAATTCAGGGAACGAAAACCGGGGGTTCACGCTTTGTTGAAAGGACGCGACCTTCTGGACGTTGCTTCCTGATTCAACGGGAGAACCGGACATGACTGTGAAGAGACTTTATGCCCTTGCCGCCGTTGTCGTGCTGGCAGGGGTCGCAGCCTGCGATCAGGCTGGCCCCGTAACGCCCCAGGACACCCCTGGCCCGATGGCGCAGTCAAGCGCGCTGAACGGCACCTACAACCTGCTTCGTTCGAACTGCGGCGACACCACCAGCGACAAGAGCCTGGTGATCGACGGCAACAAGTTCATCTTCCCCAGCGCGACCTGCACGGTTGTCTCATCCGAGCAGCAGGTCAACCAAACCCGCGTGACGCTGGCCTGCGAAGGCTCGCCCGCCGCCGGGAACCGGGTCGTCAACCTGCAGCGGAGCCCGGATGGAACGCTGAGGATCGAAGAGAACTCGATCACGCTGACCTATTTCCAGTGCATGAAGGCATCCGCCAGCAGCAGCTCGCTGGTTGGACAGGCCATGTAACGCTGGATCAGGCCCGCACAGAAGCGGGTCGCCCGTCGGGGCGGCCCGAAACCCTTCAGCTATTCCCTGATCTCGTCGCGGTCGACGCCCCAGATCGTGGATTTCGGCACCCAGCCTTTTTCGCCTCCGCCTGACACGCGGCACCAGTCCATGTTGCATTCATGTAGGCGGACGATGGCGCCAGCCTCGGCGCGGGCGACGACATTGCTGTGTTCGTCTGGCTTTGCGAGCAGCTCCAGCATGTCCTTGCGCACGATCGCGGTGCGCACGCCAGACAGCAGCGAATAATGCACCCAGCCCCCGGCGCCGTCCTGATCCTCGACCCGGCGCCAATGGCCGAATTCTGCGACGACGCGCAATGGCATCCCGGCATGGCGGAAGACCCAATCGATCCGGTGCGACAGGCTGGGTCCGCGCCGCGCATTGCCTTCGCTGCCCTTCAGGCTGACATAGCGCGGCAAGGGCAGGTTGGTAACGGGGCCGCGACCGGGATCCGTCTCTCCATCCGGGTTCCGGCTGATCTCGGCATCCGCCGAGACCGAGGGAAGTTCCTTGGCATCCAGGTTCTCGCCCGGATCGGTGGATTGGGCCAAGGCTGCGCCGCCCATCAACATTCCAGCGGCCAATGCCGCCGCACACAGCCTAAGCCCATCAAGTCGCATCTGCCCGTCCCGCTTTTCCGGGGTCTTGTGCCCGCCCCGCATCGCAGGCACTTTGCCAAAGGCCGCCCGCTTTTGGAAGAGAGGTCGGCCAACACGGGGGGAGGGAGCGTCATGCCAGCAGTGGAAATGCAACGCGGCAGGCTGAGGGTGACGGTAACGCGGCGACTGCCCGAGGCGGTCGAGACGCGGATGTCGGAACTGTTCGACGTGGTCCTGCGCAGCGACGATCTGAGGATGTCGCGTGAAGCGCTGGTTGCGGCCATGCAGGACAGCGACGTGCTTGTGCCGACCGTCACCGACAGGATCGATGCAAGCATGCTGGCCCAGGCTGGTGAGCGGCTGAAGCTGATCGCGAACTATGGCGCGGGCTTTGATCACATTGACGTGCAGTCGGCCCGTCAGCGCGGCATCCTGGTCTCGAACACGCCGGGCGTCGTGACCGAGGACACGGCCGACATGACGTTGGCCTTGATGCTTGCGGTGACGCGCCGCCTGCCAGAGGGCATGGCCGAGATGCAGGCCGGGCGCTGGCAGGGGTGGTCGCCGACCTCGCACCTTGGGGGCCGTCTGGGGGGACGGCGCCTTGGCATCCTGGGCATGGGCCGGATCGGGCAGGCGGTCGCGCGCCGCGCCCGGGCTTTTGGGATGCAGATCCACTATCACAACCGCCGCCGCCTGCGCCCCGACGTCGAGGCCGGGCTGGAGGCGACCTGGTGGGAAAGCCTGGACCAGATGCTGGCGCGGATGGACATCGTCAGCGTGAACGCACCGCATACGCCCTCGACCTTTCACCTGCTGAACGCGCGCCGCCTGAAGCTGATGAAGCCGACTGCGGTGGTGGTGAACACCTCGCGCGGCGAGGTGATCGACGAGAATGCCCTGACCCGGATGCTGCGCGCAGGCGAGATCGCGGGCGCGGGCCTTGATGTCTTTGAACACGGGCACGAGATCAATCCCCGCCTGCGCGAGCTGCCCAACGTGGTCCTGCTGCCGCATATGGGCTCGGCCACGATCGAGGGCAGGATCGAGATGGGGGAAAAGGTTCTCATCAACATCAAGACCTATGCGGACGGCCATCGGCCGCCGGATCTGGTCGTCCCCTCGATGCTGTGACCCTTTGCGGCGCCGCACCCGATGCGTCGCTTTCATCGGCTAAATGCGTCATGTCGTTTTTCGACATGAAAATGTCGCGGGCGACCTGCTTGCCGACTGACGCTCTGCCACAACTCGCCCTGAGACAGCTCGCGCATATAGGAGTCGCTTGCCATGAAAACCCATGTGAAGGCCCTTGTGGTCGGAGGCGGGGCCGTCGGTTGCGGCATCGCGCTGCATCTGGCGCGTGCCGGCTGGGACACCCTGCTGGTCGAGCGCGACGAGCTGACGGCCGGGTCCACATGGCATGCCGCCGGTCTTTTGCCGTTGTTCAACATGGGTTACGCGACCAGCCACATCCATGACTATTCGGTCAGGCTTTACGCCGGACTGGAGGCCGAGACGGGTTTGAACGCGGGCTTTACCCGCTGCGGAAACCTGCGCATGGCGCAAACCGACGCTCGGATGGACGAATACATGCTGTATTCCGCGACCGCCGAAACCGTGGGGGTCGAGCATGAATTCCTGACGCCCGCGCAGATTAAGGAACGCTGGCCACTGGTCCGCACCGAAGATCTCAAGGGCGCGCTGTTCCATCCGACCGACGGCTATATCAACCCGGCTGATGTCACCCAGGCGATGGCCAAGGGCGCGCGCATGGCCGGCTGCGCCATCGAGCGTCGCATTCAGGTGAATGGCTATTTCTGGACTGGCGACGAATGGGTCGTCACCTGCGAGCGCATGGTCGAGAAGGGCGGCAACCTGGTGCCCTCGGGCGAGGTCTTCCAGATCCATGCCGAACATGTCGTGACCGCTACCGGAAACCACGCGCAGCGCACGGCGCGGCTGCTGGGGATCAAGATCCCCGCCATTCCGGTCGAGCACCAGTATATCGTGACCGAGCCGGATCCCGCGTTGGTCAAATGGCGGGCCGAAGGCAATCCCGAACATCCGGTCCTGCGCGATGCCGATGCGAAATGGTATGTGCGCGAGGAGCGCGGCGGCTGGATTCTTGGCCCCTATGAACGCAATGCCCCCGCGCGCTTCCTGTATGACGTTCCCGACAGCTTCCGGGCCGATCTGTTCCCGCTGGATCTGGAGCGGATCGAGGAAGAATACATGTCGATGATCCACCGGATCCCGACCTCCGAGACGGTGGGGCTCAAGGACGATTTCAACGGCCCGATCTGCTATACGCCCGACGGCAACCCGCTGGTCGGTCCGGCGCCGGGTCTGCGCAACATGTGGCTGGCCGAGGGCTTCAGCTTCGGGATCACTGCCGCAGGCGGCACCGGCCATTACCTCGCCCAGATGATGATCGAGGGTGAGGCCGAGATCGACATGGCAAGCCTTGATCCTCGGCGCTTCGGGGGCTGGATGACCACCGAATATGCCGCAAAGAAGAACGAGGAAAGCTATGAGCATGTCTTCGTCCTGCACCACCCCGATGAAGAGCGCGAAGCCGCGCGTCCGCTGCGCACCGCCCCTGCCTATGACCGCCAGATCGCGGCTGGCGCCCAGATGGGGCAGGTGAACGGCTGGGAGCGCCCGAACTATTACGCTCCCGCCGGTTTCGACGACCATGCCAGCCGCAGTTTCCGCCGTGGGGGCTGGTGGCAATATGCCGCGGACGAGGCGCGCGCGATCCGTGACAGCGCGGGTCTGATCGACGCCTCGGCCTTTGCCAAGCATCGCGTCAGCGGTGCGGGTGCGACGGCCTTCCTTGACTGGCTGACAACCAACAAGCTGCCGAAGGTCGGGCGCATCAACCTGACCTATGCACTGACCGAGACCGGCACCACCCGGACGGAATACACCATCGTCCGGCTGGCCGAGGACGACTATTACCTGATTTCGGCCGGCGCTTGGGCGGATTACGACGGCGACAATCTGCGAAAGTTGGCCGAGGACAAGACCGCCGAGCTTGGCCAGATCCTTGTGCAGGACATCACCACGCAATGGGGTGTCTTTGCGATCGCGGGGCCGAAATCCCGTGACATCCTGGCCGAGATCGTCCGGGACGCTGATCCCGCGACCGTCCTGGGCAACAAGCGTTTTCCCTGGCTGTCGATGCGCAATATCGAGCTTGGCATGTGTCCCGTCCGCGCGATTCGGGTCGCCTATACGGGCGAGCTGGGCTGGGAGTTGCATCACCCGGTCGAATTCGGCCGCTATCTTTGGGACCAGCTGGTCCGGGCCGGCGAGAAGCATGGGCTGAAGCTGGTTGGTGCACGCGCCCAGAACTGGTTGCGGCAGGAGAAATCCTATCGTGCCTTCGGGACCGAGTTGGGCCGCGACGCGACACCGCTGGAAGCGGGGCTTGATCGTTTCGTCGACCTTGAAAAGGACTTCCGCGGCAAGCAGGCGATGCTTGACAAGGGGATCCGTTCGAAATGCGTCACACTGCTGATCGACGGGCCGGACGATGCCGATCCCTGGGGCCGCGAAGGGCTGTTCCTGGACGGTGCGCGGGTCGGGCGCCTGACCTCGGGCGGGTGGTCTGCGGCCTTCGGCAAGTCCGTTGGGATGGGTTATGTCCGCCCTGACCTGGCCGAGCCGGGCACACGGCTCAAGGTCCGCATACAACGCGAGCTATGGGATGCCGTCGTGACTGAAGACAGTCCCTATGATCCCCAGAACGCCAGAATCCGCGTCGACGGCTGATTCCCTCCCCTGCCGAGACGCGACTGGGCCCGGTTCATGCCGGGCCCATTTTTTATCTCAGGGCCGCAAGCCGCGCATCCAGATCGAGGTGCAGGTCGCGCCGCTCCTCGGGGGAAAGGTAGGCGCCCAGTTCAATCTCGCGCTTGCCATCGGTCAGGACCAGGTAATCCTCGACCGGGCCACCCTGGCGCAGCGCCGCACGCACCCAATAGGGATTGGTCCGCCAGACCCGATCCGGCTTGCCGTGATCCGAGCGGGTCAGGACAAGCGTGCTGCGCGTCAGCTCCAGCACTTCAAGCCGGGGGCCGGTGTGATAGCTGCGCTCGATCGCGTGCCACAGCCCCCAGATCGCGATCAGCGCAAAGGGCAGAAGGCCCCACAACACGGCCGAGCCGATCACCGACAGCATCGGCAGCGCCAACCCCGCCGCCGTCAGGGCGATGACCCAGACGAACCCCCGGCGGGGCAGCGAGTGATGTGGCCAGACCTCGAGCCGATATGAAACGGCCCCGGATTGCTCCGGGGCCGTATCTTTCCAGTCATAAGGCATGGCCTGAGGATCAATGCGCGTGGCTGCGATCCCAGTCCTCGCGCTTGGGCAGCGTCTCGAACGTGTGTTCGGGCGGCGGCGAGGGCAGGGTCCATTCCAGCGTATCCGCGTGCTCGTTCCAGTAGTTCGGAACACCGACCTTCTTGCCCGCGAAGAGCGTGTAGAAGACGATCCCGATGAAGAACAGGAACGAAGCGAACGAGATATAGGCGCCAATCGACGAGATGTTGTTCCAATAGGCGAACTCGACCGGGTAATCGATATAGCGGCGCGGCATGCCCTGACGGCCCAGGAAGTGCTGCGGGAAGAAGATCATGTTCGAGCCGATGAACATGGCAAAGAAGTGAACTTTGCCCGCCCATTCCGGATATTGCCGGCCCGACATCTTGCCGATCCAGAAATAGACGCCCGCGAAGATCGCATAGACCGCACCCAGCGACATCACATAGTGGAAATGCGCCACGACGTAATAGGTGTCGTGATAGACGCGGTCCAGCGGCGCCTGGCTCAGCACGACGCCGGTCACGCCGCCGACGGTGAACAGGAACAGGAAGCCGAAGGCCCAAAGCATCGGCGTCTTGAACTCGATCGAGCCGCCCCACATCGTCGCGATCCACGAGAACACCTTGATGCCCGTGGGCACGGCGATGGTCATGGTGGCCAGCATGAAATAGCTCTGCTGGGTCAGCGACAGGCCCGCCGTGTACATGTGGTGCGCCCAGACGACGAAGCCCAGGATGCCGATCGCGGCCATCGCCAGCACCATCGGCAGGTAGCCGAAGATCGGCTTCTTCGCGAAGGTCGAGATGACGTGGCTGATGATGCCGAAGCCCGGCAGAATGATGATGTAAACCTCGGGGTGGCCGAAGAACCACAGGATGTGCTGGTACAGCACCGGGTCGCCGCCGCCGGCCGGGTCAAAGAAATGCGTGCCGAAGTTGCGGTCCATCAGCAGCATGGTGATCGCGCCCGCCAGAACCGGCAGGGACAGCAGGATCAGCCAGGCTGTGATGAAGACCGACCAGGCGAACAGCGGCACCTTGAACAGCGTCATGCCGGGGGCGCGCATGTTCAGGAAGGTGGTGATGATGTTGATCGCGCCAAGGATCGACGATGCGCCCGAGACGTGGACGGCAAAGATCGCCAGGTCCATCGAATAGCCGGCTTCGCTGGTCGAAAGCGGCGGGTAAAGCACCCAACCCACGCCCGAGCCGGGCTGGTCACTGCCGCCGGGGGCAAGAATCGAGGCGATGCCCAGGCAGACGCCACAGACATACATCCAGTAGCTGAGGTTGTTCAGGCGCGGGAAGGCCATGTCCGGCGCACCGAGATGCAGCGGCATGAAATAGTTGCCGAAGCCGCCGAACAGCGCCGGAATCACCACGAAGAACATCATCAGGACGCCGTGATAGGTGATCAGCACGTTCCACAGATGGCCGTTCGGCGTACATTCCGCCGAGGCATCCGAGATGAACCGCGCCCCTTCAAGGCACATGTACTGCACACCCGGATGCTGCAGCTCCATCCGCATATAGACGGTGAACGCAACCGAGATCAGGCCGACAACGCCAGCCGTGAACAGGTACAGGATACCGATATCCTTGTGGTTTGTTGACATGAACCAGCGGGTGAAGAAACCGCGGGTGTCATGATGGTCTCCGTGGCCGTGAACGGCTGCGTCTGCCATGCTGAACTCCCTAAACATGCGCGGGGCCGGCCGTTCGGGCCGACGGAATCGGCTCAAGTTCTAGAACACAATCTTGCGACCGGCAATCGCGGCGGCACCGGATACGGGCCGCCGCGAGCTAGCGGGGCGTCGCTTGTGATGGTGCTGTTGCACCGCAGCGACAGGTCGCAGGATCAGTTCGCGGCGGGCGCCGCCGCCGGGGCGGCCGCCGCATCCGTGGTGGCGGTGCCGCCCGCTTCGGGCGAGTGCTGCGCAAGGAATGCAATCACGTCAGCCTGGTTCTTGGCCAGCTTGAACGTCATCTTGGTCTTCAACGATTTGTCGCCGACCTTTTCCTCGACATACTTGTTCGGATCGGTGACGTAAGAGGCAAGATCCTCGGTCGTCCAGACCTCGCCGGCTTCACCCAGCTTCACCAGCGCGTCGGAATACTTGAAGCCTTCCAGCGTTCCCGCCTTGCGCCCGACGACGCCATAGAGGTTGGGGCCGGTCTTGCCACCCTTGACCACATCCGTCCCGTCGGGGGACTGGATCATGTGGCAGGCCTTGCACTTCTTGAATTCCTTTTCGCCATTGGCGGCGTCCTGGGCCACGGCAGGCATGGCAAGCAGCATGGCCGCGATCGTGGCGTGAATGGCGATCTTCATGGGCATTTCCTCATAGGTCGTTTTCCAGAGACGGATGGGACCTCTCCCCTCCCTGACCCACATGGCTAACATGGGGCCGCAACCACTGGATACGGGCAAAAGGTCGCACATTGCGCAAGGATGAATATGCCTGGCGGCGAAAATCGCGCGAAGATCAGCCGGATATCGCGGGGAATCGCCCTTCGAAAGTGCGCTTCAGCGCAACGTCCAGATCCTCCAGCCCGACCGGGTGACCCAGATCGACAAGACTGGTCACGCCGTGGCCGGAAATGCCGCAGGGCACGATGCCGGCGTAATGGCCAAGATCGGGTTCGACATTGATCGAGATGCCATGGAAGCTGACCCATTTGCGCAGCTTGACCCCGATCGCGGCGATCTTGTCCTCGCGCATCGAGCCGTCGGGCAGCGGGGTCTTGTCGGGGCGGGCGATCCAGACGCCGACGCGTCCGTCCCGGATTTCGCCGCGCAGATTGAATTCCGCCAGCGCGTCGATGACCCAGCCCTCCAACGCGGCGACAAAGTTGCGGATGTCGCGGCCGCGCCGGTTCAGGTCCAGCATCACATAGATCACGCGCTGCCCGGGCCCGTGATAGGTATATTGCCCGCCGCGCCCGGCGTCGAAAACCGGAAAGCGCGCGTCCAGCAGGTCTTGCGACTTGGCGCTGGTGCCGGCCGTGTAAAGTGGCGGATGCTCGACCAGCCAGATCAGCTCGTCGGCCTCGCCGGCATGGATCTGCGCGGCACGCGCCTCCATGAAGGCGACGGCATCCTGATAGGGGGTAAGTCCGGGGGCGGTGATCCATTCGGTCATGCCCGTCATTTGGCGGGATTCCCGCCGCGCTGCAAGTGGGCGGGCGGATGATGAATTTCGCGCATGATCATTGTGCGGATGTTGAATTTCACTAAATCACCTGTTGCGTCTATACAGACGGCCTCACAACGCCCGGAATCCGCCATGACCCTGCCCCAATCGCCCGTTTTCGAAGCCCTGCGCGCCGCCGCCCGCGACCGCATCCTGGTCCTTGACGGGGCGATGGGGACCCAGATCCAGCAACTGGGATTTGGCGAGGGCGATTTTCTGGGCCATGGCGGGGCCTGCGCCTGCGGCTGCCACCCGCCGGCATTGGGCGAGCATCCGCAAAAGGGCAACAACGACCTTCTGATCCTGACCCAGCCCGACGCGATCGAGGAGATCCATTACCGCTATGCCAAGGCGGGCGCGGATATCGTCGAGACGAACACGTTTTCGTCGACCACCATCGCGCAGGCCGATTACGGGATGCAGGGTGCGGTCTATGACCTGAACTTCCACGGCGCGCGTCTGGTGCGAAAGGCGCTGGACCGCGCCACGGCCGAGGACGGCCGCCCGCGCTGGGTCGCGGGGGCGCTTGGGCCGACCAACCGTACCGCCTCGATCAGCCCGGATGTGAACAATCCGGGTTATCGCGCCGTCACCTTCGACGACCTGCGCATCGCCTATGCCGATCAGATCCGTGGCCTGATCGATGGCGGCGCGGACATGATCCTGATCGAGACGATCTTCGACACGCTGAACGCCAAGGCTGCGGTCTTTGCGGCCGAGGAAGTGTTCGAGGAAAAGGGCCTGCGCCTGCCCGTGATGATTTCCGGCACGATCACCGACCTGTCGGGGCGGACGCTTTCGGGCCAGACCCCGACCGCCTTCTGGTATTCGCTGCGCCATGCCGCCCCCCTGACCATCGGCCTGAACTGCGCCCTTGGCGCCGAAGCCATGCGCCCGCACCTGGCCGAGCTGTCGGGCGTGGCCGATACGCTGATCTGCGCCTATCCGAATGCCGGACTTCCGAATGAGATGGGCCAGTACGACGAAACGCCCGATGACATGGCCCGTCAGGTCGCCGAATTTGCGCGCGAAGGGCTGGTCAACATCGTCGGCGGCTGCTGCGGCTCGACCCCCGAACATATCGCGGCCATCGCCCGTGCCGTCGCCGACATCCCGCCGCGCGTCCTGCCCGAGATCGAGCCGCGCCTGCGCCTGTCTGGGCTGGAGCCTTTCGTCAAGACCGACGATATCCCCTTCGTCAACGTGGGCGAGCGCACGAACGTCACCGGCTCGGCCCGTTTCCGCAAGCTGATCACCAACGGCGACTATGCGCCGGCGCTGGACGTGGCCCGCGACCAGGTCGAGAACGGCGCCCAGATCATCGACGTGAACATGGACGAGGGCCTGATCGATTCGAAGCAGGTGATGATCGACTATCTGAACCTGATCGCGGCCGAGCCTGATATCGCCCGCGTCCCGGTGATGATCGACAGCTCGAAATGGGAGGTGATCGAGGCCGGGCTGAAATGCGTCCAGGGCAAGCCGGTCGTGAACTCGATCAGCCTGAAGGAGGGGGAGGAGCAGTTCCTGCATCACGCCACGCTGTGCCGCCGCTATGGCGCGGCGGTCGTGGTCATGGCGTTTGACGAGACGGGGCAGGCGGATACCGAGAACCGCAAGGTCGAAATCTGCGCCCGCGCCTATGACCTGCTGGTCAACACCGTGGGCTTCCCGCCCGAGGACATCATCTTCGACCCGAACATCTTCGCCGTGGCCACCGGCATCGAAGAGCATGACAACTATGGCATGGATTTCATCGGCGCGACGCGGCGGATCACGCAATCGCTTCCGCATGTTCATATCTCGGGCGGGGTCTCGAACCTGTCCTTCAGCTTCCGCGGCAACGAACCCGTGCGCGAGGCGATGCATGCCGTGTTCCTGTATCACGCCATTCAGGCGGGCATGGACATGGGCATCGTCAATGCGGGCCAGTTGGCCGTCTATGACCAGATCGACGCGGATCTGCGCGAAGCCTGCGAGGACGTGGTCCTGAACCGCAAGCCCGCCAAGGGTGGCACCGCGACCGAGAACATGCTGGAGATCGCCGAGCGCTTCCGTGGCGAGGGCGGCGCAAAGGCCCGCGAAAAGGATCTGACCTGGCGGACCTGGCCGGTGAACAAGCGTCTGGAACATGCGCTGGTCAACGGCATCACCGAATATATAGACGAGGACACCGAAGAGGCGCGCCTCGCCGCCGAACGTCCGCTGCATGTCATCGAAGGCCCGCTGATGGATGGCATGAATGTCGTCGGCGACCTGTTTGGCGCGGGCAAGATGTTCCTGCCGCAGGTGGTGAAATCCGCCCGCGTGATGAAACAGGCCGTGGCGCATCTGCTGCCCTATATGGAAGAGGAAAAGGCCGGCAGCGGCGCGTCCTCGAGCGCGGGCAAGGTGCTGATGGCGACGGTCAAGGGCGACGTCCATGACATCGGCAAGAACATCGTCGGCGTCGTCCTGGCTTGCAACAACTATGAAATCATCGACCTTGGCGTCATGGTCCCGGCGACCAAGATCCTTGAGGTCGCCAAGGCCGAGAAGGTCGACATCATCGGGCTTTCGGGCCTGATCACGCCCTCGCTGGACGAGATGGTGCATGTCGCCAGTGAGATGGAGCGCGAGGGTTTCGACATTCCGCTGTTGATCGGGGGGGCCACGACCAGCCGCGTCCATACTGCGGTCAAGATCAACCCCCGCTATGCCAAGGGGCAGACCGTCTATGTCACCGATGCCAGCCGCGCCGTGGGCGTGGTGGGCAACCTGCTGTCGGGCCAGAAATCGGCCTATGTCGAGAATGTGCGCGCCGAATATATCGACGTGGCGAACAAGCACGCCCGTGCCGAGGCCGAGAAGAAGCGCCTGCCGCTGGCCTCGGCCCGCGACAATGCCGTCAAGATCGACTGGACCGGGTTCGAGGCCAAATCGCCCGAGTTTCTTGGCGCCAGGGTGATCGACGATTTCGACCTGGCCGAGATTGCGCGCTATATCGACTGGACCCCTTTCTTCCAGACATGGGAGCTGAAGGGAGTCTATCCGCGCATTCTCGACGACGAAAAGCAGGGCCAGGTCGCCCGCCAGCTTTTCGCGGATGCCCAAGAGATGCTGAAGCGCATCATCGATGAGGCGTGGTTCAAGCCGCGCGCCGTCATCGGCTTCTGGCCCGCGAACCAGGTCGGCGACGATATCCGCCTGTTCACGGGCGAAGATCGCGAACATGAACTGGCGACGCTGCACACCCTGCGCCAGCAGGTCACCAAGCGTGACGGTCGCCCGAATGTCGCGATGTCCGATTTCGTCGCCCCGGTGGGCTCGCGCGACTATGTCGGCGGCTTCGTCGTGACGGCGGGGGGCGAGGAACAGGCCATCGCCGACCGCTTCAAGGCTGCGCATGACGACTTCTCGGCGATTCTGGTGCAGGCGCTGGCCGACCGCTTTGCCGAGGCGCTGGCCGAGATGATGCATGAACGCGTGCGCAAGCAGTATTGGGGCTATTCGACGGAAAGCTTCTCGCCCGAGGAGTTGATCGGCGAACCCTATCCCGGCATCCGCCCCGCGCCCGGCTATCCGGCCCAGCCCGACCATACCGAAAAGACGACGCTGTTCCGCCTGCTGGACGCGACGGCGGCGACCGGGGTCGAACTGACCGAATCGATGGCGATGTGGCCGGGGGCCTCGGTCTCGGGCCTGTATATCGGCCATCCCGACGCCTATTATTTCGGCGTCGCCAAGGTCGAGCACGATCAGGTTCTGGATTATGCCGCGCGCAAGGGAATGACCGTGACCGAGGCTGAACGCTGGCTTGCTCCGATCCTGAATTACCTTCCCCAGGCGGCTGTCGCGGCCGAGTGAAAAGAACTGCGCGACGGGTGAAAAAGGCCCTTTTCATCCGCCGCGCAACCGTCTAATAGGCGCTTGCTACGAGGATGCGGTCGTGGCGGAATTGGTAGACGCGCAGCGTTGAGGTCGCTGTTCCTTAACCGGAGTGGAAGTTCGAGTCTTCTCGACCGCACCAACTAGCCTAATGGCGAAAAGCGTCGGCTCTGCCGGCGCTTCGTTGTTTTTGGGCCCTGATATCTGTTCCATGGCTTGAACCTGCGGTCGATTTTTCCCGCTCGGCGCCCGCGGCATCGCGGCATTACGACAGTCTTCCTGCATGATTGCGCCATGTCCTGGGCCGCGATGGGTCTGACCTTGATGCGTGCGGACACGGTGCCTGCATCTTGGGCAGCTTGCCTTGTCGCCGTCGGCGCGCCCAATACGATGAATCCCTGAAGAATGCGCGTGGTTTACCCGGACTTCCTGCCGCAAGCCGCCTGAACGGGCGCTGAAAAGCCGCTCTGCTACCAGGTTTTGCGATATGCTCCCCCAGCCCGACGCGGGCCGCATATGCCAGTTGCAATGGCATGGGGGCGGCGCTTAGGCTCAATATGCGGAAACAAGAACGACAGAAACAGGGAGTCCCGCATTGGCAGTCTCAGCCGCAAACGACGCGTTCGTCGTCTTTGACCACGTGCAGAAAAGCTACGACGGTCAGACCCTGGTCGTGAAGGACCTGAACCTGAACATCGGCAAGGGGGAATTCCTGACGATGCTGGGCCCGTCAGGTTCGGGCAAGACCACCTGCCTGATGATGCTGGCCGGGTTCGAGACCGCGACCCATGGCGAAATCCGCCTGAACGGGCGCAATATCAACGACGTGCCGCCCCACAAACGGGGGATCGGCATGGTTTTCCAAAGCTATGCGCTGTTCCCGCACATGACCGTGGGCGAAAACCTGTCCTTTCCGCTGGAGGTGCGGGGGATGAGCGCGGCCGAGCGCACCAGCCGTGTGACCCGGGCGCTCGACATGGTGCAGATGGCGAAATTCGTGAATCGGCGTCCGGCCCAGCTTTCCGGCGGCCAGCAGCAGCGGATCGCATTGGCGCGCGCCCTGGTCTTCGACCCCGAACTGGTGCTGATGGATGAACCGCTGGGCGCGCTGGACAAGCAGCTGCGCGAGCACATGCAGTTCGAGATCAAGGCCCTGCACGACCGTCTGGGCATCACCGTCGTCTATGTGACCCATGACCAGGGCGAGGCGCTGACGATGTCCGACCGCATCGCCGTCTTCAACGATGGGCGCATCCAGCAGCTTGCCCCGCCACCGGTGCTTTACGAACAGCCCGAGAACAGCTTCGTTGCCGGCTTTATCGGCGAAAACAACGCGATACGCGGCACCATCGAACAGTTGCATGGCGACAAGGCGCTGGTGCGGCTGGGCAACGGCGATCTGATCGACGCGACGGCGGTCAATATCCGCGAGACCGGGCAGAACACCACCGTCTCGATCCGGCCCGAGCGGGTCGAGTTCAAGCCGGATCTGATGCCTGCGGGGGCGCACACGCTGGAGGCTCAGGTGCGCGACGTCGTCTACATGGGCGACATCCTGCGGGCGCGGCTGAAGGTCGCCGGACAGGATGATTTCGTGATGAAATACCGCAACACGCTGGGGCAGGTGAAGCTGACGCCGGGTGAAACGATCCGTATCGGCTGGCATCCCGAGGATGCACGCGCGCTGGACCCGGTGTGAGTTGCAAGGACAAGAATCCAACATGAGGGAGTTACCATGAAACGAACGCTGATCCTGACCTCGGCCCTGGTGGCAATCGCCGCCAGCGCGCAGGCGCAGGACAAACAGGTGAACCTGCTCAGCTGGGGCGGCGCCTATGGCAACAGCCACGTCCAGGCCTATGCCAAGCCCTTCGAGGAAAAGACCGGCATCAAGGTCTCGATCGCGGATGCCGACAACCCGGCCACGCCGCTGAAGGCGCAGGTCGAGGCCGGAAACGTCACCACCGACGTCGCCTCGGTCGAATATGCGGACGCGGTGCGCCTGTGCGACGAGGGGCTGCTGGAAGAGATCGATGCCTCGATCCTTGTGCCCGCTGCCGATGGAACCGCCGCAACGGATGATTTCATCGACGGCGCCGTGACCGACTGCTTCGTCGGCACCGATGTCTATTCGATGATCCTGGCCTATGACGACAGCAAGTTCGCCGATGCCAAGCCCAGCGGCCCGGCCGATTTCTTCGACACCGCGAAGTTCCCCGGCAAGCGCACCATGCGCAAGGGCGCCAAGTTCAATCTGGAATTTGCCCTGATGGCTGACGGCGTCGCGCCCGACAAGGTCTATGAAACGCTGGGCACGCCCGAGGGTGTGGACCGCGCCTTCAAGAAGCTCGACACGATCAAGAAGGACGTGATCTGGTGGGAAGCCGGCGCACAGCCGCCGCAGCTTCTGGCCGATGGCGAGGTCAGCATGGCTTTCGCCTTCAACGGCCGGATCTTCAGCGCCGCCCAGGCCGAAGGCAAGCCGTTCAAGATCGTCTGGGATGGCCAGATCTATGAGATGGAAGGCTGGGTTGTGCCCAAGGGTGCCCCGCATCTTGAAACCGCCAAGGAATTCATCGCCTTCTCGACCTCGCCCGAGCCGCAGGCCCGCGCAGCCGAGTTCATCAGCTATGGTCCGCCGCGCAAGTCGGCCGCCGCGCTGGTCGGCAATATCGAAGGCAGCGATGTCCCGATGGGGCCGAACCTTCCGACCTTCGCCGAGAACATGAAGCAGGCGCTGGCCTCGAACCTGGATTTCTGGGTCGATCATGACGCCGAACTGAACGAGCGCTTCAACAGCTGGCTCGCGAACTGAGTTTCTGGCCGCGGCGGCTCGTCCGCCGCGGCATCTGCCTGCACCGGGAGGTGCCAAGAAATCACGGCCAAAGAGCCGGATTCACCAAACAGGGAGTTCAACGAAACATGAAGAAAGTGCTGATTCTGACATCGGCCCTTGGCAGCTTGGCCCTTGCCGCCCAGGCGCAAGAGGTCAACGTGGTGTCCTGGGGCGGGGCCTACGAGAAATCGCAGGTCGAAGCCTATAACAAGCCCTTTACCGAAAAGACCGGCATCAAGGTCAACATGATCGCCGCCGACAACCCGGCCACGCCTCTGAAGGCGCAGGTCGAGGCGAAGAACATCACCGGCGACGTCTTTGATATCGAGGTCTCGGACGCCATCCGCCTTTGCGACGAAGGCGCGCTGGTCGAGATCGACCCGGCAAGCCTGCCCGCCGCGCCGGACGGCACCTCGGCGGCCGATGACTTCATCCCCGGTGCGCTGCAGGATTGCGCTGTCGCGAACATCTTCTGGGGCACGGTCATCGCTTTCGACACGACCAAGTTTTCCGGCGAGAAGCCGAAGACCGCGGCGGATTTCTTCGACACGACGAAATTCCCCGGAAAGCGCGGCCTGCCCAAGAACCCCAAACGGACGCTGTATCTGGCACTGATCGCCGATGGGGTCGCGCCCGACCAGATCTATGAGACGCTTTCGACCCCCGAAGGCGTGGACCGCGCCTTCAAGAAACTGGACACCATCAAGAAGGACGTCGTCTGGTGGGAGGCAGGGGCCCAGCCGGTGCAACTGCTGGCCGATGGCGAGGTGGTCATGGCCACGGGCTATAACGGCCGCTTCTTCGACGCGATGGTGGCCGAGGGCAAGCCCTTCGAAATCATCTGGGATGGCCAGTACATGGACATGGACATGTTCGCGATTCCCAAGGATTCGCCCAATCCCGAGGCGGCCATGGAATATCTGAAATTCGCCACCGATACCCAGCGGCTGGCCGATCAGGCGAAATGGATCGCCTATGGTCCGTCGCGGAAAAGCTCCGCTGCGCTGGTCGGGATGTATCAGGACGGCAAGACCGAAATGGCGCCGCACATGCCGACCAGTCCCGAGCATATGGAGACCGCGGTGATGGACGACCCGGAATTCTGGGCCGACCATTCGGCGGAACTGTCCGAGCGGTTCAATTCGTGGCTGGCCGCCGGCTGATCGTGCGCTTCCGCCGCCCGGATTCGTCGGGCGGCGGGCTTTCCCTGACCTGTCGAAGACCCTGCTGAAGGACCAAGATGGCAAAAGCCCTTGACCCCCACGCCGCCATCGTGACCGAGGCCACCGGCCTTGACGCAGGTGGCACATTGCGGACCGCAGACGGACAACCGCTGGCCCGTGCGCTGGCGCGCAGTTCGCGCCGCGCGCGACGTCGCGCCTTCCTGCTGGTTCTGCCGCTTTTGCTGTTCATCCTGGTGACATTTGTCTTTCCGATCGGGCAGATGCTGCAGCGTTCGGTAAAGAATGACGGCTTTTCGGCGAACATGCCCCAGTTGACGGCGTGGTTTCACGACCATCCCCGCGGCGCCGAGCCGGACGAGGCGGCTTGGGGCGCGCTGGCCGCCGATCTCCAGGCCGCGTCCAAGGCGCGGACCATCGGCGTCGTCGGCACCCGGGTCAATTACGACATGCCGGGCACGCGCTCGCTGTTCACCTCGGCCGGGCGCAAGGTCCGCGACGGGCTGGAGCCGCCCTATCGCGACGCGATGCTGGAGATCGACAAGAACTGGGGCGACCCGCGGCTTTGGTCGGTGATGCGCGAGGCATCCTCGGCTTACACGGCGAACTTCTATCTTGCCGCGATTGACCGGACGCGGGACGATAACGGCAATATCGTGCAGGTGGCCGAACAGCAGCGCATCTATCTGAAACTGTTCATGCGCACCTTCTGGCTGTCGCTGGTCATCACCGCGACTACCTTCCTGCTGGGATTCCCCATTGCGCATCTGCTGGCGACGCTGCCGACACGAAAGTCGAACCTGCTGATGATCCTTGTCCTGCTGCCATTCTGGACGTCACTTCTGGTGCGAACCACGGCGTGGATGGTGCTGCTGCAGCAGCAGGGCGTGGTCAACGACATCCTGGTCGGTCTCCGCATCATCGGGGAAAACCAGAGGTTGCAGATGATCTACAACCAGACCGGCACCATCATCGCGATGACGCATATCCTGCTGCCCTTCATGATCCTGCCGCTTTACTCGGTGATGCGGACGATCAATCCATCCTATGTGCGGGCCGCGCGCTCTTTGGGGGCGACAAGCTGGACGGCCTTCCGCCGCATCTATTTCCCGCAGACGCTGCCGGGCCTGGGGGCAGGGGCACTGCTCGTCTTCATCCTTGCGGTCGGCTATTACATCACGCCCGCATTGGTCGGCGGCTCGTCCGGGCAGCTGATCTCGAACCTGATCGCGATGCACATGACGCAGACGCTGAACTGGTCCATGGCCGCGGCGCTGGCCGCGCTGCTGCTGGGCGGGGTGCTGATCCTGTATTGGGTCTATGACCGCCTGGTCGGCATCGACAACCTGAAGCTGGGGTAATCATCATGGCGCTTCCAACCTATGCGACCAAGCTGGAGCGGGTGTGGCACTATGCCTATCTGGTGATCTGCGCGGCGATCTTCTTCTTCCTGATCGCCCCGATCGTCGTGGTGATCCCGCTCAGCTTCAACGCCGAGCCCTATTTCACCTTCACCGACAAGATGCTGTCCTTCGACCCTGCCGGCTACTCGATGCGCTGGTATGACAGCCTGCTGACCTTCGGGATGCAGCAGCCCGATGCCGAACGCGGCATGGCCTGGTGGATGGATGCCTGGCAGAACGCGAAATGGGTGCAGGCGGCGAAAAGCTCGCTGATCATCGGCTTCTTCGCGACGATCGTCGCGACGGTTCTGGGAACGCTGGCGGCGCTGGGCCTGTCGCGCCCCGAGATGCCGTTTCGCCGCGCGATCATGGCGATCCTGATCTCGCCCATGATCGTTCCGATCATCATTACCGCGACGGGGATGTTCTTCTTCTATTCGAACCCGTGCGAGCCGCTGACCTGGCTTGGGCTGAACCCGCAATGCGGGAGGCTGGCCGGAACCTATCTGGGTGTGATCCTCGCCCATGCCACGCTGGGCATTCCCTTCGTCATCATCACCGTGACGGCAACGCTGGTGGGCTTCGACCAGTCGCTGGCGCGGGCCGCGGCAAGCCTGGGCGCCAATCCGCGCAAGACCTTCTTCCGCATCATCATGCCGCTGATCCTGCCGGGCGTGATCTCGGGCGCGCTCTTCGCCTTTGTCACCTCGTTCGACGAGGTGGTGGCGGTGCTGTTCATTGCCGGGCCGGATCAGCAGACCATTCCGCGCCAGATGTGGAACGGCATCCGCGAGCAGATCTCGCCCGCGATCCTGGCGGTGGCGACGCTGTTGGTGATCTTCTCGATCGCGCTGCTGACCGCGGTCGAAATGCTGCGCCGCCGTTCGGAACGCCTGCGCGGCGTCACCCCGAGCTAGACTGCGCCGCACGCCCCTGCGACCTTGAACCCGCCGCCCTGTTGGGCGGCGTTTTCGTCTTCACTGTTTCGGAAATACCCCCGCCGAAGGCGGCCCCGCCTCGGCATGCAGCAGATGTCGGCCGCCATCTGTCCACACCTCAGGGCAGGATCGACAGCCAGAACCAGATCGTCAGGATCGACAGCGCAGTCGAGACCAGCACGGTCGACGCCGCGACCCGCTTTGCCGAGTTGTAGATCGCGGCAAACAGATAGGCGTTGACGCCGGGGGCCATGCTGGCGGTGATGACGGCGGATCGCATCGCCTCGGTCGGCAGCTTGAACAGCATTCCCAGCCCATAGGTGGTGACCGGGTGGATCACCAGCGAACAGATGCAGCAGACCGCGATGGCGGTGCTGTCCCCCTCGGGGCGATAGCGGTACAGGACGCCGCCAAGCCCGAAAAGTGCCGCGGGCAGGGCGGCACGGGCCATCATGTCGGCCGCTGCCCAGAATCCCTCCGGCATGACCAGTCCGGCGCTGGTCAGCACATTCATCACCGCGCCTGACAGGATGCCCAGGATCAGCGGCGTGTGCAGGACGCCCGACAGCGCGCGCATCGCGATCTGGCCGATGGCCAGGCTTTTGCCGCGCGCGCGCGTCACCTCCATCATGGTGATGCCGAAGGTGTAAAGCAGCGGCGAGTGGATCGCGATGATGGCGACGTTCCCTGCCAGCGCCTCGTGCCCATAGGCGCGCTCCATGATCGGGATGCCCAGCAGCAGCGAGTTCGAGAACAGGCAGCAGAAGCCGATGGCGACGGCATCCTCGGGGCTGCGCTTCAACCAGGTGCGGGCCAGCCCCCAGCCGACGAAATAGGACAGAAACGCCCCCGCATAGAAGGCGACCCACATGCCGATATTCATGTCCCGCGACATGTCGAGGCGCGCGACATTGGTGAACAGCAGCACCGGTACCGCGAAGTTCTGGGCAAACCGCATCAGCCCGTCGACGGCGACCTCGGTGAACATCTTTCGCCAGGCGACCAGATAGCCGAATCCGATGACGATGAAGACTGGCAGGATGACGTCGAAAAGAATGGTCATGTCAGGTTCAGAACAAGTCCGTCATGGGCGGGAATGACATTGTCCGGCGTCTCGGCCATGACGTCGTCGTAATCCAGATCGATATGCATGTTGGTGATGATGCCCTGCGCGCATCCCGACCGGGCGATCCATTCCAGCGCAAGGTCCAGATGCGCATGGCTGGGATGGGGGTGACGGCGCAGGCCGTCGCAGATGAAGGTCTGCGCGCCCTCTATCACCGGCCATGCGACGGCTGGGATGCTCAGCACGTCGGGCAGATAGACCAGTCCCCCACCCTCGGAGGCGATGCGAAACCCAAGCGCGGTGCTGTCGCCATGGTCGACCTCGAACGGGGTCAGCGCGATGATACCGCCCGAACCCTCGATCTCGAAGGGGCCGTCGATCAGGTTCATGCCGCAGACCGGGGGATAGGACGATCCCGGCGGCGTCTCGAAGATATAGCCGAAGCGCGTCATCAGCGCGGCTGCGGTCGTGGCATCGGCATAGACCGGCATCCGGCTGCCGGTGTTGAAGACGATCTGTCGCAGGTCGTCGATGCCGTGGATATGGTCGGCATGGGCATGGGTATAGACGACTCCGTCCAGATCCCCGATCCCTGCGCCCAGCAATTGCGGCACAAGGTCCGGCCCGGTATCGATCAGCACACGGGTGCTGCCTTCCGGTCCTTCACGCTCGACCAGCAACGAACAGCGCCGCCTGCGGTTGCGCGGGTTGGTCGGATTGCATTCGCCCCAGCGGTCTCCCAGTCGCGGCACGCCGCCCGAAGAGCCGCAGCCGAGAATGGTGGCGCGGATCATGCCGCCGCCTTCGTGAACAGCCGGTCGAAGTTCGATGTGGTCAGGGCGGCGAATTCCGCCTCGGTCATGCCCAGGGTCTGCGCGCCGATCCGAGCCGTATGGACGACGAAGGCGGGTTCATTGCGCTTGCCGCGATGGGGAGGCGGCGCAAGATAGGGGGCGTCGGTTTCCACAAGAATGCGATCGTGCGGTGCTGCTGCAAAGATCTCGCGGATCTCGGTCGAGCGCGGGAAGGCGGCAATCCCCGACATGGACAGATAGAACCCCAGATCGATGGCAGTGCGCGCCAGTTTCGGACCGCTGGTATAGCAGTGCATCACGCAGTCGAAGGCGCCGACGCGATGCTCTTCGGTCAGGATGCGGGCCATGTCCTCGTCCGCGTCGCGGGAATGGATGATCAGGGGCAGGCCCGTCCGGCGCGCGGCCTCGATATGGATGCGCAGGCTTTCGGCCTGGATGATCGCGCTTTCTGCGGTGTAGTGATAGTCGAGCCCGGTTTCCCCGAAGGCCACGAATTTCGGATGCCGGGACAGCAGCACCAGCTCCTCGACCGCGACAAGCGGCTCGTCGGCCGCATACATCGGATGGGTGCCGGCGGCGTAGAACAGACCATCATGCGCCTCGGCCAGGGCGCGGACATTCGGCTCATTGCGAAGGCGAGTGCAGATCGTGACCATGCGGCGGACGCCGGCGGCCTTGGCGCGGGCGATCAGCTGGTCCTCTTCCCCCGCGAAATCGGGAAAATCCAGGTGGAAATGGCTGTCGACCAGTTCGGGAAGGGCAAGGGTGTCGGACATCTTGGCAATTTCCCGCAATGGCGGGCCTTATACAGCGGGCTGATTTGCAAGCCCGATCAGCATATCCATGACCAGGGCGGAAGGGTCAAGGTTGACGGCCCGCCCGGCGCGGGCCCTTGCCGAAAGCTCGGCTTGGGCCGAGGCCCAAAGCTGTGCTGCCCGCTGATCGGGCGAAATCCTGCCCAGCACCTCGGCTTCGCCCATGGCTGCTTCAGGCAGGGGGGCGCCCAGCAGGCCGCTGCGCGCCGCCCGAGTCAGGAAACGGTCCAGCAGCGTGACGACCAGGTCGAAGGGATCGCCATCCGCGCCGGGCCGGCCTGCCGCCAGATCGGCAAGGCTTGCGGCGGCGCGCCGGTCCATGCGCGGGTAATCTGCAAACAGCGCGACGATCGCAGCATAGACGGCAAGCCCGTCCTGCGCGGCAAGGCGGACCGCCTCGCCCACCGAGCCACCGGCAAGGGCGGAAAGCCTGGCCGCATCGCCTTCGACCGCAAGATCGTCCAGAATCTGCGACATCGCCTCGGCCGGCAGCGGATGCAGCCGCAATTCGCGGCAGCGAGAGCGGATGGTCGGCAGCAATCGGCCCGGCTGATGGGCGACCAGGATCAGGGTCGTGTCGCGCGGCGGTTCCTCAAGCTGCTTCAGCAGCGCATTGGCCGCAGCCGTGTTCATCTCGTCCGCAGCGTCGATGATGGCGACGCGGTGCCCGCCTTCGGCTGCGGACATGTGCAGGAAGGATTGCAGTCTCCGGACTTCGTCCACCGTGATTTCCGCCCTGAGGCGACCGCTTTTCTCGTCCACCGGACGACGAAGCAACATCAGCCGGGGTTCTGACAGCGCAAGGACGCGGCGGATGACGGGTTGCGCGGGATCGATTTCAATCCGGTCGGGCGCACCCCCGGCAAGCAGCCATTTCGCCATAGTCCAGGCAAGCGTGGCCTTGCCCGTGCCGCGTGGTCCGGTCAGCAGCCAGGCGTGGTGCATGCGTCCCGATTGCGCCGCGCCCAGAAAGTCGGAAATCGCAGCGTCCTGCCCCAAAACGCGCGTGCTTTCGCGGGGATGGGGCATGCCGGGCACGCGGTCCGGTTCGGGCAGGGGGCTCTCCGCCGTCACGGCAGGGCGGCAAGGACGCGGGCCGCGACCTCGTCCTCGGTCCCGCTGCCGTCGATGATGCGCAGGCGGTCGGGCAGTTCGGCGGCGAGATCAAGGAACCCGCGGCGCAGGCGCTGCTGAAACTCCAGCCCCAGGCTTTCGAAGCGATCCTCGGCGCCGCCGCGCAGGGTGCCGCGCGCCAGCGAGATATCGGGCGCGATGTCGATTACAAAGGTAAGGTCCGGTTCTATGCCGATGACCAGCCTGTGCAGGTCTTCTACCAGCAGGCGGTTTTCGGCCCGCGCCAAGCCTTGATAGACCCGAGAGGAATCGGCGAAGCGATCGGTGATGACCGTCGCCTTGCGCGCCAGCGCGGGACGGATCAGACGCTCCACATGATCGCGTCGCGCGGCGGTAAACAGCAGAAGCTCGGTTTCGGGGGACCAGCGTTCCCCGCCGCCTTCGACCAGCAACTTGCGGATCTCTTCGGCGCCAGGGCTGCCGCCCGGTTCCCGGGTCAGCACGACTTCGGCACCACCTTCGCGCAGGCTTTGCGCCAAGCGGCGGGCCTGGGTCGATTTGCCGGAGCCGTCGATCCCCTCGAAGCTGATAAACATCGGCCCGCGGGTCAGTTGCTGGCCGCCTGGAGCGCGCGCTGGCCCAGACGTTCGGCGGCGTTCTGCAGGCGGCCGAAGACCCCCGCGCGACCGACATCGCTGGCGGCGATCAGGGGCAGGCGGGACTGGCCGGCGCCGGGGATGTTGACGATCAGGTCACCCAGCTTGTCACCCATGGTGATCGGCGCTTCGATCGGACCGTTGAAAACGGCCTCGGCAGTGACGCCGGATTGCGCGCCTGCGGGAAGCAGAACCTTGACGCCATCCTCGGTGGTCAGGCCGACCTTGCCTTGGTCGCCCAGCCAGACCGGGGCCTGGGCGACGATCTCACCCTTGGGGACGATGGTGCGCATGGTGAACTGGCGATAGGCCCAGTTGACGATCCGCTCGGACTCTTCTGCACGGGCGCGTTCGCTGGGAAGGCCGGTGACGACGAAGATGATGCGACGATCACCCTGAACGGCCGAGCCGACCAGACCATAGCCCGCCTCTTGCGTGTGGCCGGTCTTCAGCCCGTCGGCTTTCCAGTCGCCACCACCCAGATGCAGAAGCGGGTTCCGGTTGTTGGCGTTCGAGGGCACGCGACCCTTGTAGTTGTATTCGCGCAGGCCGAAATTCTTGTAAAGATCCGGGAACTTGGTGATCATCCGGTTGGCGAGGATACCCAGATCGTGCATCGACATGCGGTGGTCCGGGTTCGGCCAGCCCGAGGCATTCGCGAAATGCGAATTGTTCATGCCAATCTGCTTGGCGCGTTCGTTCATCGAACGGGCAAAAGCCTCTTCGGTGCCCGCAAGCCCTTCGGCGACGACCACGCAGGCATCGTTGCCCGAGTTGATGATGATGCCGTGGATCAGCTCTTCCACCGTGGGACGGTCCGCGGGCTCGACGAACATTTTCGAGCCTCCCATCTGCCAGGCCTTGGTCGAGACGGGGAACGTCGTGTCCATCGTCACCCGGCCGTCGTGAAGCGCCTCGAACAGCATGTTGAGCGTCATCAGCTTCGACATCGAGGCGGGTGGCATCGGCTCGTCCGCGTTCTTTTCCATCAGCACGGTGCCGGTGGAGACGTCATAGACCCATGCCGCGCGGGCGTTTGTGTCGAAGGCCTGCGCGGGCAGGGCGAATGCCATGACAAGAGCGATGATGCGGAGCGCAAGAGCAGGCATTGAGGATCCTTGGCCTTGAAGTTTCGCGCATATGGTTATCCCAGCCGCGTTCCAGCCGCAACGCTGCTCGACCCCCTGACCTGCCAATGTGATCACCCGCCGCGGGGGCGGGTGCGGCGGTCAATAGCTGCGGATCAACCCGACCAGCCGGCCCTGCACGCGGACCTTTTCTTCTGGAAGGACGCGGGTTTCATAGGCGGGGTTCGCAGCCTCCAGCGCGATCATCCCGCCCTTGCGGCGATAGCGTTTCAGCGTCGCTTCGAATCCCTCGACCAGCGCGACGACGATATCGCCATTATCCGCCGTGTCCTGTTCGCGGATCACCACGACGTCGCCATCGTTGATCCCCGCCTCGATCATCGAGTCGCCCCTGACCTCCAGCGCATAGTGGTGGTCCTGCGCCGTCAGCATTGTGCTTGGCACGGCGATATGGTGCGAGACTTCCGAAATCGCCTCGATCGGGACGCCGGCGGCGATGCGGCCCATGACAGGAAGTTCGATCGCCGAGACCGAAATCTCCAGCGCAGCGCGCGGTTGCGGGGCGGGGCGTTCGGGCGCGTTGCCGGTGACGACGCGCGGCTGGAAGCCCGAGCCCTTGCTCAGCGTGTCGGGCAGTCGGACGATTTCCAGCGCGCGGGCACGATGCGGCAGGCGGCGGATGAAGCCCCTTTCCTCAAGCGCGGTCACCAAACGATGGATCCCCGACTTCGAACGCAGGTCCAATGCTGTCTTCATTTCGTCGAACGAGGGGGGAACCCCGTCGCGGGCCATGCGTGCCTGAATGAATTCAAGCAGCTGGATTTGCTTTCTGGTCAGCATCGTCTTTTCCTGCTCTGCCGCGACTGACATGATGTTCCTTGAATGTTCTAGAACGATCAACACCTTGCGTCAATCACTAAGCCGATTCGGGTAAAGATTGGCTTAATCCGGTCAGAGCCGGACGAAGTTGACCTGTTCGCCCGCCTTGCGGGCAGGGTCGCGGGCGGGGCGGACCAGAAGCGCGTCGGCTTCGGCCAATATCCATTGCCGCGCGCTGTCCTGATCGGTGAACGGGTCGATCACCTCCAGTCCCGCGCCCTTTTCAAGGCGCGCGCGCTGGTAATGCTGGCGGTCGCCTTCGGGCGGCAGGTCGCGGGCCAGCACCGCGCGTTCGGGCTCGTCACCGGGGGGCAGGCCCTGCATCGCGCGGATCAGAGGTTGCATGAAAAGCTTTCCGCAGACGATGGCCGAGACCGGGTTTCCCGGCAGTCCAAGCATCGCTGTCGGTCCCATCCGCCCGGCCATCAGCGGTTTGCCGGGCCGCATGGCAAGCTTGTAGAAGGAACGCTCCATCCCCAGATCGCCCGAAACCTTGGCAATCAGGTCGTGATCCCCCACCGATGCGCCGCCGATCGTCACGATCAGGTCCGCGCCCTCGGCCTCGGCAAAGCGGGCGCGCAGGCTTTCCTCGGTGTCGCGGGCAAGAGGCAGGATCGCAGCCTCGGCCCCCGCTTCGCGCGCAAGCGCCGCAATGGCGATGTCGTTCGAGCTGATGATCTGTCCCGCGCCGGGATGGCCGCCGGGTGGCACAAGTTCGTCCCCCCCGGCCAGCACCACAACGCGGGGACGCCGGGCCACGGTGATGCGCGGGACGTTCATGGCAGCGATCAGCCCCAGGTCCGAGGAGCGCAGCGCGCGCGCGGGCAGGAATTCGGTACCTTCGGCGAAATCATTGCCCTTCAGACGGATATTCAGGTTCCCGCTGCTTTCCGCCACGGTGATCCGGTCGCCGTCGCGCGTGACATGTTCCTGCATGACGACCCGGTCATAGCCGGGCGGAACCGCTGCGCCGGTGAAGATGCGGATGGCCGTGCCGTTGGGCGTCTCGCCTTCGAAGGGCACGCCCGCGGCAGCGGTTCCGATCACCGGCAAGGGACCGGGCAGATCGGCCGAGCGGAGCGCGTAGCCGTCCATCGCCGAGGCGTCGAAAGGGGGCTGCGTCAACCGCGCCACGGCCGGTGCCAGCAGCGCCCGGCCAAGCGCGTCATGGACAGCGACTTCCTCGGGTTCCGGCGGGGTCGCGAGCGCAAGGACAAGGGCACGGGCTTCTTCGACGCTGATCATGGAGTGCCTTTCGCGATGCGGCTTTCGGGGGGCTTCACGGGGCGGCGCGGAACTCGCCCGATTTGCCGCCGGTCTTGGACAGCAGGCGGATCCCCTCGATCCGCATGTCCTTTTGCGCCGCCTTCAGCATGTCATAGACGGTCAGGCAGGCCGTGGTGACGGCGGTCAGCGCCTCCATCTCGACCCCGGTCTTGCCGGCGGTCTTGACGGTTGCCGTGACGCGGATGCCGGGCAGGGCGGGGTCGGCGGCAAGATCGACCGCGACCTTGGTGATCGGCAGCGGATGGCAAAGCGGGATCAGGTCCGAGGTGCGCTTGGCCCCCATGATCCCGGCCAGCCGCGCGACGCCCATGACATCGCCCTTGGCTGCGCCGCCCTGGGCCAGCGCCAGAGTTTCGGCGGACATGATGACGGTGCCTTCGGCCACGGCTTCGCGCGCGGTTTCCGCCTTGGACGAGACGTCGACCATGTGGGCCTGTCCCTGGGAATCGAAATGGGTCAGCGTCATGCGGCCAGCCCCAGAATGTCGCGCGTGGCGCGAGTGACGTCCGCCTGGCGCATCAGGCTTTCCCCGATCAGGAAGCGCCTGACCCCGGCATCGGCCATCCGGTTCAGATCCTCCGGGGTGAAAAGGCCACTTTCGCAGACCACGTCGCGATCGGCAGGGACATGCGGGGCCAGGTCCAGCGTCGTTTGCAGGCTGACATCGAAGGTCTTGAGATTGCGGTTGTTGATCCCGACCAGCGGCGATTTCAGCCGAAGCGCGCGGTCCAGCTCCTCACGGTCATGGACCTCGATCAAGGCATCCATGCCCCAATGGAAGGCGGCGTCCTCAAGCTCGGCGGCCAGGGCATCGTCGACCGAGGCCATGATGATCAGGATGCAATCCGCGCCCCATGCGCGCGCCTCGGCCACCTGATAGGTGTCGTAAAGAAAATCCTTGCGCAGTGCGGGCAGGTCGCAGGCGGCACGGGCGGCGGTCAGGAAATCCGGCGCACCCTGAAAGCTGGGTCCGTCCGTCAGCACCGACAGGCAGGCGGCGCCCCCGGCCTGATAGGCGCGGGCCAGCGCCGGCGGGTCGAAATCGGGGCGGATCAGTCCCTTCGACGGGCTCGCTTTCTTGATCTCGGCGATCAGGGCGTGGCCGGTGCCTGCCTTGTCCGCCAGTGCGCGGGCGAACCCGCGAGGGGCATCGGCGGCGCGTGCGGCCTCTTCGACCCCGGCCAGCGGGCGGGCGGCCTTGGCGGCGGCGATTTCGTCAAGCTTGTAGGCTTTGATGCGGTCCAGAATGTCCATGTCGGATTTTTACTCTGCGTCGGCTGTTTCGGAAAGAGCCCAGTCGATCGGGGCGTCGCCTTGCGCCGCCAGCCAGTCATTGACCCGGCTGAACGGGCGCGAGCCGAAAAAGCCGCGACGGGCGGAAAGAGGCGAGGGGTGGGCGGTTTCGATCACCAGATCCTGCGGACGCGGCAGACCCGCCAACGCCTTTTGCGCGTGTGCGCCCCAAAGGATGAAGGCCAGCGGGCGTTCAGCCTGTGCGCGGGCGACGGCCTGGCGGGCCAGCCGCTCCCATCCCCATTTCGCATGGATCCCGGCCTGACCGGGAAGAACCGAAAGCGAGGTGTTCAGCAGCAGGACACCCTGACGTGCCCAGTGGCTCAGGTCGCCATTTTCCGGGGCGCGGCCAAGGTCGTCGCGCATCTCGGCATAGATGTTCCTCAGCGAGCGCGGCAACGCGGTTTCGGGTGTGACCGAAAAGGCCAGCCCGTTCGCATGTCCCTGCGTGGGATAGGGATCCTGACCCAGGATCACGACCCGCGCGCGTTCGGGGGGCGTCAGGTCCAGTGCCGCAAAGACGCGGGCGGGGCCGGGCAGCCAGTCCTGACCTTCCAGCCGCGTCGAAATGGCGGGCCAGTCGTCGCGGAAGAAGGGCAGGTCGGCCCAGGCTTGGGGCAGGCTCATGCCTCGGGCGGGGCGCCGACCTGGCGGGCCAGCGCCTCCAGCTTGGCGGCGGCCTTGCCGCTATCGATGGACTCGCGCGCCATTTCGGCCCCGCTGCGCAGGTCCGAGGCGCGGCCCGCGATCACCAGCGCCGCGGCGGCATTCAGAAGCACCGCGTCGCGATAGGCCCCTTTTTCTCCCGCCAGAAGCGCGCGCAGCGCGGCTGCGTTCTGCGCGGGTTCGCCGCCCAGCACCGAGTCGAAAGGATGGACGGGCAGGCCCGCATCCTCGGGCGAGATCTCGAATTCGGTCACGTCGCCGTCCTTCAGCTGCGCGACCCAGGTCGGTCCCGCGATCGAGATCTCGTCCGTGCCGTCCGAGCCATGGACAAGCCACGCCTTGTCGCTGCCCAGCTCGCGCAGGGTCTCGGCCATAGGGCGGTTCCAGATCCTGTCGAAGGTTCCGGTCAACTGCCGGCGGACCGAGCCGGGATTGGTCATCGGTCCCAGCAGGTTGAAGATGGTGCGCGTGCCAAGTTCGGTCCGGGCAGGGCCGACATGGCGCATCGCGGGATGGTGCATGGGCGCCATCATGAAGCAGATGCCGATCTCGGCCAGCGCCTGTTCCGCGACCTCGGGCGGGGTCATGACGTTCAGGCCCAGATGGGTCATCGCGTCGGCCGAGCCGGATTTCGACGACAGGTTGCGGTTGCCGTGCTTGGCGACCGGCACGCCCGCCCCCGCGACGACAAAGGCCGTCGCGGTCGAGATGTTCAGCGTGCCCTTGCCGTCGCCGCCGGTGCCGACGATGTCGATCGCGTCATCGGGGGCCTTGATGCGGTTCATGCGGGCACGCATCGCGCGGGTCGCGGCGGCCATTTCCTCGACCGTCTCGCCACGCACGCGCATCGCCATCAGCAGGCCGCCGATCTGGGCGGGGGTGGCCGCGCCCTCGAACAGCGCGCCGAACGCGGCCTCGGCCTCGGCCCCGGTCAGGGGACGGGTTGCTGCCACGCCGATCAGCGGGCGGATATCCGAAGGCGCGTTCATGCTGCCGATTCCAGGTTCGAGCAGCGGCGCAGGAAGTTGCGGATCATGTCATGTCCGTATTCCGAGGCGATGCTTTCGGGGTGAAACTGCACCCCCTCGATCGGCAGCGTCCGGTGCGTAAGCCCCATGATGGTGCCGTCCGGCGCGGTCGCGGTGACGCGCAGGCAGTCGGGCAGGCTTTCCGGCTCGACCGTCAGCGAGTGATAGCGCGTCGCCGTCAGCGGCGAGGGAAGGCCCGCGAAGACCCCGGTGCCGTCATGGCTGATCGCGTCGGTTTTGCCGTGGACGATGCGGCTGGCGCGCACGACCTTGCCGCCGAAGGCCTCGCCGATGGCCTGATGGCCAAGACAGACGCCCAGGATCGGCACCGCGCGTTCGGCGGCGGCCTTGATCAGCGGGACGATGATCCCCGCCTGTGCCGGATCGCAGGGACCGGGCGAGATCAGGATACCTTGCGCACCCATGCCAAGGGCGTCCTCGACGCTCAGCGCATCGTTTCGCCAGACCCGGACATCCGCACCGGCTTCGCCCATGTAATGGACGAGGTTCCAAGTGAAGCTGTCGTAGTTGTCGATGAGCAGGATCATGGCTGGGCCTTGCATTGGGGGGTGAACCCCGGAAAATCTGCGGTTATAGATGGTGCAAAGCCGGCAGGAGGGTCAACCCCGCGGGCGACAAAAACAGGGGCGGAGGGAGCGGGTCACCCATGGCAAGGGGATTTGCGGCGGGACTGTTTCAGGGGGCGCTGGCCTGCAGCGCCGGACTTGTCGTCCTTTCGCTGCTGCTGCCGCCACCTCCGCGCGCGGTTGTCGCGTTGACGCCGGAACCTTCCCCCGCTGCCATTCCCGATCCTGCGGTGCAACCGCAAGCGGAACCCGTGCCGCTGCCTGCTGCCGCCGAGATCCCGGCCGCGCCGGCCACGCCGCTTGTGGCCGAACCCGTGGCGCCGCCCGCCCCCCTGGCTCCCGTGGCAGAGGATGCATTGGCGATTCCGCCCCCCGCGCCCGCCACTGCCAGTGAGGCGGAGGATGTGGACAGCGGGCCAGCGGCCGAGACGCTTGCCATGCCGGAAGCGTCGGAATTTGCCCGCAGCTCTGACCTTGCGCCTGCCACGCCAGAACCAATGGCGACCTTGGACCGGCCGGGCGAGGCGCCCGCAATTCCGGCCCCTGCGGGCGAGATCTCACCCGCCTCGGCCACGCCCGTTCCGCTGCCCGAGGCGCGCGGAGATGCCCCCGCCGCCCCGACGATGACCGCGCCAGCCCCCGATCCGGTCGATCTGCCGCTGATGGTCTACGCCGACCCCGCCGCGCAGCCGACCCCCGCCGCCGCGACCGTGCCAGAGCGCCCGAAGCTGCCAGAGGGTGGGCCGGACGCGGCCCCGGTCGCCCGCATTCCCGCGCCCGCCCCGGTCTCGGCCCCGGCCGTTGGGGACGGGCTGGACCTGACCACCCCGCCCGATTTCGGTGCCTTGCACCTCAACGATGCGAATTGAGTGATCCTATGCTGCCCTTGAACCCCGCCCTTGCCGCAACCTTCCGCCCCCCGGTGATGGAGGCGCGGCGCTGGTTGGAGGGGGTGACCTTCGCCCCCGACCGCCCCCTGATCAACGTGAGTCAGGCCGCCCCGGTCGAGCCGCCGCCGGAGCCTCTGCGCCGCGCGATGGCCGACGCCGCGCTGAACCTGCCGGACGCGCATTTCTATGGCCCCGTGCTGGGGCGTGCGGAACTGCGCGAGGCGGTGGCAAAGGACTGGAGCCATGCCTATGGCGGCACGATTCGCGCGGGTCAGGTCGCGATCACTCAGGGCTGCAATCAGGCCTTTTGCGCGGCGATCCAGACCCTTGCTGGGGCAGGGGACGAGATCATCCTGCCGCTGCCCTGGTATTTCAACCACAAGATGTGGCTGGACATGCAGGGCATCCGTTCGGTCGGTCTGCATTGCGGGCAGGGAATGATCCCCGACGCGGCCGAGGCGGCGAAGTTGATCAACGATCGCACCCGCGCGATCGTGCTGGTCAGCCCCAACAACCCCTCCGGCGCGGAATACCCGGCGGAGACCCTGCGGGCATTCTTCGATCTCGCGCGTTCGCGCAACCTGGCGCTGATCGTGGACGAGACCTATCGCGATTTCGACTCGCGGTCGGGCGCGCCGCATGCACTGTTCTCCGATCCGGACTGGGGCGACACGCTGATCCACCTTTACAGCTTCTCGAAGGCCTACCGTCTTACCGGTCATCGCATCGGGGCGCTGATCGCCAGCGATGCCCGGATGGTCGAGGTCGAAAAGTTCCTGGACACCGTCGCCATCTGCGCCAGCCAGATCGGCCAGATCGGCGCGGCCTGGGGGATGGAGAACCTTGGCGATTGGCTGGCCGGCGAGCGGGCCGAGATCCTGGCCCGCCGCGCCGCGATGGAGGAGGGCATGGCGACCCTTCAGGGCTGGAAGGTCAAGGGCTGCGGGGCCTATTTCGCCTGGGTCGAGCACCCGTTCGACCTGTCCTCTCCCGAGCTTGCCCGGCGGCTGGTGCGCGAGGCGGGCGTGTTGTTGCTGCCGGGTACCATGTTCATGCCCGAAGGCGACGCGCAGGGGGCGCGCCATGTGCGCATCGCCTTTGCCAACGCGGACAGGGCAGGGATCGGCGCGCTGATGCAGCGGCTGGCAGGCTTTCAGGGCTGAGGAAACCGGCAGTCTTTTGATCGCGCTTCCCCGGCCCGGAAGGGTCGCGGCACTTGCCGCCGGGGGCCGTGCAGCCTAAAGACTGCCGACAGGACGAAAACACGGGCAGGACAATCACATGCGCGGCAAGGGCAAATCGACCATCGTCTGGTTGCTGATGGGGATGCTGGTCCTGGGGCTTGGCGGCTTCGGCGTGACCAATTTCTCGACCGGGACGAGCGATATCGGATCGGTCGGCGATGTCGAAGTGTCGTCGCGCGACTACGCGCGCGCGCTTCACAACGAGATGCAGGACTTCTCGGCCCGTACCGGCCGGCAATTGACCCCGGCAGAGGCCCGGACCATCGGGATCGACCAGGCCGCGCTGTCGCGCCTGCTGATCGGTGCTGCGCTTGAGGACGAGGCGAACCGGCTGGGCGTTTCCGTCGGCGACCAGGCCGTCCTGGCCCAGATCCGCGATGCCGCCGCGTTCAAGGGGCTGGACGGCAAGTTCGACCGCGCGCGCTATGCCGATACGCTGAGCCGCGAAGGCATCCGCGAGCCCGAGTTCGAACATGACCTGCGCATGGACGAAGCCCGTCTGATCCTGAACCGTGCGGCCCTGGCTGGCGTCACCGCCCCGGCGGCCGTGACCGATCGCACCCTTGGCTGGCTGCGCGAGACGCGCGACATCCACTGGATCGAACTGACTGCCGCCGATCTGCACGCACCCATCGCGGCGCCGGACGACGCCACGCTGGAAGCCTGGCACAAGGCGAACGAAGCCCGCTTCACCGCGCCCGAGACGCGCAAGATCACCTATGTCTGGCTGACCCCCGAAATGCTGGAAAGCAAGGTCGAAGTGGACGAGCAGGCCCTGAAGGATCTGTACCAACAGCGCATCTCGGACTTCCAGCAGCCCGAGCGCCGCATGGTCGAGCGTCTGGTCTTTCCGACCGCCGACGCCGCCGCTGCCGCCAAGGCCCGTCTCGACAAGGGCGAGATCACTTTCGAACAGCTTGCGGGCGAACGCGGCCTGAGCCTGACCGATATCGACCTGGGCGAAGTCAGCAAGGCGCAGCTTGGTGCCGCGGGCGATGCCGTCTTTGCGCTGGAACAGCCCGGCGTCGCCGGACCGGCGGACAGCGATCTTGGTCCCGCGCTTTTCGCAATGAACGCGATCCTTGAACCGGTGAACGTCACTTTCGATCAGGCCAAGGCCGACCTGCGGGTCGAAGCCGCGCTGGACCGTGCCCGCCGCCAGATCGAGGAACAGACCACCAGCGTCTCGGACCAGCTTGCAGGCGGCGCCACGCTTGAGGATCTGGCCAAGGAAGCCGGAATGCAGATCGGCAAGATCGACTGGACGGGGGCCGAGGATTCGACCCCGAACAGCATCGCCGCCTATCCCGAGTTCCGCCAGAAGGCCGCCGAGATCGGGCAGTCGGACTTTCCCGAGATCGTCTCGTTCGAGGATGGCGGCATCTTTGCGCTGCGCCTTGACGAGATCGTGCCGCCAAAGCTGATTCCCTTTGCCGAAGTGCGCACCCGCGTCTTGGACGACTGGATGCAGAACGAAACCCGCCGTCAGCTTCTGGCCCTGGCCGAAGAGCGCAAGGTCGCGACCGAAGCCGCCGCTGGCCCGGTGCCCGATCCCGCCCCGGCAGCGACCGCACCCGTCGCGCAGGCGGTGGGTGCCGTGGCCCAGACGCCCGCGCCCGCCGAACCCGTGACCGCCCCCGCTGCGCCGGACAAGGGCCATGCCCAGACCGGCCTGACCCGTGGCGGTTTCATCAACGGCGTGCCGCAGGATGTCATCACCCGCGCCTTCAAGATCACCGACCCCGGCACGACCGAGGTTGTCGATGCCGAAAACCGGGTCTTCCTTGTGACGCTTGACCAGGTTCATGCCGCCGAAACCGACGGAACCGAGGCCGCGCAGATGCGCGATGGCATCCAGAACCGGCTGAGCGATTCGATGCGTCAGGACGTGTTCGAATACTTCACCCGTGCCGTTCAGACGCAAAGCGGCGTCGCCGTGAACCAGACCGCAGTCGATGCGGTGAATGCGCAGATGCAGTGATGGATATTGCACCCGAGTTTCCCGATTTCGAACGCGGCTGGGCCGAAGGCCGGAACCAGCTTCTGACCATCCGCCTTGCGGCTGACCTGGACACCCCCGTCAGCCTGATGCTGAAACTGGCCGAGGCGCAGACGAACAGCTTCATGCTGGAAAGTGTGACCGGGGGCGAGGTTCGCGGCCGCTATTCCTTCGTCGGCATGAAGCCTGACGTGGTCTGGGACTGCCGCGACGGCAAGGCGCGGATCAACCGCAATGCCCGCTATTCCGAGGAGTTCACCACCGATGAACGCCCGGCGCTGGAAAGCCTGCGCGCCCTGATCGCGGAATCCCGTATCGACATGCCCGACGGCGTGCCTGCGGGTGCGGCGGGGCTGTTCGGCTATCTGGGCTACGACATGATCCGGCTGGTCGAGCGCCTGCCGAACGTGAATACCGATACGCTGGGCCTGCCCGACGCGGTGATGATGCGCCCCTCGGTCGTGGCTGTCCTGGATGGCGTCAAGGGCGAGGTGCTGCTGTGTGCCCCCGCCTGGCACCAGGACGGGCTGCCGGCTCGGGCCGCCTATGCCCAGACGGCCGAGCGTCTGATGGAGGCCCTGCGTTCGCTTGACCGCCAGCCCAGCGAACCGCGCGCCCTTGGTCACGATTTGAAGGTCGGGGAACTGCGCTCGAACTTCTCGAAAGAGGCCTATCTGGCCGCGGTCGAGAAGGCCAAGGACTATATCCGCGCGGGCGACATCTTCCAGGTCGTGCCCTCGCAACGCTGGGCGATGGATTTCCCGCTGCCGCCCTTTGCGCTTTACCGCAGCCTCCGGCGCACGAACCCGTCGCCATTCATGTTCTTCCTGAACTTCGGCGGCTTCCAGATCGTCGGCGCCAGCCCCGAGATCCTCGTTCGCCTGCGCGGCGGTGAAGTCACCGTGCGCCCGATCGCCGGCACGCGTCCGCGCGGCGCGACGGTGGACGAAGATAACGCGCTGGAAGCCGATCTTCTGGCCGACGAAAAGGAACTGGCCGAGCATCTGATGCTGCTGGACCTGGGCCGCAACGACGTCGGACGCGTCGCCAAGATGGGTACCGTCACCCCGACGGAGAAGTTCATCGTCGAACGCTACAGCCACGTCATGCACATCGTATCGAACGTGGTGGGCGAGCTTCGCGAGGGTGAGGACGCGCTTTCCGCGCTGCTGGCGGGGATGCCCGCGGGCACCGTGTCGGGCGCGCCGAAAGTCCGGGCGATGGAGATCATCGACGAGCTGGAGCCGGAAAAGCGCGGCGTCTATGCGGGTGGCGTGGGCTATTTTGCCGCGAATGGCGAGATGGACATGTGCATCGCGCTGCGCACCGGCGTCATCAAGGATCACACCCTTTATATCCAGGCGGGCGGCGGCGTCGTCTATGACAGCGACCCCGAGGCCGAATTCGTCGAGACCGAGAACAAGAGCCGTGCGCTGAAGCGGGCGGCCGAGGAAGCGGCGCGGTTCGTGCGCGGCAACGGCTAGCGACCGGGGTGGGAAGGCGTGGGGGCGGAGCGCGCCCCTGGCCGTCCCGCCCGACATGCCCTGCTTGCGCGTAACCCAGTCAAAGGGGCCCGGAGATGCAGAATGCTTCGCAGGGGCCCGTGGCGCCCGGTCGCCCGCGCCCCGCGATCCCGGCCACGGTCTGGATGCTGGGCGTCGTCAGCCTGCTGATGGATGTCTCGTCCGAGATGATCAACACCCTGCTACCGCTGTACCTGGCGGGCGGGCTGGGCGTTTCGGCGCTGGCGATCGGCTTCATCGAGGGTCTGTCCGTCGCCATCGCGACCGTCACCAAGTTCCTGTCGGGCGTTCTGTCGGACTGGAGCCGCCGCGCCAAGCCGCTGGCCGTGCTGGGATACGGTCTTGGCGCGTTGTCGCGGCTGATCTTTCCGATGGCGGTGACGCTTGACCAGATCGTGCTGGCCAAGGCGATGGACCGCGTCGGCAAGGGCATCCGGGGCACCCCGCGAGACGCCATCGTCGCGGCGGTGACCCCGCCCGGGATCCGCGGCGCAAGCTTTGGTCTTCGCAAGTCGTTGGACACGGTCGGCGGATTTGTCGGGCCGCTGATCGCGGTCGGCGCGATGCTCCTGCTGGCGGGGGATATCGCCCGCGTCTTCTGGATCGCCACGATCCCCGCAGTGCTGGCGGTGGTGGTCCTGATCCTTGGCGTCCGGGAACCCGAGGGCGAGCGCGACGTGAAGCGGCCGGACTTCCGTCTTGCCGATGCGTTCCGGCTGAACCGGGCTGTCTGGGTGGTGATCGCGCTTGCCTCGGTCATCATGCTGGCGCGCTTCAGCGAGGCATTCGTGCTGCTGAAATCACTTGAGGCGGGCTTCTCTCCGGCTTGGGTGCCGCTGTCGATGGTGGTGATGCACGCGGTCTATGGCCTGACGGCCTGGCCGGTCGGCGTCATGTCCGACAGGATCGGAACTGGGGGGCTGCTGCTGGTCAGCCTGGGCTTTCTGCTGGGCGCGCATCTGGTGTTGGCCTTCGCGGGAACTGTCTGGATCTTTCTGCTGGGCACGGTGCTTTGGGGCCTGCACATGGGATTTTCGCAGGGACTTCTGGGCGCGATGATCGCGGGCGCAACGCCCGATGCCTTGAAGGGCAGTGCATTCGGCACCTTCAACCTGGTGACGGGCGTGGCCGTCCTGATCGGGAATACCGCTGCGGGATGGCTGTGGCAAAGCGCGGGTTCGGCGATGCCCTTTCTGGTCGGGGCGGGGTTGACCCTTGCCGCCATGACCTGCATCGCCATCGGCCGGCATAGATTTTTCCGCACCTGAAGAAGCGGCGGGCTCGCCAAATGAAAAACCCCGGCCGGGCCGGGGTTTTGGCGCGTTCCGGCAGTGCCGGGGTGGATCAATCTTCGCCGCGATAGGGCTGGACGTATTGCAGCGCCATGTCCCAGGGGAAGAAGATCCAGGTGTCCTGGCTGACCTCGGTCACATAGGTCTGGACCATCGGCCGGCCTTTGGGCTTGGCATAGACGGTGGCGAAATGCGCCTTGGGATATAGCTTGCGCACATGCTCCAGCGTGCGGCCGGAATCGACCAGATCGTCGATGACCAGGATGCCGTCGCCATCGCCCATCAGGTCGTGGTCCGGGGCCTTCAGGACCTGGATTTCGCCCTGTCCAGCCTCGGTCCCCACGCCTTTGTAGGATTTGACCGAGATCGTGTCGATGGTCCGCACGTCCAGTTCCCGCGCGACGATCATCGCGGGGACCAGCCCGCCGCGGGTAATCGCCAAGATGGCGCGCCATTCCCGGCCATCCAGCCGCCATGCCAGCGCGCGCGCATCGCGGTGCATCTGGTCCCAGCTGATATGAAACCCGCGTTCATGAGGCAGGCGGTCGTTCATTTACTCGATCCTTTCAGTGCTTCACGATCAACATCAGGCCCAGCAACGTCATGGCGACGGCCGCGGCCCGGTCGATCCAGAATTTCGCGCCAAAATAGCGCCTGCGCATGGCCGCTGTCGACATCAGAACGGCAACCGACGCATACCAGAACAGCTCGGTCGCAAGACAGATCGCATAGATCAATGCCTGACGCTGCGGCGCCAGCGGCTCGGGAAACACGCTCAGGATCAGGGCGGCGTAAAACAGCGCTGGCTTGGGGTTCGACAGGTTCAGCGCGATCCCGCTGCGAAAGCCCCGCTTTGTCCCCGATGCGGCATCTGGCAGCGGCTGGGTCGATGCCCGCCACAGGCCCCAGGCGAACCACAGCAGATAGCAGCCGCCGAAGATCTTCATGGTGACGAAAAGCTGAGGATGCAGTCGGAACACCACCGCCAGGCCCGCCAGCGCGAAGATGCACCACAGCGAGGCGCCGGCGGCCAACCCCAGCGCATAGGGCAGGGCACGGCCACGGCCATGCGCGAAGGCGGTCTGAACCGTCGCGATCATGGCCGGGCCGGGCGACAGGATCGCCAGCGTAAGCGCGGATACAAGCGCGATGACCTGCTCGACGCTCATGATGCCGGATCAGTCTTTTTTCGTCGTGGCGATATCGGGTGCGTCGACGGCCTTCATGCCGACGACATGATAGCCGGCGTCGACGTGATGGGTCTCACCCGTCACGCCCGAGCCCAGATCCGACAGCAGGTACAGGGCGGACTTGCCGACCTCATCCTGGGTCACGTTGCGACGCAGCGGCGAATTCAGCTCGTTCCATTTCAGGATATAGCGGAAATCGCCGATGCCCGAGGCCGCGAGCGTCTTGATCGGACCGGCCGAGATGCCGTTCACGCGGATGCCGTCCTTGCCCAGATCCTCGGCCAGGTAGCGGACGCTGGCCTCCAGCGCGGCCTTGGCGACTCCCATGACGTTATAGTGCGGCATGACGCGCTCTGCGCCGTAATAGGTCAGGGTGACCATGCTGCCGCCATTCGTCATCATCGCGGCAGCGCGGCGTGCCACGGCGGTGAAGGAATAGACCGAGATGTCCATGGTCATCAGGAAATTGTCGCGTGTGGTATCGGCATAGCGCCCGCGCAGTTGATCCTTGTCGGAAAAACCGATGGCGTGGACGATGAAGTCGATACTGTCCCAACGCTCGGCGATCGTCGAGAACAGGCCATCGATCGACGCCTCGTCCGAGACGTCGCATTCGGCCAGAAGGTCCGATCCGACCTGAGCAGCCAACGGCTCGACTCGGCGCTTCAGCGCCTCGCCCTGATACGAAAACGCCAGCTCGGCGCCGTGGTCCGCCAACGCCTTGGCAATGCCCCAGGCAATGGACTTGTCATTGGCGAGACCCATGATGAGGCCGCGACGGCCTTTCATCAGCCCCATACCGGCTTCACTTGACATGATGCTGCCCCTCGCGCTTCTTCGATTTTGGCAGGATTAGGACAACTGCAAGGGGGCATCAAGTGTCGGCAATCGCAACGCCATGACGGACAGGACCGGAATCTTCGCGGGGGACGACCCCTTCGACATCGCGCGAGCATGGCTCGAGGAGGCTGTGCGAACCGAACCGAACGACCCCAACGCCATCGCTTTGGCCACCGTGGACGGAGATGGCCTGCCCGATGTCCGCATGGTGCTGCTGAAGGATATCGAGGGGCAGGGTGCCGATGGCGCCTTCGTCTTCTACACCAATTTCGAAAGTGCCAAGGGCCTTCAGATCGACGAGACGGGCGTCGCCGCCTTCGTCATGCACTGGAAGTCGCTGCGCCGGCAGATCCGGGTGCGGGGCCATGTCTCGCGCGTCGAATCCGAGGTTGCTGATGCCTATTATGCCTCGCGCGCCTTGCAGTCGCGGATCGGTGCCTGGGCCTCGCATCAAAGCCGTCCGCTGGAAAGCCGGGCCGCGCTGATGGCCGAGGTCGCAAAGCAGGGGATCAATCTTGGGTTGCGCCCGCGGCGTCCGGATCATTGGGGCGGCTACCGGATTCGGCCTGTCCAGATCGAGTTCTGGGCCGACGGCGCGTTCCGCCTTCACGACCGCTTTCAGTGGCGCAGGCGCAATTCTGCCAAGGAAGGCAGCAACATGGTCGGCGGATCTGCGTCAGCGGGGGAAACTTTGTGGAGCGTCCGGCGTCTTAGCCCTTGATGCGGAAGATCGTTTTATCCATGGTATGGAAAACCTGACTGATTACTGAGCCGGTCCGTCCAGTTCATCCCTGCGTTGTCAAGGCATGAAGGCGGAACGGTTTAGCCATTGGCCGGCTTGTCACTTGGGGATAAGTAAGCGAAATGACTGATAACGACGATCAGCAGCGGGAAGTCGCCGGGGTCGTGAAATGGTTCGACGGCAGCAAGGGCTTCGGATTTTTGACCGATCCCGATGGCGGCGCCGATATTCTGCTTCATGCCAACGTCCTGCGCAATTTTGGCCAGAGCTCGGTGGCGGAAGGCGCGCATGTCCGCGCCATGGTGCAGAAGACCCCGCGCGGCATTCAGGCTGTCGAGATCCTCGCGATCGACGCCCCCGCAAGCGAACCGATGCCCGCCATAGCCGATCTTTGCTCGGCCACGCCCGAAGAGGTCGCTCGCCTTCCCCTGCTGCCGGCCCGCGTGAAGTGGTTCGACAAGGCCAAAGGGTTCGGATTTGCAAATATCTTCGAGCAGAAGGCCGATGTCTTCCTGCATGTCGAGGTGCTGCGTCATTCGGGCTTTTCCGATCTGGCCGTGGGTGAAGCGATCGCCATTCGTGTCGTTGATGGCCGCCGTGGGTTGATGGCCGCGCAGATCCTCTCCTGGGAAAGAGCAGTGACAGAGGCGCGTGGTACACAACCGGGGGGGGCGGCCGCGCTCGCTAAACTGCGGCTGGTTGCGGGCGCGGTATGAAATGGCAGGCCGCAGCTGTTGTTCTGATCTTCACGACATCCACGAGTGCAGGTTTCGCCGCCTCGCTTGACTGTGCCGAAGACAAGGCCGTTTTTCTGGGGGGTGATTCCCCGGTCCAGGTTTCGGTCGAAATCGCTGACGACCCCGACGAGCGGGCGCAGGGACTGATGTTCCGCAAGAGCCTGCCACAAGGGCATGGGATGCTGTTCGTCTATGAGCATCCCCAGCCCGTCAACTTCTGGATGCGCAATACGCTGATTCCTCTGGACATGATCTTCATCGACCAGAGGGGCGAAGTGCGTCATGTCCACCCCATGGCCCGCCCGCTGGACGAGACCTCGATCTCGGGCGCTGCAATCGGTGACCCCGCACCGGATAGGCTTATGGTCCTTGAGGTCGCCGGAGGAGAGGCCGCGCGTCTGGGACTGCGGCCGGGCATGGTATTGGCCCATCCCCGCGTCCCATCTGCCGACGCAATCGCCCACTGCAACTGAATCCGGTTCGTTTTCCCCTTCCCCCCGCCAAGACGAGCGGTTAGACAACCCGTGGTCCGGGGCGTAGCGCAGCCTGGTAGCGCGACGGTTTTGGGTACCGTAGGCCGGAGGTTCGAATCCTCTCGCCCCGACCAGATTTTACCCTGATTGCCACACTAGCCGACCGTGCCGTCACAGGCGCTCACGGATGGCATTCGGACTGGGCACCTGCAAACGGTTTCAGCATATTCCACCCAATCACGATCGGCGGACTGCCGCGATGGCTGGCATGTTTTCGTTTACGGCTGGTCAGGCGCTCACTAGCATCTCACGCAGGAGTGAATCGAGAGGAGTGTGCGATGGCAACCTTAACATTCGATACCGACACGATTGCGACGGGCAACAACGTCGGCGGTGGGTTGGAGGTCTCCTCCCTTCCCATCAACGATTTTCTGGCCAGCCAGGGGATCACGGATACATCGAATGCAGAATTCATCCTGGAGATTCCGGACGAAGATCTGGAATACTCGGACGTTACCGGAGACGGCAACCCTGAATACTGGGTGCCCAGCGGTACCCAGCCGACGGCCATGTATATCGACGTGGATGGCGATGGGACGCCGGAATATCAGGTTGTTGATCCGAACAACAACTCGCCCATGACGCGTGATGGCCAGAGCGGCGCGCACATGGCCAAGATCAACCAAAGCTTGAACGTCTACACCTACCCCTATGATCCGGATAATCCGGGCACGCCGTTGGGCACCACGGGCGGGAACATGTATTTCGCGACCGACGGCCAGCCCTTTACCGAGGGCGAGATCCGGCCGGTGGTCGACGATACGACCGGTGACGACAACCAGCTTATCATGGACGCCACCATCGTCTGCTTTACCCGCGGGACACTGATCGCGACGCCCACGGGACCGCGCAAGGTCGAGGATCTGCAGGTTGGCGACCTTGTCGAGACGCTGGATCACGGGCCGCAGCCGATCCGCTGGATCGCCTCACGCAAGATCGACGGGGGATCCCTGGATCTGCGCCCCGAACTTCGCCCGATCCGCATCCCTGCGGGTGCCTTGGGCAAGGGCTATCCTCAGCAGGATCTGCTGGTATCGCCGCAGCATCGAATCGCGCTTGCCTCCTCGGTCATCGAAGGGTTGTTCGGCGAAGACGAAGTGCTGGTTTCCGCCAAGATGCTGATCGGGCACCGCGGCATCGCGGCGGAAGCGGCTTCCGAGGTCGAGTATTTCCACTTCATCCTGGACCAGCACGAGCTTGTCTGGGCGAATGGGGCGCTGACGGAAACCATGCTGGCCGGTCCCATGGCGCTGAAGGCGCTGGGGGCAGAGCAGTGCCGCGAGCTTGCGTTGATCTTCCCTGAAATCGCGATGCCCGGTTTTGTGCCCACGCCTGCGCGACGGGTTTTGAAGCGGCACGAAAACAAGAAGGCCCTGCGCCAGCACGACGCAAGTGGCGAGAGCCTTTATGAAAGGAAGGCCGTGGCGGTCTGATCGCGGCCGCCAGCCCGTGCCCGCCGCATGGGGCAGGGGATCGGTGACATGCGGCGCCCGGTCGTGTCTGGGCGCTGCATCCCCGGCGCGACGGATGGCTGCGTAGCGTTGCGGCCCCGTCCGCCAGCGGACGCCATTCTTCGCGCCGCGGTAAAGCTTGGCCAAATCCGCGGACAAGTCCTTTCCGCCCTTGCCCTTTCCCGGCGCGCCCCCTAGAACGCGCCCCTGAAATCCTGTGGCTGCTGGGGGCATGGAATGCCGCTTCTGGTAATGAAATTCGGCGGCACTTCGGTGGCCGACCTGAACCGCATCAAGAATGCCGCGATGAAGGTCAAGCGCGAGGTTGAACGCGGCTATGACGTCATCGTCATCGTCAGTGCCATGTCCGGCAAGACGAATGAGCTAGTCGGCTGGGTCGAGGCGACCTCTCCGCTGTTCGATGCGCGCGAATACGACGCCGTTGTCGCCTCGGGCGAGAATGTGACGGCGGGGCTCATGTCACTGACCTTGCAGGAAATGGACGTGCCCGCACGCTCCTGGCAGGGCTGGCAGGTGCCGATCAACACGACGTCGCAGCATTCTTCGGCGCGTTTCGTGGACATTCCGCGCAAGAACATCGACACGAAATTCGCCGAGGGCATGAAGGTTGCCGTGGTCGCGGGCTTCCAGGGCATCTCGCCCGAGGGACGCATCACCACGCTGGGCCGGGGCGGTTCGGACACGACCGCCGTGGCCTTTGCGGCCGCCTTCGGGGCCGAGCGTTGCGATATCTATACCGACGTGGACGGGGTCTATACCACCGATCCGCGCATCGCCTCGAAGGCGCGTAAGCTTGAGAGGATCGCTTTCGAGGAAATGCTGGAACTGGCCAGCCTGGGCGCCAAGGTCCTTCAGACCCGCTCGGTCGAGCTGGCGATGCGCTACAAGGTCCGCCTGCGGGTGCTGTCGTCCTTTGAGGATACGGACGAAACCAGCGGCACTCTGATCTGCGATGAGGATGAAATCATGGAATCGAAAGTCGTCAGCGGCGTCGCCTCTTCCCGAGAGGAGGCCAAGATCACCCTGGTCACGGTCGAGGACAAGCCGGGCATTTCTGCCGCGATCTTCGCACCGCTGGCAGAACTGGGTGTGAACGTGGACATGATCGTCCAGAACATCTCGGAAAAGGATTACGAGGATCACCCCGGCGCGGTGACCGACATGACCTTTTCCTGCCCGGTGAACCAGGTCGCCCGCGCCCGCAAGGCGATGGAGGATGCCAAGGCCGCCGGCCACATCGCCTATGACGACCTGGTCGTCGATACCGAGGTCGCCAAGGTTTCGGTCGTGGGCATCGGGATGCGCAGCCATGCCGGGGTCGCCGCGCGCATGTTCAAGGCGCTTGCCGACGAGAACATCAACATCAAGGTGATCTCCACCAGCGAGATCAAGATTTCGGTGTTGATCGACCGCAAATATATGGAACTCGCGGTTCAGGCGCTGCATGATGCCTTCGAACTGGAACAGGCCTGAGTGAGCTTCGGGCCGTGATCGGAGGATCCGTGCCCGAACGCAAGGACAGCGACTCGCGCAAGCTGCTGCTGCGGTTGCGCGAGATTTTGGCGGCTCCGGGCGATGGCCAGGACCGCCTTGACAGGATCACCCATCACATCGCGGATTCGATGGGGACGCAGGTCTGCTCGATCTATCTGTTCCGCGATTCCGAAACGCTTGAGCTTTGCTCGACCGAGGGTCTGAAGGCGGCATCCGTTCACCAGACCCGCCTGCGCCTGGGAGAGGGGCTGGTCGGCCGCGTTGCCCGCTATGGCCGCCCGCTGAACACTGCCGACGCGCCTTCGGAACCCGGTTTCCGTTATATGCCCGAGACCGGCGAAGAGGTCTATTCCAGCTTCCTTGGCGTTCCGATCCAGCGCGTGGGCGAAAAGGTCGGCGTGCTGGTCGTGCAGTCCCGTGACGCCCGCCTGTTCAGCGAGGACGAGGTCTATGGCCTGGAAGTCGTCGCGATGGTTCTGGCCGAGATGGCCGAGCTTGGCGCCTTTCTGGGCAGCCAGTCCGACAGCATGCCCCTGCGCCATCGTTTCCCGGTCCTGTTCCGCGGCACCACCGGACAAGAGGGTGCGGCCGAAGGGCGCGTCTGGCTGCACGAGCCGCGCGTGGTCGTGACCAATCCGGTCGGAGAGGATCCGCAAAAGGAAAGGGCGCGGTTGGGCGAAGGCGTCGCCATGCTGCGGACCACCGTGGATTCGTTGCTGGCCGGAAATCAGATGGGATCGGGCGACAGCGCCGAGGTTCTTGAAACTTATCGCATGTTTGCCAATTCGCGCAGCTGGCTGCGCCGGATGGAGGAGGCCATCGATCTTGGCCTGTCGGCCGAAGCGGCGGTCGAGAAAGAGCAGAGCCAGGCTCGTGCGCGATTGGAAAGCGCTGCCGATCCCTATCTGCGCGACCGCCTGCATGATCTGGACGACCTCTCCAACCGCCTGCTGCGCATCCTGACGGGGCAGGGCAAGGACACCGGCGCCGAGATGCCCGAGAACCCGATTCTCGTTGCGCGCAATATCGGACCTGCCGAGCTTCTGGATTATGGCCGCAAGCTGCGTGGCGTCGTGCTTGAGGAGGGATCGGTTGGCAGCCATGCCGCCATCGTCGCCCGCGCGCTGTCGATTCCGCTTGTCATCCATGCCGAACGCATCACGACCGAGGCGCTGAACGGTGATCAGATCCTGGTGGATGGCGACATGGGCGTCGTTCACCTGCGCCCCGAGGAAACCGTCGCCAATGCCTTCCGCGACAAGATGGCGATGCAGGCCGAGGCGCAGCAGCGCTATGCCGGTCTGCGCGATCTGCCCGCGACCGCGCGCTGCGGGACGACGATCCAGCTTTACATGAATGCTGGCCTGATGGCCGACCTGCCCAGCCTGGAAAGTTCGGGTGCCGAGGGTGTGGGGCTGTTCCGCACCGAGCTTCAGTTCCTGGCCCGGACCCGCGTTCCGCGCCGGGGCGAGCTTGCCTCGCTTTACACCAAGGTCTTGGACAACGCGCAGGGCAAGCCGGTGATGTTCAGGACGCTGGACATCGGCTCGGACAAGGTCCTGCCCTATATGAAGCCGCAGGATGAGCCGAATCCGGCCATGGGCTGGCGTGCGATCCGCGTCGGGCTGGACAAGCGGGGCGTGCTGCGGATGCAGCTGCAGGCCCTCATACGCGCCTCTGCGGGGCGGCCGCTGCATGTCATGTTCCCATTCATCACCGAGATGGGCGAGTTCGAGGAAGCCCATCGCCTGCTGATGGAGCAGATCGCCCGCGAACAGCGACTTGGACATGCCATGCCAACCGATGTTCGCGTCGGCGCGATGCTGGAAACCCCGTCTCTGGCCTTCGCGCCGAAGAAATTCTTCGAGATGTGCGATTTCATCTCGGTCGGTGGCAACGACCTGAAGCAGTTCTTCTTTGCGGCCGATCGCGAGAATGAGCGTGTCCGCCGCCGCTATGATTCGCTCAACATTACCTTCATCAGCCTGCTCGAGCAGATTCTCCAGCGCTGCAACGATGCGCGTGTCCCGGTGTCGTTCTGTGGAGAGGATGCCGGCCGCCCGATCGAGGCAGTGACCTTTGCCGCGCTGGGATTCCGCAGATTGTCGATGCGCCCGGCCTCGATCGGTCCCGTAAAGCACCTGATCCGCCGCGTGGATCTGGGCGAATTGAGGCAGGTGATCGACGACGCGCGCGAACAGGGCGAGACGAACCTGCGCCACTGCGTCACTGACTGGCTGGCCCGGCAATAGGCTGCCCCCCAACGGCAAAGGCCTCAGTGGCCCTTCCAGGCCCCGCTGAAGGGTTCTGTGCGCATTTCTGCTGACCTCCAGTCAAATCCACCCCGAGGCGCGGACGCCCCCGGACGGTTTTGTCGATCTGCCGGAACTGCTTGAAGCCAAACAGCAAAACGCCGAGCCTTGCTGTGCAAGGCTCGGCGTTTTTGCCGGTTTAGTCTAATGGCGGACCCGGAGCGATTCGAACGCCCGACCCCCAGATTCGTAGTCTGGTGCTCTATCCAGCTGAGCTACGGGTCCGCTGTGAGGCGGTTATCTAGAGACAGTGGCGGGGGGGTGCAAGGGCGAAAATGCAGTTTCTGGAAATTTGGTGTGAAAAACTTTTCCACAAGCTCATTCGACCAATTCTCCGGGTATGATCGACACCCCCGCCAGCTCGCGCGGCAGCTTCAGGCAGAACTGGCTGCCATCTTCGTCACTGCGCAGCAGCTCCAGACGGCCTCCGTGATTCCTGACGAGGTCGGCGGCGATGGCAAGGCCAAGCCCCGTGCCGCCCTTGCGGGATCCGCCCGAAAAAGGCTGGAACAGGTGATCGCGTGCCTTCTGCGGCAGACCGGGGCCGGTATCGCCGACTCGGATGAACCATTCCGCTTCGTCCTCGCCCGCGCCGATCTCGATGGTGCCGGGGCGGCGCGTCGCTTCGATCGCCTGCCGGGCGTTGCGCACAAGGTTCGACAGGACGCGGAACAACTGGTCGCGGTCGGCGCGGATCACCAGTCCGGCCGGCACGTCGGTCAGGAACTCGATCGGCTCGGCGCCGTCGATTCGGTCGGCGGCGAGCGCCTCGGCCTCGGTCACCTCGGCGACAAGGTTGGCCAGGTTGAACCGGGACAAGGATGGCGCCGGTTCCTCGGCCTTGCCGAAGGCCAGCGTCGTTTCGCACAGGTTCACCGCGCGGCTGATCGAGTTCACAAGCTTCGGGGCGGCGCGGCGCACGGCCGGGTCCGCGCTTGTCTCAAGCCGGTCCGCGAAGATCTGCGAGGTGGTCAGGATATTGCGCAGGTCGTGGCTGATCCTTGCGACGGCCTGGCCAAGCTGGGCCAGCCGCTCTTTCTGCTTCAGGGCCGAGGTCACGGTTCGTTGCATGGCGGCCAGAGCGGTCTCGGCCTCGTTCAGCTCGGCCAACCGCGCGGTGGGCGTGATGATCGAGCGCGCATCCTCGGGCGCGTTGGCATAGGCGGTCATGTGGTTGATGACGCGCCGGATCGGGACCAGCAGCATCCGCTGCGCCGCGACGTTCAGCAGCAAGGCCGTCAGGATCGAGAACGCGGCCGAGATCAGCAGCAGGCGCAACCCGTAATCGATCATCTCGCGGCGCAGAAGCTGCGTATCCATCGTGATTTCGATCAGTTGTCCGGCCTGGTTCACCGGCGCTCCGATCACCCGGATCACCCGCTTCTGGCGATCGGCAAGCTGCGCCATCGCGTCCCGCGCTGAGGTCCAGAAGGGTTGTTCGCGCAGGTCATAGGTGGCGGCGATGGGGCCGGGGATGGGCGAGGACAGCACGAGTTGGCGCACGTCGTTGCGCCGCAGCACCACGTTGAACACGCCCGCATTCTCAAGCAGCTCGGATTCCAGGTCCGAGGCAAGCGACTCATCCGTCGCCAGAAGCGCAAGACTGGCGATCTGCGCCCGCTCAAGGCGCGATTCCAGAAAATCCAGGCGATAGTTCGCAAGTGCCGGCAAAAGGATCAGCAGTTCAGCCAGAACCACGAAGATCCCCGTCAGAAGTGCGAATCGCCCGGAAAGGGTATTCAGGGACATGTTAACCTTTTATATTCCACCCTCGTCCGCGGCGTTCGCGACGCAGCACAAGGTTGCATCGCCTGTGTTCAAACATGCGTGACCGGGTGCTGGTTCCCGGCGACAGCACCCTGCGACGAATTGTCGGCATTGTGGTTGACTCGGGCTCGGGCTCCGACTATGCACCGGGCCTCGAATAGACCGGCGCGTCTTGCGTGGGCCGATTGCCCATACCCTGACACGCCCTGACCCGGAGTTACAAGATGTCGAAACGCACCTACCAGCCGTCGAACCTGGTTCGCGCCCGCCGTCACGGCTTCCGCGCGCGCATGGCGACCAAGGGCGGCCGCCGCGTCCTGAACGCGCGCCGCGCCAAGGGCCGCAAGTCGCTCAGCGCGTAAGCTTCGCGCCGCAAGGCGTGAGCGAACGGATGGAGCGAGCAGCCGAAGACGCCGCCGCTGACCGGAACGCCCCGACGGGGCAACCGGACAGGGCGGCTTCCGGCATTTCCGGGGATGTGAAACCCCCGAAGCCGGAGATCCTGCGCAAGCGGGCGGATTTCCTGCGCGCCGCCTCGGCCCGCCGTCAGGGCGCGCCGGGCTTTCTGCTGCAGGCCCGCCAGCGCGGGGAGGGCGAACCGCAGGACGTGGTTCGCATCGGCTTCACCTGCTCGAAGAAGATTGGCAATGCCGTGTTCCGCAACCGGGCCAAGCGCCGGCTGCGGGCCTTGGCACATGAAATCCTGCCGGGGCGTGCGCGTCCGGGCTGGGATTATGTGCTGGTGGGGCGTCCGGGCGCCACGATCGAGCGCGACTTCGCCGACCTTCTGCGTGAACTGGAAGAGGCCCTGACGCGCGTCCATTTGCAGGGTCGGGACCGGAAATGACCCCCTTGGCCCGCATCGTTGCCTTGCCGGTCCGCGCCTATCGGCTGGTGGCCAGTCCGTGGGTCGGTCATGGCTGCCGTTTTCAGCCGACCTGCTCGGCCTATGCGCTTGAGGCGCTGGAACGGCACGGCGCGATCAGGGGCAGCTGGCTGACATTGCGCCGGATCGGACGCTGCCACCCATGGGGCGGGCAGGGCTATGACCCGGTGCCGGGCAGCGAAGCGCAGGACTGACGCCGGGCGTCACTCGTGATATGAACCGGCGCGACAGCGCCAAGATCAGGATCTGACCGATGCGGGACGAACTCGACGCCCAGGACGATACTCTGGAAGACATCCACCCGCTGTTCCGGGGCGCGCCTTCCTCGACCGAGTTTCGCAAGCTGAGGAAGCGTCTTGTGCGCGAAACCCGCGCCGCGATCGAAACCTATGACATGGTGCGTCCCGGCGACCGCTGGCTGGTCTGCCTGTCGGGTGGCAAGGACAGCTATACGCTGCTGGCGGTCCTGCATGAGCTGAAATGGCGCGGCCTGCTGCCCGTCGAGTTGCTGGCCTGCAATCTTGATCAGGGCCAGCCCGGCTTTCCGGCGACGGTGCTGCCCGAATTCCTGACTGACCGTCAGGTGGCACACCGTATCGAATACCAGGACACCTATTCCATCGTGAAGGAAAAGGTGCCCGAGGGGCGGACCTATTGCGCGCTGTGTTCCCGCCTGCGCCGCGGGAACCTGTATCGGATCGCGCGTGAAGAGGGCTGCCAGGCGATCGTCCTGGGCCATCACCGCGACGACATCCTGGAAACCTTCTTCATGAACCTGTTCCACGGCGGCAGGCTGGCGACGATGCCGCCGAAGCTGCTGAACGAAGAAGGTGACCTGAACGTGCTGCGTCCGCTGGCCTTCATCGCCGAGGCGGATTGCGAGCGGTTCTCGCGCGCGATGAACTATCCCGTCATTCCCTGCGACCTGTGCGGCAGCCAGGAGGGCCTGCAGCGGATGCAGGTCAAGAAGTTGCTGGACGAATGGGAAAGCCGCAGCCCCGGCCGGCGGCAGGTCATGTTCCGCGCGCTGATGAATGTGCGCCCTTCGCACCTGCCGGATCCAAAGCTGTTCGACTTCACCTCGCTGATCCCGGGTATGTCGGATTTTAAGGATAAATCCCCGACGGATATTCCCGTTCTGCGGGAACGTTAACCGAACGGGAAGTTCGCCCGGCCTAGGCTTTTCCCGTGATCGACGATTCGGGGGCGGCATGGGTTACGCGGCAAGGGCACTGGCGCAGCTTGGGGCGCTTTTCCGTCCTGGACGGCGCAAGGGGACGAGTGATCCCGCGAACCCGCCCCGGTTCGGGCCCGACCAGATCGATCTGCAGTTTGAGCCGCAGCTTTGCTGCGATACCGGCCGCGTGAGCGGGTTGCGGCTCCTGCCGCAGTTCCGGCAGGTGGACGGGCGTGTGCATGGGCTGGCAGAGGTCGCGCCGATCCTGACAGACGAAGCGCTTAGCGATTGCATCATGGCCGGGCTCAGGCTGGCGCTTGTCGCGCTGCGCCGGTGGGACCGGTTGGGTGTCGGGCCTGACGTGTTGACCCTGGCGCTGCCCGACCGCGCGCTTGCCGATGCCTTTCTGATGCAGGAACTCGTCTGGGAACTGGACCGCAAATGTGTCGAGCCCGCGCGGATCGAGGTCGAGTTTGCCGAAACCGGGGATGACCAGGCTGCACGGGGCCATGTGCTGGAAGGGGTGCGTATCCTGGCCCGTGCGGGATGCCGCATCGCGATAGGAGAGTTCGGGACGGGCAGTGCCGGTCCCTCGGTCCTGCGCAGCCTGCCCATCCACCGGGTTCGCATCGGGCGCTTGTTCGTTGCCGGATGTGACCGCGATGGTGCGCAGCAGCGCATGATCCTGGCCTTGCTGGCGCTGGCCGAACATCTGGGGCTGGACAGTCTGGCCGATGGCGTCGTCTCGGTCGAGGAGCGCTCGTTTCTGACCCAGATCGGGTTCGGGGCGGTGCAGGGGATGGGCGTCCTGCCGGTGATGGCGGCACCCGCGATTGACGACATCCTGCTGGGGCAGCGTGAGCGCGCGCCCTTGCCCGCGCACCTGTTGCGTATCGGCTGAAGCAGGAACGTCGCGTCCCGATCCCGTGAACCCGCCCCCTTGGTCAGCGCCCTGCACAAGACATAATCGCGCGGGACGTGGTGGAAAGCGGGGATTCGGCCAAATTCCCTTGACCTTTGGCGGTCGCTTCTGTTGAAGCGGCCCGAACCCGTTGGGGTCGTGGACGACGAAGGGCTGAACCGGAATGGAAGACAACAACCGCAATCTCATCCTGGCGATGGTGCTTTCGGCCCTCGTCATTCTCGTCTGGTCGGTCTTCTTCGCCCCCGAACCGCCACCACCGGCGCCTGAAACCGCGCAAACCCAGGTTGCCGAGGGTCAGGCCCCCGGCGCAGCGGCACCCGGCGCTGCCGGGCAGGTCGCGGGCAGCCCGGCGCTTGCCGGCGCGAATGGCGCCTCGACCGATCCCTCGGCCCAGGCTGCGCGCCTGCCGATCGAATCGCCCTCGCTGAAAGGGACGATCTCGCTGGCTGGCGGTCGCATCGACGACCTGGAGCTGACCGGCTATCACGAGACGCTGGACCCGAACTCGCCCTATGTCCGGCTGCTGTCGCCGACCACGGGCGCAAAGGCCCAGCCCGAGGGCACGCCGCTCGCGCCGGGCGGGGCCGTGGCTCCGGTCCAGCAGAAGCCCTATTACGCCGTCTATGGCTGGATGCCCGCCGCCGGGACCGATCCCGCGCTGGTGCCGGGCCCGGCCACTGTCTGGCAGATCGAATCGGGCGACACCCTGTCGCCGGGCAAGCCGGTCACGCTGCGCTGGGACAACGGCGCGGGCCAGATCTTCCGCCGCACCTATGCGCTGGACGACAAGTTCCTGTTCACCGTCACCCAGTCGCTGGAGAATACCGGCAGCGCCCCCTTTGCCGCTGCGCCCTATGGCATCTTGGCCCGTCATGGCCGCCCGGACACCCAGAACTATTATGTTCTGCACGAAGGCGCGGTCGGCATGACCGACGGCAAGCTGCTGGAAAAGAAATACAAGGACATGGCGAAGCTTGATTCTGCCGAGGGCGAAGGCCCGTCGCAGCGGATCGACGTCGCCGAGAACGGCTGGATCGGCTTTACCGACAAGTACTGGATGACGACGCTGGCGCCCGCGCCCGGCACGCCCTTTACCGCCGTCGTGAAATACGCCCCCGGCGTCGACATCTACCAGGCCGAGACGCGGATGGCGGTGCAGACCGTCGCCCCCGGCGCGACCGGCACCTCGTCGAGCTACCTGTTCGCTGGGGCGAAGGTCTGGGAAACCATCAAGGGCTACCAGGAGAACCCCGGCATCGACCGTTTCGTCGACTCGATCGACTGGGGCTGGTTCTATTTCCTGACCAAGCCGATCTTCCGCCTGCTGCACTGGCTGCACGGCTTCATCGGCAACATGGGCTGGTCGATCATCGGCTTGACCTTCATCCTGAAGCTGCTGGTCTTCCCGCTGGCGCGCAAATCCTACATCTCGATGGCGAAGATGAAGGAACTGCAGCCCCAGATGGAGGCGATCAAAGAGCGTACCGGCGACGACCGGATGAAGTACCAGAAAGAGGTCATGGAGCTTTACAAGCGCGAGAAGGTGAACCCCGCCGCGGGCTGCCTTCCGGTGCTGCTGCAGATCCCGATCTTCTTCTCGCTCTACAAGGTGATCTTCGTCACGATCGAACTGCGCCACTCGTCCTGGATCGGCTGGATCCATGACCTGTCCGCGCCCGATCCGACCAGCCTGTGGAACCTGTTCGGGCTGATGCCTTGGGCCACGCCCGGTGCCGGCAGCTTCCTGCACAGCTTCACCCTGCCGATCCTTGCGATCCTTCTGGGGATCTCGATGTGGATGCAGCAGAAGCTGAACCCGGCCCCCGCCGACCCGGCGCAGAAGATGATCTTCGCCTGGATGCCCTGGATCTTCATGTTCATGCTGGGCGGCTTCGCCTCGGGTCTGGTGCTGTACTGGATCACCAACAACACGATCACGATCGTGCAGCAGTACACGATCATGTCGATGCACGGCCACCGGCCCGACCTGTTCGGCAATATCAGGTCGAGTCTGCCGTCGCGGTCCAAGAAGGCCGGTGACAAGCCGAAAGGCGGCAAATGACAGGCCACATCGCCCGGATCCGTCGCTATCCGATCAAGTCGATCGGGGGCGAGGACCTGACCGGCGCGTCGCTTTCCGCGGCGCGGCGGCTGCCGGGGGACCGGGTCTGGGCGGTGCTGACCGAATCCGGGGAAAGGCACGCGGGCGAAGGCCCGCAGCCCGAACGCTGGCTGCCCAAATCCTGCTTCCTGCGCGGCGTGGCCTCGGCCACGCTGCAAGCCGTTTCGGGGGGCTGGGGGCAGGGTGCGCCCGAAGGACCGATCCGCCTGACCCATCCCGACCGGACCGAGCTTAGCTTCGATCCCGAATCCGAAGGCGCGCGGCTGATCGAGTGGTTGCGTCCGCTTTGGCCGGAGGACAAACCCGCGCCCACGCGGCTGGTGCGCGGCCCGACCGGTTGGACCGACGTGAACCAGCCCTGGCTGTCGATCCTGTCGCTGTCCAGCCTGCGCGATCTGGAATCCCGGATGGGCCAGCCGCTGGGGGTGGAACGCTGGCGGGCGAATCTGTGGGTCGACGGGTGGGAGCCCTTTGCCGAGCAGGACATGATCGGCCGTATCCTGACCATCGGCGATGTCGAGTTGCGCGTGACCGAAGCCATCGGCCGCTGCGCCGCGACCAGCGCCAATACCGAAACCGGCCATCCTGATTGCGACATGCCCGCGGCGCTTGCCGGGCAGTTCGGTCATCAGAATTTCGGCGTCTATGCCGAGGTGGTCACGGGCGGCCAGATCGCCCTCAACGACGAGATCCGCGCATGAAGGTTTCCTTTCCCGTCGCCCCCGAACCCGATCCCGAAGTGGCCGAGGCCGCGCGCAAGCTGTTTGCCGGGCCGGTCGACTTCCTCAAGGGCGTCGTCGCGATGGACGGGCTGCCGCCCGCCGATCGCCCCGAGGTCTGCTTTGCGGGCCGTTCGAACGTGGGCAAATCCAGCCTCATCAATGCGCTGACCGGCAGGAACGGGCTTGCCCGCGCCTCGAATACGCCGGGCCGCACGCAAGAGGTGAACTATTTCACCCTGGGCGAGAAATCCTATCTGGTCGACCTTCCGGGCTATGGCTTCGCCAAGGCCCCCGTCGCGGTCGTCGCCAAATGGCAGGCGCTTCTGAAGAAATATCTGTCGGGCCGTCCGACCCTGCGCCGCGCCTTTGCGCTGATCGACTCGCGCCACGGCGTCAAGGACGTCGATCACGAGATCATGAAGCTTCTGGACCGCGCGGCCGTGCCGTTCCAGGTCGTGTTGACCAAGGCCGACAAGATCGGTGCCCAGGCGATGGACGCGACCATCGCCCAGGTCGAGGAAGCGCTGCAGAAACACCCCGCCGCCTATCCCGAGTTGATCGTGACCAGTTCGGACAAGGGGCAGGGGATTGCCACGCTTCGCGCGATCATCGCCGGGCTTGACTAAGACGTGAGCGCCAGGCTCGGGTCTGGACCTTGGGGGGATGTGGTCCTAGGGTCCGGGACCGAGAACAGGGGCTCCTGATGAGAAAGCAAAACATGAACCGTGACTGGATCGCCACCGCACGCACCCTTTCGGAGGCGCTGCCCTATATGCAGCGCTATTCCGGCGCGGTCGTCGTGGTGAAATTCGGTGGCAATGCCATGGGCGATGACGAGGCCATGGCCGAATTCGCCCGCGACATCGTCCTGATGCGTCAGGTTGGCATCCATCCGGTCGTGGTCCATGGCGGCGGCCCGATGATCAACGAGCTTCTGGGCAAGCTGGGCATTGAAAGCCGCTTCGTCCGCGGCAAGCGCGTCACCACCCGCGAGACTGTCGAGGTGGTCGAGATGGTGCTGTCGGGCCTTGTGAACAAGCGCATCGTGCAGGCGATCAACGACGCCGGGGGCCGCGCCGTCGGCATCTCGGGCAAGGACGACGATCTGATGGTCTGCGAGGCGGACGATCCCGAACTGGGCTTCGTCGGTCGGCCGGTCGAAATGAACGTCCAGATCATCCGCGACCTCTACAATGCCGGGCTGATCCCCGTCATCGCCCCTGTGGCGACCGGGATGGAGGATAACGAGACCTTCAACGTCAACGGCGACACCGCTGCGGGCGCGATCGCCGGTGCCCTGAAGGCCGACCGGCTGCTGCTGTTGACCGACGTATCGGGCGTCAAGGACGCGTCTGGCGAGGTTCTGACCCAGATGCATCCCGATCAGGTCCGCGCGATGATCGCCGACGGCACCATCGCGGGCGGCATGATCCCCAAGACCGAGACGGCGCTGAAGGCGGTCGAAGAGGGCGTGCGCGCCGTGGTTATCCTGGACGGTCGCGTGCCCAATGCCTCGCTGCTGGAGCTTTTCACCGAGCATGGAGCGGGTTCGCTGATCCGCTCGACCGAGCCGCGGGTGAAGCCGCGCGGGTTGCGCCAGGGCGGCAGCGGACTGTAATTTCCGTATTCCCAAACGAGCGCTTGCCCGGCCGCCGAAAGCTGTGGCAGGCTCGCCTCACACAATCTCTGGCCGCAAAGGCATATGCATGACTCCGCTTGGATACTGCCGGTTGATCCTGACCCGTCATGCCAAGTCGTCTTGGGACGATCCGGCGCAGGATGACCATGACCGGCCATTGAATGATCGGGGCCGGCGGTCGGCACGCGCCCTGGGGGACTGGCTGGCAAGCCGCGGCTATGAGCCCGAGGAAGTCTTGTGTTCGACCTCGACGCGGACGCGCGAGACGTGGGAACGGGTGGCCGTGGCGCCGCTTGAGGTGCGGCCCAATCTGCGCTTCGAACACGGGCTTTATCACGCCTCTCCGGAAGAGATGCTGTCGATCCTGCGCTCGGCCCAGGCGTCGACGGTGATGATGCTGGGTCATAATCCCGGCATCGCCCAGTTCGCGGCCCAGCTTCCGGCACGTGCGCCGCTTGACCCCGACTTCCGCCGTTATCCGACTTCGGCGACGCTGGTGGTCGATTTTCAGGTCGACCACTGGTCGAAGGTCCAGCCGGGACAGGGCAGCGTCCTTGACTTCGTGCGGCTGGACGGCAGGGACTAGACCGCAGCGGGCACTCCGTCTTCCCAACATTGCAGCAGAAAAGCGAAACAGGCCGGTCCCGAAGGACCGGCCTGTTTCGCGTTTTCCCTGAAGGGGGAAATGGTAGCGGAGGAGGGATTTGAACCCCCGACACAAGGATTATGATTCCTCTGCTCTAACCAGCTGAGCTACTCCGCCACGGAGTGCGCGCTAACTACGGCGAGTGGCGGGAAGCGTCAAGGGCATTCGCGACACTTTTTTCGCCGCGGCGCAATTCCTTGTGGATAGTTGTCAAATGATCCGATCGCTTCATGGAGCGCGCGAAAAAGGACCCTTGTTCATAGGTCGATCAGGATGTGAGCAGCGGGGCTGTGGGCAAAGAAAAAGGGGCGAACCAGCGGCCCGCCCCCTTTCCTTGTAGTCATCATCCCGGCGTCAGGCGCGGGCGCGGACGACCTGCAGCAGCGGCATCACGTCCGACATGTCCGGGCCATGGGCCTGACCAGTCAGCGCCTTGCGCAGCGGCATGAACAGCCCCTTGCCCTTGCGGCCGGTCGCTTCCTTCACCGCGGTGGTGAACTCGCTCCAGGTCGTGTCGGAATAGGGCGGCGGCGGCAGCAGGGTCATCGCCTGCGCAATGAAATCGGCGTCCTCGGGATCGATCTGCGGTTCCGCACCCTTCGAGAAGATCTCCCACCAGCCGGCAAGATCGTCGAGCTTGGTGATGTTCTGCGACGCCACGCGCCAGAACCGTTCGGCCTGGTCGGCGGGAACGCCAAGCGCCGCGATGCGGTCCTTGACCTCGGCGAAGGGGCGGGACTGGTTCGCTTCGCGGGTCAGCGGCCACAGGTCTTCGGCGTCGAACTTGGTGGGCGAGGCCCCGAACTGCGACAGTTCGAACCCTTCGGCCAGCTCGTCCAGCGACATGCGCAGCTCAACCGGCTGCGAGGAACCCAGACGCGCCATCAGCGACAGCAGCGCCTCGGGCGCAACGCCGTTCTCGCGCAGATCCTTGATCGCCAGCACGCCAAGGCGCTTCGACAGTTCCTCGCCCTGTGCGCCCGTCAGCAGGCTGTGATGCGCAAAGGCCGGGGGCGTGCCCCCCAGCGACTTGATGATCTGGATCTGGGTCGCGGTATTGGTGACGTGGTCCGCGCCGCGCACGATATGGGTGACGCCCATGTCGGTGTCATCGACCGAACTGGCAAAGGTGTAAAGCACCTGGCCATCCGCGCGGATCAGCACCGGGTCCGAGACCGAGGCCGCATCGATCGAGATGTCGCCCAGGATGCCGTCCGGCCATTCGATGCGTTCCTGGTCCAGCAGGAAGCGCCAGTAACCGTCGCGGCCCTCGGCGCGCAGCTTCGCGATCTCGTCAGCGGAAAGGTTCAGCCCGGCGCGGTCATAGACCGGGGGCTTGCCCATGTTCAGCTGCTTCTTACGCTTCAGGTCCAGCTCGGTCGGGGTCTCGAAGACCTCGTAAAGGCGGTTTGCAGCGCGCAGGCCATCGGCGGCCTCGGCATATCGGTCCAGACGGTCGGACTGGCGTTCGATCCGGTCCCAGGTCAGGCCGAGCCATTCCAGATCGCGCTGGATGCCGTCTGCATATTCCTGTTTCGACCTTTCGCGGTCGGTATCGTCCAGCCGAAGGATGAAGGTCCCACCGCTTTTGCGCGCGATCAGATAGTTCATCAACGCGGTGCGGAGGTTGCCGACATGGATATGGCCGGTGGGGGAGGGAGCGAAGCGGGTGGTTGTCATCGGAGGTCTCCTGTCGGCTTCGCTCTTTCACAAACTGTGGTTTTTGTCCATATCGGGACCAAAGACGAGGTTAGCCGATGCTTGACTGGAAGAACGCCGAATCCCCCGACGCCACCGTGATCGAGGAGCTGGCTCGAGAGGCGATCGCGGGCCTGCCCCCGGAATTCGCCGGTCCCGCGGCCCAGGTCGTCCTGCGGATCCAGGATTTCGCATCCGAGGAGTTCCTGGACGAGCTGGAGATCGACGACCCGTTGGAATTGACGGGCCTCTATGACGGCGTGCCCATGACCGAAAAATCGGCCAGCGACCCGCAACATTTCCCGGACACGGTCTGGCTTTTCCGGCGTGCCATCCTGGATGAATGGGCCAGCCGCGGGAATGTGAGTCTGGGGGCGCTGGTCTCCCATATCGTCGTTCACGAATTCGCCCATCATTTCGGATGGTCGGACGCCGATATCGCCGCCATCGACCGCTGGTGGGAATAATCCCGCGCGCGGACCGGTTGGTGCGACAATCGTATACCTTTCCATGGCGGTGTTTTTCTGGCAGCAGGTGGCGATCCAAGGGGCAGGGACAGGGATGAGGAACGGCCGCACCCGCATAGCACGAACCAACGCGTGGCGCCTGCCGGTGCTGCGTGCGGTCGCGCTGGCGCTGCTGTGGCCCTTTGCCTGTTTCTCGCTGGTGCAGGCCGATACGATGCTGGCCAGCGACGCGAATGGCCGGATCACAATGATCCTGTGCGGCAGCGACCTGCCCGTCGACATGGCGGTCGCGCCGGATGGCACCGTCTTTCCAGTCTCGGAACTGGATCGCCATCGAGAACTTGCCCTGCATGGGGCCTGTGATTGGGCACCCCATGCGCAGGCGCTGCACGATTCCGCGCCCGCTGCCCTACCGGCGCCGGTGGCGCTGGTCCATCCGTTCGATCCCGGCAGGACACCGCGCGGCCCGGCCGTGTCGCTGGCCCCGCTGCCGCCGGTGGCAAGGGGGCCGCCCGCATCCGTCTGATGATCCCAAATCTCTTTCATCGAATGGATGCCCAAATGAAGACTCATATCCTTGCTGCTTTGGCTGGCGGCGCGCTGCTTTTGACCTCGGCCCCCGTTCTGGCCCATGCCGGGCTGGAAAAAACCGAGGCGCCTGCCGGCTCGACCTACAAGGCCGTCATCAAGATCGGTCACGGCTGCGACGGCAAGCCGACCAAGACCCTGCGCGTCAAGATCCCCGACGGGTTCTATGACGCGAAGCCGATGCCCAAGCCCGGCTGGCAACTGAAGACCGTGACCGGGGATTATGCCCGGCCCTTCGACAATCACGGCACCGAGATGCGCAAGGGCGTGCGCGAAATCGTCTGGTCGGGCGGCGAGTTGCCGGATGAATGGTATGACGAATTCGTGTTCCGCGGCACTGTCGGTCCGGAACTCGTTGCCGGCAGCACGATCTATTTCCCGACGATCCAGGAATGCGGCAGCGCGCGCGAGGCTTGGATCGACGTCACCGGATCGGACGAGGCCAAGAATCCGGCCCCGGCGCTGATGGTGACAGAGGCCAAAGGCGGCGGTCATGGCCATCACGCGGCGGCAGCGGAAACAGTCCCGGTCGCCGCGGGCCATGATGTGCAACTGGGCGATCTGTCCATCACCCAGCCCTATTCGCGGGCCACGGCCCCGAAGGCCCCCGTCGGGGGAGGTTACCTGACGGTGACGAATGCGGGTCAGTCCGACGATCGGCTGGTCTCGGCCACCTCTCCGTTGGCTGGCAAGGTCGAGATCCACGAGATGACGATGGATGGTGACGTGATGCGGATGCGCCCCCTGACGGATGGCCTGCCCTTGCCCGCAGGCGCCAGCGTCGAGATGAAGCCCGGTGGCACCCATCTGATGCTGATGGAGCTGAAGCAGCCCTTGGCCGAAGGCGACAGCGTGCCCGTGACGCTGACGTTCGAAAAGGCTGGCACGGTCGAGCTTCAGCTTCCGGTCGGCCCGATGAATGCCAAGGGGGATGGTCATGGCCAGCACTGATCCCCGCTCGCTGCGTCCGCTGCGCATCGTTCTTTGGGTGCTGGTCGCGGTCGCGGCGTTTGCCTTGGCATGGTTCCAGCTGATCTCTCCACGCCTGCAGGTCCTGTCCGAATCGGGCACCGACAACATGGGCCGGGGCGAGTATCAGCTGATTGCCAGCGACGGCTCGACGTTTACGCAGGACAGCCTGAAGGGGCAGCCCTCGGCAGTGTTCTTCGGCTTCACCCATTGCCCCGATGTCTGCCCGACCACGCTGGGCGAGGTCGCGGGCTGGCAGGAAGAGGTTGCGAAGAAGGGGCAGAGCCTGCGGGTCTTTTTCGTCACCGTCGATCCCGAACGCGACACGCCCGAAGTGATCAAGGACTACGTCTCGTGGGTGCCGGGCGTGATCGGCGTCAGCGGCTCGCCCGAAGAGGTCGGCAAGGCGATCAAGGCGTTCCGCGTCTATGCCCGCAAGGTTCCTGGCGAGAACGGTGATTACAGCATGGACCATTCGGCCATGACCCTGCTGTTCGACAAGGATGGCCGCTATTCCGGCTTGATCGGGTATCAGGAAGCGCCCGAGCGCGTGCAGGCAAACCTGGCGAAGCTGGTGGAATGAACTGGAAATGCCGATGCCGGGCCCGATGGTCCGGTATCGGCACATGCGCGATCCTGGCTTGACCTGGCTTGCGGCTGGGACGGGCGGGGATGCGGGGTGGAAAAGGCTGGCTGGCGTCGTCGCTGGCTCGCGTTCCTGGACCCGAGGTAGGGACGACGCCGCGGCATGTCAAGAAAGAACATGCAAATCAAATAGTTGATCAATTTGCTTGGATTTACCCCCGGGTGTTTTCCCCGGGGCCTTGACCCTTGGCCGTGCATGGCTAGCTTGGCGCAAACAAGCGGAGGGCCGGAGATGGATCTGATGGCAAAGGCGACGGCTGCGGTCGGCGCGATCATGGTGGCGCTGCGGCGCAAGGATTCTCCGCAGAAGCCGGCCTTCGGCGCCAGCCCCGCGATTCCGGTGGCGAAGCAGCAAGGCATCATGACGCTGAAAATGCCGACCGGGCGCGGTTGGGCGCCGGGCCAGACGCCAGTCGCGGCACCGGGGCTGAAGGTCAATGCCTTCGCCACGGAACTGAAACACCCGCGCTGGATCGAGGTTCTGCCGAATGGCGACGTGCTGGTTGCCGAGGCATTGCAGGCGGACCGCAAGCCGCGCTCGCTGATGGATCATGCGATGATCTCGACCATGCGCCGTGCGCGCGCGGTCGGTGTCAGCGCGAACCGCGTGACCCTGTGGCGCGACAAGGATGGCGACGGCGTGGCCGAGCATCGCGAGGTCTTTGTCGAGAACCAGAACCAGCCCTTTGGCATGGCGCTGGTGGGCGACACCTTTTATCTGGGCAATACCGACGGGATCGTTGCCTTTCCCTATGACCACGCCTCGGCGCGGTTGACGGGTGCGGGCAAGCGGCTGGTCGAGTTCAAGCCCGGCGGTCACTGGACCCGCAGCCTGATCGCGTCGAGCGATGGCAAGCGGATCTATGCGGGTGTCGGTTCGCAAAGCAATATCGGGGATGAGGGCATGGCGGCCGAAGAAGGCCGCGCCGCGATCTGGGAGCTGGACTTGGAAAGCGGCAAGGCCCGGATCTTTGCCGGAGGCCTGCGCAATCCCGTGGGTCTGGCATGGGAGCCGCAGACGGACGCGCTGTGGACGGTGGTGAACGAGCGCGACGGGCTGGGTGACGAAACGCCGCCCGACTACCTGACTTCGGTGCGCGACGGCGGGTTCTATGGCTGGCCCTATTGCTATTGGGGCAAGACGGTCGATGACCGGGTCGCGCAGGACCCGCGTCTGGTGGCCAGCGCGCTGCAACCGGATTACGCGCTGGGCGGGCACACTGCCTCGCTGGGGCTGTGCTGGATGCCTGCGGGCACGCTGCCCGGATTCCCAGACGGTATGGTGATCGGCCAGCACGGTTCGTGGAATCGTTCGATCCTCAGCGGCTACAAGCTGATCTTCGTGCCCTTCGCGGACGGCAAGCCCTGCGGCCCGTCGCGGGACATCCTGTCGGGATTCCTGTCCGAAGATGAAAAGGTCTCGTATGGCCGCCCGGTTGGGGTGGCGGTCGGGCCGGACGGCAAGTCGCTGCTGATGGCCGACGATGTCGGCGATGTGATCTGGCGGGTTACAGGCGCCTGATTTCTGCGCCTTGGGGAGCCTTCGGTCGGGCGCGACGTTGCGCCCGGCGTTGACATTTGCCGTCGCAGGGAATTTCAGGCAGGTTCCGACCGGGCACCAAGGAGGCAACGATGACGGAACTGCAGCAGATTGCCGAATTGCGCGCATTGGGCGATGAAACCAAGGCGGCCGAGATGGCGGCCTATCACAAGGCGCCGCGTGTCTATCTTGGCGTCGCGGTGCCGACAATCGACGAACTTGCGCGCACCTGGCGGGCCGATCTGGACGTGGCCGGGCGGGTCGCGCTGGCAAGCGCCCTGTGGGACAGCGACATTCACGAGGCGCGGGTTGCCGCATCCAAGCTGCTGGTGCAGGCCCGCATTCGCCCCGATGACGAGGTATGGCGGCTCATCGCCTCATGGGTGCCGCAATTCGATGCCTGGGCGATCGCGGATCACGCGATGAAGGCGGGTGAGCGGCGGCTGCTGGCCGATCCCGACCGCCTGGACGAGGTAGAAACGTGGCTGGATCACCCCGTCTTCTGGGTGCGCCGCGCGGCGCTGGTCGGCACCTTGCCCTGGACGCGCCTGCGCAACCCCAAGCCCGCCGATCTGGCGCGGCGCGAGCGCGTCCTTGGCTGGCTGGAGCGCCTGGCGGACGACCGCCAGCCGTTTATCCAGAAAGCCATCGGCTGGTGGCTGCGCGACTTGTCGAAGCACGATCCGCAGCGCGTCACCGAATGGCTGGATGCCCACGGCGCGCGCCTGAAGCCCTTTGCCCGGCGCGAGGCCGGGCGCTGGATCAAGAAGCGGGAAAACCCGGCTCAGCCTTCGTAAACCTCAATCTCGGGCAGGTCGGTCAGGCTGACGCCAAGCATCTGCAGCGCCGGAAGCGAGACCTGGCTTCCGCCGCTGGCCGGACCGCCCAGGGGGATCAACCGCACATTCGCCGATTTCCCATTGGCCGGGTTCACGATCCGGCCACCGGTTTCGGTCTTCACCAGCGGTGTCTTGATCCAGAAGCCCGATTCCGAAGGATCGCCCAGCGACGCGATGGTCACGCCCAGCTTGCGGCCCGCCGTTGCGGGGGCCGCGGCCCTGGCCTGTTCCGCGCCGGTGGTGGTGTCGAGCTGCGCGACGCTTTGCGCACCGCCCACGCCGATGCTTGAGACGCCCACCGTCTTGCCCGAACTGCGCGGCGCGGTCGCCCCGGCGATGGCCGCGGATTCGGTCGTGACACCGATATCATCCGCCGCAGTTCCGCCCGAACCGGGGCGCCGGGCGCTGTCCCCCTGGTTGCAAGCCGCAAGGGCCAGGGTCATCAGGATGCCGCAGAAGCGCAGGAACGGCTTGGTCATGGTCGATGGCCCCCGTCAATCGTCGTTGAAATCCCGAAAAAGGCTAGCCTTTCGACCGCCGCCCTGTCCACCGCAACCCATCAACTTGGTTGCAACACCGTTAACCGATCGGCCGGGTTGTGCCGATACGACCCCGTGCCTATCTTGTGGCCATGGACGCGCATACCCCCCTGATCGACCCCTTTGCCCGACCGATCACCTATCTTCGGGTCTCGGTCACGGACCGCTGCGATTTCCGCTGTACCTATTGCATGACCGAGCACATGCAGTTCCTGCCCAAGCGTGACCTTCTGACGCTGGAGGAACTGGATCGGCTGTGTTCAGCCTTTGTCGGACTGGGCGTGCGTAAGCTGCGCATCACGGGCGGCGAGCCTTTGGTCCGGCGCGGCGTCATGGAGTTCTTCCGCGCCATGTCCCGCCATCTGGGGCGGGGGCTGGATGAGCTGACACTGACCACCAATGGCAGCCAGCTTGCGCGTTTCGCCGATGAGCTTGCGGCCTGCGGTGTGCGGCGGGTCAATGTCTCGCTCGATACACTGGATGCCGAGCGTTTCGGCCGCATCACCCGGTGGGGGCGGCTTCAGCAGGTGATGGAGGGCATCGAGGCCGCGACGGCCGCCGGGCTGCGCGTCAAGATCAACACCGTCGCCCTGAAGGGTTTCAACGAGGATGAGCTTTTCCCCTTGCTGGACTGGTGCGCGCGGAACGACCATGACCTGACCTTCATCGAGGTCATGCCGATGGGCGACATGGAGGAAACCGACCGGTTGGGCCAATATTGGCCGCTTTCCGATTTGAGCCGGAAGCTGGAGGACAGATTCACCCTGACTCCGCTGGCCGAGCGCACCGGTGGTCCTGCGCGCTATGTCCGGATCGAGGAAACCGGGCAGAAAGTCGGCTTCATCACGCCGCTTACGCATAATTTCTGTGAAAGCTGCAACCGCGTCCGCGTCACCTGCACCGGCGAGCTGTTCATGTGCCTGGGGCAGGAGGATCGCGCCGACCTGCGCGCGCCGCTGCGCGCCAGCGAAGACGACGCCGCCCTTGTCGCGGCGATCCGCGACGCGATTACGCGCAAGCCCAAGGGGCATGATTTCGACTATTCGCGTCAACAGGTCGCGGGGCAGATGAGCCGCCACATGAGCCATACCGGCGGCTGATCAGCGCCAGTCCAGCGTGGTGATGTCCTTGATGTGACGCGCACCGCGCAGATCGCCCGGAACCACCATGCGCAAGCCGTCGGGAATCGGCGCGCCATTCATCTCATAGGCCAGCAGGATCGGGCGGTTGCCGAAATCGGGGGCAATCTCTCCGATCGAGAAGGCGACCTGATGACCGTCGCCCGCCGTCACCAGCAGGACATGGCGAAGCGCCGTCTTGTGGTCCTGATCCAGAATGCCCTCGGCTTGCAGCAGATCCCACAGCAATACGCCCTTGTAGACGCCCGCTTCGATTCCCTTCGAACTGCGATAGGCCGTCGTGGCCTCGGTCGGGGGCAGGGCGGCAAGCATGGTCGCGGTCAGGTTCACGACCTTGCCATCCGGCCCGTTCAACACGGCCTGTTCCGCCGCCCAGGCACTGCCCGCCCAAGGGACCCCCGCAAGGGTCAGGGCGAGCAGGCCGGGGAGGAACGCGCGGATTCGATGTGTCTGACGGTGCATAACGAAACGCTAGCAGAAGCCCACGGGCCGGGCAACAGGTTTGCGAAGAGCGAAAATGTTCCCGAGTTGTTCCGGTTTGGGTTGCCATTTCCCGTGTGATGCCTATCTCATTCGCTTGGCGGAATCAGGACGTGACGATGGAACAGAAGTTCATCGAGGTTCGCGGCGCGCGCGAACACAATCTGAAGAACGTGGACATGGACATCCCGCGCGACAAGCTGGTGGTGATCACCGGTCTGTCGGGCAGCGGCAAGTCCAGCCTGGCATTCGACACGATCTATGCCGAAGGGCAAAGGCGCTATGTCGAAAGCCTGTCTGCCTATGCGCGCCAGTTCCTGGACATGATGGGCAAGCCGGACGTGGACCATATCAGCGGTCTTTCCCCGGCGATCTCCATCGAGCAGAAGACGACGTCCAAGAACCCGCGCTCGACCGTGGGCACGGTGACAGAGATCTATGACTATCTGCGGCTTCTGTTTGCGCGCGCGGGCACCCCTTATTCACCCGCGACCGGCCTGCCGATCGAGGCGCAGCAGGTGCAGGACATGGTCGACCGCGTCATGGAAATGGCCGATGGCACGCGCGCCTATCTGCTGGCCCCGATCGTTCGCGACCGCAAGGGCGAGTACAAGAAGGAATTCCTTGAGCTGCGCAAGCAGGGCTTCCAGCGCGTCAAGGTGAATGGCGAGTTCCATGAACTGGACGAGCCGCCGACCCTCGACAAGAAATTCCGCCACAATATCGACGTCGTCGTTGACCGGATCGTCGTGCGCGAGGGGATGGAGACTCGGCTGGCCGACAGTTTCCGCACTGCGCTTGATCTGGCCGATGGGATTGCGTTGCTGGAAACCGCACCCTCGGAGGGGGAGGGCGAGCCCGAGCGCATCACCTTCAGCGAGAATTTTGCCTGTCCGGTTTCGGGTTTCACCATCCCCGAGATCGAGCCGCGGCTGTTTTCCTTCAACGCGCCCTTCGGGGCTTGCCCCGCTTGCGATGGGCTGGGGGTCGAACTGTTCTTCGACGAACGGTTGATCGTGCCGGATCAGGCGCTTTCCGTCGCGCAGGGTGCACTTGCTCCCTGGGCCAAGTCGAAATCGGCATATCTGACGCAGACCATCAATGCGCTGGCCAAGCATTACGGGTTTGACCGCAAGACTCCGTGGAAGGATCTGTCCGAGAATGTGCAGCAGATGTTCCTGCGCGGCTCGGGCGACGACGAGATTCCCTTCCGTTTCGACGACGCGGGGCGCGTCTATGAGGTCACCCGCCAGTTCGAGGGGATCATCCCGAACATGGAGCGACGCCTGCGCGAAAGTGATTCGTCCTGGGTGCGCGAGGAGTTCGAGAAGTATCAGAACAACCGCCCCTGCGGCGTCTGCGAAGGGTTTCGCCTGAAACCCGAGGCGTTGGCGGTGAAGATCGCGGGCGCCCATATCGGTAATGTCACCCAGCTTTCCATCCGCGAAGCGCTGGCCTGGGTCGAGAGTGCGCCGAACCACCTGACGAAGCAGAAGAATGAAATCGCCCACGCCATTCTCAAGGAAATCCGCGAGCGGCTGGGTTTCCTGGTGAATGTGGGGCTGGATTACCTGACCTTGTCGCGGGCTGCGGGCACGCTGTCGGGCGGGGAAAGCCAGCGTATCCGGCTGGCAAGCCAGATCGGCAGCGGGCTGACCGGCGTGCTTTATGTGCTGGACGAACCCTCGATCGGGCTGCACCAGCGCGATAACGACCGCCTTCTGGCCACGCTGAAGGGGCTGCGCGACCAAGGCAACTCGGTTCTGGTGGTCGAGCACGACGAGGATGCGATCCGCCATGCAGATTACGTCTTCGACATGGGGCCGGGCGCGGGCGTGCATGGTGGCGCGGTGGTCGCCAAGGGAACGCCGGCCGAAATCGCTTCGAACGCGGACAGTCTGACGGGGCAATACCTGTCCGGCATGCGCGAAATCCATGTCCCGGACGAGCGTCGCAAGGGCAAGGGCAAGTCGATCAAGGTGGTCGGCGCGACCGGCAACAACCTGAAGAACGTCACCGCCGAATTCCCGCTGGGCAAGTTCGTCTGCGTCACCGGCGTCTCAGGTGGCGGCAAGTCGACCCTGACGATCGAGACGCTGTTCAAGACCGCCAGCCTGCGCCTGAACGGCGCGCGCCAGACACCCGCCCCCTGCGAGACGATCAAGGGGCTGGAGTTGCTGGACAAGGTGATCGACATCGACCAGCGCCCGATCGGACGGACGCCGCGGTCGAATCCCGCGACCTATACCGGCGCCTATACACATATTCGCGATTGGTATGCGGGGCTGCCGGAATCAAAGGCGCGCGGATACAAGCCGGGGCGGTTCAGCTTCAACGTCAAGGGCGGGCGCTGCGAGGCCTGTCAGGGCGACGGCGTCATCAAGATCGAGATGCACTTCCTGCCCGATGTCTACGTCACCTGCGAAACCTGCAAGGGCAAGCGCTACAACCGCGAGACGCTGGAGGTCCATTTCAAGGGCAAGTCCATTGCCGACGTGCTGGACATGACGGTCGAGGATGCGCAGGAATTCTTCCGCGCCGTGCCCTCGATCCGCGAAAAGATGGATGCGCTGGTCGAGGTGGGTCTGGGCTATGTCAAGGTCGGCCAGCAGGCGACCACCCTGTCCGGGGGCGAAGCGCAGCGGGTGAAGCTCAGCAAGGAACTGTCGCGCCGCGCCACGGGCAAGACGCTTTACATCCTGGACGAGCCGACCACCGGCCTGCATTTCGAAGACGTGCGCAAGTTGCTGGAGGTCCTGCATTCGCTGGTCGACCAGGGCAACACGGTCGTGGTGATCGAACATAACCTGGATGTGATCAAGACCGCCGACTGGATCATCGACATCGGTCCCGAGGGGGGTGACGGCGGCGGGCGCATCGTCGCGACCGGCACTCCCGAGCAGGTGGCCGAGATCCCCGAAAGCCATACAGGCCTGTATCTTGGCCCCATGCTGGAAGCCGCGCGTCGCCGGGCGGCCGAGTGAGCGTGCGCGTCTGGCAGCGGGCCGAAGGGGCGGGAATCGCGCTGGGCGGGGTGCTGGCGGCGGGATTCGCCTCTCCGGGTTGGCCGTGGTGGGCGTGGCTTGTCGCTTTTCTTGCGCCGGACCTGTCGATCGCGGGTTCTCTCGCGGGGAACCGGATCGGGGCGGTGGTCTATAACGCGGCGCATCTTTACGCCTTGCCCTTTCTGCTGATGATGCTGGGCGTGGCCGCAGGATCGACTGCACTGATTTCGGCCGGGGGGCTTTGGCTTGCCCATATCGGTGCAGATCGCGCCCTGGGTTATGGCCTGAAACTGCCAAGCGGCTTTCGCGACACCCATCTGGGTCGGATCCAGGGAACCGGTTCCGACTGAAAAACTTGGTTTCTGTCCCGTTTTGCGGCGCAGGCCCGCGGCTTGGCTGTGGTGCGCGGCAGGGCGGATCGCTACAATGTCGAACGTGGCGCCCTCACCGTTGACCCTGCCCGCGGGCGGGGCTAAAGGGGCGTCAGCCAAACCCATCGCGGGGCGCCAACCGGGTTCCTGCGAGTGAAAGGGAGCCCAACTCCAGTGGAATACCTGCTGCAAGAATATCTGCCGATCCTGGTCTTTCTGGGAATGGCCTCGGCTCTGGCGATCGTGCTGATTCTGGCCGCCGCCATCGTAGCCGTCCGTAACCCGGACCCGGAGAAGGTCAGCGCATATGAATGCGGGTTCAACGCCTTCGACGATGCGCGGATGAAATTCGACATCCGGTTCTACCTGGTCTCGATCCTGTTCATCATCTTCGACCTGGAAGTCGCGTTCCTGTTCCCCTGGGCCGTCAGCTTTGCCGGCCTGACCGAAGTCGCGTTCTGGTCGATGATGGTTTTCCTGGCGGTCCTGACGGTTGGCTTTGCCTATGAATGGAAGAAAGGGGCGCTGGAATGGGCGTGATGACCGGTGCCAACACGGCCGGTGCGGATCGTGAATTCGCCACTGCGGAACTGAACCGTGAACTGCAGGACAAGGGCTTCCTGCTGACCACGACCGAGGACATCATCAACTGGGCGCGCAACGGCTCGCTGCACTGGATGACCTTCGGCCTGGCCTGCTGCGCGGTCGAGATGATGCAGACCTCGATGCCGCGTTATGACCTTGAACGCTTCGGGACAGCGCCGCGCGCCTCTCCGCGCCAGTCGGACCTGATGATCGTCGCGGGTACGCTGACGAACAAGATGGCCCCGGCGCTGCGCAAGGTCTATGACCAGATGCCCGAGCCGCGCTATGTCATCTCGATGGGCAGCTGCGCCAATGGCGGCGGCTATTACCATTATTCCTATTCCGTGGTTCGTGGCTGCGACCGCATCGTACCGGTCGATATCTACGTTCCGGGCTGCCCGCCCACCGCCGAGGCGCTGCTTTACGGCATCCTGCAACTTCAGCGCCGCATCCGGCGCACCGGCACGTTGGTGAGGTAAGCCATGGTCGATATTTCTGCCTTGGCCGAATTGGCCGAGCATATCTCTTTGCGCCGTTCGAACGACGTCATCTCGACCGAGATCGCGTTCGAGGAACTGACGGTCACGGCAACTCCTTCGGGGATCGTCGGGCTGATCGAGTTCCTGCGCAATGACGCGAATTGCCGTTTCTCGACGCTGATCGACATCACCGCGGTCGACAACCCGTCGCGCCCGGCGCGCTTCGACGTGGTCTATCACCTGCTGTCGATGTATCAGAACCAGCGCATTCGCGTGAAGATCCAGACCCGCGAGGACGAGATCGTCTCCAGCCTGTGCGGGGTCTTCCCCGGCGCGAACTGGTACGAGCGCGAGATTTTCGACATGTTCGGCATCCTGTTCTCGGGCCACCCGGACCTGCGGCGCATCATCACCGACTATGGCTTCCGCGGCCATCCGCTGCGCAAGGACTTCCCGACCACGGGATATGTCGAAGTGCGCTGGAACGACGATGAGAAGCGCGTGGTCTATGAGCCCGTGAATCTTGTTCAGGAATATCGCCAGTTCGACTTCCTGTCCCCGTGGGAAGGCGCGAAATACGTGCTTCCGGGTGACGAGAAGGCGCCCGAGGCGAAGAAGTGACCGCAGCGGCGCAGCATTCCTGCGCGCCACGCATCGCATGTAAGGGATGACCATGGACGGCGACATCCACAAGAACAGCTATGACGACGGATCCGTGGACGCCCTGACCGGCGAACAAAGCATCCGCAACTTCAACATCAACTTCGGTCCCCAGCACCCGGCGGCGCACGGTGTGCTGCGCATGGTGCTGGAACTGGACGGCGAGATCGTCGAACGCGCCGATCCGCATATCGGCCTGCTGCATCGCGGCACCGAGAAGCTGATGGAAAGCCGCACCTATCTGCAGAACCTGCCCTATCTGGACCGCCTCGATTACGTGGCCCCGATGAACCAGGAACATGCATGGTGCCTGGCGATCGAGCGTCTGACCGGCACGGTCATTCCGCGCCGCGCCAGCCTGATCCGGGTGCTTTTCTCGGAAATCGGCCGGATCCTGAACCACCTGATGGGCCTGACCACTGGTGCGCTGGACATTGGCGCGCTGACCCCGCCGCTTTGGGGCTTCGAGGCCCGCGAAGAACTGATGATCTTCTATGAGCGGGCCAGCGGTGCACGCCTGCACGCAGCCTACTTCCGTCCGGGCGGCGTCCATCAGGATCTGTCCCCGGATCTGCTGGACGACATCGAGGAATGGTGCGAACGCTTCCCGCGTCTGGTCGACGACCTTGATACGCTGCTGACCGAGAACCGGATCTTCAAACAGCGCCTGGTCGATATCGGCATCGTGACCGAGGAAGACTGCCTGCAATGGGGCTATACCGGCGTGATGGTGCGCGGTTCGGGCCTGGCCTGGGACTTGCGCCGCAGCCAGCCTTACGAGTGCTACGACGAGTTCGACTTCCAGATTCCGGTCGGCAAGGCCGGCGACTGCTATGACCGCTTCCTGTGCCGCATGGCTGAGATGCGGGAATCGACCAAGATCATGAAGCAGGCCATCCAGAAGCTGCGCGCGGAACCCGCGGGCGACGTGCTGGCGCGCGGCAAACTGACGCCGCCGAAGCGCACGGACATGAAGCGCGACATGGAAAGCCTGATCCACCACTTCAAGCTTTACACCGAGGGCTTCAAGGTTCCGGCGGGCGAGGTCTATGCCGCGGTCGAGGCGCCCAAGGGCGAATTCGGCGTCTACATGGTCTCGGACGGCACCAACAAACCGTGGCGTGCCAAGCTGCGGGCACCGGGTTTTGCCCATCTCCAGTCGATCGACTGGATGTCGCACGGTCACATGCTGGCCGACGTTCCGGCGATCATCGCCACTCTTGATATCGTTTTCGGAGAGGTTGACCGCTGATGCTGCGCCGTCTTTCCCCCATTCAGCCGGACTCGTTCGAGTTCACGCCTGCAAACCTTGAATGGGCCCGCGCCCAGATGACCAAGTTCCCGGAAGGCCGCCAGCAATCGGCGATCATCCCGATCCTGTGGCGTGCGCAGGAACAGGAAGGCTGGCTGTCGCGGCCGGCGATCGAATATTGCGCGAACCTGCTGGGCATCGCCTATATCCGCGCGCTGGAAGTCGCGACCTTCTACTTCATGTTCCAGCTGTATCCGGTCGGGACCGTCGCCCATATCCAGATCTGCGGCACCACGACCTGCATGATCTGCGGGGCCGAGGATCTGATCCGCGTCTGCAAGGAAAAGATCGCACCGTCCGCACACACGCTGTCGGCCGATGGCCGCTTCAGCTGGGAAGAGGTCGAGTGTCTTGGTGCCTGCACTAACGCGCCGATGGCCCAGATCGGCAAGGATTTCTATGAGGACCTGACGGTCGAGAAACTGTCGGCGCTGATCGACAGCTTCTCTGCTGGCGAGGTTCCCCAGCCCGGTCCGCAGAACGGCCGCTTCTCGGTCGAGCCGCTGGGTGGTCCGACCACGCTGAAGGGCGAGTCGGGCGAGGCCCATAACGCCAGCGTCGCGCTGGCGGTCAAGCTGGGCGACACGATCAAGCGTATCGACGGCACCGAGGTCGAGCTGACCACGCCCTGGCTGGGCAAGGGGGACAAGACCGGTGCGGCAAAGGATGGTATGAACGGCTGACAAAGCCGGCAGGAAGGCGGAAACGATGGCACGATCGGACTGCTACAGGAATTGCTGGATCTTGGGGGCGATCGCGGGCGTGATCGTTCTTCTGTTCACCTCTGGGATCGGTGATCTCGGTTGGGCGGGCGGCCTGTTCCTGGGCTTTGTCACCTTCCTTCTGTTCGGCGCGATGATGGTCTGGCTTCTTTGCGACGAGCGGCTTGAGTTTCCGGCGACCAGGGACGGTGCGAATGCCACCGATTGGGACCGTCGGGTGGCGGATCGCCAGCCGGGCGCGCTGTTGGCATCGGGCCCGCTGGGACCGGAAGCGCCGACCTCGCTGACGCAGATGCCGATTGTCGCAGGCGCGATGCCAAAGGACTGGAGCGAGTTCAGCGCTGGTGGCCAGAAGCCCGCGCCGAAGCCCGTGGCGGCAGCACCTGCCCCCGCGAAGGCAGAGGTTGCCGCTGCCGCCGCGCCGCAAAAGGTTCAGCCCGCGAAGGCAGCGGCCAAAAAGGCCGCACCTGCGAAACCCGCCCGGGCCAAGGCCGAGGCCGTGGTTGCCGCGCCGGATGACCTGAGGCGGATCAAGGGCATCGGCCGCAAGCTGTCGGTCTGGCTGAACGAGCAGGGCGTGACCCGGTTCGACCAGATCGCGGCCTGGGACGCCAAGACCGAGGCGGGATTCGCCCGTCGGCTTGGCAATCGGGGCGGCCGGATCAAGTCGGATGACTGGGTCGGTCAGGCCCGCATCCTGGCCGCCGGGGGCGAGACGGAACATTCGCGCGCGGTCGACCGCGGCGAAGCGACTTGATGCCCCGCGCGGCAAAGGATAGCCCGTCGGGCGCGACCGGAACGCGCCGGGCGGATGCGGGCCAGATGCGGCTGGTGGCGGTGGTGATCGCCGCGACGATGCTGGCATGGCTCGCCGTGCAATGGTTGGGGGGCCAGATGGGCTGGCCCGCGAAATACGCCTTTCTCGCCGATCTTGTGGCGATGGGGGCCATGATCTGGTCGCTTCTGGTGACCTGGCGGATCTGGCGGCGGCGCAATGCGCCCTCGCAGTGACAAGGATGAATTTGGGATGCTGAACGATCAGGACCGGATCTTTACGAACATCTACGGCATGGGCGATCGCAGCCTGGCCGGGGCGCGTAAGCGCGGCCACTGGGACGGCACTGCCGGAATCATCCAGCGCGGACGCGACAACATCATCAACGAGATGAAAGCCTCGGGGCTGCGCGGTCGCGGTGGCGCGGGCTTCCCGACCGGCATGAAATGGTCCTTCATGCCCAAGGAATCGGACGGGCGCCCGTCCTATCTGGTCATCAACGCCGACGAATCCGAACCCGCGACCTGCAAGGACCGCGAGATCATGCGCCACGATCCGCATACGCTGATCGAAGGCGCGTTGATCGCCAGCTTCGCCATGGGCGCGCATGCGGCCTATATCTATATCCGCGGCGAATTCATCCGCGAGCGTGAAGCGCTGCAGCTGGCCATCGACGAATGCTATGACGCGGGCCTGCTGGGCCGGAACGCGGCAGGTTCGGGCTGGGATTTCGACCTGTATCTGCATCACGGCGCCGGCGCCTATATCTGCGGCGAGGAAACGGCGCTGATCGAGTCGCTGGAAGGCAAGAAGGGCATGCCCCGGATGAAGCCTCCGTTCCCGGCTGGCGCGGGCCTTTACGGCTGCCCGACCACGGTGAACAACGTCGAATCGATCGCGGTGGTCCCGACCATCCTGCGGCGCGGCGGCGAATGGTTCGCGGGCTTTGGCCGTCCGAACAACGCGGGCGTCAAGCTGTTCGGCCTGACCGGCCACGTCAACGCCCCCTGCGTCGTCGAAGAGGCGATGTCGATTCCCATGCGCGAGCTGATCGAGAAGCATGGCGGCGGCGTCCGCGGCGGCTGGAAGAACCTCAAGGCCGTCATTCCCGGTGGTGCATCCTGCCCGGTGCTGACCGCCGAGCAATGCGAAAACGCCATCATGGACTATGACGGGATGCGCGAGCTGCGTTCGTCCTTTGGCACGGCCTGCATGATCGTGATGGATCAGGACACCGACATCATCAAGGCGATCTGGCGGCTGTCGAAGTTCTTCAAGCATGAAAGCTGTGGCCAGTGCACTCCCTGCCGCGAAGGCACCGGCTGGATGATGCGCGTCATGGACCGCCTGGTCCGCGGCGAAGCCGAGGTCGAAGAAATCGACATGCTTTTCGACGTGACCAAGCAGGTTGAAGGCCACACCATCTGCGCTCTCGGCGACGCGGCGGCATGGCCGATTCAGGGCCTGATCCGCAATTTCCGTGAGGAGATCGAGGATCGCATCAAGGCGAAACGCACCGGGCGCATGGGCGCCATGGCGGCGGAGTAAAACCGGATGGTCCGTTCCTTCCTTCAGCTTTCGGCAAGGCGGTCCCCCTCGGGGGACCCCGCGCGTTTGCGCGCCTGCCGGAACGGGAGGATCACGGATGTATCGCGCCTTGGTGAGCCGGGTGCGAATGGCCCCCATGTTATGACGAAGCGCCATGACAAGGAGGCATTTGCCATGAAACCCATCGCTGCCGCATTGATCGCCGCGACGCTTTTGACCGCTGGCCCGGCTTTCGCGCTGGAACCGCTGAGTCAGGAAAAGCATATCAACGACCGCCTGATCTCGGCCCGCATCGCAGACAGGATCCGGCGCGAATGCCCGACCATTAATGCGCGGATCATTTACGCCTATGGCGAGGCGCGCAAGCTGAAGCGCTATGCCCAGGACAAGGGCTATTCCACCAAAGAGATCGATGCCTTTCTTGACAGCAAGGCAGACAAGAAGCGCATCTATGCCGTGGCTGAGGACTATCTGACCCAGAACGGTGCGAAAAAGGGCGATCCCGAGAGCTTTTGCGCCATTGGCCGCAAGGCGATCGCCGACAAGAATTTGATCGGCAGCTTCCTGGTGGCGAAATGAAAAAGTGGATGAACCGGATCGGACTGGGCCTGATGGCTGCATCGGCCGCCGCGATGATCGCGGGGGATGCCTTCGCCGGTCCCTTCACGCCGACCTCGCAGAAGTTCTACCTGAGCTTCTCAACCTTCGCGCCCACCGACATCAAGTGCAATGCCGAGGGGCCGGGCGTGCGCACCAACGTCACCCGCAACGTGGCGGGCAAGCCGATGCTGCGTGTGACCGGAAATGCCAAGGGCGCGCTGATCACCTGCTGGCGCGCCGATGGCACCCGCTACACGACCGACGCCAACCGGCGCGTGAAATACAATACCGCCTCGCCGGTCTACGCCATGGTCTATTTCGACGGGGGGAGCGACGAGATGAGCGTCGAGATCACCCGTGACAATCTTGACGACCGTGCGCTGCCAACCATCCTGCCCCGCGCCTTCACGCGGGTGAAATGATGGATGCGGGGCACATGACCACAACGACGGCACAGAAAACCGGGCCAGCCTTCGGCCAGCATTTACATCGTGCGGAAACTGCCGGACATGGTGCCGGTCAGGCGATGCTTCGCCACCGCGACGGATAAGGAAAGACAAGATGGCAGATCTTCGCAAGCTCAAGATCGACGACAAGATTATCGAGGTCGATCCGAACATGACCCTGATCCAGGCCTGCGAGCAGGCCGGGATCGAGGTGCCGCGCTTCTGCTATCACGAGCGGTTGTCGATCGCCGGCAACTGCCGCATGTGCCTTGTCGAAGTGGTCGGCGGCCCGCCGAAGCCCGCCGCCTCTTGCGCGATGCAGGTCAAGGACCTTCGCCCCGGCCCGGATGGCGCACCGTCCGAGATCAAGACGAATTCGCCCATGGTCAAGAAGGCCCGCGAGGGGGTGATGGAGTTCCTGCTCATCAACCACCCGCTGGACTGCCCGATCTGCGACCAGGGTGGCGAATGCGACCTGCAGGACCAGGCGATGGCCTATGGCGTCGATTTCAGCCGCTACCGCGAGCCGAAACGCGCGTCCGAGGACCTGAACCTGGGTCCGCTGGTCGAAACCCACATGACCCGCTGCATTTCGTGCACCCGCTGCGTGCGCTTCACGACCGAGGTCGCGGGCATCACCCAGATGGGCCAGACGGGTCGTGGCGAAGACAGCGAGATCACCAGCTATCTGAACGAGACGCTGGTTTCGAACATGCAGGGCAACATCATCGACCTGTGCCCGGTCGGCGCGCTGGTCAGCAAGCCCTATGCCTTCACCGCCCGCCCGTGGGAACTGACCAAGACGGAGTCGATCGACGTCATGGACGCGCTCGGCTCGAACATCCGGGTCGATACCAAGGGTCGCGAAGTCATGCGCATCCTGCCGCGCAACCATGACGGCGTGAACGAAGAGTGGATCAACGACAAGACCCGCTTCGTCTGGGACGGCCTGCGCCGCCAGCGTCTGGACAAGCCCTATATCCGCGAAAACGGCAAGCTTCGTGCCGCCACCTGGCCCGAGGCGCTGGATGCCGTCGCCCGCGCGATGAAGGGCAAGAAGGTTGCGGGTCTCGTCGGCGATCTGGTTCCGGTCGAGGCTGCCTTCAGCCTGAAGCAACTGGTCGAGGGGCTGGGCGGTAAGGTCGAATGCCGGACCGACGGCGCGCGCCTGCCCGCCGGCAACCGCTCGGCCTATGTCGGCAATGCCGCGATCGAGGATATCGACAGCGCCAAGCGCATCCTGCTGATCGGCACCAACCCGCGTGAAGAAGCACCGGTGCTGAACTCGCGCATCCGCAAGGCCTGGGCTGGCGGCGCGCAGATTGCGCTGATCGGCGAGGCTGTGGATCTGACCTTCGACTATGCCCATCTGGGGACCGACCGCGCCGCGCTGGCCGACCTGCTGAAACAGGACCTGGCCGACAAGAATGGCGCGCCGGGCATCGTGATCGTCGGGCAGGGCGCCTTGAACGAGGCGGATGGCGAGGCTGTGCTGGCCCATGCGATGCGGATCTGCGAACTGGGCGATTGCAAGTTGCTGGTGCTGCACAGCGCCGCGAGCCGCGTTGGCGCGCTGGACGTGGGTGCGGTGACCGAAGGCGGGCTCAGCGCCGCCATCGACGGTGCCGAGGTGATCTATAACCTTGGCGCGGACGAGATCGACATCGCGGCTGGTCCGTTCGTGATCTATCAGGGCAGCCACGGCGACCGCGGCGCGCATCGTGCCGACATCATCCTGCCCGCTGCCTGCTATACCGAGGAAAGTGGCCTGTTCGTGAACACCGAAGGTCGCCCGCAGCTTGCCATGCGTGCGAACTTCGCGCCGGGCGAGGGCAAGGAGAACTGGGCGATCCTGCGCGCGCTATCGGCCGAACTGGGCAAAACCCAGCCTTGGGACAGCCTGGCGGGTCTGCGCCGCAAGTTGGTCGAGGCCGTTCCGCATCTGGCGCAGATCGATCGTGTGCCCGCGAACGAATGGCAGCCTCTTGAACTGCGCGACATGGGCAAGGCCGGGTTCCGGCTGGCCGTCGCCGATTTCTACCTGACGAACCCGATCGCGCGCTCGTCGCCGCTGATGGGAGAGCTTTCGGCGATGGCAGCGGCGCGGAAGGCGCCCGCACTGGCAGCGGAGTGAACACTGAATGGCGAGCCGCATCGGGGGACTGCTTGGCTTTGGTCTGATCGCGTCGATGCTGGCGGGCTGCGGCTCGGATCACAGCGTCGATTCGCGGCCTCCGGCCAAGCCGCAGCAACTGAATGTCGCGGTCCTGCAAAGTGATGCGGGCGCGCCGGACAAGCAGGTGCTGACGCGTGGGCGGATTTCGACCAAGTCCGGCGACATCCTGATTCTCGAACCCGACGGGTCGGTGTCCGAGATGACGCTGGACAGTCCCGAAGGCCGCGATGCCTTTGCCGTGACCGAGGCGGATCTGGCAGCTCTGAACGACAACCTGGGGCTGGATCTGTCGGGCGTCGCCTCGCTGGGGCCGGTCAGCCCTCGTGGTCCGACCGCGCAGGAAAAGGCGCTGGCCGAGTTCAAGGCGCGGACGAAACCGATGCGGCTTGGCCTGCCCACAACCTTCAAGGCGGATCCCAAGGATTTCGAGGGGGCCATGGTCAAGGCCTATCCCAGCCGGAAGAAATCGGGGGACAGCCTGGTGGAAGTGACCGCAAATCTTCGTGGTGGGGTGGACGCCGACACGGCGTTCGCCTATGCCACATGCGCGCTGGCCAATTGGGCGGATGCGAATGGAACCCCATTCGCCCGCCACATCCGGACCCTGCGCGAAAAACGCAATGGCAAGATGGTCGTCGGTTCGGTTTTCACCCTGTCAGGGGCGAAGCCGATGGGGCTGACGGTGATGACAACGAAAGACACCTTGCAGGAATGCAAGTCGCGCGGCATTCCCGCAGCGTGATGAGAGGGACGAAAGATCATGGCTGAATTCTGGGCCTCATCCTACGGTTTCGCGCTTAGCCTGCTTCTTCAGGGCCTGGCGGTGATCGCCTTCGTCATGGGCTCGCTGATTTTCATGGTCTATGGCGACCGCAAAATCTGGGCGGCCGTGCAGATGCGCCGCGGACCGAACGTGGTTGGCCCCTGGGGCCTGCTGCAGACCTTCGCCGATGCGCTGAAGTATATCGTCAAGGAAATCGTGATCCCGGCCGGTGCCGACAAATTCATCTTCTTCCTTGCGCCGTTCCTTTCGATGATGCTGGCGCTATTCGCCTTTGTCGTGATCCCCTTCGACGAAGGCTGGGTCATGGCCAACATCAATGTCGGCATCCTGTTCGTCTTCGCGGCCTCCTCGCTTGAGGTTTATGGCTCGATCATGGGCGGTTGGGCGTCGAACTCGAAATATCCGTTCCTGGCGTCGCTGCGGTCGGCCTCGCAGATGATCTCGTACGAGGTCTCGATGGGCCTGATCATCATCGGCGTCATCATCTCGACCGGGTCGATGAACCTGACCGAGATCGTCCATGCACAGAAGGGCAGCTATGGCCTGCTGAACTGGTACTGGCTGCCGCACCTGCCGATGGTCGTTCTGTTCTTCGTCTCGGCCCTGGCCGAAACGAACCGCCCGCCCTTCGACCTTGCCGAGGCGGAGTCGGAACTGGTCGCCGGCCACATGGTCGAGTATTCGTCCACGCCCTACCTGCTGTTCATGGCAGGTGAATACATCGCCATCTATCTGATGTGCGCGCTGCTTTCGCTGCTGTTCTTCGGCGGCTGGCTGTCGCCCGTCCCGTTCATCGCCGACGGCTGGTGGTGGATGGTCATCAAGATGTGGTTCTGGTTCTACATGTTCGCGATGGTCAAGGCGATCGTGCCGCGCTACCGCTACGACCAACTCATGCGGATCGGCTGGAAGGTGTTCCTGCCCCTGTCGCTTGGCTGGGTCGTGCTGATCGCCATCCTTGCCCGTTACCAAGTCCTTGGCGGTTTCTGGGCCCGCTTCGCGGTCGGAGGGTAAGCCATGTATTCGAACAAGCTAGCCGAGGCATTTGCCCGAGCCAGTGAGACCGACAAGATCGAACTGGCCCATTTCCTCGCCAACAATCTCGACACGGCGGAACATGCGAAGGATGGCGCGCGGGTGCGCGAATACGTCGCCGCATTCGACCGCTTCGCGGCACCCAGGAAAGGGGAGCAATTCTGATGGCCTTCGATTTCGCGCGGGCGACCAAGTATTTCCTCATGTGGGATTTCATCAAGGGTTTTGGCCTTGGGATGCGCTATTTCGTGTCGCCCAAGCCGACGCTGAACTATCCGCATGAGAAAGGCCCGCTGTCGCCTCGCTTCCGGGGCGAGCACGCGCTGCGTCGCTATCCGAACGGCGAAGAACGCTGCATCGCCTGCAAGCTTTGCGAAGCGGTCTGCCCGGCCCAGGCCATCACCATCGACGCCGAACCGCGCGAGGACGGCAGCCGCCGCACCACGCGCTACGACATCGACATGACGAAATGCATCTATTGCGGTTTCTGCCAGGAAGCCTGCCCGGTGGATGCCATCGTCGAAGGCCCGAACTTCGAATATGCGACGGAAACCCGCGAAGAGCTGTTCTATGACAAGCAGAAGCTGCTTGCGAACGGCGAACGCTGGGAAGCCGAGATCGCCCGCAACCTGCAACTGGATGCGCCCTACAGATGAGTGATGCGTTCACCAAGCTTTTCGCGCAGATGATGGCCTCGAGCCAGGAGATGGCGCGTGCGTGGAACCCCGCACTCGAACATTTCGACATGCGTGCCGTTGAAAAGCTGGTGCCCATCATGCCGGCCGACATGCTTGAGATGTGGTTCGGCAAGACTTTCAACCGCGAGGGGCTAGACGCGAAGACGCGCCTGCTTCTCACCATCGGCGCGATTACCGTTCAGGGCGCGCTGGCCGAGCCGCAGCTTCGCCTGACCATCCGTCAGGCACTTGCGGCCGGTGCCACGAAACGCGAGATCGCCGAGACGATCTTTCAGATGAGCATGTTCGGCGGGCTGCCTGCGATGCAGAAGGCACTCGAGATCGCCAAAAGCGTCTATGCCGAGGAGGACGAGGAATGATGACCTTCGCTTTCTACCTGTTTGCGATCACCGTCTGCATAGCAGGCTTCGGGGTCGTGATCGCCCGCAACCCGGTCCATTCGGTGTTGTGGCTTATCCTTGCCTTCCTGTCCGCTTCCGGCCTTTTCGTCCTGCAGGGTGCCGAGTTCGTCGCCATGCTGCTGATCGTCGTCTATGTCGGCGCGGTCGCGGTGCTGTTCCTGTTCGTCGTCATGATGCTTGACGTCGACTTCGCGGAATTGCGGGGCGAGCTTGCGCGGTCCTTGCCGCTGGCGCTGATGATCGGGATCGTCCTGCTGGCACAGCTGGCCATCGCCTTTTCCGGCTGGGCGCCTTCGGACGCGGCCGAGGGGCTGCGCGCCGCGCCGATCCTTGCCGATGTCCATAACACGCAGGGCCTGGGCATGGTGATCTATGACCGCTACCTGCTGAACTTCCAGATCGCCGGCCTGATCCTTCTGGTCGCGATGATCGGGGCGATCCTGCTGACCATGCGCCACCGCCGCGACATCAAGCGCCAGAACGTGCTGGAGCAGATGTGGCGCGATCCGGCGAAGACCATGGAAATGAAAGACGTGAAGCCGGGGCAGGGGCTTTAAGCCCGTCCCGCTGCGACCGAAGCCAAATCGGGACCGCCAGCGGGCGGTCCGCCTAGCGAACGGATATTTCAACGGGCGAAGGCCCGGAGGGACCAGGAAGATGATCGGATTGACACATTATCTTGTCGTGGGGGCGATACTTTTCGTCACCGGCATTTTCGGGATATTCGTGAACCGAAAGAACGTCATCGTCATCCTGATGTCGATCGAACTGATGCTCTTGGCGGTGAACATCAACTTCGTCGCCTTTTCGACCCATCTGGGCGATCTGGCGGGGCAGGTCTTCACCATGTTCATCCTGACGGTCGCGGCGGCCGAGGCGGCGATCGGCCTTGCCATCCTCGTGGTCTTCTTCCGCAACCGCGGCACGATCGCGGTGGAAGACGTCAACGTGATGAAGGGTTAAGACGGCATGGAAAAGATCGTCCTTTTCGCGCCACTTCTGGCCTCGATCGTCGCCGGCTTCGGCTGGCGGTTGATCGGCGAGAAAGCCGCGCAATATCTGACCACCGGGATCCTGTTCCTGTGCTGCCTGCTCAGCTGGATCCTGTTCCTCGGCTTCGACGGCGTGCCGCGCCATATCCCGGTCATGGACTGGGTGGTGTCGGGTGACTTTGTCACCGAATGGGCCATCCGCCTGGACCGCCTGACCGCGATCATGCTGATCGTGGTGACGACCGTCTCGGCGCTCGTGCACCTGTACTCGATCGGGTACATGGCGCATGACGACAACTGGGGCCATCACGAGCATTACAAGGCGCGCTTCTTCGCCTATCTGTCGTTCTTCACCTTCGCCATGCTGATGCTGGTGACGGCGGACAACCTGCTGCAGATGTTCTTCGGCTGGGAAGGCGTGGGCGTCGCGTCCTATCTGCTGATCGGCTTCTACTACAAAAAGGAAAGCGCGAACGCCGCCGCGATGAAGGCATTCATCGTCAACCGCGTCGGCGACTTCGGCTTCCTTCTGGGCATCTTCGGGCTTTACTGGCTGACCGGGTCGATCAACTTCGACGCCGTCTTCGCCCAGGTCCCCGAGATCGCGCAGACGCAGTTGCATTTCCTGTGGACCGAGTGGAACGCCGCCAACCTGCTGGGCTTCCTGCTGTTCGTGGGCGCGATGGGCAAGTCGGCGCAGCTTCTGCTGCACACCTGGCTGCCGGACGCGATGGAAGGCCCGACCCCCGTTTCAGCCCTGATCCACGCCGCGACCATGGTGACCGCGGGCGTGTTCCTGGTCTGCCGCATGTCGCCCCTTTATGAATTCGCGCCGCATGCGAAACATTTCATCGTGATCGTCGGTGCAACCACGGCCTTCTTCGCCGCGACCGTCGGCCTGGTGCAGAACGACATCAAGCGCGTCATCGCCTATTCGACCTGTTCGCAGCTGGGCTACATGTTCGTGGCTGCGGGTGTCGGCGTCTATTCGGCGGCGATGTTCCACCTGCTGACCCACGCCTTCTTCAAGGCGATGCTGTTCCTTGGTGCCGGTTCGGTCATCCACGCGATGCATCACGAACAGGACATGCGGAACTACGGAAACCTGAGGAAGAAGATCCCGCTGACCTATTGGGCGATGATGATCGGCACCTTCGCCATCACCGGCGTCGGGATCCCGCTGACCCATATCGGCTTTGCCGGCTTCCTCTCCAAGGACGCCATCATCGAAAGCGCCTGGGCAGGCAACACCTATGCCTTCTGGATGCTCGTGATCGCGGCCTGCTTCACCAGCTTCTATTCCTGGCGGCTGATCTTCCTGACCTTCTTCGGCAAGGAACGCGGCGATCATCATGCGCATGAACATGCCCATGAAAGCCCTGCGGTCATGACCGTTCCGCTGGTTGTCCTGGCGATCGGCGCGACCTTTGCCGGCATGATCTGGTATGGCCCCTTCTTCGGCGACCACCACAAGGTCACAACCTTCTTCCACATGCCCGCAACGCATGAGGCCAGCGCCGAGGGTGAGGCCGCACCGGCCGAGCACGGCACCGCCGAGGTCGAGAAGGTCGGGACTGAGACCGCTGCCGCCGACACTGCGACCGAGCACGCCGCCCCGGTGGCCGAGGGCGAAGCCGCTGCCGCCGAAGGCGAGCATGCTGCCGTTGCGGCCCCGGTCGGAGGCGCGATCTATATGGGCGCCGACAATCATATCATGACCGAGGCGCACGAAGCCCCGGCATGGGTGAAGGTCTCTCCCTTCATCGCCATGCTGCTCGGCCTGTTCACTGCCTGGATCTTCTACATCCGCAGCCCGGAAACGCCGGCGCGCCTCGCCAAGGCCCAGCCCGCGCTTTACCGGTTCCTGCTGAACAAATGGTACTTTGACGAAATCTACAACTTCATCTTCGTCCGCCCGGCGCTTTGCCTTGGTCGCATCCTTTGGAAAAAGGGCGACGGGGCCACGATCGACGGGGCGATCAACGGGGTTGCCATGGGCCTTATCCCGCGCCTGACGCGCGCGGCGGTCCGGGTGCAATCGGGCTACCTGTTCCATTATGCCTTCGCCATGGTCGTCGGCATCGTGGGGCTGCTGATCTGGGTGATGATGCGGGGCGCGCACTGATATGACGAACCTTCTTTCCATCATCACCTTCCTGCCCATCGTCGCGGCGGGCATCATGGCCCTGTTCCTGCGGGGCCAGGACGAGGCGGCGGCGCGCAATGCCAAATGGCTTGCGCTGCTGGCGACCACGGCCACCTTCCTGATCTCGCTTTTCGTGCTCTTCGGCTTTGACCCGGCCAATACCGGCTTCCAGTTCGTCGAGGATCACGCCTGGATCATGGGCCTGCGCTACAAGATGGGCGTCGACGGGATCTCGGTCCTGTTCGTGCTGCTGACCACCTTCATGATGCCGCTGACCATTCTGTCGTGCTGGACGGTCGAGACGAAGGTCAAGGAATACATGATCGCCTTCCTGGTTCTGGAAGGGCTGATGATCGGCGTGTTCACCGCACTTGACCTGGTGCTGTTCTATCTGTTCTTCGAGGCAGGCCTGATCCCGATGTTCCTGATCATCGGCATCTGGGGCGGCAAGGACCGCATCTATGCGGCCTTCAAGTTCTTCCTGTACACCTTCCTCGGCTCGGTCCTGATGCTGGTCGCGATGATCGCCATGTATCGCATGGCGGGCACCACCGACATTCCCACCCTGCTGACCTTCGACTTCCCGCACGAGACCTATCGCCTGCTGGGCATGACGGTCGTCGGCGGCACGCAGACCCTGCTGTTCCTGGCCTTCTTTGCCAGTTTCGCGGTCAAGATGCCGATGTGGCCGGTCCATACCTGGCTGCCCGATGCGCACGTTCAGGCGCCGACCGCCGGTTCGGTCCTGCTGGCCGCGGTGCTGCTGAAGATGGGGGGCTACGGCTTCCTGCGCTTCAGCCTGCCGATGTTCCCTGTCGCGTCCGAGATCCTGCAGCCGCTGGTCTTCTGGATGTCGGCGATCGCCATCGTCTACACCTCGCTGGTCGCACTGGCGCAGTCGGACATGAAAAAGGTCATCGCCTATTCGTCCGTCGCCCACATGGGCTATGTCACCCTGGGGATCTTTGCCGCGAACCAGCCCGGTGTCGACGGCGCGATCTTCCAGATGCTGTCGCACGGCTTCATCTCGGGCGCGCTGTTCCTTTGCGTCGGCGTCATCTATGACCGGATGCACACGCGCGAGATCGACGCCTATGGCGGGCTTGTGAACCGGATGCCGGCCTATGCCGCGGTCTTCATGTTCTTCACCATGGCGAACGTCGGGCTGCCGGGCACTTCGGGCTTCGTGGGCGAATTCCTGACGCTCTTGGGCACGTTCCGCGCCAATACTTGGGTTGCCTTCGTCGCTGCCACGGGCGTGATCTTCTCGGCCGCCTATGCGCTTTACCTGTATCGTCGGGTCACGCTGGGCCAGCTGATCAAGGAAAGCCTGAAGTCGATCACCGACATGACGCCGCGCGAGCGCTGGATCTTTGTCCCGCTGATCGCGATGACGCTGCTCCTCGGGGTCTATCCGCGCCTTGTGACGGATGTGACCGGGCCCGCGGTTTCCGCGCTGCTCAATGACTACAACCAAAGCCAGCCGGTGGTCGAAACCGCCGCGGCTGAGACAAGCCACTAGGGGGCGGACATGACCTCGCTCGATTTCACGACCATTCTGCCCGAGGCGCTGCTGGCCGCTTACGCGCTGGCCGCCCTTTTGGTCGGGGCCTATCTCGGCAAGGACAAGCTGGCGCGCCCGCTGGTCTGGGCCACCGTCGCCGTCTTCCTGCTGGTCGCCGCAATGGTCGGCCTTGGCGGACGCGCGGACGCCACCGCCTTCTATGGCATGTTCATCGATGACAGCTTCTCGCGCTTTGCCAAGGTCGTGATGCTGGTCGCCGGTGCGGCAGTGTTGGCGATGAGCATCGATTACCTCGAACGGCGGCGGATGCTGCGGTTCGAGTTCCCGATCATCGTCTCGCTGTCGGTCATCGGCATGATGCTGATGGTTTCGGCGGGCGACCTGCTGACCCTGTACATGGGGCTGGAACTGCAATCGCTGTCGCTTTACGTCGTCGCGGCGATGCGTCGCGACTCGGCGCGGTCGTCGGAAGCGGGCCTGAAATACTTCGTGCTGGGCTCACTCAGCTCGGGCCTGCTGCTTTACGGCGCCTCGCTGGTCTATGGCTTCGCGGGCACCACCAGCTTCGCGGGCATCATCACGACCATGCAAGGCGGCCAGTTGTCGCTTGGCGTGCTGTTCGGGCTGGTGTTCATGCTGGTTGGTCTGTCGTTCAAGGTTTCGGCCGTGCCGTTCCACATGTGGACGCCGGACGTCTATGAAGGCTCGCCCACGCCTGTGACGGCATTCTTTGCCACCGCGCCCAAGGTTGCCGCGATGGCGCTGATCGCTCGGCTGGTCTTTACCGCCTTCGGTCAGGTCATCGACGACTGGAGCCAGATCATCGCGGCGCTGGCCGTCATGTCTATGTTCCTGGGGTCCATCGCGGGGATCGGGCAGACGAACGTCAAGCGCCTGATGGCCTATTCCTCGATTGCGCATATGGGTTTTGCGCTGGTCGGCCTGGCCGCTGGCTCGACCCTGGGCGTGCAGTCGATGCTGATCTACATGACCATCTATGCGGTCATGAACGTCGGTACCTTCGCCTTCATCCTGTCGCTTGAGCGCGACGGCACCCCGGTCACCGACCTTGCGGCGCTGAACCGCTTTGCCTGGACCTCGCCGGCCAAGGGTCTTGCGGTGCTGGTGCTGATGTTCAGCCTGGCGGGCGTTCCGCCGACGCTTGGCTTCTTCGCGAAGTTCGGCGTGCTGAACGCGGCGGTCGATGCGGGCATGGGCTGGCTTGCGGTGCTGGGCGTCATCGCCTCGGTCATCGGTGCCTTCTATTACCTGCGCATCGTCTACTACATGTATTTCGGTGCCGAGAGTGATGGCGTGACCAGCCGCATGGGGGGCGTGCAGTATCTTGCCCTGATGATCCCGGCGGCGATGATGCTGTTCGGCGCGATCAACATGCTGGGCGTCGACACCGCAGCCGGTCGCGCGGCCGAAACCCTGGTCGCGCCCGCCCATGCGGCTGTCGCCGTCCCCGCCGCAGACCTGCCGGCCGAGCCCGATCGCGTTGAGTGAAACCTGGCCGCAAGGCGTGGGCCGGGTGATCCTGGCCCGCACCGACAGCACCAATGCCGAAGCGATGCGTCAGGCGCCGTCGCTGACCGGCCCGACCTGGATCATGACCCATGAACAGGTCGCCGGGCGCGGGCGGCGCGGACGCGGATGGGTCATGCCGGCGGGGAACTTCGCCGGCACTCTCGTCTTGCGACCCAAGGGCGACCCCGAGGCCGTGGCGCAACTGTCCTTCGTTGCCGCGCTTGCGCTTTATGACGCGTTGTCAGATGCCTGTGGTCCGGCGGCGCGGCTTGCAATCAAGTGGCCGAATGACGTGCTGCTGAACGGCGGCAAGATCGCGGGCATCCTGCTGGAAAGCCTGGGATCGGGACGCAGCATCCAAGCCGTCGCCGTCGGGATCGGGGTCAACCTGGCCGCGGCCCCCACGACATCTGCGGTCGAACCGGGCGCCGTCCGTCCGGTTTCGGTGCGTGAAGAGACCGGCTTCACCGTCGCTGCCGAGGATTTCCTGGACCTGCTGGCCCCGGCTTTCGCACGCTGGCTGGCTCAGTTCGAAACCTACGGCTTTGCGCCGATCCGCAACGCCTGGCTTGCACGAGCCGCACGGCTGGGCGAGACGATCATTGCCCGGACCGGCCAGAACGAGACCCGCGGCGTCTTCGACGGCATCGATGAAACCGGTGCCCTGGTCCTGACCACGCCTTCCGGCCGCCGGGTCCTGCCCGCCGCCGACGTCTTCTTTGGAGGTTGAGCGATGCTTCTTTGCATCGACACTGGCAATACGAACACCGTTTTTTCGGTCTGGAACGGGGAACGGTTTCTGGCCATGTGGCGGATCTCGACCGACCATCGGCGCACGGCGGATGAGTATTTCGTCTGGCTGTCCACGCTGATGTCGGTCCAGAAGTTCGAGCTGGACATCACCGACTGCATCATCAGCGCGACAGCACCCCGCGTGGTTTTCAACCTGCGGGTGCTCTGCAACCGCTATTTCGACACGCGCCCGCTGGTCGTCGGCAAGCCGGATTGCCTGTTGCCCGTCACGCCCCGCGTCGATCAGGGCACCACGGTCGGCCCAGACCGGCTGGTCAATACCGTGGGCGCATTCGACCGCCATGGCCCGGACCTGATCGTCGTCGATTTCGGCACCGCGACCACCTTTGACGTGGTCGATACGGATGGGGCCTATGTCGGGGGGGTGATCTCTCCGGGCGTGAACCTCAGCCTTGAGGCATTGCATATGGGTGCGGCCAGTCTTCCGCATGTCGACGTGACGATGCCCCCGAAGGTCATCGGAACGAATACCGTTGCCTGTATCCAGTCAGGCATTTTCTGGGGCTATATCGGCCTCGTGCAGGGGATCGTCGAAAAGATCCGCGAGGAACGCGGCCGTGCGATGAAAGTCATCGCCACGGGCGGGCTTGCACCCCTCTTCGATCAGGGGTTTGATCTTTTCGATGCAATCGAGGATGACCTGACCATGCACGGGCTGCGCCTGATCCACGATTACAACAAGGAGATGGCCCATGGCTGAACGCCTGATCTATCTGCCGCTGGGCGGCGCGGGCGAGATCGGCATGAACGCCTATGTCTATGGCTATGGCGAGCCGGGGCGCGAAAGGCTGATCGTCATCGATCTGGGCGTGACGTTCGGCGACATGGATACGGCGCCGGGCATCGACCTGATCATGGCCGATGTCGCCTGGCTTGAGGACAACCGCGACCGGATCGAGGCGATCTTCATCACCCATGGGCACGAAGACCATGTCGGCGCGCTTGGTCTGCTTTGGGGCAAGATCCAGAAGCCGATTCATTGCCGCCGCTTCACTGGCGCGCTGGCGCGCCTGAAGATGGAAGAGATGGGCCAGCCCGTCGAGCATATCCATATCCACGCCCCGCGCCCCGAGGTCGTCTCGGCAGGTCCGTTCCAGGTGCAATTCGTTCCGGTCAGCCACTCGATCCCCGAAAGCTCGGCGCTGATCATCGACACGCCCGCTGGTCGGATCGTGCATACGGGCGATTTCAAGCTGGACGGAACGCCGGTCGTCGGCGAACCCTTCGATCCGATCACCTGGCACGAGATCGCCAAGGAAGGGCAGGGCGTGCAGGTGCTGACCTGCGATTCCACCAACATTTTCTCGCCCAATCCCGGCCGGTCCGAGGCGGTTCTAGCGAACCCGCTGCTGGATTTCGTCATGTCCCAGCGGCAGCTTGTCGTCGCCACGACCTTCGCCAGCAACATCGCGCGGCTGCGCACCCTGGCCGAGGCGGGGGTTGCCGCCGGGCGCAAGATCTGCCTGTTGGGCCGCGCCATGCGCCGCATGGTCACCGTCGGGATCGAGACCGGTGTCCTTGACCGCTTTCCTCCGGTCGTCAGCCCCGAGGAAGCCGCGGACCTGCCGCGGGACAAGGTCATGCTGGTCGTCACCGGCAGCCAGGGCGAACGCCGCGCCGCCAGCGCGCAACTGTCGCGCGGCCGTTATCTGGGGATCGAGTTGAAGGAAGGCGACAGCTTCCTGTTCAGCTCGCGCACCATTCCCGGAAACGAGCGCGGTGTGATCCGCATCCAGAACCAGTTGAGCGAGATGGGCGTCGACCTGTTCGATGCCGATGACGGAATGTATCACGTCTCGGGCCATGCCAACCGCCCCGACATCCAGGCCGTGCACGACCTGCTGAAGCCTCGCATGGTGATCCCGATGCATGGCGAGCACATGCACCTGCGCGAACACATGAAGCTGGCCGAGGCGCGTGGCATCCCCTCGATGGTGGTGACGAACGGCACCATGGTCGAGATTTCGGGCGCGGCGCCGCGCGTCGTCGACCATATCGATACCGGTCGGCTGTATCTTGACGGCACCGCGCTGATCGGCGCGATGGACGGCATCGTCCGTGACCGTATCCGCATGGCCCTGAACGGTCACGCGATGGTCTCGATCATCATCGACGAGGATGACAATCCGCTTCCCGATGCCTGGGTCGAACTGTCCGGCCTGCCGGAACGGGGTCGCGCGGGCGTGCCGCTGGCCGGGAATATCGAAAGCGAGCTGGCTGAGTTTCTGGAACGCGCCGACGACCGCACGGTGATGAACGATGACCGCCTGGAAGAGGCGGTGCGCAAGATCGCGCGGCAGGTCTCGATGGAAGAGATCGGCAAGAAGCCCGAAGTGACCGTCATCATTTCGCGACTCGCTGCGGAATGACTTGACCTTCAGCCGCGCCCTTTCTATGGGCGCGGCATGAGCGAATTCGATCCCAATCCCCCGCGCCGCAATTTTTACGGCCGCCGCCACGGCAAGACCCTGCGCCAGTCGCAAAAGGGTTACCTGTCCGAGGATCTGGGCACCCTGCGCCCGCGCGGCATCACGCAGGCCGACAATCCCGAACGCACGCCCATCGCGCCAAGCGCGATCTTCGGCGACGACCGCCCGGTCTGGCTGGAGGTCGGGTTCGGCGGGGGCGAGCACATGGTCCACATGGCCGCCACCTATCCCGAGATCGGGATCATCGGCTGCGAGCCCTTCATCAATGGCGTCGCGATGCTTCTGGGCAAGATTCGTGCCGCCGGGGTCGAGAATGTCAGCGTCCATCCGGGCGACGCGCGCGACCTGATGGACGTGTTCCCGGAAAACTCGGTCGACAAGGCGTTCCTGAACTATCCCGACCCCTGGCCCAAGGCGCGCCATCACCGCCGCCGCTTCGTGACGCCCGAGCATCTGATCCCGCTGGCGCGCGTGATGAAGCCCGGCGCCGAATTCCGCGTGGCGACGGATATTCCAGACTATATGCGGCAGACGCTGGAAGAAGTCCCACCCGCCGGTTTCGATCTGGTCCATGAGGGGCCGGAGCCTTGGGACGACTGGTTCAGCACGCGTTATGAACAAAAGGCGCTGCGCGAGGGTCGCGTGCCGCATTACGCGACCTTCCGCCGTCAGGGTTGATTGCAAGCCCCTTGCGTGACCGCTATCACCTAGCCGATCACATGAGGGGCCTGCCATGTCACATTCCGCCGAACCGATCCCGATGACCGCCCGCCGCTCGGGCCCGCTGAAGGGCGAGGCAAAGGTGCCGGGCGACAAGTCGATCAGCCACCGCGCGCTGATCCTTGGCGCGCTGTCGGTGGGGGAAACCCACATCACCGGCCTTCTGGAAGGGCAGGACGTTCTGGACACCGCCAAGGCCATGCAGGCTTTCGGCGCGCAGGTCGAGCGCCTGGGGACCGGCGAATGGAAGGTCAACGGGGTCGGCGTCGGCGGCTTTGCCGAACCTGAGGGCGTCATCGATTGCGGCAATTCCGGCACCGGGGTGCGGCTGATCATGGGCGCGATGGCGACGACGCCTGTTACCGCGACCTTCACCGGCGATGCCAGCCTCAGCCGTCGCCCGATGGGCCGCGTGACCGACCCGCTGGAGATGTTTGGCTGTGAGGTCACGGCGCGCGAAGGCAAGCGCCTGCCCGTGACCATCAAAGGCGCGGCCGAGCCTGTCCCGGTCCGCTACAAGACCCCGGTCGCCAGCGCCCAGATCAAGTCGGCGGTGCTGCTGGCCGGTCTGAACGCGCCGGGCGAAACCGTGGTCATCGAATCCGAACCGACCCGCGACCATACCGAGCGAATGCTGGCGGGCTTCGGTGCAACCATCACGACCGAAGTCACAGACGAAGGCCGCGTGATCACCCTGAAGGGCCGCCCGGAGCTGGTGCCCCAGCCGGTCGCAGTGCCGCGCGATCCCTCCAGCGCGGCATTCCCGGTCGCCGCGGCACTGATCGTGCCCGGATCCGAGATCCGCGTGCCGGGCGTCAGCCGCAACCCGACCCGCGACGGGCTTTACGTCACGCTGCTGGAAATGGGCGCCGACATCACCTTCGAGAACCCGCGGGAAGAGGGTGGAGAGCCCGTCGCCGACCTGCTGGTCCGCCACGGTCCGCTGAAAGGCGTCACGGTCCCGCCCGAGCGCGCCGCCAGCATGATCGACGAATTCCCGATCCTGTCTGTGATCGCGGCATTTGCCGAGGGGACCACCCTGATGCAGGGCGTCCACGAATTGCGCGTCAAGGAAAGCGACCGCATCGCTGCCATGGTCGCGGGCCTGCGCGCCAACGGGGCCAGCGTCGAGGATACCGACGACACCATGACCGTCCACGGGACCGGTGGCCTTTCGGGTGGGGCGACGGCGGTCACGCATCTGGATCACCGCATCGCGATGTCGTTCCTGGTCGGCGGGTTGGCTTCGGAACAGCCGATCTCGGTCGATGACGGCAGCCCGATCGCGACCTCCTTCCCGGACTTCCTGCCGCTTATGACCGGGCTGGGCGGTCAGATCGGCTAGGCGCGCCGGGTTTCACCGTTTCTCAAATACCCGAACGCGGCGCCCGACAGGGACGCCGCGTTTTCATTTCCGGGCAAAGCGGTTCAACCCGCCCGCGCGGCATTTGGAAAGCCAAGACCGTGCAGGGCCTCTCGTATCTCGTCCAGAATGGCGGGATCGTCGATGGTGGCGGGAACCTTGAATGCCTCGCCATCCGCGATCTTTGCCATGGTCGAGCGCAGGATCTTGCCCGATCGTGTCTTGGGCAGGCGGTCGATGATGCAGGCATGCTTGAATGCGGCGACGGGGCCGATCCGGTCGCGGACAAGCGCCACGACCTCGCGCAGGATCTGGTCACCCGGTGTCGTGACCCCCACTTTGAGGCATAGCAGGCCCAGCGGAATCTGTCCGCGCAGTTCATCCGCGACGCCGATCACCGCGCATTCCGCCACAGCGGGATGCGAGGCCAGCACTTCCTCGATCGCGCCGGTGGACAGGCGGTGGCCGGCAACGTTGATGACGTCATCGGTGCGCGCCATGACGTAAAGATAACCGTCATCGTCGACATAGCCCGCATCGCCGGTCTCGTAATAGCCGGGGAAGCGCTCCAGATATGATTTGCGGAAGCGGTCCTCGGCATTCCACAGGCCGGGCAGGGTTCCGGGTGGCAAAGGCAGGCGGATCGCGATGGCCCCCAGCGTGCCCGCGGGCGCCGGGTTCCCCTCATCGTCCAGCACCCGCACGTCATAGCCCGGCATCGGGACCGAGGGGCTGCCGGGCTTCGTGGGCAAGGTCTGGATCCCGATCGGATTGGCGGCGATGGGCCAGCCGGTTTCGGTCTGCCACCAATGATCTACCACGGGAACGCCCAGGTGCTTTTGCGCCCATTGCACCGTTTCGGGATCGGCGCGCTCTCCGGCCAGGAACAGGGCCTGCAACTCGTGCAACTTGTAGCGGCGAATCCAGTCGCCCTCTGGATCCTCGCGGCGGATGGCGCGCAGCGCAGTCGGAGCGGTGAAGAAGCTCTTGATCCGGTGGTTCTGGATGGTGCGCCAGAACACGCCCGCATGGGGCGTGCCGACGGGCTTGCCCTCGAACACGACGGTCGTGGCCCCGGTCAGCAGCGGGCCATAGCAGATATAGCTGTGGCCTACGACCCAACCCACGTCCGATGCGGTCCAGAACCGGTCCCCGGCCCCGATCTTGTAGATGTTCTTCATCGACCATTGCAGCGCCACAAGATAGCCGCCGGTATGGCGCACGACGCCCTTGGGCTGGCCGGTCGTCCCCGAGGTGTACAGGATATAGGCGGGGTGGTTCCCTTCGACGGGCACGCATTCAGCGGGTTTCACCCCGTATTGAAAGCCGTGCCAGGCGAAGTCGCGGCCCGGGGTCAACTGCGCGACCTCTTCTTCGCGTTGGAAAATGACGCAGAATTCGGGCTTGTGGCGCGCGATCTCGATCGCCTCGTCCAGCAGCGGCTTGTAGTGGACGACGCGCTTCGGCTCCAGGCCGCAAGAGGCTGCGATGATCGCCTTGGGCTGGCAATCGTCGATCCGCACGGCCAGTTCGTTCGCGGCAAAGCCGCCAAAGACGACGCAATGGATCGCGCCCAGCCGCGCGCAGGCCAGCATGGCCTCGACCGCCTCAGGGATCATGGGCATGTAGATGATGACGCGGTCGCCCTTTTCGACGCCCCGCATCCGCAGCGCGCCTGCAAGCGAGGCGACGCGGTCCTGCAATTGCCGATAGGTGATGCCCTTGGTCGACAGTGTCACCGGGCTTTCATGCATGATTGCGACCTGATCACCGCGCCCGGCCAGCACATGGCGGTCGACGGCGTTCCAGCAGGCATTGACCATGCCGTCCGAAAACCACTCGTAGATCGGTGCCTTTTCGTCGAACAGCGCCTTCGAGGGCTTGCGGGTCCAGTCGATCGCCTCGGCGGCCTGCATCCAGAAATGCTCGGGGTCCGCCTGCCAGGCCGAATAGACGTCGCGGTAGCTCATGGATTCCTCCTCCCAAAGGCATGGGAGGAGTTAGGCAAGGCGCGGCGGGTCAGGCAAGAGCTTCCTGCGCCATTCGTCCGGGCCGCAAATCGGGCGGCCCGGATCAACCGGGGTGCGGGTCAGCCGTAATGGCCGACCGGGGTACCTGCCAGAACGCTCATGTTCAGCAGACCGCGCGTCGTGACCGAGGGGGTGACGATATGGGCGCGGTTGCCCATGCCCATCAGGATCGGCCCGACCTCAAGCCCGTTGGCCTTCAGCTTCAGCGCGTTGCGCACGCCCGAGGCGGCGTCGGTGCCAGCGAAGATCAGGATGTTCGCCGCCCCGTCCAGACGCGAATGCGGCATCAGCCTTTCGCGCACGGTCGGATCGAGCGCGGCATCGACATGCATTTCGCCGTCGAACATGAAGTCGACCTCGCGCGCCTGCAGGATCTCGATCGCCTCGCGCATCCGCTTGCCGGAATCGGTCTCGAGATTGCCGAATTGCGAATGGCAGCACAGCGCGATCTTGGGAGCGAGGCCGAAGCGTCGCACATGCCGCGCCGCGCCGATGGCGGTTTCGGCGATCTGCTGCGGGGTCGGGACGTGGTGAACCTGCGTGTCCGCGATGAAAAGCGGACCATCCTCTAGGATCATCAGCGACAGCGCGCCATGCGGGCGCAGGCCGTCACGCGCCAGCACCTGGCTGATATAGTTCAGGTGCCAGCTGAATTGACCGAAGGTGCCGCAGATCAGGCTGTCCGCCTCGCCACGATGGACCATGACCGCGCCGATGGCGGTGGTGTTCGTGCGCATGATCGCGCGGGCGACTTCGGGCGTGACGCCACGGCGCGCCATCAGCTCGTGGTAGGTGCCCCAATAGTCGCGATAGCGCGGGTCGTTTTCCGGGTTCACGATCTCGAAATCGCGGCCGGGACGGATCGGCAGGCCGGCGCGCTCGGCGCGGACCTCGATCACCTCGGGACGACCGATCAGGATCGGAACATCGGTGGTTTCCTCAAGCATGGCATTCGCCGCGCGCAGCACCCGCTCATCCTCGCCCTCGGCAAAGACGATGCGGCGCTTGACCGTCGCCGCCGCTTCGAAGACCGGGCGCATGATCATGGCCGACCGGAAGACCGAGCCGTCCAGCTTGCGCTTGTAGGCGTTCACATCCTCCAGCGGGCGGGTGGCGACGCCGGTTTCCATAGCGGCCTTCGCCACGGCGGTCGAAACGACCCCGATCAGACGCGGGTCGAAAGGCTTCGGGATCAGGTATTCCGGGCCAAAGGTCAGCGTCTCGCCGCGATAGGCCATCGCGGCCTCGGCGCTGGTGGTGGCGCGGGCAAGTGCGGCGATTCCCTCGATGCAGGCCAGCTGCATATCGTCGTTGATCGTGGTCGCACCCACGTCCAGCGCGCCCCGGAAGATGAAGGGGAAGCACAGGACGTTGTTCACCTGGTTCGGATAATCCGACCGCCCGGTCGCGATGATCGCGTTCGGGGCGACGGTGCGCACGTCCTCGGGCAGGATTTCGGGCGTCGGGTTCGCCAGCGCGAAGATGATCGGCCGGTCTGCCATCTTGGCGACCATGTCGGGGGTCAGGACGCCGGGGCCGGACAGACCCAGGAACAGGTCGGCCCCACCGATCACGTCATCCAGCGTGCGCAGGTCGCTTTTCTGCGCATATTCCGCCTTTTGCGGCGTCATCTGTTCTTCGCGGCCCTCATGGACAAGGCCCGCGATGTCGCACAGCCAGACGTTCTCGCGCTTGACGCCCAGTTTCAGCAGCATGTTCAGGCAGGCGATGCCGGCCGCGCCGCCGCCGGTCGAGACGACCTTGATGTCTTCGAACTTCTTGCCAGCGATCAGCAATGCGTTGGTCGCCGCGGCGCCGACGACGATGGCGGTGCCGTGCTGGTCGTCGTGGAAGACCGGGATGTTCATCCGCTCGCGGCAGATCTTTTCGACGATGAAGCAGTCGGGAGCCTTGATGTCCTCAAGGTTGATCGCGCCGAAGCTGGGTTCCAGCGCACAGACGATCTCGGCCAGCTTTTCCGGGTCAGGCTGGTCCAGCTCGATATCGAAGCAGTCGATATTGGCGAATTTCTTGAAGAGGACGGCCTTGCCCTCCATCACCGGCTTCGAGGCGAGCGCCCCGATATTGCCAAGGCCCAGAACCGCCGTGCCGTTCGAGACGACGGCCACAAGGTTGCCGCGCGCGGTATAGCGTGCCGCCGTGGTCGGGTCGGCCTTGATCTCCAGACAGGCCTCCGCAACGCCGGGGGAATAGGCCCGGCTCAGGTCGCGGCCGTTGGCCAGGGGCTTCGTCGCGCGCACCTCAAGTTTGCCGGGGCGGGGAAACTCGTGATAATCCAGCGCGGCCTGCCTTGCACTGTCCTGCCTGCGTTCTTCCATGACGCGACCTCCTCTCAAGATGGTTCAGCGTTAAACTATTTTTTGCGCGGGGAACAGGGGGCCCGCCAGAATGTGTCGGACTTGCATCACGATGGGCCCAAGCGCAATGATGGACTGGCAAATGACGGCGATGTGAAAGGTGGGCCATGACGCTTCTTGATGCGGCACGCGACGTGCGCGAACGTGCATATGCACCCTATTCCCGCTTCAAGGTGGGCGCGGCGGTGCGTGGCGTTTCGGGCCAGATCTATCGCGGCTGCAATGTCGAGAACGTGGCCTATCCCGAAGGCACCTGCGCCGAGGCAGGGGCGATCGCGCTGATGGTGGCAAGTGGCGAGACCGAGTTGATCGAGGTCGCGGTGATCGCCGACAGCCCCAGCCCGATCCCGCCCTGCGGCGGCTGTCGCCAGAAGCTGGCCGAGTTCGGCAAGCCCGATACGCCGGTGCTGCTGGCCACGACCTCGGGGCGGACGCTGGCCACCACGATCGGCGAACTGCTGCCCGGCCGCTTCGACATGTCGCACATGTCGGGCATCGAATGAGCCCAGCCGATCCGCGCCCGGTCATTGCGGGCGTCCGCGACGGGCGTGGACTGGATGAGGCCGGGGCGGCGCTGATCGCCACCGGGCTGGCCGACGGCTCGGTCAGCGATGCGCAGGCGGGCGCCTTTGCGATGGCCGTCCTGCTTTCCGGGCTGGACGAGAACGGGCGGGTCGCGCTGACTCGCGCCATGCGCGATTCGGGCCATGTCCTGCGCTGGGATCTGCCCGGTCCGGTGGTCGACAAGCATTCGACCGGGGGCATCGGCGATACCGTCAGCCTGGTCCTTGCACCCGTTGTCGCGGCTTGCGGGGCCTTTGTCCCGATGATCTCGGGACGGGGGCTGGGCCATACCGGCGGCACCCTGGACAAGCTTGAGGCGATCCCCGGTTTCCGCAGCGCGCTGCCCGAAAATGAGTTTCGCCAGATCGTGGCCGCGCAGGGCTGTGCGATCGTCGCTGCGGGCAAGGATCTGGCTCCGGCGGATGCGCGGCTTTACGCGATCCGCGACGAAAGCGCGACGGTGGGCTCGATCGACCTGATTACCGCCTCGATCCTGTCGAAGAAGCTGGCGGCGGGGCTTGATGCGCTGGTTCTGGACGTGAAACAGGGCACAGGAGCCTTCCTGCGGTCGCCGGAGGCGGCATTGCAGTTGGCGCGCGCGCTGGTCGACACCGCGAACGGGGCCGGTTGCCGCACGCGCGCCTTTGTAACGGACATGGACCAGCCATTGGCGCGCGCCGCGGGCAATGCGCTGGAACTGTACGAGGCGATTGCCGTCCTGAAGGGTGCCGGAGGCGCGCTGGCCGAACTGTCGCTGGCGCTGGCGGAGGCGTGCCTGTCGGTCGTGCACCTTGACGGGGCCGGGCATGCGCTGGCCTCGGGCACTGCGGCCGAACGCTTCGCGCGCATGGTCGTTGCGCAGGGCGGACCTGCCGACCTGCTGGAGCGCCCCGAGGCATATTTGCCCCCTGCGCCTGTCATCCGTCCCATTCCCGCGCGCGGCCGCGTCGCCGCCATCGACACCGAGGCGCTGGGCCATGCCGTCGTCGCGTTGGGCGGCGGGCGGCTTCATGCTGGGGACCGGATCGATCCGCGGGTCGGCCTTGCAGCTCTGCTGCGCATCGGCGAAGAGGCTGGCCCGGACCAACCGCTGGGCTTTGTCCATGCGGCGACCGAGGCCGCGGCCGAGGCCGCCGTCGCCACTGTTCAGGCGGCCTATCTGATGGGCGACGGTCCGGCGCCCGGTCCCCTGATCCGATGCGAGGTTCTGCCCGAATGACCGACCCGACCCAAGGCCGTGCCTTTCTGATCGTGATGGATTCCGTCGGCATCGGCGGCGCGCCGGACGCCGCGGGCTTCTTCAACGGCGATGTCCCGGACAGCGGCGCGAATACGCTGGCCCATATCGCCCGGACGCGCCCGCTTGCCATGCCGCATCTTGATGCGCTGGGGCTTGGGGCGGCGCTGCGCCTGGCCAGCGGACAGGGCGCCCCGGGTCTGGGGGCTGCGCCACAGGGGCTTTGGGGTGCCGCGAACGAAGTGTCGCCGGGCAAGGACACTCCTTCGGGCCATTGGGAGCTGGCAGGCGTGCCGGTGCCCTGGGACTGGCACTACTTCCCCGATACGCGTCCCAGTTTTCCCGCCGACCTGTCGCGGCGCATCGCCGCTGCCGCCGGAACCGGGGGCATCCTTGGCGATGAGCACGCGTCGGGGACCGAAATCATCGCCCGCCTGGGCGATGAGCATCTGCGGACGGGCTGGCCGATCTGCTATACCTCGGCTGACAGCGTATTGCAGATCGCCGCGCATGAAGAGGCCTTCGGACTGGAGCGGCTTTACCGTCTTTGCGTCGAGGTCGCGGCGATGGTTCATCCGATGCGCGTGGGCCGGGTCATTGCGCGGCCCTTTGTTGGCGGCCCCGGCAGCTTTGCCCGCACCCCGAACCGGCGCGATTATGCCATCGCGCCGCCGGGTGACACGCTGCTTGACGCCGCGATGCGGGCGGGGCGCGCGACCCATTCGGTGGGCAAGATCGGCGACATCTTCTCGCATCGCGGGATCGGGGCCGAGCACAAGGGCAAGTCGGATTCCGATCTTGCCGCACAGCTGCTGACGCTGGCCGAGACAGCCGAGCCGGGCAGCCTGACCTTTGCCAATTTCGTCGAGTTCGACAGCCTTTACGGTCATCGCCGCGATATCGAGGGGTATGCCCGTGCGCTGGAATGGTTCGACGGCGTCGCCGGGCAGGTGATGGCCCGCCTGCGGCCGGGCGACCTTGCGATTTTCACCGCCGATCACGGCAATGATCCCAGCTGGACCGGGACGGATCACACCCGCGAACGGGTGCCGGTGCTGGGCTGGGGCCTTGGCCCACGCGCGATCGGGCAGGTGGGTTTTGTCGATGTCGCGGCCTCCATTGCCACGCATCTTGGCCTTCAACCGGTCGGGCCGGGAAAGTCATTCCTATGAAAACCATGAAGAAGATCGAACTGCACCTGCATCTGGAAGGTGCGGCTCCACCGGGGTTCATCCGCGGTCTTGCGGCCGAGAAAAGGCAGGATCTGGGCGGTCTTTTCGATGATCGCGGCGCCTATGCCTATCGCAGCTTTGCCGAGTTCCTGCGTGTCTATGAGGCGGCGACCGGCGTACTTTCCGGCCCTGCCGATTACGCCCGGCTGCTGTCCGCGGTGCTGTCGGAATGTGGCGAGCAGGGGGCGATCTATGTCGAGCTGTTCATTTCCCCCGACTTCTGCGGCGGAGGTGATCTGTCGGCCTGGCGCGATCACGTCGCCGCAATGGAGGAGGTCGCGCGCGCCTATGCGTTGAGCGGGGTGGAAAGCCGGGCCGTCGCGACCTGCATCCGCCACTATGGCCCGGACCGTGCCAGGCGGTCGGCGATCTGCGCCGCGGAAACCGCGGGGACGTGGGTCAGCGGTCTTGGCCTTGCGGGCGCCGAGGATTCCGGCCACCCCTCAGATTTCGCCTGGGCCTTCGATTGTGCCCGAGAGGCGGGACTGGGCCTGACCGTTCACGCTGGCGAATGGCGCGGCCCCGAATCTATCCGCGGTGCGCTGGACCTTGGGGCGACGCGGATCGGCCACGGTATCCGCACCATCGAGGACGCGACCCTGGTCCGCGACCTTGCCGATCGCGGCGTGACGCTGGAGGTTTGCCCCGGCTCGAACGTTGCGCTGGGCGTGGTGGCGGACTGGAAAAGCCATCCCATCGCCCGGCTTGCCGATGCCGGGGTGCGCGTCACCGTCTCGACCGATGACCCACCGTTCTTCCACACGACGCTCTCGCGTGAATACGAGATGCTTGCAGAGACCTTCGGCTGGGCCGAAACAGAGTTCAGACAGATGAACCTGTGGGCCGCCGAGGCGGCCTTCTGCGACCCCGAAACCAGGGACCGCCTGAAAAAGGAGCTTACATGAGCCAGCCCCACCTGACCGTCGTCGACCATCCGTTGGTCCAGCACAAGCTGACGCTGATGCGGGACAAGACGACTTCGACCGCCAGCTTCCGTCGTCTTCTGCGCGAGATCAGCCTGCTTCTGGCCTATGAGGTCACGCGCGAGCTGGAGATGACGACCACCACCATCGAAACCCCCCTGACCTCGATGGAGGCACCTCTGCTGGAGGGCAAGAAGCTTGCGTTGATTTCGATCCTGCGGGCGGGGAACGGTCTGCTGGACGGCATCCTTGAACTGGTCCCCGCCGCGCGCGTCGGCTTCATCGGCCTTTACCGCGACCCCGAGACGCTTCAGCCCGTCGAGTATTACTGCAAGGTGCCGAAGGAGCTGGATTCGCGCATGACCATCGTCGTCGATCCCATGCTGGCGACGGGAAACTCTTCGGTTGCGGCCATCGACATGCTGAAGAAGCAGGGTGCCAAGAATATTCGGTTTTTGTGCCTGCTTGCCTCGCCCGAGGGCGTCCAGCGGATGCGCGAGGCCCATCCCGACGTGCCGGTCGTCACCGCCTCGCTTGACGAACGGCTGGACGATCACGGCTATATCGTCCCTGGTCTTGGCGATGCGGGCGACCGCATGTTCGGGACGAAATAGCGCCGCGTTAACCCGCGCTTCAGTCCTTGCACCCTATCACCCGATGCGGGAACCGGCAGCGCCCGGCCCGAATCGGGAATGGACGCGGGGACGGGCATGGGACGAAGGCTGCTTTCGGTGCTGATCTGGGCGGTCCTGTCATGGCCCGCGTCGGCCGCGGACCTGCGCCCGGCAGAAGAGCCCCCCGCCGATTTCGCCGGACGGCAATATGTCGACAGCCGTGGTTGCGTGTTTCTGCAGGATCAGGGGGGGCGCTGGCAGGCCAGGCTGGCGCGGGACGGCAGCGCGGTCTGCGGCTTTACCCCGACATCCTCGATCCGCGGCGCGAACGGGCAGGCCCGCCTGAGGGCGCTGGACCCCGATGCCGGGAAAAGCCGCGCGCAGCTGATTGAGCAGGCGATCACTGACGCAGTCATTCCGAACCTGAGGCCGGGAGAATTGGCCAGCGATCCGCGCCCACCCGAGGAACTGCCCGACATGGGACCGGAACCGATGGCGAGTGCTGCGCTGGATACGTTGCGCGCCTCGGTTCGTGCGGCGCCCGCGCTGCGCGAGGCGATGGGGCGCGACCTGCAACCCAACCGTCGGCTGTGTCGCCTGCTGGGCTATGACGGACAGCCGTCGGCCGCCGGGGGCGGGGCCGATCCGACGTCGGGCTATTGCGGTGCAGCCCCGGCCTCAACACTGTCGCGGCTGGCCTTTGTGCGGCCGGTGGCGGTGGCCAGCGCGCCTGCCGCGCCCGAAATCAAGGTGGCGACCCCGGCAAAGGCCGTCGCGCGCAAGGTCGCGTTGCCTGCTCGCGGGGCGCAGATGCCCCGCGCTGCCCGGATCGGGCTGATTCCGGCATCGGCTCGTTATGTCCGGCTGGGAAGTTTTGCCGCTGGGGCCGAGGCCCAGCAGGTCGCGCGCCGCGTTTCGGATCTTGGCTACCCCGTGCAGCGCGTGAGGTCCGATCCTGCGGGGCAAGCGGTTCTGCTGGCGGGACCCTTCGACACGCGCGAAGCGATCGTGCGCGCCCTTGACCGGCTCCGCCGGAACGGGTTCGGGCAGGCGGTCCCGCGCTGACGGCCGCGCCTACTGGTCGCAGATTTCCTGCAAGGCAACCCAGTCGCGCCCACTCAGCACCTGCTTTGGCTGGGCGGTGCGGAAGGGGTCGGCCTCGATCAGTCCCAGCACCGCCTCTCCGGTCGGATCGAGCGAGCGGGCATAGGGTTCACTGGAAACCGAGGCGCGGGCGAAGAAGCCCAGCACGGTTTCATCCTCGGCCCGTGGCGGAGGATTCGAAAGCAGCCTTTCGCCATAGCCCGCCAGCGCGGATTCCGGCAACGTGCCCTTGGTCAGCAATTCGAAAGTGGCCCGCGTCCCTGCATAGCGCAGCGCGGCGAGCAGGGGATCGTCCGAGGAAGCGGCGGCCTGTGCGGCCAGCACATGGCCCGCGACGATCTCGGGCGCGGCGGACTCTCCCGTGATCAGGTCTTGCCCGATGATGGTGAGCGGGCCGGGCAGGCGGCGCGCGCCCTTCAGCGCCGTGGGCAGCACGGCAATGTCGGCATCCGGCCCGATCAGGCGCGCTGCCAGGCGGTGGCGGGCCATGTCCCCGGACGGACGCGAACAGGTGCCGCCCGCGGATTTCTCGATGTCGGACAGGATGGCGCGGCCGATCTCGGCCCGTTGGGCGGGCGGCGCGATATCGGCGGCATGGCGCAAAAGCGCAGGGGGAACCCAGAAGACCGCGCCCACGACCATCGCCCCCAAAGCCAGCAGCACCATCCATCCCCGCAGCCAGGCCGAGGGCGGGCGGTTAGCCTCGATGACGTGGTGGACCTTCTCGATCGCTGCGATCATCAGGGGATCGTCCAGCTCGACCATTTCGGCATCGTTGGGGCCGGGGGCATAGCGCGCGGGGGACTGACCGGGGTTGAGCCGCATCACCGCGGGCAGCGACCAGTGCGAGACCGGCACCTCGGTGCGAAGATCGGTCAGGACAAGAGTGGCGTCCCCCAGCGAAGCGATGATCTCGCGTGGCGAGGCGCCGGGCTTTTCCCGCCAGGTTCCTGCGGCTTCTAGCCGTTGATATTGGTTTAGCGCCGTCATGCTTGCGCCACGGGCTCCCGCTGCACGTGGCCGAGCATATCCCGCCGCCCTTGCCGGTCAACCAAGCAGCTGCGCGCCTCTCGGGGAATTGTCGCAAGCGGGGGGATGCAAAGACGGTTGCCGCCGCGCCCGGGATGGGCGCGACGTCGACGGGCGGGGTTGCCCGCAGGTTCCATGCCGACGTGACGGGACAAATCCGGGTTCCGTCTCAGCCCTTTTCGGGAACCGTGATCCCGCGGGCGCGGGCCAGTTCGCGAATGCGGTTCTGCAGCTTTTCGAAAGCCCGGACCTCGATCTGGCGGATGCGTTCACGCGAAACATCGTAGCGCGTCGAAAGATCTTCCAGCGTCATCGGATCGTCGCGCAGGCGACGCTCCATCAGGATGTCCTTTTCGCGATCGTTCAGGACATCCATCGCGGCGATCAGCATCTGGCGTCGGGCCGACAGCTCATCCGCCTCGGCGAAGGCTTCGGCCTGGTTCGCGGAATCGTCTTCAAGCCAGTCCTGCCATTGCGCGGCGGAATCACCCTCGCCACTGCCGACCTGCGCATTCAGCGACGCATCGCCGCCCGACAGGCGGCGGTTCATGTCGATGACTTCCTGCTCGGACACGTTCAGATCATGCGCGATCTGGGCCACGTTCTCCGGGCGCAGGTCGCCTTCCTCCAGCGCACCCAGCTTGGACTTGGCCTTGCGCAGGTTGAAGAACAGTTTCTTCTGCGCCGAGGTCGTGCCCATCTTCACCAAGGACCAGGACCGCAGGATATATTCCTGGATCGAGGCGCGAATCCACCACATCGCATAGGTCGCCAGCCGGAAACCCCGTTCCGGGTCGAAGCGCTTGACCGCCTGCATCAGGCCGACATTGGCCTCGGAGATGACTTCAGCCTGAGGCAGGCCATAGCCGCGATAGCCCATGGCGATCTTGGCGGCCAGACGCAGGTGGCTGGTCACAAGCCGTTGGGCGGCCTCGGGGTCTTCGTGGTCGACCCAGGCCTTGGCCAGCATGTATTCCTCTTCCGGCTCCAGCAGGGGAAACTTGCGGATCTCCTGCAGATAGCGGTTCAGCCCCTGTTCGGGGCTGGGGGCGGGAAGGTTCGCTAAATTGGCCATCTCAAAATCCCTGTCCCGCAACTGGGCGGGTAATTGAAAACTCGATCATGACGCCCCCGGTTCCGCGAGGGAAGGGCCTTCGGCGCGGCGGGTCCGCAAACGGTCCAGCAGTTCCGCCATGTCGGCGGGCAGTGCGCTGGCAAAGTTCATCCTGTCACCGGTCGCGGGATGTTCGAACCCCAGCTCGGCCGCATGCAGGGCCTGGCGCGGGAAGGCCGCAATCGCGGCCGCGGCATCCGCCCCCAGTGCCTTGGCCGAGGGCTTTCGCGCTCCACCATAGACCGGGTCGCCGACCAGACCCAGACCGGCATGGGCCATATGCACGCGGATTTGATGCGTGCGCCCGGTTTCCAGCTGACATTCCACCAGCATGGCGGCCGGTGGGTGGCCATAGCTTTCCAGAAGCCGCGCCCGCGTGACCGCGTGCCGCCCCCGGTCAAAGCTGACCGCCTGGCGCTGCCGGTCCGAAGGATGGCGGCCCAGAAGCGTGGTGATCCGCAGGACGCCGCCCGCCTCGAAGGCCAGGCCCTTCAGCCCGCGCAGCCGGGGGTCGGCGGCGTCGATCAGCCCATGCGCAATCGCAAGATAGCGGCGATGCGCGGAGTGGTCGGCGAACTGGCGGGCAAGGCCCTGATGCGCGCGATCTGTCTTGGCGACGACAAGCAGGCCCGAGGTCTCCTTGTCGATGCGGTGGACGATCCCCGGTCGCGCCGCGCCGCCGATCCCGGACAGGCTGTCGGCGCAATGCGCCAGCAATGCGTTGACCAGCGTGCCGCTGGGCGTGCCCGGAGCCGGATGCACGACCATGCCGGCGGGCTTGTCGACGACGATCAGGTCATCGTCCTCATAGGCGATGTTCAGCGGGATAGACTCGGGCAGGGCTTCCAGCGGCTCGGGCTCGCCGATGGCGATGCGATAGGTGCCCGGCTCGGGGCGGGCCTTGCCGTCGCTTACCGGGCCCAGGGGGCCGCTGACCGCGCCGTCGGCGATCAGTTTCGCAAGGCGCGAGCGTGACAGTGCCGCCTGCTCTGGCGCGAGGCTGACAAGGGCCTTATCAAGTCGATCTGACAGTCCTTCGGGGACGTGGATTAGGATTTCTGGCATGGGACGGGATGATAGGGCGGAACCGGGGGCCGAGGAAGCGCTGCCGATGCTGCGCTGGCTGCGAATCCTCGTGACCTCGCTGGCCGCGGTGATGGGGATCGGCGTTCTGGCGATCGCGGCGCTGCTGTGGCTGCGGCTGTCCGAAGCGCCGCTGCCCCAACTGCCCGAGCAGATCACGCTGCCGAGGGGAGAGACGCCCGCCGCCATCACATTCGCCCGCCACTGGGTGGTGGTGGTGACGGAAACGGGCCAGATCCTGCTTTACGACCAGCAGGGAAGGCTGAAGGATCAGGCCTCGGTTCCGGCGCCCTGAGCGCCCTTGCCGTCCAGCGCATCCAGTCTGGCACGCAGCTCGGCATTCTCGGCGCGGGCCTTGATCGCCATCTCGCGCACGGCCTCGAATTCTTCGCGGGTCACGAAGTCGCGCTCGGCCAGCCAGCGGTCGATCCAGCTGTTGAACGCGGTCTGTGCCTCGTCCTTGGCGCCTTGTGCGACTCCCATGGCATTGGTCATCAATTTCGAGAGATCATCGAATAAACGGTTGTTCGCGGTCATGGCGGGCCTTTCGTATAGATGTTGCCGCCTATATGGCCCCGGCAGGGCCGCGGTTCAATCGGGGCGCGCATGTTGACACACCCGCCCCTGCCGCTAGCCTGCCCCCGGCTGATGAGGACCCCATGATCCCCTTTCCCGACATTTCGCCCGAAATCTTCACCATTCATCTGTTCGGCCTGTCCCTGTCGCTGCGCTGGTATGCGCTGGCCTATCTGGTCGGGCTGATCCTGGGCTGGCGGATCATCGTCGGGCTGATGCGGCGTCCGGCGCTGTGGGGAGACTCCGCCCCCATGCGCCCCGAACAGGTCGAGGAATTGCTGTCCTGGGTCGTGGTCGGCGTGGTCGCGGGCGGGCGGCTGGGGTTCGTCCTGTTCTATGAGCCGGCCTATTACCTGTCCAATCCCGGGCAGATCCTGCAGCTTTGGAATGGCGGCATGTCGTTTCACGGCGGCTTCCTGGGGGTCGTCCTCGTCTCGTGGATCTATTGTCGGCGTCACGGCATCGCGCCCCTGCGGCTGTCAGATGCGATGGCGGTTGCCGCCCCGATCGGGCTGGGGCTGGGGCGGCTGGCGAATTTCATCAATGCCGAGCTATGGGGCCGGCCGACCGACCTGCCCTGGGGCGTGATTTTTCCGGGCGCCGCGGCGCAGGATTGCCCCGGCATCACCGGCCTTTGCGCCCGCCACCCCAGCCAGCTTTACGAAGCCGCGCTTGAAGGCGTGCTGCTGGCGCTGGTCCTGTTCCTGCTGGTCCGTCGCGGCGGCCTGCGCCGGCCGGGCCTGGCGCTTGGCACCTTCGTCATGGGATATGGCCTGTCGCGCTTCGTGGTCGAGTTCTTCCGCCAGGCCGATGCCCAGTTCATCACCCCCGACAACCCGCTGGGCCATGTTCTTGGCGGCGCGGTCTGGGGGCTCAGCATGGGCCAGCTTCTGTCGTTGCCGATGGTGCTGATCGGTCTGGCCTTCGTCATTCACGCGCGGCGTCGTCCCGCGATCGGGCAGGCCCTCGCATGACATCGCTGGCGCGGTTGATCGCGTCGCGCATCCGTCTGTCGGGGCCGTTGCGGCTGGATGAATACATGCAGCTTTGCCTGCTTCATCCTCAGCACGGCTATTACGCGACCCGCGATCCCTTTGGCCGCGCGGGCGACTTCATCACCGCGCCCGAGATCAGCCAGATGTTCGGCGAGATGATCGGCCTGGCGCTGGCGCAGACCTGGCTGGACCAGGGCCGCCCCGCGCCCTTCACCCTGGCCGAGATCGGGCCGGGTCGTGGCACGCTGATGGCCGACATCCTGCGCGCGATCCGCATCGTGCCCGGCATGGCCGAGGCCGCGCAGGTCACGCTGGTCGAAGCTTCGGCCCATCTGCGGGGCGTGCAGCGCGCGCGGCTGGGCGACATCGTCCATGCCGGCACCGCGGCAGAACTGCCCGAGCAGCCACTGTTTCTGGTCGCGAACGAATTCTTCGACGCCTTGCCCATCCGGCAGTTCCAGCGCATGCCCGAAGGCTGGGCCGAGCGGATCGTGGCGCTGGACCCGCAGGGACGTCTGACCCTTGGTCTTGCCGCGCCAGAGCCCGGCCCCGACGCGCCATTGGGAGAGGTCCGGGAAACCTGCCCCTCGGCGCTGCCGGTCATCGCCGAGATCTCGGGTCGCATCGCGCGGCATGGCGGGGCGGCGATCCTGATCGACTATGGCAACTGGAACGGGCGCGGTGACACCTTCCAGGCGCTGCGCCAGCACGCGCCGGAAGACCCGCTTGCCAATCCCGGAGAGGCGGACCTGACCGCGCATGTCGACTTCCTGCCACTTGCCCATGCGGCGCGGGCAGAAGGGGCGCAGGTGTCGCGGATGATCCCGCAGGGACCGTGGCTGGAACGGCTGGATATCGGCACGCGCGCCGCGCGGCTTGCGGCGGCCGGGGATGCCGGGGCAGGGGCCGCGCTTCATCGCTTGACCGCGCCCGGCGAAATGGGCCAGCTATTCAAGGTGCTGGCGCTTTGGTCGCCGACGGCCCCGGCGCCACCCGGCTTCGACCCCCTGGAGACCCATGCAGACAACGCTTGAGATCCTGACCCATCCGCTGCTCGAACCCGTTCGGCACGGCTTCTTCACGCGCCGTGGCGGCGCATCCTCGGGCCTGTTCGCCGGTCTGAACTGCGGCTACGGCTCCAGCGATCAGGCCGAGATGGTGTCGATCAACCGGGGCCGGGCCGCGGACGCGATGGGCGTCGCGCCGACCCGGCTTGCCACGGTCCATCAGGTGCATTCGGCCGAGGTGGCGACGCTGCGCGCAGGCGACGATCCGCTTTCATTCGCCAAGATCCGTGCCGACGGGCTTGTCACGAACCAACCCGGCGTCGCGCTGGCGGTGCTGACGGCGGACTGCCAGCCGGTGTTGCTGGCCGATCCTCAGGCCGGGGTCATCGGCGCGGTCCATGCCGGCTGGCGCGGCGCGCTGGCCGGGGTGCTTGAGGCAGCGGTGGGCGCAATGGCCGATCTGGGCGCGACCCGCATCCGCGCGGTCATCGGGCCCTGCATCAGCCAGCGCCATTACGAGGTCGGGGACGAGTTCATGGACGAGGTTCTGGCCGAGGACCCGGATCATCATCGCTTTTTCTCGGGCGGTCCGAACGGGCGCCCGATGTTCGACCTGCCCTCATTCGGGCTGGCGCGGCTGCGCGAAGCCGGGGTCGAGGCAGAGTGGAGCGGGCATTGCACCTATGCCGATCCGGATCGCTTCTATTCCTATCGCCGCAGCACGCACCTGCACGAGGCGGATTACGGGCGGTTGATCTCGGTCATCACGCTGTGACCCGGCGCGGGGCTGCGCCGGTCGTGCGATACCGGAGGCAGGCCCCCGGATCGCCGTCGGATGCATCCGCGACATGCGCGACCGGCGACCGCGCCGCACGGACATGACCCAGCATTCCAGCAATGTCGCCGGAGCGGTGGCAGAGATCGCGCGGGCGGTGATGGTTCTGCTGGTGCCGCTGGCGCTGTGGCGACTGGCCTTTCCGCTGACGGAATGGGCGGCGCTGGCGCTGCTGCCGCTGGCCGTGGCGATCTGGATGGGCATCTATCGTCCGCTTCGCGATCGACGCCGGGCCGAGCTTGCGGTCGTCATCCTGCCCGGTGCGCGACTTGGGCGCTGGTTGACCGGACGCATGGGCGCGCGTCTGAACGCGACCCTTGCCACCCTCGTCAGCCTGCCCGTGCTGGCGTGGCAGGCGTTGGCTGCCCCGGCGCCGGTGCTGGGGCTGCTGGGTGCGGTCTGTCTGCTGGCGGGGTTGCTTTCGATGGGCGTGACAGGGGTTCTGGGACGGGGCCTCAGCCCGCCCTATGCCCGTCTGGCGGGACATCGGATCGCATGCGCCACCGCCGCGCTGATGGCGCTTGCGCCTCTGGTCTGGATCAACTGGGCGGTGATCCCGGTCCATCACGACATCACCAGTCTTGGCCTCAGCGAGGCGATGGCTGCGACGCTGGATGCGCTGCCGGGGCGTGAAAGCTGGCCGCGCGAGGTGATGGGCGCATTCGCCGCGCTGGATGCGGGCAAGCTGTGGCTGGCCGCGCAATATCGGGATGCCGTCTGGGTCGGGCTGCTTTTCAGTCTTGATGCCGCGCTGGTCGTGTTCGTGACCGCCCGCGCGATGGTCGCGGTGCAGGACTTCACCCGCCACGCCGTCGAGCAGGTCCCGGCATGAAGCGCAGCCTGTTCCAGCGCAGCTTCTGGATTGCCATCCTGCTGATGGCGGCGGCGGTCATCGGCCTGTCGGTGCTGGCCATGCTGCGCGATCATCCTGTGGTCAGCCGCAACCCGCCGCCGGCCGCACCCCAGACGCGCGAGATCCCGGAAAGCCAGCTTGGACAGATGATCCGCAAGGCGGGGGATGCCGCCTTCCAAGCGCAGGAACAGCGCGTTGATGGTCTGCTGGCGGCGGCCTATGGCCCGGTCTATGCCGCGATCCCGGCCTATGCCGATTTTCACTACAGCGTGCTTGGCGAATACAGCGAGCTTGGCACCGCGGCGCTTGGCCGCATGAGCGAGGGGATGGAGGCGCGGCTGTTCCCCGAGCTTGCACCTGCGCTGGTCAAGGTTGCGCAGGATCTGGACCGGGGGTTCATGGACAATTTCCGCGCCAGTCTTGACCGGCAGGTCGGCGAGGAACTGGCCGGTTCCGGCGCATCTGTCGGACCGGGAGAGGTGACGCGCCACATCCAGCGGGACGCAATCGCCCGGATCGGCGTCACCGCGCCGGTCGCCGTGACGATGACACTGGCCGCGCAGCCCGCCGTCAAGGCAGCGGCGGGATTGATGGCAAAGAAGCTGGCGACGAAGATCGCGGGCAAGGCTGCCGCCAAGGGTGCGGTCAAGGCCACGGGCGTCGGCAGCGGTGCGGCGGGGGGTGCCGCGATCTGTTCCCCCGGTGGACCGGTCGCCAGCATCCTTTGCGGTGCGGGCGCGGCCGCCGTGATCTGGTTCGGCACAGACGCCGCCATCGTCAATCTGGACGAATACTTCAACCGCGAGGAATTCGAGGCCGAATTGCACGCGATGATCGACGACAACCGGGCCGAGGCGCGCCATCACCTGCTGGGCGCGCTTGAGACTCGCCGCGTCGCGACCGAGGATTTTACCTTTCGCGGCGCGGCGGAAGGTGCGGGGCAGGAGGCGGCCGGATCAGTCCCGCGCGACGGGGGGAATTAGCCGACTGCGGCCGCGCGGCGTTCGACCACGTCGAAGGGCACGCCGGGTTCGTCCTTGGCGCAGCGGATGACCAGGCTTGTCTTGACCGAGGCGACGTTCGGGGCAGCGGTCAGGCTTTCGGTCAGAAACCGCTGGAAGCTGGGCAGGTCGGGCGCGACGCATTTCAGGATGAAGTCGATCTCGCCGTTCAGCATGTGGCATTCGCGGACCAGCGGCCATTCGCGGGCCAGCGCCTCGAAGGCGGAAAGATCGCGCTCGGACTGGCTGACCAGCCGGACCATGGCGAAGACCTGCACCTCGAACCCCAGTTCGCGCGCGTCGATATCGGCGTGATAGCCGCGGATATAGCCCATCTCTTCCAGCGCGCGAACACGGCGCAGGCAGGGCGGGGCCGAGATGCCGACCCGTCGCGCAAGTTCGACGTTGGTCATGCGCCCGTCGGCCTGAAGCTCCGCAAGGATTTTTCGGTCGATCTCGTCAAGTCGGGCGCCGCTCATACTTTTCCTCTTGGCCTGCCTGTGGGCCTTTTTCATGCCGGAAGCTATCTTGCCAGGCACTTCCGCGCAACATTCTTTCCGCCGCCTTGCGGCGCTGGGGCGCGCATTGCATGAGGCAGCGGGGGTGATTACCTAGGGCGCGAAACGCAAAAGGTCCAGTTGCCATGTCCCACGCCCCCGCAGATTCCGCCACCCCGACGCTTCCGTCCCACAGCCGCGTCCTGATCGTTGGATCGGGGCCGGCGGGTTATACAGCCGCCGTCTATGCCTCGCGCGCAATGCTGGAGCCGGTGCTGATCCAGGGGATGCAGCCGGGCGGGCAGTTGACCATCACCACCGAGGTCGAGAACTGGCCGGGCGAGACCGAGATTCAGGGCCCCGACCTGATGGTCAAGATGGAGGCCCATGCCCGCGCGATGGGCGCGCGCATCTTCATCGACACGGTAACGAAGCTGGACCTGCAGGTGCGGCCTTTCGTCGCCCATCTGGATTCGGGCGCGAAGATCACGGCGGACGCGGTCATCCTGGCGACCGGCGCGCAAGCCCGCTGGTTGGGTCTGGACAGCGAGGAGAAGTTCAAGGGCTTCGGGGTCTCGGCCTGTGCCACTTGCGACGGCTTCTTCTATCGCAACCGCGAAGTGGCGGTGATCGGCGGCGGCAACACCGCAGTCGAGGAGGCGCTGTTCCTGACCAACTTCGCCAGCCGCGTCACCCTGGTTCATCGCCGCGACAGCCTGCGAGCCGAGAAGATCCTGCAAGAACGCCTGTTCAAGCATCCCAAGGTCCGCGTGATCTGGGATCATGAGCTGGTCGAGGTCCAGGGCGACAGCGACCCGCTGGGCGTGACCGGCATCCGCCTGCGCCATGTCGGCAATGGCGCCGAGCAGGTGGTCGCGGCGGATGGCGTCTTTATCGCGATCGGCCATGCACCGTCCTCGGAACTGGTGCAGGGGCAGCTTGAGTTGCATCACGGCGGCTACGTCAAGGTCGAGGCGGGCAGCACGCGCACCTCGATTCCCGGGGTCTTCGCTGCGGGCGACCTGACCGACCACATCTATCGTCAGGCCGTGACCAGCGCGGGCATGGGCTGCATGGCGGCGCTGGACGCCGAGCGCTGGCTGGCCGAGCATCACATGGCCGGTGCACCCAATCCCGACACGGCGGAAATCCCCGCCGAGGCCTGAGGCCGGGGTTGCGCGGGAAAAGCCCGGCGGCATAGCCTGAGCTTTTCCCCGAGGCCCGAGCCCAAGATGACCCAGCCGAACCATGCGCCCGTCCCCGAGCTTTACGTCAGCCCGGAGGCGGCCGAGTCCCTGAAGCACGAGGCGGGCAAGCTGCCCTCGTGGGATCTGACGCTGCGACAGGTCTGCGATCTGGAACTGCTGATGAATGGCGGATTCCTGCCCCTCAGGGGCTTTCTGACGCAGGCGGATTACGACAGTGTGGTCAGTGACATGCGGCTGGCCTCGGGCCTGCTGTGGCCGATGCCGGTGACGCTGGACGTCTCGCAGGACTTCGCGGACCGGATCGAGCCGGGCGATGACATCGCGCTGCGCGATGCCGAGGGGGTGGTGCTGGCGATCCTGTCGGTGACGGACAAGTGGACGCCCGACAAGTCGCTTGAGGCGCGAATGGTCTATGGCGCCGATGATCCCGCACACCCGGCCGTGCATTACCTGCACCACGTTGCCGGGCCGGTCTATCTGGGCGGGCGGGTCAAGGGTCTGCAGGAGCCAACCCATTACGATTTCCGGGGGCATCGGAACACGCCGAACGAGTTGCGCGCCCATTTCCGCAAGCTGGGATGGCGGCGGGTGGTCGCGTTCCAGACCCGGAACCCGCTGCATCGCGCGCATCAGGAACTGACCTTTCGCGCCGCGCGCGAGGCGCAGGCGAACCTGCTGATCCATCCCGTCGTCGGCATGACGAAGCCCGGCGATGTCGATCACTTCACCCGCGTGCGGTGTTACGAGGCGGTGCTGGACAAGTATCCGCATGCCACCACGCATCTGTCGCTTCTGAACCTTGCGATGCGCATGGGCGGCCCGCGCGAGGCGGTCTGGCACGGCATCATCCGCCGCAACCACGGCCTGACCCACATGATCGTCGGCCGCGACCATGCCGGGCCCGGCAAGAACAGCCAGGGCCAGGATTTCTATGGCGCCTATGACGCGCAGGAACTGTTCCGCCGCCACCAGGACGAAATCGGCATTGAGATGGTCGACTTCAAGCAGATGGTCTATGTCCAGGATCGCGCGCAATACGAACCCGCCAACGAGGTCGAAGAGGGCGCGGTCGTTCTGGACATCTCCGGAACCGAGCTGCGCCGCCGCCTGCGCGAGGGGCTGGACATCCCGGAATGGTTCTCTTTCCCCGAGGTGGTCACGCAGCTTCGTCGCACCTCGCCCGCGCGGAACCGGCAGGGCTTCACCGTCTTCTTCACCGGCTTTTCCGGTTCGGGGAAGTCGACCATCGCCAACGCGCTGATGGTCAAGCTGATGGAGATCGGGGGCCGTCCCGTCACGCTGCTGGACGGGGATGTGGTGCGCAAGCACCTGTCGAGCGAGCTTGGCTTTTCCAAGGAACATCGCGACATCAACATCCGCCGCATCGGCTATGTCGCCTCCGAGATCACCAAGAATGGCGGCATCGCCATCTGTGCGCCGATCGCGCCTTATGCCGCGACCCGTCGGGCCGTGCGCGACATGATCGAGGTCAGCGGGGCTTTCGTCGAGGTCCATGTCGCGACCAGCCTTGAGGAATGCGAGCGGCGCGACCGCAAGGGGCTTTACAAGCTGGCGCGCCAAGGGCGGATCACGGAATTCACCGGCATATCGGACCCCTACGAGATTCCCGCCAACCCCGAGCTGCGGGTCGAGACCGAAGGGTTCGATGTCGATTACGCTGCCCAACAAGTTCTGCTGAAGCTTGAGCAGATGGGTCTGATCGGGCTGGAATAAACCGGTCGTGACGCCACGCGGGGTCTTGCCGGCGTTGACCGGCGCGGCCCCTTCGCCTATCGCGGGACAGGCTGAACCAGAGGATTGCAGATGACCGAGCCTGTCCTGATCCTGACCATGAAATGGGGCACGATTTACGGCGCAGACGACGTGAACCGCCTGTTCCGGCAGGTCCGCCGCCATCTGGACCGGCCGCATCGCTTCATCTGCTTCACCGACGACGCCACTGGCATCGACCCCGGTGTCGAGGCGTTGCCGCTGCCCGAACTGGGACTGCCCAAGGGGCATGGAGACACGCGCTGGCGCAAGCTGGCGCTGTTCCGCCACGACCTGGGCGGCTTCACCGGAATGACGGCGCTGTTTCTGGATCTCGATCTGGTCGTGGTCGATGACTTGTCACCGTTTTTCGATCTGCCCGGCGAATTCTTCATCATCCGCGACGACGACCTGTTCCGGTCGAAGCCGCTGCGCAAGATCAATCCGGAACGGGACCGCTTCCTGAACTCGGTCGGCAACTCCTCGGTGTTTCGCTACGTGGTGGGTGCGCATTCCTATATCCTCGACGCTTACCTCGCCGATCCCGAGGCCGCGACGCAGGATTACGAGATCAGCCAGCAATTCCAGAGCGCCCAACTGGCACTGCATGGGCACTTGCACTACTGGCCGCAAGGCTGGTGCGTCAGCTTCAAGAACGACTGCGTGCCCCGCAATCTGCTGAGCTATTTCGGCGATCCGAAACTGCCCGAGGGCGCGCGGATCGTCCTGTTCGCCGGCGCGCCGAAGATGGAGGACGTCTTTGGCGGGCGCGGCAGTACCTGGTATCGCCGGATCGGCAGAATCGACTGGCTGCGCACGGCGTGGCAGGGATGATCGCCGACGCGTTCCGGCGCTGGAAGCAGGGCCGCCGCATCGCCCGCGCCGAGGCAGAGATTGCCGCCCGCGCAGTGGTGCCCCGGCCGCATGGACTGGAAGCACCGCTGGTCGTCAGCCTGACCAGCTATGCCGCGCGCTTCGCCTCGTTGCCGCTGGTGCTGCGTTCGCTGACGCGCCAGACGGTGCGGCCGGACCGGGTGATCCTGTGGCTGGACAAATGCGACGAACAGGCGCTGCCGCCCGAGGCCCGGGGGCTGGGTGTCGAGGTCCTGACCTGCCCGGACATGCGATCCTACAAGAAAATCGTGCCGACGCTGGCCGAAGCGCCGGGCGCCTATGTCGTGACGGCCGATGACGATGTCTATTACGGTCCAGACTGGCTGGAGGGGCTGGTCCGTCATGCGGGGCAGGGCGTCGTCTGCCATCGTGCGCATCGCGTCTCGCTGGCCCCCGACGGGCAACCACGCAGCTATGGCGACTGGCAAAGGAATATCTCTGCCCCCGACCGCTCAGCCTTGATCTTTCCGACGGGGGTGGGGGGCGTGCTTTACGCGCCGGGCGTGTTTCACCCCGATGTCGCGCGCGTCGATCTGTTTCAGGAGCTTGCGCCCTCGGCCGATGATGTCTGGCTTTACTGGATGCACCGGCTGGCCGGCTCACAACCCGCCAAGGTCGGTGGACGTTTTCGCATCACGGAATGGCCGGGCTCTCAGGCCCAGAACCTGCGCGGGCAGAATCTGGCCGGCGACGGCAATGACCGGGCCGTGCGAGCGATGATCGGCCGATACGGTTTTCCGGGCTGAAACTTCCTTGGCTGTCAATTGACGCAAACGTGATCCTTTGCAATCCTGTGTGTTCATCACGCTGATTTCTGGGGCACATCATGCTTTCAATGAATCTGACTGGGAAATTTTCGAAGCACTCGTATACCGGCATGGGTCTTGCCCTGCTGTCCTGCGCCATGCTGGCGGCCTGCGCCACGACCGAGGAAAAGACCGAGGCGAACCCCGACCATCTGGTCGTCAACGTCGCTGACGGAAACCTGACCGGTTCGTTCAATCCTGCGGGCTTCGATGACGAGGTGGTGAAACAGGCGCTTGCAGCCAATTGCGTTGGCGGAAAGGTCGCGACCTATTCCTCGACCCCCGCTGACGATGGCCTGACCAGCTTTACCGCGACCTGCGACGGTGGGACGAAACAGGCGACCGGCACCTTTACCTATCAGCGCGCCTCGACCGCGCCGGCGGCTGATACCGCCGCCGCCGCTCCGTCGGGCAGCTCGTCGGGTGGTTCGTCCGGCGGGGGCAGCTACTAAGGGCATGCCCTTGGCACCGCCGCTTCGGGTGAAGCGGCGGTGCATTCCCGTTCAGTGGACGCTGACCGGGGTCAATTCGTTCTGGCGGGCCAGCATGAAGGCCATGCTGCGGTCTTTCACCAGCGCCAAGCGTTCGCCATCGGCACCGTGGACCGCGTAAAGCGCATCCGCATCCGGTACCTGCTTGCGGACGTCGTCGGGCAGCGTGTCAAGCTCGACCCGGCGGATATAGACCAGATTGCCCGAAGGCTCCGAGGCTTCCGGTCCGAATTCAAATTTCTCGTTCATCTGCGATCCCCTTTCATTTGCGGCTGATCGGAATGGTCTGCACGATGCTGTCGGGCACCGAACGGCACAGGTCGACGTTCAGCAACCCGTTCTCAAGCCCGGCCGAGACGACCTCGACCCCGTCGGCCAGAACGAAGCTGCGCTGGAACGCGCGGGCGGCGATGCCACGGTGCAGAAAGACGCGGCCTTCGTCCGGTTCGGCCTGTCGGCCCCGAATCACCAGCTGCCGATCCTCGAGCGTGATCGAGAGATCGTCATCCGAGAACCCGGCTACGGCCAGGGTGATGCGGAACCCGTTCGGGCTCAGGTGTTCGATGTTATAGGGCGGATAGCCCTCGGCCCCCTTGGCGGCCCGTTCGGCCAGGCGCTCCAACTGGTCGAACCCCAGCAGGAACGGATGTGTGGCCAGACTGATCTTGGTCATTTCCCCAAGCCCTTTGCATCAAAGCGACTGTCGGCCGGACCCCGGTATGGCGATCCGGCTGATCCAATATGTGGGCGGCATCGGCACGGCGCAAGGGCGGGGCGCCATTCACGATCAATGCGCTGCCCCATTAACAGTGCGGATTCGGTGGGTTATAAGAAGGGCAGTCCAGCCCGAGGCCCGACATGAACGCCCACCACGAAATGTCCCACGAGGAGATCGCGCGCACCCGCCTTGAGGTGCTCAAGCGCGAACACCGGGACCTGGACGCCGCCATTGATGCGCTGTCGAGCCAAAGCCTGACCCATTCCCTGACGTTGCAGCGTCTGAAGAAGCAGAAACTGTCGCTGAAGGACCGCATCGCCCGGCTGGAAGATGAACTGACCCCCGATATCATCGCCTGAAGACCGGGCGCGATTGCATCGCTGCTCCGCCCGCGCTAGGGCGGGGGCAACAGGTGCGAACAGGGGGCTTTGCGTTGGAGAAACCCGTCGGAATCATCATGGGCAGCCAGTCGGACTGGCCCACCATGCGCGAGGCTGCCGCCATTCTGGACGAATTGGGGATTGAGTATGAGGCCCGGATCGTCAGCGCGCATCGCACGCCCGACCGCCTTTGGGATTATGGCAAGACCGCCGTTTCGCGCGGCCTGAAGGTCATCATCGCGGGGGCGGGCGGGGCGGCCCATCTGCCCGGCATGATGGCGTCCAAGACGCGGGTGCCGGTGATCGGCGTCCCGGTCCAGACGAAGGCGCTGTCCGGCGTCGATTCGCTCTACTCGATCCTGCAGATGCCCAAGGGCTATCCGGTGGCGACCATGGCGATCGGCGCGGCGGGCGCGGCCAATGCCGGACTGATGGCGGCGGGGATCCTTGCGATCACCGATCCCGCTCTGGCCGCGCGGCTTGATGCCTGGCGCCAGGCCCTGTCCGATTCCATTCCCGAGGAGCCGAAGGATGACTGAACTGAAACCGGGCGCGACGATCGGCATCCTGGGCGGCGGACAATTGGGGCGGATGCTGTCCGTTGCGGCCAGCCGGCTGGGTTATCGCACCCATATCTATGAACCGGGTGCGGCCCCGGCGGGTGATGTGGCGCATCGCGTGACGAATGCGCCCTATGAGGACGAGGCCGCTCTGAGGGCCTTTGCCGGTTCGGTGGACGTCATCACCTATGAATTCGAGAACGTGCCGACGGCGGCGCTGGATCTGCTGGAATCGATCCGTCCGATCCGCCCGAACCGCCGCGCATTGGCCGTGTCGCAGGATCGGCTGACGGAAAAGGACTTCCTGACCGGTATCGGCCTGACCACCGCGCCCTATCGCAATGTCGAGACCGAGGCCGATCTGCCCGCCGCGCTGGCCGAACTGGGTGCGCCCGCGATCCTCAAGACGCGGCGCATGGGCTATGACGGCAAGGGGCAGATCCGGTTCAAGGATGCGGACAGCCGCGACTGGACCGGTGCACCCTCGGTCCTGGAAGGCTTTGTCGATTTCTCGGCCGAGATCAGCGTGATCGTTGCGCGCGGCGCGGATGGACAGGTCGCGGCCTTCGATCCCGGCCTGAACGTCCATCGCGAGGGCATCCTGCGCACGACAACCGTGCCCAGCGGATTGCCGCAGGCGCTGCTGACCGATGCGGTGCTGATGGCGGCGCGGATCGTCAACGCGCTCGATTATGTCGGCGTGATGGGGGTCGAGCTGTTCGTGACGCCGGGCGGCCTGATCGTCAATGAGATCGCGCCGCGGGTCCACAACTCGGGACACTGGACGCAGGCGGGTTGTGCCGTCGACCAGTTCGAGCAGCATATTCGCGCTGTTGCGGGGCTGCCTTTGGGCGACGGCCAGCGCTATGCCGATGTCGAGATGGAAAACCTGATCGGCGAGGACATGGACCGCGTGCCCGAATTGCTGCGCGCGCCGCGTGTGCAGGTTCATCTTTACGGCAAGGGCGAGGCGCGCCCCGGCCGCAAGATGGGCCACGTCAACCGGCTGCTGTAAGCGCCGCGCGAAGCCGGTCGAATTCGTCCCGGTCCGCCGGGATGCCCAGCCGGACCCAATGCGGATGCCAGGGAAAGATCCGGCTCCAGATTCCGGCGCGGGCCAGACGGTCCCGCGCCGATTGCGCATCCGGCGTCCTGTAAAGGCGGAACAGATGGGTGCCGCCCTGGGGCTGCCAGCCCGCGGCACTGACGATCTGGTCAAGGTGCAGGCTGGCCTCGGCCAGCCAGGTCACGGTCGCATCATTCCAGGCATCGTCCATAAGCGCGGCCGTCCCGGCCTGGATCGCGGGACCGGAAACGGACCAGGGTCCGGCCCGCTCGGCCAGTCGGGCCAGCAGGCCCGGTTCCGAGATCGCAAAGCCCAGCCGCAGGCCCGCCAGACCCCAGAATTTGCCGAAGGACCGCAGCACGGTGACATTGGCCGGCCGCACCGCCGCGACCGACAGGTCGGGACGGGCATCGGCGAAGCTTTCATCCACGACCAGATGCCCGACGCGATCCGCGATCCGCGCGATAAGGTCAGGCGTCAGGCTGCGCCCATCGGGATTGTTGGGGTTCACCACCACCGCAAGCTCGCCAGTCAGCGATTCGGGGTCGGTGGTCTCGGCCACGTCCCATCCCGCTGCCCGCAGGCTTGAGGCATGTTCGTTATATGTCGGCGACAGGACCGAGGCCCGGCGACCCGCGATGACATGCGGCAGAAGCTGGATCGCTGCCGAGGCCCCGGCCAGAGGCAGAATCTGGGATTCGGGCGCGCCATAGCGGCGGGCGGCGGCGCGGATCAGCCCAGCCTCGTCGGCGCGGGTCGGCAGCGCAGTCAGGGCGTGGGCCGACATCGCGGGGACCGGCCACGGCCGGCGGTTGATGCCGGTCGACAGATCGATCCAGTCCGCGCCTCCGAAGACCTGTGCGGCGCGATCGATATCGCCACCGTGGTCGCGTGCCGTGCCATCCGTCATGCCCGGTTCTCCTGCCCGCTGCGGGGGGAATGCAATTGCAGCAAAACTGCGGCGTGTAGCATCATTTCCTCTTTACACCCAGATGGAACGGTAACACGATATATTGTAGGCGCGCCCGGAGACAACGCCGGGTGTAGCTGGGGTCCACCAAGGTTGGGGTGGGCTCACCCTACTCTGGAAAGGCAGGGAAAATGGCGCAGCTTGGTGACTTCATTCACAGTGACGAGATCCATCCCATCGACATCGTCGAGACGGTCGCGACCCATCACGAATGGGATTTCGATCGCCTGGCCGAGGACCAGATCGCCATGGCGGTCGAAGGGCAGTGGCGCAACTATTCGATCACGCTGGCATGGTCCCCGCGTGACGAGGTGCTGCGTCTGATCTGCACCTTCGACATGGACCCGCCCAGCGACCGGCTTCCCGCGCTTTACGAGGTGCTGAACCTTGCCAACGATCAGGTCTGGGATGGCGGGTTCACCTTCTGGGTGCCGCAAAAGCTGATGGTCTGGCGTTATGGTCTGGTTCTGTCGGGCGATGCCATCGCGAGCCCCGAGCAGATCGACCAGATGATCCGCAACGCCATCGATTCGGCCGAACGGTTCTATCCCTGCTTCCAACTGGCCTGCTGGGGGGACTCGACACCTGCCGCAGCTATGGACATCGCGATGTCCGAGGCCTACGGACGAGCCTGAGGAGCCGCCCCTGAAACCGGTTCGGGCGGCCAAGCAGGGGGAATGCAATGGATATTTCGGCGTTGAATGCCCGTGGGCTGGTCCTGGTCGGTTGTGGTCGCATGGGCGGGGCGCTTCTGGATGGCTGGCTGAAGAACGGGCTGGAACCGGGCGCGGTGTATGTGGTCGATCCCAATCCGCGTGCGGAACTGTCAGGGCTGGGTATTTCCATAAACGGTGAATTGCCGAAGTCTCCGGCCGTTCTGGTGATTGCGGTCAAACCGCAGATGATGGCGGGCGTGCTGCCCCAGTTGGCCGGCTATGGCGCAGACACGCTGGTCCTGTCGGTCGCGGCGGGCGTCACCATCGCGGCCTATGAGGCGGCGTTTCCGACCTCTCCCATCGTGCGCGCCATGCCGAATACGCCCGCTGCGATCGGGCAGGGCATCAGCGCGATCATCGGCAATGACAAGGCCTCGGCCGCCGATGTCGCGCTGGCCGAGGCGCTGCTTCTGGCCGTTGGCCGCGTCGTGCGGCTTGATCGCGAGGATCAGATCGACGCGGTAACGGCGCTGTCGGGATCGGGGCCGGCCTATGTCTTCCACCTGATCGAGGCGATGGCCGCCGCCGGCGTGGCCGAAGGCCTGTCGCCGGATCTGTCGCTTGCACTGGCGCGAGCGACCGTCGCTGGCGCCGGCGCGCTGGCTGTCCATGCCGATGAGGATCCGGCGAAGCTGCGCGAGAATGTCACCTCGCCGGGGGGGACCACGGCTGCGGGGCTGCGCGAATTGATGGATCCCGAAACCGGTCTGCCGCCCTTGATGCGCCGCACCATCGCCGCCGCGGCCGAACGCGGGCGGGAGTTGGGGAAATGAGCGTGGAAGAAAACGGCGCCAGCGCACAGATCGGCTGGGACGATTTCGCGGCGGTGGATATCCGCACCGGCCGGATCACCCGTGCCGAACCCTTCCCCGAGGCGCGACGTCCCGCCATCAAGCTGTGGGTCGATTTCGGCCCCGGGATCGGAGAGCGCAAATCCTCGGCCCAGATCACCCGGCATTACTCACCCGAAGGGCTGGTTGGCAAACAGGTGCTGGCCGTGGTCAACTTCCCCCCGCGCCAGATCGGACGCTTCATGTCCGAGGTTCTGGTGCTGGGCCTGCCCGATGAATCGGGCGAGGTCGTGCTGATCGCGCCGGACAAGCCGGTGCCCGTCGGGGGAAGGATGTATTGATGAAGCTTCTGGTGACACGCCGCATGACGCTTGCGGCCGAACAGGCCCTGGCCGAGCGGTTCGAAACGGTTGTTCTGGACCGCGAAGGCGGGCTTTCCCCCGAAGAAGCCGCGACCGCGATGCGCGATTTCGACGCGGTGATGCCCACCTTAGGCGACCGCTTCGCCGCCGAGGCGTTTCGGGGCGACCTGCGCTGCAAGCTGATCGCCAATTTCGGTGCGGGCTTCAATCATATCGACGTGGCGGCTGCGGCGAATGCGGGAATCATCGTGTCGAACACGCCCGATGCCGTGACCGAGGCGACTGCGGATATTGCCCTGACCCTGATCCTGATGACCGCCCGTCGCGCGGGCGAGGGAGAGCGGCTGTTGCGTCGCGGCGAATGGCGCGGCTGGCAGCCGACGCAATTGCTGGGCCGCCATGTCACCGGGGCGACGGTCGGCATCATCGGCATGGGTCGTATCGGCAAGGCCATCGCGCGCCGCTGCCATTTCGGTTTCGGGATGGAAGTGCTGTTCCACAACCGCTCGACCGTCTCGGCGCTGGACTTCCCGGCGCGGCAGGTCGAGGGGCTGGACGAGCTGCTGCGCAGCTCGGATTTCGCCGTGGTTGCCGTGCCGGGGGGCGCGGGCACACGTCATCTGATCGGTGCGCATGAGTTGGCTCAGCTGGGCCCGCATTCGTTCCTGATCAACATCGCCCGCGGCGATGTGGTGGACGAGGCCGCGCTGGTCGAGGCGCTGCAACAGGGCCGCATCGCGGGCGCGGGACTTGATGTCTACGAACGCGAGCCGCAGGTCTCTCCAGCCCTTTGCGCGATGGAGAACGTGACGCTGCTGCCGCATCTGGGCACCGCTGCCGAAGAGGTCCGCACCGCGATGGCGATGCGTGCGATGAACAACCTGGTGGCCTTTTCCGAAGGACGGCCCTTGCCCGACCGGGTGAACTGATGCGGCCGGTCGATCGGGCGATGGGCCTGATCCGCGCGGGCATTGCTGCGGCGGATCCCGCCGCGGCCGTGCGCCGTGGCATGGCCGAGGTGCTGGCCGACCCGCCCGGTCCGGGCGGGCGTTGGCAGGTGATCGCGCTGGGGAAGGCGGCCCGCGCCATGGCCGAAGCCGCGCTTGCGATCCTGCCGGGCGCGGGGGCGCTGGTCGTTACCAATGCCGGAAACGATGCGCCGCTGGACGGGGCGCGGGTCTTGCGTGCTGGCCACCCCCAGCCCGACGCGGAAGGCGCCGCGGCCGCGGCCGAGGTCGAAGACCTGCTGCGCGCGACGACGCCGCACGACCGCGTGCTCGCGCTGATCTCGGGTGGAGGATCGGCCATGCTGCCCGCCCCGTCGCCGGGCATGACGCTTGCCGACAAGCAGGAAGTGAACCGCCTGCTGCTGGGTTCGGGCGCGGATATCGCTCAGGTGAACCTGATCCGCCAGAACCTTTCGCGGCTGAAGGGTGGGGGCTGGTTGCGCCTGTCCCCTGGGCCGATTGTGGCGCTGATCCTGTCGGACGTGCCGGGGGACGACCTGCGGGTCATTGCCTCGGGACCGACCGTGGCCCCGGTCGGAGGCCGGGCCGAAGCGATGGCATTGGCGCGGCAATTGGGTATCTGGGACCGGATGCCGGAAACGGCCCGCGCCGCATTGCTGCGGCCCGATGGAAACCCGGCCTTGCCGCCGGCGCGCAATATTCTGGTCGGATCGAATACGATCTCGGTCACCGCGATGGTTGAAGGCGGCGCGACCGCCGCGCCGATCCCGCTGGAGGGCGACGTGCAGGAATGCGCCGCGGAGATCTGGCGCCTTGCCCCCAGCCTGGCGCCGGGACAGGCGCTGGCCCTGGGTGGAGAGACCACCGTGCGCCTGACCGGGGACGGCATGGGCGGTCGCAACCAGGAACTCGCCCTGCGTCTTGCGCTGCTGGCCGAGGCGCGACCCGTGGATTTCGACTGGGCCTTTGCCTCGGTCGGCAGCGACGGGCGCGATGGGCCGGGCGAGGCCGCGGGCGGGCTGGTCGGACCGGGCACCCCTGCCGCCATCCGCGCGGGCGGAATCGATCCGTTGGCAGCGCTGGCGCGAAACGATTCCACCCCCGCGCTGCAGGCCGGGGGCGCGCTGGTCATGACAGGTCCGACCGGCACCAATGTCGCCGACCTGGCGGTGTTGGTCAGGGCCTGAACCTATTCGGCGGCGATGCCCGGCCCCTCGATCACGGGGCCTTCGTCGGTGCGCCCCGAGCGACGCAGCAGATGAGAGAACCGCGACCTTGCCTCGCCGCCCAGATAGGCAAGGCGGCCGGCGCAGATCGTTGCCTCGACTTGCCCGGTCCGGCGCGACAGGATGATCATGTCGGCTCGGCAGCCCTGATCCAGCCTGCCGCGATCGGCCAACCCCATGATCTCGGCCGGACGGGTCGAGAACAGCGGCCAAATCCGGGGCAGGGCGGCCAGATCGCACCCGGCCAGTGACAGGGCGACGGGCACCATGCGGTGCGGTGAACCGTCAGAGACGATGGCATCCCCCAGCCCCGCGCGCAAAAGGTCGTGCAGCCGGTCTTCGTCCGCAGCCGACAGCAGGACCGGATCGCCCATCGCCCGCGCCGCCGCCGCCGCGGAATGGGCGGCGGGGCAGGCGGCCAGACCTGCGCCGATCATGGAATGGGTCTCGCGCATGGCACCGCCGGTATCGCCGATGCTGCCATAGCGGGCGCGGATGTCGTCAAAGGCTTCGGCCAGACGGCACAGGTGCCGCGGAACCTCGCGCCGCCGTGTGGCGGCTTCCTCGATGTCGCGCGACAACGCGGGGATGGTCATGCCCAGCCGCGCGGCGGCCTGTGCAAAGGCCTCCGGGTCGTGCTGCAGCAGGTTGTGAAGCCGCGCGAAGTCGCTTTCGAACCACCCCGCCTCGATCCGCAGGCGCTGGCACAGGTCGGCCAACCGCTGCGTGCAATCCGTGCGATAGCTTTCGATCCGCAATGCGGGGCGCAGATCGGGCAGGGACTGGCGCGGCATCGCGGCCAGCAGCGCCTCGGCCGCATCGGGGCTGTTTACACTGCCATCCCAGGACCAGGACGGGGCCAGCCACGCGGTCGTGATCCCTGCCGCTGCCGCCCGCTCGGCCGAGGCGCGCAGCCGCTGGCGGGCACTTCCCTGCACCTCGGGGCGATACAGCAGGTCGACGATCCCCGGCAGGATCAGGTAGCCGTCCAGATCGACGCCCGGCAACGGCCCCTTGCCGATCCGGCCGCCGATGATGGCGACCGACCGCTGGCGCAGCTCTCCTTCACGCAGGATGGTGGCGCCGACAAGGCGCAGAGGTGGCAAGTGGGGCATGGCAATACTCGGGCCGGTTGTCCCATGAAGAATGCCGTGACGGTGTGAAATGCGCATGACATTCCTGTCTGTCGCAAAAACCTTGCTTGCGATGCCACGCTTGACCCCGGCGGGCGCGCCCAGCAGTCTGGCGCGACGGCGCAAGGACGAAACGAATGCTGCATGCCTATGTCCGGTCGGGAACCGGCCTGACCCTTCTGCAACCGGCCGAGCCGCTGGACGCTGCGCTGTGGATAGACCTTTACCGCCCGCTGGCCGAGCAGGTCGAGGCGGTGAACGCGCTTGGCTATGACGTGCCGACGCTGGCCGACATGGAAGAGATCGAGATCTCGAACCGGCTGTATATGGAAAACGGGACCTATTACATGACCGGCGTCCTGCCGGGCCAGCTTCCCGATGGCAGCCCCGTGGCCATGCCTGTGACGTTCATTCTGGATGGCAAGCGGCTGGTTACGGTCCGTCACCACGCGCCGCGTCCCTTCGTGACCTATCCGGCCCGCGCCGACCGCTCAAGCAGCGGCTGCACCAGCGCCGAGCGCATCTTCCTGGGTCTGGTCGAGGAAATCGTGGGCCGGCTTGCCGATATTTCCGAAGGGGTGGGGCGTGTCCTTGACGCGACTGCGGCGCAGGTGCTGGGCAAGACGGCCAGCGGCAATTCGGCAGATCTGGAAACGGCGCTGGTCACCATCGGCCAGCAGGCCGAATTGATGGGGCGCGTGCGCATGGGGCTGCTGTCGATGGACCGAATCCTGGTCTATCACCGCGCCGGAACCGGGCAGGACCGCGAGAAAGAGGACGCCGGCACCCGCGCGGTCCGGTCGGCCGTGCAGCGTGACATTCAGGCGCTGGAGGTCCATGCCGATTTCCTGACCTCGCGCATCGGCATGACCATCGACGCCACGATGGGCATGATCGGCCTGCAGCAGAACGAACGAGTGCGTCTGCTGTCGGTGGTGACGGCGCTGTTCCTGCCGCCGACGCTGATCGCCAGCATCTATGGCATGAACTTCCAGCACATTCCCGGCCTGCAGCGCGTCCTGGGCTTTCCGATGGCGCTGGTCCTGATGGTCGCCTCGGTCGGAGGGGTAATCGCGCTTCTCAGGTGGAAGAAGTGGTTCTAGCGCGCAACGGGAAATCTTCGATCCGGTGCATGCGGCCCTCGGCGTCCTCGCCGACCAGCGAGACCGCCCGGACCTCCATCGGTGCCGCGATAAGCGGTTTTACCACGGGGGCAAGTGCCGCGACCAGCGCCGTGGCCCGGTCCTGATCCAGTCCGCCCGACAGGGTCAGGTGATAGTTGAACAGGTCAAGGACAAAGGGATAGCCCCAATGATCCAGATGCGCCCGTGCCTGCGGGGGCAGGGCGTCCGGGCGACGGCGGTCGCGCTCGGCTGCGGTCAGGGGCGCGCGCAGATCGTCCAGCCGCGTCACCAGCGCCTGTTCAAGCGCATGCAAGGCGGGCGGCTGTGCCTGCGGTCGCAGGGCGACGAAACCCCAGTCCAGGCTTAGCCGCAGGTCCAGCAGGAAAGGTGACAGGTGGTCGCAGACCAGTCCGCAGCGCAGGATCAGGTCGTCCACCGAATGCCCTTCGGCCAGCCGGAAGGGTGCCTTCAGCGTCGCGTGGAAGCCGTAGCGGCGCGGGACGTCGGTCAGCGCCTCGGCCGTGTCGGGCAGGCCAGCCACCGCCGGCCGATCAGCCGCTTTCACCCCGCGTGCGTCCCAGCCCAGCCATGCCGCACCGAAATCGCCAAGCGGGCCCTCGGGCAGGTGATAGATCGCAAACCGCCTGAAATTCATCCGCTTCTCCTGCTCGTGCCGCAATTCCGGCAAATTTGCGCCACCCCGGGTTGTCCGGTGGGCGCCTGCAGCTTATGGCTGCATATGCTGGTCCACAATCGGGGACGACGGATGAAATCCACACTCCGCTACATGACCTGGCCCTTCGTCGTCACCGCAATCGGGCTGGTGCTTGCGGGGCTGATCGGCCTGCAATACCAAAGCACCGCGGGGGGCGCGCTGTCCTTTTTCCTGATCGCCGCCGTGCTCGCGGTGCTTGAGATCTCGCTCAGCTTCGACAACGCCATCGTCAACGCGAACAAGCTGAAACAGATGACGCCGCGCTGGCAGCGCCGCTTCCTGACCTGGGGCATCGTAATTGCGGTTTTCGGGATGCGGGTCCTGTTTCCGCTGCTGGTGGTGGTCATCGCCGCGCGCCTTGGCCCGATCGAGGCCCTGCGTCTTGCCGCGACCCAGCCCGTCGAATATTCCCGCATCATCCACGAGGCCCATTTGCCCATCGCGGGCTTCGGCGGCGCCTTTCTCATGCTGGTCGCGCTCAACTACTTCTTCGACCAAAGCAAGGATGTTGACTGGATCGCGGGCGTCGAAGGGGCGCTGCGCAAGCTCGGAGAGATCCGCGGCATGGAGGTCGGCTTCGTCCTTGTCTGCATGATGACAGTCATGCATTTCCTGCCCGCGGAAAAAGAGCACAGCTTCGTCATCTCGGCGATCTGGGGCGTCATTACCTATCTTCTGGTCGAGGCGCTGGGCCATATCCTGGACCGCTGGGGTGGCGGCGCGCCCTCGGCCGGCGACGTGGCGCGGGGTGGCTTCGGCGCCTTCTTATATCTCGAGGTGCTGGACGCATCATTCAGCTTTGACGGCGTGATCGGCGCCTTCGCCCTGACACAGAACCTGTTCCTGATCGCCATAGGCCTTGGCATCGGCGCGATGTATGTCCGCTCGATGACGGTGATGCTGGTCGAAAAGGGAACGCTGGCCCAGTTCCGCTATCTTGAACATGGCGCGTTCTGGTCGATCTTCGTGCTGTCGATCATCATGTTCGTCCAGACCCTGCGCCCCATCCCGGAATACATCACCGGCCTTCTGGGCGCGGCCTTCATCGCGGTCGCCTTCGTGAACTCGCTCAGCTGGCGGCGCCGCCACCCGGATCGGATCAGGCCGGACTAGCGCAACCGCCGGGCTTTCACCGTTTTTCAAATACCCGAAAGTCGGTGCGCCGCGACCTGCGCGGCGCCCGATGCCTTCAGCCTCGCGCCAGCGGCCGGGTGGCCGCGTCCAGCCAGGGGCGCGTGGTCTCGGCCACCAGGGGGCCGATCTCGGCCCGGACGCGGGCGTGATAGGCGTCCAGCCAATCCATCTCGGCCGGGGACATCAGCGCGGGATCGATCAGGCGGCGGTCTATCGGACACCAGGTCAGCGTCTCGAACCCCAGCATGTCGCGCCCGTCCGGACTTTCCGCCGGCTCGACGACGATCAGGTTCTCGATGCGGATGCCGTATTCGCCCTCGCGGTAATAGCCCGGCTCATTCGACAGGATCATCCCGGGTTGCAGGGGAATGTCCGACACGCGCGAGATGCGGACCGGCCCCTCATGCACGGACAGTCCCGCGCCGACGCCGTGTCCGGTGCCGTGATCGTAATCCATGCCCTCGGCCCACAGGGGCGCGCGGGCCAGTGCGTCCAGGTGCCCGCCCGCGACGCCGCGCGGAAAGCGAGCGCGCGAAATCGCGATCATGCCCTGCAGGACACGGGTATAGGGCCGGCGGACGGCCGGATCGAAATTGCCCATCGGCAGCGTCCGGGTAATGTCGGTCGTCCCGTCCGGGTATTGCCCGCCCGAGTCGATCAGCACGATATCGCCGGGCAGGATGCGCCGGTCGCTTGCATCCGAGACGTGGTAATGCGTGATCGCCCCGTTCGGACCCGAACCCAGGATGGTGTCGAAGCTGATGTCGATGATGCCGCGTGCCAGCCGCAACTCTTCCAGCTTGCGACAGACATCGATCTCGGTCAGCGGATCATCGGCAAGGCTGGGCGCGCGCGTCTCCAGCCAGCACAGCAGATCCGCGACCGCCGCCCCGTCGCGCAGATGCGCGGCGCGCATCCCCGCGATCTCGGCAGAGTTCTTCGTGGCCTTGGGCATGATGACCGGATCCGCGGCCTCGCGGATCGGGGTGTCCATGCTTTCGATCAGGCGAAAGACCAGGTCGGGCGCCGTGGCCGGATCGACGATGACCGGCCCGGACAAGTTGGTCAGCGCCGGGATCAGCGCATCGGGTGGAAGCACCGTCACCTGGTTGCCCAAGGCCGCCCGGATCTCGGGGCCCAGCTTTGCCGGATCGGTGAAGACGGCGACGCGCCCGTCATCCTCGATGATGGCGAAGGACAGCATGACCGGGTTCTTCGGCACATCCGCGCCGCGAATGTTCAGAAGCCACGAGATCGAGTCGGGCAGGGTCAGGACCGCGGCCTGCGCTTCGGACCGGTTCAGCAGGGCGGCGATGCGCGCGCGCTTATCCGCCGCGCTTTCGCCCGCCAGTGCGTCGGGCCACAGCCGGACCTGCCCGACAGGGGGCGCGGGCTGATCCTTCCAGATCGCGTCGACGGGGTTCGTCTCGACAGGAACCAGCCCGATTTCGGACCCGAGCAGGCCCCGCTCGATCTCGTTGATCTCGCGGCGGGTATGCAACCAGGGGTCATAGCCGATGCGTCCGCCCTCGGGCAGCGCTTCGCGCAGCCAGGCCGCCGTCTTGATTTCCGGCCAGTGAACCGGGGTGAAATGGCCCAGGTCGATTTCGGACTTCACCTGCACGCGATAGCGCCCGTCGATGAACACGCCCGCACGATCTTGCGTCACCACGGCAAACCCGGCGCTGCCGGAAAAGCCGGTCAGCCAGGCCAGCCTGGCGTCGTGGGCGGCGACATATTCGCTTTGATGGGCATCGGCGCGTGGAACGATGAAACCGTCAAGCTCGCGTTTTGCCAGCTCGGCGCGCAGCGCGACCAGTCGCGGCACATGCTGCGTCGGATTCGAATGGCTGTCGAAGCTCTGGAACATGTTCACCTCTTTTTCTTGTTCTCAGGTGGTTCTTGCCTGCCGCAGGCGAAGCTCTGCGCCCGGAAGGGTGCGGGCCAGGCCGTCGGCGACGGCCTCGGCGCTGCGGCGATGATGGAACGCCTCGGCCACCCGCGCGCGCGAGGCATGGGCCAGGCGCTGCGCCGTCTCGGGATCGGCCAGCAACCCCGCAATGGCATCGGCCATCAGGTCCGGGCGTTCGGGCGGCAGCAGGATGCCGTCCTGCCCCGACGTGATCAGTTCGTGGTTCCCCCCGACATCGGTGACGACGACCGGCATCTCCATCGCCATCGCCTCCATGATCGCGACCGAGATACCCTCGTTCAGGCTGGCTAGGGCAAAGACATGGGCGCGTTCCAGCGCATCGCGGACCGCGCCTTCGCTGACCGCGCCCAGCAGCCTGACCGCATCGCCAAGACCCTTGGCGGCGATCAGGGCCTGCAATTCACGATGATATCCGCTGCCGCCCTGCTCGTCCTCTCCGGCGATTTCCAGATGAGTGTCGATGCCCCTGGCCCGAAGCAGGGCGACCGTCTCGACCAGGTGGTCATGCCCCTTGATCGCATTCAGGCGACCGCAGCTGAACAGGCGCAGCGGCTTGCCGGGGGCGGGCGGATGCCAGGGATGGCTGCGGCGGATCTGGGACAGGTCCACGCCCATCGGCGCGATATTGACCACCGCCGGCAGGTCGGGGCCAATCTCGCGCGTCGCGACCCCGGCCAGCAGGCGAGAGATGATCGTGGCAAAGCGGGCATGGCGCCATTTCTGGCGCTGGTTCGGGCCATAACCCTCCAGTGTCGGGCCATGCAGCGTCAGGCTGTAGCTTGGCCCGCCCAGCCGCTGGGCCAGCATGGCGATATTGGCGCTGTCGGCGCAGGAATGGACATGGACGTGATCCCAGCCGCGTTCTCGGGCAATCATCTTCAGCCGTGCGGCCATTGCCAGCAGGCCCAGCATCCGCAATCGCTGCTTGGCGCCCCCCCGCGTTTCGGCCGCCAGTGCCGCCGAGACCCCGCGCGCCAGCCCCGTGGGTGCGCGCAGCGCTTCGACCCCGGCCGAGGCCAGCCCGGCGGTCGAGACGGGCATCAGATAGCGCGTCTGGCGCTGCGCCTCGGCCGCCCAGCTATGCGAGGCAACCGCGCGCGGCGGCGGCCGGGTCGAGACGAGATCCGCCTCGATCCCCATTTCCGCCAACGCCTGTCGTTCACGCCACAGGAAGATATGGGTCTGACCCGGAAATTCCGGAATGAAGAAGCCTATTCGCAGCACGTCGCGCCTCCACCGATGTCGCAGTGGTCGCATGAGGCGCGAGGCCAAATCAAGCGATCACAGCGCATGGCACGGCGCGCGAGGGGACTAGCCCCGACGCGCCGCATTCATGCCAAGGACGCGGGCCCGCTTCCTGGGATCGGCTTCAAACAGGGCGGCAAGCTGTTCGGTGATGGCGCCCGCCAGCTGCTCGGCATCGGTGATCGTCACCGCGCGCTGGTAATAGCGGGTGACGTCATGGCCTATGCCGATCGCCAGCAGTTCCACCTGACGGCGCTTTTCGATCATGGCGATCACGTCGCGCAGGTGCTTTTCCAGGAAATTCGCCGGGTTCACCGACAGCGTGCTGTCATCGACCGGCGCCCCGTCCGAGATCACCATCAGGATGCGCCGCGCCTCGGGGCGGCGGGTCAGGCGACGATGGGCCCATTCCAGCGCCTCGCCGTCGATGTTTTCCTTCAGCAAACCCTCTTTCATCATCAGACCAAGGTTCGGGCGCACGCGCCGCCAGGGCGCATCGGCGGCCTTGTAGATGATGTGGCGCAGATCGTTCAGCCGACCGGGATGGGCGGGACGGCCGTTGGCCAGCCATTGTTCGCGGCTTTGGCCGCCCTTCCATGCGCGGGTGGTGAAGCCCAGGATCTCGACTTTGACCTGGCTCCGTTCCAGCGTGCGTGCCAGAACGTCCGCGCAGATCGCCGCGATGCTGATCGGACGCCCCCGCATCGAGCCGGAATTGTCCAAGAGCAGCGTCACCACGGTATCGCGGAACTCGGTATCCTTTTCGATCTTGAAGGACAGCGGCATGGTCGGGTTCGCGACCACGCGGGCAAGGCGACCCGCGTCCAGAACGCCTTCTTCCTTGTCGAATTCCCAGCTGCGGTTCTGCTGCGCCTGCAGGCGGCGTTGCAGCTTGTTGGCAAGGCGGCTGACCGCGCCGCGCAGGGGCTCAAGCTGCTTGTCCAGATAGGCGCGCAGACGTTCAAGTTCCTGCGGGTCGGCCAGATCCTCGGCCCGGATCTCTTCGTCGAAGATCTGGGTATAGACGCGATAGTCGGGACTGGCTTCGCTGACGGGCGGAGGGATGTCGGGCGGGCTTTCCGCCTCGGACATCTCGGCTTCGTCGGCCATTTCCTCGTCGGACTGGTCGTCCATGCTGACCTGGGCCTGACGCTCGTCCTGGGTCTGTTCCTGGCTGCGCTCGGGCGCGGCCTCGGCCTCATCGTCCTCGCTCTGGTCGCGGGACTGGTTGTCGCCGGCTTCCTCGTCCTGCTCGGCGTTCTCCTCGGCGTCGTCATCCTGCGGCTCGTCCGGGTCTTCGCCCAGCTGGTCGCCATAGCCAAGATCCGCGATCACCTTGCGCGCAAGGCGGGCGAAACCGGCCTGGTCGGCCAGCGCCCTGGACAGATCGTGAAGATCGCCGCCGGCCTGCTGCTCGACAAAGGGGCGCCACAGGTCCGCCACATGCTGGGCCGAGGGCGGCAGCGCGCGTCCGGTCGCGATCTGGCGCAGCAGATAGCCCGCCGCGACCGAAAGCGGCGCATCGGCGGGGGATTTGATCTGGCCATAGCCCTTGCGGTCGGCTTCCTGCCCCAGCTTGGCGTCGATGTTGGACAGCGCGCCGGGCATGTCGCGGGCGCCAAGCGCCTCGCAGCGCGCGGTCTCCATCGCCTCGTAAAGATCGCGGGCCATCGGACCGGCGGGCGCATATTTCGCGTGGGTCGCCACATCATGATGGCGCAGCTTCATCGCCAGCGCATCCGCCGTGCCGCGCGCCAGCAGCACCTCGTCCCGCGTCATGCGGCGGCTGACCTGCGGCAGACGCATGGTGTCGCCCGAGACGCCCGAGGGGTCGGCGCTGAAGGTGACGTTCAGCTCATGCTCCTCGGCCATGGCGCGCGTCGCCTCGGTCAGGGCCTTCTTGAACGGATCGGCGGGGTTGTCGGATTTTTTCATGGTGTCACCTGCTGGAACCCAAGGTTTCCTTGCAGTTCAGGAAAAGCTGGATGAAATCGCGTCCTCCCCCGGAAAGGGGACGGGCGGGTTCGTTCTCGATCGCGGGCACAACTGTTGCCTGCACGTATTCGATCGCGGCGGGGGTAAGCCGTTCCGTTAGACGGGCAAGAATGTCCTCGTCCTCGGGCGCGACCTCAAGATGGGGGCCGACGGGATTGCCGAGCGAATAGCTGGCGCCGGTTGAATTGACAAAGGTCCGGTCTTGAAGCGTCGCGAAGCCTGCATCGAGTGCCTGCTGGACTGCAACGCACCGCACGTGAAGAGAGGGCATGTCGCCTTCGGGTCCGGGCAGTGCGGCCGCGCCATCGGCCAGCAACAAACTGGTCACGGTCAACAGCGCGTGCCGGACCCCCGTGCCCATCACCCCGCCTTGACCGCCGCGCTTTCGGGCAGTTCCTCGTCGAACAGGCGCTGGTAGAACTCGGCGACGGTCTGGCGCTCAAGTTCGTCGCATTTGTTCAGGAAGGTCAGGCGGAAGGCGTAACCCACATTGTCGCCGAAGATGCGCGCGTTCTGTGCCCAGGTGATCACCGTGCGCGGCGACATCACCGTGGACAGGTCGCCCTGCATGAAGGCGGTGCGGGTCAGGTCGGCCAGCGTCACCATCTGGCTGATGACCTTGCGGCCCTTTTCGGTGTTGTAGGTCGGGTTCTTGGCCAGCACGATCGCGGTTTCGGCATCGTGGCTGAGATAGTTCAGGGTCGAGACCAGCGACCAGCGGTCCATCTGGCCCTGGTTGATCTGCTGGGTGCCGTGGTAAAGGCCGGTCGTGTCGCCCAGACCCACGGTGTTGGCGGTGGCGAACAGGCGGAAATACGGATTCGGCGTGATGACTTCGTTCTGGTCCAGCAGGGTCAGCTTGCCGTCGGCTTCCAGCACGCGCTGGATCACGAACATCACGTCCGCGCGGCCCGCGTCGTATTCGTCGAATACGATGGCGGTCGGGTTCCGCAGCGCCCAGGGCAGGATGCCTTCGTGGAAGACCGTGACCTGCTTGCCGTCGACCAGCTTGATCGCATCCTTGCCGATCAGGTCGATCCGGGAAACATGGCTGTCGAGGTTGACCCGCACGCAGGGCCAGTTCAGGCGCGCCGCGACCTGTTCGATATGGGTCGATTTTCCGGTGCCGTGATAGCCCTGGATCATCACCCGGCGGTTATAGGCAAAGCCCGCCAAAATCGCCATGGTGGTGTCGGGATCGAATTTGTAGGTCGGGTCGATCTCGGGCACGCGATCGGTTCGGTCGGCAAACCCCTTGACCTTCATCTCGCTGTTCAGACCAAACGTCTCGCGCAGGTCGATTTCTTCGGTGGGTTTGGCGTTCACGTCCAGCATCACTCGGGCCCTTTTGTCGCAACATCGTCTTGATTGCGCATTCGGGCAGGACGTGCAAGCACCCGCGCATGGGCGGAACTTCGCCTGTGGCCTTGATTGACGGCCCGGCGCGCTGTTTCTAAGCTTTCGCGAATTGCTGGAAGAAGGACCCGCCCGCTTGACCGACGCGCGCCGGATCGCATTGGAAGGGTTGATCATGCGTGTCGCACAGGGCGACCGGTCGGCCTTCGACGCGCTTTATGATGCGACCTCGGCCAAGCTGCATGCGGTCTGCCTGTCGCTGCTGAAGGACCGCCCCGAGGCGGAAGAGACGCTTCAGGAAGTCTATCTCAACATCTGGCGCGGGGCCTCGCGCTATTCGGCGAACGGGTTGTCGCCGATGACCTGGCTGATCACCATCGCCCGCAACCGCGCCATCGACCGGCTGCGGGCGCGCGATGCCCGTCCCGCCTTTGCCCCGGCCGAGGCTGCCGCGTCGATCCCGGCCTTGGGCGCTTCGCCGGAACAGGCGGCGATCCGCGGGCAGCAGCACAGCCTGCTGGCCGCCTGCCTGGACGAGCTGGAGCCCGGACAGGCCGGTGTTGTCCGCGCCGTCTATCTTGAGGGGCTGACCTATGCCGACCTGGCCGAGCGCCAGGGCGTGCCCCTGAACACCCTGCGAAGCTGGCTGCGCCGGGGCCTGCTGCGGCTGAAGGAATGCGTGAACAGATGAGCGAGGATGCGCCCCCGGATCCCGGCCAAGAACCGGACCTGACCCCCGAGCAGCAGGACGATATCCTGGCCGCCGAAATCGCTCTTGGCCTGGCTGCCCCGGACGACGCGCAGCAGGCCGTGGCGCGCCTTGCCGCCGATCCCGCATTCGCCCAGCGCGTCCGCGACTGGCAGGAACGGCTGGCGGTGCTTGCCGAGGAACTGACCCCGGTCATGCCCCCGGTGCGCGCGCGTCAGCGCATCCGCGAGGATCTGGGTCATATCTCTGCGCCGCTGAGCCATATGATCGACAGCCGCATCCGCTGGTGGCAGCGCCCGCTGCCGCTGATTTCCGCGGCCGCGGGCGCAGTCGCGGCCGTGGCACTGGTGGTGATGCTGGCGCTGCCCGTGCTGCGGGGGCCGGAGCTGCCCAGCTATCAGGCCGCGCTGGCCTCGTCCGATGCGACCATGCGCGTCGATGCCCGCGTGGACGGGCGCGAGGTCGAGGTAATGCTGATGGATGGCACCGTGCCCGAGGGGCGCGACTGGCAGGTCTGGTGGATCAGCCCGGACGGCTCGGCCCCGGTCTCGCTGGGGCTGGTGGCGCGCAAGGGGCCGATGCGCACAAGCCTGCCCGAAGGGATCGATATGGTCGAGGGCGTGCGCATCGCGCTGTCCGAGGAGCCGGCAGGCGGCTCTCCGACCGGTCAGGCGACCGGGCCGATGTTCGCCATGGCTCCGCTGCGCCGGTCCTGACTTTCGGGAAAATGCGCGGCGCGGCGAACCGCACTTGCGCGCCCTGCGTTCGTTTCGCACAAGGGCATCACAGGGCCGTGAACGGCCGCAGGCGAAAAGGATGACGGATGAGCGGTTTGCTGGCGCTGCTGGATGATGTGGCGGGAATCGCCAAGATTGCGGCGTCTTCCGTCGACGACGTGGCGGGGCAGGCGGCCAAGGCGGGCGCCAAGGCCGCGGGTGCGGTCATCGACGATGCGGCGGTGACACCGAAATACGTCCACGGCTTTTCCGCCTCGCGCGAGGTGCCGATCGTCCTGCGCATCGCGCGAGGATCGCTGATCAACAAGCTTGTGATCCTGCTGCCGGTGGCGCTGCTGCTGTCTGCCTTTGCCGACTGGGCGATCACCCCGCTTCTGATGCTGGGGGGCAGCTATCTTTGCTTCGAAGGTGCCGAGAAGGTCATGCATGCCCTTGGCCATCACAAGGTGAACGAGCCGCAGTTGCAGACGACCGAGGATGGCGCTGCCGGGCTTGAGGAAGAGCGCGTCAAGGGCGCGATCAAGACAGATTTCATCCTGTCGGCGGAGATCATGACCATCGCGCTGGCCGCGATCCCCGATGGCGACCCGATCTGGAAAGAGGCGCTGATCCTGGCCATCGTCGCCGTCGGGATCACGGTGGCGGTCTATGGCTTTGTCGCGATCATCGTGAAGGCCGACGATTTCGGCCTGCACCTGGTCGAACGGGGTGGGGCGCTGGCAGGCTTCGGGCGCGGGCTTGTCCGCTTCATGCCGGGCTTCATGAAGGTGCTGACCGTGGTCGGCACCGCCGCGATGATCTGGGTCGGCGGGCAGATCGTGGTCCACGGGCTGCACGAACTGGGAATGCACCAGCCCTATCAATGGGTGCGCGAGCGGTCCGAGGCCGCGGCACAGGCATTGCCGCAGGTCGCGGGGGCTGCCGGCTGGGCCACGACGGCGTTTCTGGACGGGATATTCGGTCTGGTGCTGGGCTTTATCCTGATTCCGCTGGTCCAGCATGTGATCTCGCCCGTGATCGGCGCGGTCAGGGGGATTTTCGGCGGCGCGCGCGCCTGACTCCTCTTTCACTGCCGGGGATGCGCATGGCCCGCTTGTCCTTGGGGCACGCGCGGGATTATGACCGGCCTGCAATCAGGAGGGACACCATGCCGATACCCGTTCAGGCCGCCGAGGCGCTCAGCCAGCTTCTGGGCGCGCGCTTTTCCCAGTCGCAGGCCGATCGCGATTTGCATGGCGTCTCCGAAACCTTTCACCGCGCCCCGCCGCCTGACGCGGTCGTCTGGCCCCTTTCGACCGACGAGGTCGCGGCCGTCATGCGCATCTGCCATCAGCACCGCATTCCGGTGATCGGCTGGGGTACCGGCACGTCGCTTGAGGGGCATGCGCTGGCCATTCATGGCGGCATCGTCATCGACCTGATGAAGATGGACCGCGTGATCGAGGTGCGTGCCGGCGACCTGCAGGCCAGCGTCCAGCCTGGCGTCACGCGCGAGGCGCTGAACACCGAATTGCGCGCGACAGGCCTGTTCTTCCCGGTTGATCCCGGTGCCAATGCCAGCCTGGGCGGCATGGCGGCGACCCGTGCCAGCGGCACCACCGCCGTGCGCTATGGCACCATGCGCGACAACGTCCTGGCGCTTGAGGTCGTTCTGGCCGACGGGCGTGTCATCCGCACCGGAACGCGGGCGGCGAAGTCCAGCGCGGGCTATGATCTGACCGCGCTGTTCGTCGGATCGGAAGGCACGCTGGGCATCATCACCGAACTGACCCTGCGCCTGCACGGCCAGCCCGAGGAAATGGCCGCGGCCGTCTGCGCCTTTGGCACGCTGGAGGAGGCGGTCGAATGCGTGACCGCGACCATCCAGTCGGGGATTCCGATGGCGCGGATCGAATTCGTCGATGGTGATGCCGCGCGCGCCTTCAACCAATATGCGGGCACGCATCTGCACGAAGGCCCCCACCTGATGGTCGAGTTCCACGGCTCGCCCGCGACGGTCAAGGAGGACGCCCAGAAGTTCGGCGAGCTTGCGGCCGAATTCGGCGGGCAGGGCTTTGACTGGGCAACCACGCCCGAGGATCGCGCGGCCCTGTGGAAGATGCGCCACGGCGCCTATCGCGCCTGCCTTGCGCTGCGTCCGGGCGCGACGGCGGTCGTGACCGATGTCTGCGTGCCGATGTCGCATCTGGCCGAGGCCGTGGCCGCCGCCGCCGCCGATATCCGGGCCGAGGGGCTGATTGGCCCGATGGTCGGTCATGTCGGCGACGGCAATTTCCATTCGCAGCTTCTGATCATGCCGGGGGACGAGGCCGAACTTGCCGCCGCGAAACGCGTCGCGACCCGCATGGCGGAACGCGCGTTGGCCGTCGGCGGCACCATCACCGGCGAACATGGCGTCGGGGTTGGCAAGCGCCCGCTGATGCGCGCCCAACATGGCGAGGGGGTCGCGGTGATGGCGGCGATCAAGCAGGCGCTGGACCCCGAAGGGATCATGAATCCCGGCAAGCTGATTCCCGACGCGAACTGACGCGGAAAAGCCAAGGACAGAGAGGGACAATGGCCCTGACGCTTGTTCCCGGCTTCATGCTGGACCGCGAACTTTGGACCGATGTCGCCCCGGCGCTGCAGCGGATCGGACCGCTGACCCATGCCGATCCGGCCCGGGCGACCACGATTGCCGAAATGGCCCGGGACACGCTGGACGCCGCGCCCGCCCGTTTCGCGCTGATCGGCTTTTCCATGGGCGGCTATGTCGCGCGCGAAATGGCACGGATCGCGCCCGAGCGTGTCTCGCGACTGGTCCTGATCGCGACCTCGTCGCGAAGTGACAGTGAGTTGCAGGAGCGTCGGCGCGCGGTCGCGTTGGGGGCAAACCCCGCCGTGTTTCGGGGCGTCTCGCGCCGTTCCATCGCGCAGTCCCTTGCGCCCGAACACGAGGGCGATTCCGCCCTGATCTCGCGCATTCACGACATGAGCCTGCGGCTGGGAGGCGAGACCTTTCGCCGCCAGGCCATGTTTCGCCGCGAGGGCGACCTTGACCAGCTGGCGTCGATCCGTTGCCCGACGCTGGTTGTGGCCGGGGACCGCGACCGCCTGCGCAGCGTCGAGGAATCGGTGGAAATGGCGCAGGCCATTCCCGGCGCGCGGCTGGAAATCCTGCCCACTGGCCACATGATCCCGCTTGAGGCCCCCGATCTGTTGGCCCGGTTGCTGGTAGATTTCCTGATAGAAGCCGCCTGAGCCCGGTCGCGAGGCGGGTTGTCTTCGCAGGTCCCAGCCATGGACCGGCGGCACCGCTGCCCGACAGGGAGAGGCCGTATTCCGCCGATGCCGTGCGCTGGGTCCTGCCTGCAACACTCCAAGCGAGATCGACTGACATGATCGTGACTGTCACGGCATCGTGACAGAACTCTGTGCCTTTGCGATAAAGGTCCAAAGCTCCGGCAAGACGGGCAAAGGACAGAGGGCAGTGATGAATATTCTGGGCAAGTTCCTGTGCGTGGTTTTACTGGTCAGTCTCGCGGCCTGCGGCGGTGGCCGCAGGGGACCGTCGGCGGTGACCGTGGGTTACGGGGCGGGGCCGCAATTCGGCGATTCCCAACCCCATGCCTGGGTCGGTGGTCATCCTTATGACCACCCGGTCCACGGCATCGACATCTCGCGCTATCAGGGCAATATCGACTGGGGCAGGGTGCGCGGATCCGGGGTCAGCTTCGCCTTCATCAAGGCGACCGAGGGCGCTGACCATGCAGACCCGAACTTCCGCCGCTATTGGTACGAAGCCGGGCAGGCGCGCATTCCGCGCGGCGCCTATCACTATTTCTACTTCTGCCGCTCGGGCGCGCAGCAGGCGGCGTGGTTCATCGCCAATGTTCCACGTGAACGCGGAGCGATGCCGCCGGTCATCGACCTGGAATGGACCGCGTCCAAGACCTGCCCCCGCCGTCCGCCCAGCGACGAGGTGCTGCGCGAGGCCAAGATCTTCAAGGACATCCTGCATCGCCATTATGGCCAACGGCCGATCATCTATACCACGGTCGACTTCTACCGGGACAACAACCTGGGCAGCTGGCCCGAGGAGTTCTGGCTGCGCTCGGTCGCGGGCCATCCCCGTATCGTCTATCCGGGCCAACCCTACAGCTTCTGGCAATATACCGGCACCGGCATCGTGCCCGGCGTGCAGGGCAACGTGGACCTGAACGTCTTCGCGGGCGGGGCCAAGCAATGGCGTCTATGGCTGAGCAGGCGACTTCAGTAAGCCGGCGCCTGCTTTGGGCCGAGTTCGGGGCGCTCTATATCGGGGCGCCCCTGGGCATCGCGCTGTTCATGCCCGGCCACATGCTGTTCCGGGCGCTGGCCGTCTTCAGTATCATCGGGCTTGGGCTTCTGTGGCTGACCGGCGGGTTCGCGTGGCGGGGTCTGGTGCGGGGCTGGAGGGCCTTGCCCTGGCGCGAGCTTCTGGGAATGGCCGTCGCCAGCTTTGTCATCGGGGTCGCGCTGCTGTGGTGGTTCCATCCTGGCGCGTTGTTCAACATGGTGCGCAACCGCCCCGAATTCCTGCTGGTAGTCTGGACCTTCTATCCGATTCTGTCCGCGCTGCCGCAGGAACTGATCTTTCGCCCGCTGTTCTTCCACCGTTATGCCCCGCTGCTGCCGCAGGGGCATCCGGCAATCGCGCTGAACGCGGCGATCTTTTCCTTTGCCCATCTGATGTACTGGTCCTGGGTGGTCGCGATCCTGACCTTCATGGGCGGATGGTTCTTTGCCCGCGCCTATCTGCGCCACGGCTTCCCCTCGGCCTGGCTGCTGCATGCGGTGGCGGGGAACGTGCTCTTTGCCGTGGGGATGGGCACCTATTTCTATTCCGGCAACGTGGTCCGGCCCTTCTGAAAGCTTGACTTCCCCCGGCACAAGCGGTTCATGCGTGCGCTGATACCAAGGGGAAAAGATGATGAGCGTCTATCGCAGCCACACCTGCGGCGAGCTGACCGCCGCCAATGCCGGTTCCGAAATCCGACTGTCGGGCTGGGTCCATCGGGTCCGTGATCATGGCGGCGTGCTTTTCATCGACCTGCGCGATCATTACGGCATCACCCAGGTGATCGCCGACAGCGACAGCCCGGCCTTTGCCGCGCTGGAAAAGCTGCGGGCCGAGACGGTGATCCGCATCGACGGGCGCGTGAAGCTGCGCGATGCCAGCCTGATCAACCCCAAGCTGCCGACTGGCGAGATCGAGGTCTATGCCACCGCGACCGAGGTGCTTGGCCCTTCGGATGACCTGCCGCTGCCGGTCTTTGGCGAGCAGGACTACCCCGAGGAAACGCGGCTTGCCTATCGCTTCCTCGACCTGCGCCGCGACAGCCTGCACCAGAACATCATGCTGCGGTCCAAGGTGATCCGCTCGATCCGCAACCGGATGTGGGATCAGGGCTTTACCGAATTCCAGACCCCGATCATCACCGCCTCCAGCCCCGAGGGCGCGCGCGACTTCCTCGTGCCGTCGCGCCTGCATCCGGGCAAATTCTACGCGTTGCCGCAGGCGCCGCAGCAGTTCAAGCAGCTGATCATGGTCGCTGGCTTCGACAAGTATTTCCAGATCGCGCCCTGCTTCCGTGACGAAGACCCGCGCGCCGACCGCTCACCCACCGATTTCTACCAGCTTGACCTGGAAATGTCCTTTGTCGAGCAGGAGGACGTGTTCGCAGCGATCCAGCCGGTCATTCAGGGCCTGTTCGAGGAATTCGGCAAGGGCCGTCCAGTCGATGCAGAGTGGCCGCGCATCCCCTATGCCGAGTCGATGCTGAAATATGGCAGCGACAAGCCCGACCTGCGCAACCCGATCGAGATGCAGATCGTCAGCGACCACTTCCGCGACTCGGGCTTTGCGATCTTCGCGAAACTGCTGGAGCAGGACGGGACCGAGGTTCGCGCCATTCCCGCGCCGACCGGCGGTAGCCGCAAGTTCGCCGATCGCATGAATGCGTTTGCCCAGGCGCAGGGTCTGCCGGGCATGGGCTATATCTTCTGGCGCAAGGCCGAGGATGGCTCGACCGAGGCTGCCGGCCCGATCGCCAAGGCGCTGGGCGCAGAGAAGACCGAGGCGATCCGTCTGCAACTGGGTCTGGGCGAGGGCGATGCCGCCTTCTTCCTGGGCGGCAAGCCCGAGAACTTCGAGGCCGTCGCCGGTCGCGCCCGCAACGAAATCGGTCGCGAACTTGGCCTGACCGACGAAAACCAGTTCAGGTTCGCCTGGATCGTCGACTTCCCGATGTATGAAAAGGGTGACGAGGGCCGGATCGATTTCAGCCACAACCCCTTCTCGATGCCGCAGGGCGGGATGGAGGCGCTGTCGGGCGACCCTCTGACGGTCAAGGGCTATCAGTATGACCTGGCCTGCAACGGTTATGAGCTAATCTCGGGCGCGATCCGCAACCACAAGCCGGAAATCATGTTCAAGGCCTTCGAACTGGCCGGCTATGGCCATGACGAGGTCGAGAAGCGTTTCGGCGGCATGGTCAAGGCCTTCCGCTATGGCGCGCCGCCCCACGGTGGCTGCGCGGCCGGCATCGACCGCATCGTCATGCTGCTGGCGGATGAGCAGAACATCCGCGAGGTCATCATGTTCCCGATGAACCAGCGCGCCGAGGATCTGATGATGGGCGCGCCGAGCGAGCCCACGAACGAGCAGATGCGCGAACTGCGCCTGCGTGCGCTGCCGCGCGAATGATCGCGGCCTGACCATGTGCTTGCCGGGGGCGCAAACCCTCGGCAAGACTCCGCGGCCGCGCCGCCTGCTGTCGAAAGCGTGTGCTGACCTTGCCCGCCGGGCATGAGATAAACTGCGCCGGGACATTTCTTCCCGGGTTGCAGGTTCTCGCATGGTATTCGATTCTCCTCAGGCTGCGGCGATCCGGCTTGGCTATGGCCTGTCGCCGCTGACGCCGCCGCCCCCAAGCCCCGAGGCGCTGCTTCAGGGCATCGCGGCCAGCACGCGGACGGGCGCTGAAGCGGTCTCGACGGCGCAGGCGCAGAAGCGGGCCTTGCGCCTGAACGAGCTGCGCAAGGCGCGCGACAGCGGCGAAGCCGCGAAAGAAGAGTTCCAGGCTTATAACGTCGAAAACAGCCGCCTGACCGTGCGCGACCTGCAGCGGCGGCTGGCACGCGCCGTCGAGGATCCGACCGGATTCGGCGAAAGGCTGGTGCAGTTCTGGTCCGACCATTTCACGGTTCGGCCCGATGGCGTGCAGACGAACGCACTGGCGATGGCCTTTCACGACGAGGCGATCCGGCCGCATATCAATGGCCGTTTCGAGGATCTGTTCTTCGCCGCCGATACCCACCCGATGATGCTGGTCTATCTGAACCAGAACACCAGCCGCGGGCCGAATTCGCAGATGGCGCGGCGCCGCGCCGAAAAGGCCTTTGGCCTGAACGAGAATCTGGCGCGCGAAGCGATGGAGCTGCATTCGCTGGGCGTGGGCGCGCCCTATACCCAGCGTGACGTGCGCGAGCTGGCCGAGCTGATGACCGGGTTGAGCTATTCCGCGAAAGACGGCTTCTCCTATCGTCCGCAGATCGCCGAACCGGGGGCCGAGACCGTGCTGGGCAAGTCCTATGGCGGGAAGGGGCCGGGCGAGCTGCGTGACATCCGCGCCGCCTTTCGCGACATCGCACGCCGGCCCGAAACCGCGCAATTCGTGTCGCGCAAGCTGGCCGTGCATTTCGTCTCGGACAGCCCGTCGCCCGAGCTGGTCGATGCAATGGCCGCGACCTGGCGCGACACGAACGGGCAATTGCCGCAGGTCTATCGCGTAATGCTGACCCATCCCGAGACGATGGCCAGCCTGCGCGCCAAGGTGCGCCAGCCCTTTG